>NZ_JAUOPN010000045.1 GCF_030547005.1 Maribacter sp. 1_MG-2023 | reverse complement strand
GGCGTTGAAATCCCCAAGAGCAATGGTAAGAAACGATTACTCGGTATTCCTACGGTTGTTGACAGAGTGTTTCAACAGGCATTACACCAAGTACTGCAACCTATATTTGAGCCATGTTTTCAATCGCACAGTTACGGATTCAGACCACAGCGTAATGCGCATCAAGCCATTGCACAAAGTCTTTTAAATGTCAACTCAGGTTTTCAGCATATAGTAGATATAGATTTAAAGAGTTTCTTTGATGAAGTAGAACACTATATACTTTTAGAGTTGATAGACAAAAAGGTGAAGTGCAAAGCCACGATGCGGCTATTGCGTTCATTTCTTAGAGCGCCTATACTAATTAACGGTAAGCTACAAAAGCGAAGAAAAGGCGTCCCGCAAGGTTCTCCTTTAAGTCCGCTTCTTTCTAATATCCTACTCAATGAGTTAGATAAAGAATTAGAGAAACGTGGGCATCGCTATGTAAGATATGCTGACGATTTCAGTATTTATGTTCAAAGTAAAATGGC
>NZ_JAUOPN010000044.1 GCF_030547005.1 Maribacter sp. 1_MG-2023 | reverse complement strand
TCAGTTGGTCGGTGCAAACCAAAGGTGCACTACCGTCTACCGCCTCTACCTCAAGTGTACTGACAGAGGAATTTCCATCTTCATCGGTTACCGTTAAGGTTGCCGTATAATTGCCCGCATCTACATAAACGTAATGCGGATCAGAAACATCAGAGCTGCCACCGTCGCCAAAATCCCAAGTATAGCTAACTATACCCACATCGTCGGTAGAATCGCTTCCCGTAAAATCGACCGATAAGGGAATACCTCCGCTCAACGGACTTCCAGAGGATATGGATATCGGGGAATCCGCGGATGCCTCTACAATGATTTCTACCGTATCGGTATCCATCAGCCCATCGGCATCCATTACCGTTAGTTCCGCATTGAATATTCCTGCCGAAGTATAAATATGTGAAAGTTGAACGTCAGTACCAGTACTACCATCCCCAAAATCCCAAGAATATGAAACTACACCACTGTCATCTGAAGAAGCCGATCCGTTAAAGTCGACAGTCAAAGGTGACGGGCCTTGTACCGTAGAGGCTGTAAATTCAGAGACAGGAGCCATATTAACTTCCGTTTTTGACAAATTAACGATACTTAGATTATCATAATATACGGTCCCCGCATTCTGTGAGGCATAGTTCGTAAAGAGCCAGATATCCAGCGTGGTCAGGTTTGCAGGCACTATAAAAGTTCC
>NZ_JAUOPN010000043.1 GCF_030547005.1 Maribacter sp. 1_MG-2023 | reverse complement strand
GTTCCATCAAAACTGATACCTGTGTTGTATTCGTTAGAATCACTTAAATCCCCATCGGCTGCATTATGCGCGGCGATGTCAGTAGCGTTTGCAGCTATTGCAGTATTTTGAGTTGTTTGCTCTGCTTCAAGGTTGTCGATGTCGGTTACGTTAGTAGCGATGTCGGCAGTATTCTGATCAACATCCGCTTGGATAGCAGTGTCGTCATAAGCCAGACCGCTAATGTCTATTGTTTGATCACCACCAATGTCTGTAACCGTAAGGTCCGTTCCATCAAAACTGATGCCTGTGTTGTATTCGTTCGTAGCGCTCAAATCTCCATCGGCAGCATTATGCGCGGCGATGTCTGTAGCATTTGTAGCGATAGCAGTATTCTGAGTTGTTTGTTCCGCTTCAAGAGTGTCAATATCTGTCGCATTTGTTGCGATGTCGGTTGTATTTGTAGCAATTGCAGTATTTTGAGTTGTTTGCTCTGCTTCAAGATTGTCGATGTCGGTTACGTTAGTGGCGATATTGGTTACATTGGTAGCAATGTCGGCAGTATTCTGATCAACATCGGTTCTGATTGCAGTGTCGTCATAAGCTAAGCCGCTAATGTCTATTGTTTGATCACCACCAAGGTCAGTAACGGTTAAGTCGGTTCCATCAAAACTGATGCCTGTGTTGTATTCGTTCGTAGCGCTCAAATCTCCATCAGCAGCATTATGCGCAGCGAT
>NZ_JAUOPN010000042.1 GCF_030547005.1 Maribacter sp. 1_MG-2023 | reverse complement strand
AATCGAGTAGACGGCTCCGCCCCTAATTAGGAACGGAGTGCGCCTCTCACACCACCGTACATACGGGTCTCGTATACGGCGGTTCAATAATTATACATCTCGTTTGTAGTATTCTATTAAACTAACATACCCTCTCATTTTTAACCTTTTAATGGTAATTGTAGTCCCTAAAATAGGGCTTTGAGCTACTGCCCATCCTCCCATTCTTGTGCGACTCCAAGCATAGGCGGTGTTTTGGTTTACACCTAAACGGATTAGGTTTTTCCGCTTCCGTTCTGGTTTCTTCCAATGGTGCCATATACAGTACCGCAATCGGTTTCTTAGCCATTCTTCCAGCTTTTTAAGCTTTGCTTGAATGGATGCAGCTTTAAAGTAATTTATCCAACCACGTATTAACAGATTGATGCGTTTGATGCGCTCGTCAAAGCTTACGGGAATCGTTTTCTTGGTTAGATATTTAAGTTTAGACCTAAACGCTACCCATTTGGACGCTTTTACCACAAGTTGGTATTTCCCTTTCTCTCCTTTCTTATACGTTGGCACAAAGCCATATCCTAATACTTGGAAGTCTAAAGGTTTTCGAACACCGCTCTTCGCTCTGTTTATAGGAAGGTGGAGTTTGTCTCGCAGAAACTTGTAGATACTATTACCTACCCGTTTTGCAGCCATTTTACTTTGAACATAAATACTGAAATCGTCAGCATATCTTACATAGCGATGCCCACGTTTCTCTAATTCTTT
>NZ_JAUOPN010000041.1 GCF_030547005.1 Maribacter sp. 1_MG-2023 | reverse complement strand
ACAGGTCCTATAATCAATGTCCTTAAAAACATATTAGCCTGAAAAAAGGACACTGATCATAGCCCTGTCGTTAGGCAACATAAAAAGAAACGACATTGACAAATAGAAAAACCAACTTCAAAACCATTTGGCAAAGAGCTAAAATTAGACCGATATTACTACTTTTTGCATTTCAAGGAATTGCATTCGCATTATTACTATTTCTTCCAATGGGATTAATAATGAATTCATTGGGAGATAGCTTCCCGTTTGTTGAAAACGTTGAAAAAATCCAATCTGATGGAGAAAAAGCAAATGCTGTCCTGACAAACATCAAAGGAATTAACAACATTACGATTAACGGAAATAATCCTCAAATCTTGACTTACGAATTTGATTTTAATGGACAAAAAACGGAATCAAAATTTAGTGTATTTGAACCTGACAAAACTGATTTTTTAAAAACGGGAGATATTATTCCAATTAAACATTTGAACGGACAATCAATACCGACAGAATTTGAACAGTACACTTTTAATATGGATTTTATGTATTATATAGCTGGAGTTGTTCTTTTAATTGGGCTATTTCTTTGCTATCTTCTATACTCACGAATAAATAAAGAAATCTCATTATATAAAACAGGCAGAATTATGGAGGGGAAAATAGTTTCAATAAGCCATAATAAAGGTTTCACATTTTCGAAATTTGGTTCGTCAATGGATGTGCATTATGAATATGGAAATAACGTTACGAAATCGAGAACTAATAATTTTGCTTTAACAAATAATAAATCAGTTGGAGATTCAATAAAAATTTTGGTTTCACAAGACGGAAATTCATCTTGTCTATATCCAGAATTGATTGCGAAAACTAATGGTTGGAAAGAAAATTACGTTGCCTAACACCGTATATAATTTATTGCTAGTTCTAGCCTACTTACGAAAATCCTCGCGGATTTTCTATTCGGTTTTTATTTG
>NZ_JAUOPN010000040.1 GCF_030547005.1 Maribacter sp. 1_MG-2023 | reverse complement strand
GCTGAGTTCAACCCATAAGTGCAACACACTTATCATTTAGGACTTCAATTGGGTTATTATAATTAAACTTTCTAATGGGTCTGTAATTTAGTAATCTTTCTACTTCTTTTATTCGTTTTACTGTTACTTCTCTTAAGTCTGTTTTCTTTGGAAAGAATCTCCTTATGACACCAATTCTATTTTCGACAGTTCCCTTATCTTGAGAGGTGTATGGTCTTGTAAAAAAGGTTTTTACTTTTAGATCCTTAGCTATTTGATGATGTTGAGCGAACTCTTTACCATTATCAAATGTGATTGTTTTAATCCAACAGGAGTTAAAGTTAGTGAGTCTATTACTCATTTTTTCATAGACTTCTTCGGCATTCTTACTTTTTAGTTTCTCTATCATCGTTACTAGGGTAGCCCGATCCGTCATCACCAAGAGCGCTGATCTATGGTTACTCCCCATCATAAGGTCAACTTCTATATCACCAATTCGTGAACGCGTCTCAACAACTTCGGGGCGTTTGTCTATGCCTATTCTACCTTTTATGGCACCGCGCTTATCTTTTGTGTTGTTGCGTTTTTGTCTACGCCCTGTATGGCGCAAATGTTTGTGAAGACTCTTATAGTCCGAATGATCCCTGTGATTGCTGTGCTTTGCCGTCCAGATCCATTTATAGATCGTCTCGTGGCTAACGCACGTTTCCGATTCCTTAGATAGTCGCTTGGCGATCAGCTCTGGACTCCATTTCTCATATACCATAAGACCTTTGATCCGAACCTTCATACATTCTGTTAGCAGGATATACTTTGCCTTGTCAGAGTGACGATAGTCAGTCTTGCGCTGTGCGTGTTTGCCGATGTAGCGCCCAGCTGTCCGACCACGCTTGGGTATGTTCCGTTTTAACTCTCTACTTATAGTGCTCTTGCTAACACCGATATAATCAGCTATTGCTGTCTGCGACAATCCTACATCTAATAGGGATTGAATTTGGTACCTTTGCGCAAGGCACAACTGTTTGTATTTTTTCATCCAAGACGAATATAAATATTGAGCCTAAAACAGATGGGGCTAGCCCCATCTGTTTTAAATATTCGTGTTGCACTTATGACTTGAACTTAGA
>NZ_JAUOPN010000004.1 GCF_030547005.1 Maribacter sp. 1_MG-2023 | reverse complement strand
TAAATTCTTCATCAAATCTGACCTAAATAATAATTATTTATCGAATTTAGAGGTGTCCTAAGAAGGGGAAGCCTACATTAATACTTTGTATTTATGTCTATTATCAGTCGAATTATAGAATCACCATTTTTTAAGTGAAATTCAAACATTTGATTTTACTGTTTCAATGATAGAACGTAATTGGAAACTTCTATTATTTCATCATTTGAAAGTTTATTTTTCCAAGCGGGCATAGCGCCGTTTGCCGATCCATTTTTGATAATAGATTTTATATTTTCTTTTCCCTTTCCTTCTTTATCGTTAATTAAATTAGGTGCAATGGCTCCTTGTCCCTCTTTTCCGTGGCATGTTTGACAATTTTGTTGGAAGATAGTTTTCCCAGTTTTTAATCTTTTATTAAATTTCTCATTGGTCGATGATAAGATTTTATAGTTTTCTTTTCTAATGGGTTTAAATAATGTAATGGTCAAATTATTAAAACCAGATACATAAATATTACCATTCTTAGTATCTTCTATGAGGTCTAAAGGTCCGCCATCTAAAACCAAACCCATTTCGGAACCCTTAAAATCTTGAACTAAATCTTTTTTAACATCACCCGGTCTTAAAATAATAATGTCATTGTATTGCATTCTTGTGACAAGAATACAATTTTGTAATTTTCCATTAAAAGTTTTGCTTTTATATTCAATAATTCCTGTGGGGGCTACGTGTGGTCCAAAATCATAAGAGAATCCCCTGAAATTAGCATCTGCGACTATTCCATTATATTTAAAATTGTCAACATCTTTATTACCTCTATTGAGAATGTATTCCGCTCTTATGGGGTTAGGGTGTCCATAATACCCGCCTTTTTCTACCTTAATCATAAAATCATTTTGATCTGGATGTGCACCTATTAATGCAGGAATATCTTTTGGTCCTTTATATTTTATAGATGCTAAAGGTGCTATGTAAAAAGGTGAGTCAGGATTGGATGTAGGTGTATTTTCGTTACCGCCGGAACCATTAATTGTAGTATATAAATTACCGTTATTATGCCAGACTAGATCATAGGCATTTCTAACACCAGTTGCATAAATTTTTAAAGGCGAATTTTTTTGGAAAGGGTCAAATTTGCCTTTACCGTCTTTTGTTTTAACATTAAGGGGTAATTCTTTAGGCAATTTTTTGGTGTCTAAACTGAGAATTGTTCCAGATAATAGGGCTTCTTGAAAGGGTTTTTCATTTTCCTTGCAATTACACAATCCCATACCAGTATTGGCACCTTGACCAAAATAAAGTTTTCCAGTTGGGCCGAAGACTAAAGAGTTTGCAAAATTTTCTTGGTTTGGACCAAACCGAGGTAGTTCTGTAATAATAACTTCACTTAGTAATACCTCATCTGTTGAATTGCTCAAGTGGATGCGAGAAATATTACCGGCCCATTCTTGATTATCATGAATTTCGGACATGCTCTCGAATTTTGCCCAACCACTATTTGTTTCTGAATTTGAAGTCCAAACAACTAAACTATCTGGGGTGGAAAAGGGGTCAAAAGCTAATCCAATGGTAAATTTTGAAAATTCACCATAAGGTTTAAAAGTATGTTCTAATTTTAATTCTCCCGATGGTTTAATTTTAAACCGTAATATTCTACCATCAATTTCAGCAGCATACAATTTATGGTCTGGTCCTATGGTAAGAGTAGTAAACTGACCTCTAATAGTATTATCTAAATCGACTTTTTGGAACATTATTCCGTCGATTACATCTTTAGGTGCTGTATTATATACGCGTAACTTCCTTTTTATATATCTATTTATTCGATTTGGATAGAAGGCAAAAAATAATGATAACGCAATAATAAAGAGTATAGCCGTTTTATTAAATTTGCCGTTCATCTATATAATTAGGTAATTTTCTTTTTTAATTCTAAAGTGCTATTTGGTAGTTCTCAAGTATAAATGACTTCATTTTTTCTACATCTTCACCAGAATATTTTTTGATTTCATAAATTTTTGCATCTACTAAAGTTCTATACCACCAACCCTGTAAAAAATGCCACAAAAACCCTTCTTTACCTTGGGTAAAGCCAAGTTTAAAAAAATATCGGTAAATAAAATAAATGAAAGATCGCCAGAAGAGGGGCATATTAGCGTATTTTTTTTTCTTGTCTCTTTTAGACAAGGCGTCTTTTGACATTTCATACTGCAATGCTTCTGAAGATTTTGAACTAAGAAAGTTATACTCTAGGTTTAATAAATCTATTGCTTCTCTTATAGAATAACCATTATGTTTTTGAACCCACCATCCCAAAGGGTTTAAATTATGGTCTACAAAGTACCCTTCAAAATGAATGCTTTTTCCTTTTGTCAATACAATATGTTCATCCATCCATCTTTCCTCACAAAACCCATGCTTATATTTAAATAATCTTAGCATGTTCATTTGTGGCATTCCCTTTGTCATTAATTTATTAAGAAAATACATTTTTCTTTCAAATACTATCCCTGATATATGTTTTTCTAAATAGGGTAGTTTTTGGTTGATTTTATAAATTAAGTCTGTCATTAAATATTCATCTGCATCTAAACGAAAAACCCAATCAGTAGTAATTGGTAAGTTGTTTAACCCCCAATTTAACTGTTTAGCATAATTATTCTCCCATTTATTTTGAAACACTTTAGCACCCAATGATTCTGCAATGTTTATTGTATTATCGGTAGAAAATGAATCTACCAAAAAGATTTCTTCAGAAAATTTTTGAGCATTTTTTATACAGCGTTCTATATGCTTTTCTTCATTAAAAGTTAGAATGATTGTAGATATGGTATGCATTAGCTTTTTATTTCTCTGGTTTTTATAAATTTTGCAGGATTTCCACCAACTACCGTCCAAGAATCCACTTTTTTAAACACAGCGGATCGTGCTCCGACAACAGCTCCGTCTTCAATTATTACCCCAGGTCCTATAAATGCATCTGCGCAAATCCAAACTTGATTCTTTATATATACAGGGGCAGCGTACCATTCTAATGATGGTGTTGTGTGGTAGTGAGAACTAGCGCAGATATAACTTTTCTGAGAGATTATAGTATTAGATCCTATGCTGATTAAACCTTGGTTATAAATATCTACATTGCGACCTATTGCACTATACGAACCTATTTCTAAGTTCCAAGGTGCCCAAATTTTTACACTTGCATATACTAAACTATTGTTTCCTATTTTGGCACCAAATAGTCTTAATATAAAGTTTCTCCATGTTCTAAAAATGTTAAGAAAAAAGAAGCGAAAGAATAAAAAATAAGTAATGGACCAAATAACCCTTTTCACCCTACTTTTTAATGTAAAAGGATCATGATATTTAGACATGTCAATTCTATTCATCAAATACACTATTAGATTGTTATTGAACCTTTAAAGATTGAAATCTTATTAGATTATAAACTGGTTTTAAATTTTCGGCTAAATAATGAGAAGAAGTAATTAGCTTTTCTATCAACCAAATCTTAACTGAACTATATTTTAAAATTTCTTTACGAACCTTATTCGCCTCTGCTAGACCCTGTTTTTTATTTATACTGGAAACTCCATCTAGGTTGAACAGGCAAATCCAATTATCGATGTATTGAATATTTGATGTCTTGCTCAAAAATTCAATCGTAAACTTATAATCAGCAGAAATAGGATAGTTATGTTGATCAAAAGATAAATTATTTTCTTTTATAATTTTTAGTGAGTAGATCATGGCTTGATGATTTGTAAACATACCATACCATGAATACTTGTGGTTTCTAGCTTTTTTGTAGTTTACTTCATTTGAATTATATTGTTTTACAACGGCATCACCATAAATGAAGTCAGGCTCTTTGGTTTTAACTTCCTCAAATATAGAGGATAATGTGTGCTTATTAAATAAAGAGTCTCCACTGTTTATAAAGATTACATAATCTCCCGTAGATAATCTTAAACCTTTATTCATTGCATCGTACAATCCTTTATCAGGTTCAGAAATAAAAACATTTATCTTTTCATTGTATTTATTTATTATATCTGTAGTACCATCATTAGAAGCTCCATCTATTATGATATATTCTTGGTTTAAATATGTTTGATTAATGCAGCTAAGAATCGTCTTTTCAATTGTTTTCACTTCATTATAGGAGATAGTTATAATGGATATTTTTTTCATAATCGTTAATTTTTTAGCAAACCATTTAGAAAAGTATTCGCAGTCATTTCTATTGAGAAATATTCTTTGTAAACATTTATAGCAGATTGGGCAAAATTTTCTTTTACTTGAACATCGAAATCACACCATTTTCTTAGTAAAACTTCTGTACCTATCATTGTATCTTGTTCAATAATACCGGCGTTACCTTGTTCTATTTCACGCCAAATATTAACCTTGTTACTTATAAGCACCGGTTTTCCACAAGCCAAGGCTTCAACTACCGCAATACCAAAATTTTCTTGATGACTTGGAAGAATAAAAACATCACTTTCGTAAAATGCCCCCCATTTAGAAAGCCCTTTTAACATGCCCGGAAATATGATGTTATTTGATGTTGAGGCTAGTTGTTGCATCGCTATTCCATAAGGCTCTTCCATACCTGGTCCGGCGATTATTAATTGGGGTAAGTTATGTATTTCCTTTTCTAGTTTTAAATAAGCCATGATCAAAAGATCCACCCCTTTTTTAGGATGTACCCTACTTAAAAAGACAATATGAGGTTTCCCGTTCCATTGAGGGACTTGTTTTGAAAATGCATTTCGCATTGAAGAATGCTTTTTTGGGGGTAGTTGAATACCATAGCCAACATTAATTTCTGATTTTGGGTTGTAGTTGGGGAAGGTAGTCCTTGCCAATAACAACTCTTCTTCACAGGTAAATAATATTCCATTTGCATTGTTCACTACTTTTTTCTCAATTAGTTTCCAGTAAATATCATTCCGTAGTGCTTTTAGTTTACGTGTTGTCGCTTTTTGGAAATATGGGTCTAACATGCCATGTGGCATAACATATACTTTTGGTGATGTTTTATGTTTTTTTCTATGTGTTAAAATAGATTTGATGCCTGCGTAACTAGAAAAGAGCCATAGCCCATGTATTATGACAATATCAAATTTATTATAGTTGTCAAGTAGCCATGGAATTAATTTTTTGTTGTATTTCCAAGGTGTTTTAGCCTCACCTAATGTATGAATAGGAAAAATATCTTGACCTAGATAGTCTGCGTTTGGGCTGTCCAAACAAACTACTTCGTTATGAACATTTGATTTTTGTAGTTCGGGAATTGCGTTTCTGATTCCTTGGCAAGGTCCTCCCTGTTTAGGGTCCATACTTGGAATAATACGTAGAATGTTCATGTTTTGGCTAAATTTTGATATAGTTCAACATATTGCTTGGCTATGTTCTTAACAGAAAATCTTTTTGCGTTCACTAATCCTTTTTCAATAATATCCAAGCGATACTCATTATCGGTAACTACCTTTTTATACGCTCTTGAAATTGACTTTATACTGGTTGGGTCAACAAACACAGCTCCATTTCCAGCAACTTCGATAATAGGTTCTATTTTTGAAGTAATAACTATTCGACCGGTTTGTTGACCTTCAATTACGGGCATTCCAAACCCTTCATACAATGAAGGAAAATTAATTATATCACTATTTATATACTCTAATTTTATTTCTTCATCCGTAAGGTTAAACCTGTTGGAATAATCAATGTTATACATTTTTAGAAGCTGCAGCTGTAACTCGCTTAAGGTACCTATGATACGAAGATGACAGGGTATTTTTTCTAACGCTTTTATCGTTTTGTCCAAATTCTTATTCCAACCTGTACCTATATGTAGAATAACCGGTCTTTCTTGATTGAACGACTTCTTGGAAAATTTAAATATTGGGTCAACGGCGTTGTGTATAACTTCTAGTTTGTCGGTTTTAATTTTACTGAGGATATTTCGTTTAGTTTGATCAGAAATGCATACTATTTTATCGGCAATTTTTAATGGTAAATACAACCAAAACAACCATTTGTAGCAACGCTTAAAAGGGTTTTTTACATTGTCCAAGAATACAAGGTCATGTATTGTTAATACGGTTTTAACCCCAATTAAAGCTAGTAATACATCATGAATATGTCCTGTAATATGATGTATGGCGTGTTTATTCTTTTTTTTATAAGTAAAAATATTGTTTTTGAGAACGTCTATTGGCATAGAGCCTACGCAAGAAACTTCATAAATGGTTATTTCTAATGTGGTATCCAACTCTTTGATTAATGTTCTGAATACTCGATGTATGGAATGACCTACCTTTGGGTTTCTAAAGAAATAATTGATTTTCATCGTAATTTTTTTAAATATTAGATGTTACATTACTAATAATTAATGGGGTTTTGTTCCCTACTTGACGTATTTTATGGGTTTTTGTATATCGAATTTTAATTTCAGAACGAGATCGTTTTTTTAATAAGTCCACCATTTTTTCTGCGCTGATTTTACAACCATCTTTTATTCTAGGTACAAAATTTATTGATACTGAGAAGTCAGTTTGTTGTATTAATTGGAGTTCTTTAAACATACCCATATGTTCATTGAACATTGCCATTATATGCTCTCCTTTAATATGAAGTCCAGAAGGTGTGACAATATGAGTTGACTGTCGCCCATGTACATTATTCATTAAAGGTAAGGGAATGCCACAAGTGCAGTTCAATTCTTTGTATTGACCTTCATCCCCAATTTCATAACGTATTAATGGGAAAGCATAGTTCGTTAAATCTGTCAACAAAATTTTACCTGTTGTATTTGGTGGTACTGGCTGATTAAATTCATCTACAAATTCAATATGAACAGTGTCTTGCATTATGTGTAGTCCTTCTTTATTTGGGCATTCTGAGGCAATCAACATTATTTCGGTATTTCCATATTGATCGCATACAGGTGCACCAAAGGCTTTTTCCATTAGTATTCTTTGTTCTTCAAATAATGGTGCAGATGTTACCCATACCATTTTAGGAGCATTTATTTTTATATTGTTATCCAATAAATACAAGGCGAATTCGAAAACAACATCTACATATCCTTGTAATAAAGTAGGCTTAATTCTATTAAAATCCCTGACATATTTTTCTAGCTGTTTTTTCTGGGGATTAGCTGCCGCCAAGAAAATTCTTTTTGTAGGCCACCATAAAATTGTATTGAGTATTTGTTTAAAAAATGACTTTTTAAAACGATAAATAAATGCTTGGTTTTCCCAAGGGTTAATGCCCCACCAACTTAAAATACGCCATCTAATAGGTGTTTCTGGATTTCTATTATCATGAATTACCGAAATAGGAAGGCTGGTGCTGCCAGATGTGCTAACCTTGTCACAATAAGATTGCGAGACATTATTTGCCTTTATTGCATCAAAGTTATTACGTATTTCTTCTCTGGTTAAAGGTGGTATTTTTAAAAAATCTTCTGGTGTTAGATTACCTGTTATATTGATTTTTAATTTTGCATACTTCTTTTTATAGAAATCAGAATGCTCTTTTGCATGTTGAAAAATTGCATTACGTTTTTTAATATTGATACTTGAAATATTTTGATTCTTCAGTGCATCATCTGTTTTCCTATGTAATCGATTTAGATTGGGACGAAGAATTTTTGTCTTCAATAAAAATATCAATTTTGAAAAACTACCTCGTGCTGTTAATACATTTTCAGGGGGTGTTACTTGCATAAACGTATTGGTTATTATTTAAGTTTTAATCAACTATAAATTGACAGAGTATTATTTCAAAATCCTAGGTGTTTCATTTTTAAATGGGTTTAATGATAATTTTTACTCGTATAAAAGTCTATTGTTAAATGTGTGCATTATGTTGTCTATAGCCAAATATTGTTCGGCATAGGTTCTTGCAGCTTCTTTTATATAATGATTGTTTGTATTAAGATATGCCTCTAATATGCCTGTATTTAACGCTTCTTGATTTTCTGCAGACACTA
The DNA here is from genome assembly GCF_030547005.1 of Maribacter sp. 1_MG-2023. Classification (GTDB taxonomy): domain Bacteria; phylum Bacteroidota; class Bacteroidia; order Flavobacteriales; family Flavobacteriaceae; genus Maribacter. The sequence continues at coordinate 281,611 of NZ_JAUOPN010000004.1, read as the reverse complement.
AGAGTCCCATTCGATATTTACAGACCACTTTGTGTAATGTAGATTTAGCATTTGCGGTAATTAGAGCTAATCCTCCTACGGCCAAAATGGTGGTTAGCTTTGATGGCATTACTAAATCACTAGCTTTTTCTTTTTGAATTACTAAATGCATATCCGCCATATTTAAGAAAGCATTAAATTCTTCTTTAGGCTGTAGGGGCATAAAATTCACATTATATAGTTTCATATGTTCAGCTCTGTTCTTTAGAATTTCCTTATAAGGCCCTGTACCACATATTATGAATTGTAGGTTGTTATAAGATTTGAGTGCTTTTGCTGTTTCCAAGATTGCCTCTAGTCCTTGTTTTTCTCCAATGGCACCAGAATATAACACTACGTAATCATCAGATTTAAAACCGAATTTCTTTTTTAAGAGATCCTTTTCCTTTATAGGAAAAAAGTAATTGGTTTCTGTCCAATTAGGGAAAAGACTTATAGGTTTATGTGCTTTTTTACCTATGCGATCAATCATGCCTTCTGAAATGCTACTAATAACGTCGGTATTTTTGAAAATAAAATGTTCTACTTTATATAACATTTTCAACAATCTGTTGGACTTAATTATGCCTAAATTCTGAGCAGCTTCAATTTGCATATCCTGAATGTGATATAAATGTTTTGCACCTCGAATCTTTTTTTGAAATACGCCTATTAACCCTAGCTGAAAAGAAGGTGCTACTGTAATTACCCAATCGAATTTCTTTTGAAATAACATAGGGGTACTGGCCAAAAGTGCCGATATCGAAAAAGAGGTGTCTAAAAGCATACGTTTTAAGCCATTAGGTTTATTTGGTACATACATGGGACATCTAATGATATTAAGCCTACCACCAGATTCGTAATGTTTGGTTTCTTTCTTATACCAAAATCTATTTTTTCGATATGGTTCTTGAACTTTCCAATAAGGATAATATGGATATGCGGTAAATACACAACAATGGTGTCCTTCTTGAGCCAACCAATGCATCATTTCTCCAGAATATTTTCCTATTCCGGTCAATTCGGGTGAAAAATTATACCCGATGAATAAAATACGTTTTGATTTTTTTAATTCCATTTCGTGTTCGTTTTTAAGCGTTATTTAATTGACCAAATCTTGTAAGTTTGGGTTAAAACTATTTTTAGCTTTCATTCTCCCTTAGACCATATTTCAAGAATTTTTGGCAAAGAGAGAATGTGCTATTTATGTAAAGACAATTTGCTCAAGTTGATTTTAATACAATCTTACAGAACAAAATGTTTTTAAATGAGTTTATATGGGGTCTCAAATGCTCGCAATTGTCATTTAAAAAAATGGGAGAACACGGGGGAAGTTTACATGATATAAAGATTAAAAGTTATGGGTTTTATAGATCTTAGAGCATATTCTAATTGAATGTTAGATAATATTTTCAATTATGCTTTATAGCTCTATTCTATAATTTGTTAGTATGATGATTGGCTAAAACATCTAAATAAATTTCTTCAAGATGATTTAGTATAATGTTCTCGTCAAACTTACTTATGTTATCTAGCCCTTTATGAATTAAATTACTTCGCTCTTCATCATTCAATTGGAGTATGTTTTCTATAACCTTGGCGGATTGAAGTGCCCAAGCGAGTAATTTTTTATCATTTGGACTACGTTTTAAATATATTGCTGCACTACCTCCAATTTCATTCATTGGGGCTTTATTTGTTGTAAGAACAGGGCAGCCGGCGGCCATAGCTTCAATAATAGGAAAACCAAAGCCTTCTTCCAGTGAAGGAAAGACAAATACGCTCCCTCCTTGATACGCATAAGATAAAAGATTGTCATCGGCGTCTTCTAAAAAATAGATATCTTCTTTGTATGGGGATCTTTCATAATAAACACTTATGTTAGTTGATGGTTTATAACCAATCATTATTAATGGTAATACTTTTTCAGAAATGTCTCGCCAAGCATTGTATAGTGTAATAACCCCAATTCTGTTTTTGTAAAAAGTGTTGCCTCCAACATGTAATATATAACCATGCTTTAAGTCTAATTTCATATGCTTTCCTAAAACGATTCTCGCATTTTCCATATTACCGGGCACAAATATTGGATGTAATGCATTGTATACTTGTTCAACACGTATAGGTTTTTTCTTTAAAAAATATAATAAATCTTGTTTTGTGTTATTCGAGATACACACAAAATTATTAGCCATATTTAGACCTCTAAGAATTAGTTTTTGGTATATTTTGCCTGAAGTACTTGTTGGGTTTTCCTTTATAGTGCCCAATGCTGATTTTAATGCGATAAAATCATGGCAGTGTACAATATGATTCTTTTTTCGAATCAATGGCATCCACATACTTAATGCTTGGTCAATTAAAACAAACAATACGTTTTTATCTAAGACTTTACTTTTCTTTTTGAAATATATTGGAAATATTAGGTATTGATCTATATATCTTAACCACTTATTAATACCCGCAGGGAATTTATATTTTGATAGATAAAGTTTTGGAGCCCAGACTTCAATATTATGCCCTCTTTTACACATCCCTTCAAGTATAAAATTTCCATACCTGTTCATACTATATCCTAAGGTATTCTCGTGATGAATTAAGAGTATAATTTTCAAGTTCAATGTGAATTTATAAGTAGTAAGTTAATTTTACTTAAGCTTGCTCTATTTATAACCTAGTTCTCTTTTAGTTGAATTATTGGCAGAAATAAAATCTATAACCAATCTGAGTATATGAAAAATTATAAGATATGTAAATATGCCTTCCAAATAGCCTCTTATGATATAACTGAAATCTCTTGTTATACCATTTGCATTTCTGAACATCCCTAAAAACACAAATACATTCATAAGAGCAAAAGGGGCATATTGTAAACCTTTTTCGCCGAAAAAGACATAGGAATTAAGTAGTTTGAAAATAATGAAGAATACAATAAATTGAATTGGAAAATACCAAAATCCGAAGGTAGCTAATCCATCTCCTATATGACTTGTTATTCTATAGCCACCAAAACCAGAACCATATAAATAATCTCCTCGAGAGAACTCCATTTTGCTTTTATCGATATAAATGTTTAAAAAACGTAATACTGGAGTTGGAAATAAAGATAAAAGATTAGTTTTAAATAACTCTCGCATTAATGGATTTGCGTAACCTTTTTTTTCGGCATAATACAAGGTTTCATCTGTAATTCTCAAATTGGCATATCTAGCCATCATGAAATTATCAAGATAATCTTCTGTCCAGCCTTCATTATATTTAGTAGAAATTTTATCGCTTTTTTTAAATTTGGCTGATTTTATTCGATTCATTAATGATTCGTTCTGCAATGTGTTTACAGTTTGTTCAAATAGCTCTAACTTATCTACCTTGGCTCTCACTTTTCTTGTATGCAGCATGGCTAAAGAAACATTAGATAGAAGGCCAATTATGAACCATAAGGTAACAACAAAGCAAATTGTTTTGAAGGGAGATAAATAGTTGTAGATTTTAATATCGTTTAAGACTACGTACAAAAAAGTAAGAATAGCCATTATTGCGATAGGACTTATAATACTTTCTCTACTATTAGACGCAATGTTTATTATGAAAATAATACCAGTGTATAATAGAACACTTTTAAGATGAGTATATTTTATATGTAATAGCGAGGGGTAAAACAAACATAAAGGGGCATACATTAAATAGTCTAGACCTGCTAAAAATTTACCGGTTACATCGCCGTACTCCACACCGCCTGCGCTAAAGTTGTAGATTCTTATCATTAAGCCAATAATGCCAAGCCCCCAAATTATTGTAGGTGTGATTTCAAAAAAGCGTAGTTTGAAAAGGGTTTCCTGTATAAAGTTATTCTTAAGCTTTTTAGATGAATTTTGGCATGCCAAATAGAAAGCCAAAGATGAAATTAAAAATAATATTATTTCATATAAAAAAGTTTCGAAAGGGCGCTCAAATCCATAAGATATTGGCTTACCTTCTGTTAATGTTCCTATTAATGGTAAATACCTGTACATAAACATTGATAAATACATTAAAAAGGCAAAAGGGAAAAAACGAATATATTTTTCTTGTAAAAAATAAGAAAACACGCTAAAACTTATTACCGCCATAATACAACCATAAACGTTTGCCAAGGACGGAAAAATTGTTAATTCTATCAGAATGCCGATTATTAAAAACCATCTTAGACCAATTTTAAAATTAGTTAAAATATGAATTGATGTTTTACCCATTTGCTGCAATGATGTCTAGCATTTTTTTAATGCTTTTATTATTGGAATAGCCAGATGTTTGACATCTTACTAAACCTGCCAATGCTATTTTTTTTCGTTCATCTTCATTGATTAAATAATATTTACAGTGCTCTAAGAGTTCTTTGTTAGATGAAAAATAGACTGCTTCCTTTCCTTCTTCAAAAAGGTTTAAATGTTCATTTGTGCGTTCCGCTAACATAAAACCACCACAAGCAGGAATTTCCATTGTCCTAGTAGTTTGTTGGTCATAGTTTTTTTTACGTAAAAAGCATAGTGATATTTTAAAGGCTTGTAAAGCTTTTGAATAATCTTCTGAAAATATGGCCGGTAATATTGTCAAAAAGGGTGAAGTACTTTTATATTCATTCCATTTTCCGTCTCCAAAAACTTTAACAGGGATATTATTTTTAACAAGAAACAGAATACTTTCACAGCGTTCTTTTTCCCATGACCCTACAAACCCTACTTCTCCACCTAACCTTTTGATATCGATATCAGCTAATTTTCTAGGGTAGTGAAAAGAATCTTCATACATATTATCTATAAACTTTATGTTTTTTGCTCCAAGATTTTTCATCTCATTCAAAATGTATGATTTATTAGTAAAAATATAATCGTAATGAGGAATACATTGAAGATAGTTTAGACTTTGATTATGACGCAAGGCCATATTATCTGGTGAGTAACTTATAATACTGGTTTTTGGAGATTTACATTTTATAAAGGTTAAGGTAGATTTGTTAATAGTTACCCCCTTATCTATCCAAACAATATCATATGTATTATGAGATACTAATTCTTTGATTTTCGTATTTACATTGGTGTCATCGGGAAGTTTTACCGGAATTCCTTTTTGAAATAAATGATAAGCTATTCTATGCCACAAATTGATTTTTGGTAATCCGGCTTCAATTTTATCAATAGTATCTGAATTATTTTGTAGTGCCCAATGTCTATGTAGTGAAGTGCTACTTAAACTTCTGAACCAACCAATAGATAAAATCTTCATTTTAGTTTTTGAATTCTTGAAATTTATAGTTTAACTGAGAAAGAAGTTCTTGTAATTCTGACATACCTTTTAAAAACAAATCTTTTACTGTCATTTGCATTAATCTACATGCGTAAGGAATTACTAATAACACTAAAATAAAATCTAGGGAAATACTGCCTATTGCAGCACCAACTAAACCATATTGTTTTGATAAAAAATATGATAGCAAAACAGATGTTATTGCAACAATTACGCCGTATAATGCCATTTTATATGGCTTGTTCACAACACCAAAAACCATTTCTGCGGTCCACCAAAGTGCATTGAAAACCATGCCAGCTGTAAAGATGTACCACATAGCTTTTGGTATTTCCAATTCATTTTGTGTCCATATATTATAGAACCATAATCCAAATATTGCTAAGAAAATAAAGCTTATAATTGAAAGAGATAAAATTCCAGTTACAGATACACGAAAAACTCTTTGTGCTGTTTTCCAATTACCTCTGCCAATTTCAAATTGTAGTTCTGGAAATACCGCAGTTTTTACCATGAATAATAGTTGGTTTAAAGACCTACTTAAGGTTCTAACGGTATTAAATGCAGCAACTGCTTCGGGTCCTAGAACAATTCTTACCACAAAGGTAGTTCCTTGAAAGTAGACGACCTGCCAAACTGGCGACATTAGATAACCTAATCCTTTTCGGGTAATGGACTTTAAAATGATTTTATCTTTTTTTCCGCGAAATGTTTTAAATAGACCCAGAATCTGCCTCCCTTTTATCCAATAAAAAATATTAAAGAGAATGGTTACAGTAAGTTGTGAAAGTGCAAATTCAACCACACCATACCCAAGTAGTAAAACACATAAACCTGCCAATAGGTTTAAAGTTGATTTTATGGTTAAAAAATTAATATTCAAAGCAGCTTTTTGAGCAGACCTAAAATACGATTCTATTAATTGATCGTAAAAATTTAATAGTCTTACAAAAATTAGTATGCTAACAGCTATTTTAGCGTCTTGACTATTTATCAGCGATTTGTCAAAAATTTGAAAATGGTCTAAAACTAATATCCCTACAAAACTCAATACCATTGCGGCTATGATCATTGCCGTAATAACATACATGCCTGTTTTGCTAATGTCAGCAGCCTTTTGCTTGTCTCCGGCAGCAAAACTAAGTACAAAACTATTTGCCGCTGCAGTACCAAACCCCAAATCAGAGAATGCTATTACACTTGGTATTATTGTAAGTGTCAACCATTCACCATAATAGGCAGAACCCCATGAGGTAATGAAAAAAGGCACTAATAATAGTTGATCTAATATACGTACACCCTTTTGGAAAACAGAAGCAATACCGTTTTTTAGAAGTCTTTTTCTTAATGACATTTGATGCTTTTTTTACTATATATTGGTAGTTGTCAATTTTTTTTCTGCTTTACTAAACTAGTCATCATAATGTTTTAAAACTTGGTATACTAGATTGTGTGGTATGTCAATGGTTGTTAAATAAAACCTCGGTACCCTTAATAATTTTATATAAACTTTATTCTACTAATATTAAAGTAGCTGTTAGATATAATATTTAATCTTTTTTTTAATATATGTAAAGTAAATTAACTGTGGTCATGACCATATGACGGACCTTCTTTAGTATCATTCAATAAAACCATTGTGTTTTTTAATTTCTCATTTTTGTAAACAGTTTCAATTGTCTTTAAATGTTCTTTATTGGTTACATCTTTTCTAACCACATAAATTGTACTGTCTATAAATTTATTTAATGCAAAAGCATCTGAAACTAAACCTATCGGTGGGGTATCTATGATGATACGGTCATAATTGTCTTTTAATTGTTTTAATAAATCATCAATTCGTTTACTCAACATTAGGCGTCCAATATTAGAATTCACAACTCCTGACCCTATGAGCGATAAATTTTCTATAGAAGGATGTTTTTGTATTATAGTATTACTTGTTAATTCTTTTTTGATTATGAAGTCAGAAACACCAGGGGAGTTATCCATATTAAAATCAGCCATTAATTGCGGTTCTCTTAAATCAAAAGCTATCAGTATTACTTTTTCGCCTAAAGTAGCCAATGTGACTGCTAAATTAGATGCTATAAAGGTTTTTCCCTCACCTTTTACAGTTGATGTAACCAATAAGGTTTGATTTTTTTCAGTCTTCTTAAGATAATCTAAATTGAAATGTAAAAGCTGAAAAAGTTCAGTAGTTGGTGATGTTCCTCTACTTTCATTATGAAGCAGAATTCCCTTTTTCTTACTTCTAGAAATTTCACCTAAAAAAGGAACTGATAAGCTTGTTGTTAGGTCTTCAACAGAAGTTACTTTGTTGTCCCAAGCATCCTTCACAAAAACCATAGAAAATGGCACTAATAATCCAAATAGTACACCAGTGAGGTAAAGTATTTTTTTGTTCGGACTTATTGGGAATTTTCCCGCTTGAGGATAGCTGACAATTCTTGTAGAGGATACTGGTGTGGCTAGTGATAATACCTCTTCTTCTCTTTTCTGCAACAAGAAAAGATATAAACCCTCTTTAGTACTCTTATCTCTGCTTATTTCTAATAATTTTTTTTCCATTCCAGGAACTCTAGCAATTCGAGCATCATAACGATTCGCATTGCTTAATAAGTTCTGACGGGCTATAGAGTACCCATTTTTAACGCTTCTTATATTTTGTAGAATTGATTCTCGTAAGTTGTTCAGTTTATCATTTAGATTCACTAAAACAGGATTGGAGGTAACAGCAGATTGTGATAATTGATTGCGTTCTAAAAGAGTAGTGTTATAGTTGTTTATTAGACTTGTCAAACTAGAATTATTTATAGAAAATGATCCTCCTATGGTAGATTCAGTAGTTCTACTCAATAATGATGTTTCAATATTGTCCAAAACCTTAATTTGGGTCTGATATTCTGCAACTTGTTTTTTGTATTCATTAGACTGCTGAATATAACTATCAGCATTTCTTGCTACATCGGTAACAACATTTTCAGATTTAAAATCTGCGACTGATGTTTCTACATCTTCAATTTCTCCTGATAATAGCTTTAAACGCTCATCGATCATCTTAATCGTGTTCTCAGCCAATTCATTTTCGTATTTAATAGTTTTGTCAATATATGTTTCTACTAAACCTAAAAGAATGTCTTCACCTTTTTTCTGATGTCCGGCGATAAAATTTATGTTTAAAAGACTTCCTGTTTCATTATCTGGATGTACACTTAAGTTTTGCAAGAAGTTTGTAATAAGATCTTTCTTTTTTCCAACCACAAAATATAGCGGCTCTAAGTTGTCAATATCGGTAACTTCGTTTTTTAAAACAATAGTGAAAGTACCATAAGGTAAGGTTATCAATTCACCAAAATCATGCTTGGAATACAACTTTTTATCATTGTAGTCTGTATTTAATTCAAAGGTTTCCGAATCTAGAAAATTAACTGAAATTTGAAGACCATAAGCTAGACTGTCAGAAGTTTCATCGACTAAAATACGAACTGGTACATCCTCTCCATATATCTCAATATCTCTTATTTTCCCTTCTTTATAATAAGTTATATTAAATGTGTTTTTTGTTATAACCTCTTCCATAACTCCGGTCGAGGTTAGAATACCTATTTCGTCTTCAAGGCTGTTTGCAGTTTTTACTAATCCAAACTTTCCAAAATTGTTGTTTTCAACAAACCCCTGTCTAGATTCTGTATTTTTAATCAGAATTTTACCTTGAATTTCATATTCGGTTTGTGACCAGTACCTTATGTACATAAAGACTGTTACTAATGCCAACATTATGCAGATTGTAAAAAAAGACCAATATCTACTATATTTTGAGAATAAACTTCTAATATTCCATTGTTCCATATAACACTTTGTTTTTTATTAAAATCTACAAGGTTGCTAAACTATTAATAAGAGTCTACTGATCGATAAACAAGTTGATGATTTTGTGGTTTTTAACTAAGTAAAACCTTACTTGAAAAATCAAATTTCAACTTACCATAAATATAGTTGCGACTTGTAATTTATTTAGATAATAGGATTTAGGGTATGACAAAGTCATACCCTAAATCCTATTAATTTTTAATCATTCTAATTGCTGTTGTTTTAATGGTATTATTTTCAATTATAATGGTATAAATTCCACTAGATAATTCATCTACATATATTTCCACTTCTTTGGAGTTCTTAAAATCTATTTCTAGATGTTTAACTAATAAACCGTTAGCAGAATAAATGAAGACTTCTTGATTTTCAGCATTTGAAATATTTGAAATATTTGAATGTATTACTAACAATTCATCAACAGGATTAGGATACAAAGAGAGTTGATAATCCTCTACAATTTTAGCTTTTAAAGCAGTACTTTTATTTGTGATACCATTATTTGGGCAAAGTTTTACAAAATCTAATAGGTTTGAAGAATCAATGTCACCATCAGATGCTTGTACAGGAGTAATTGTAAATTGAATTTCATTAACTCCATTTGGAACATGATATTGACCACTATGAACAACCCATGATTGAGATGACGATACTGTTGCTATTACAGTTTGATTTCCAATAGGTCCTGCTGAAATACTAATGATATCAGTACCTTCTCGACCTTGATGAGAAAGCTCCCAATCTAGTAATTGACCCGGTGTTACTGAAACTATTTGATTATGATGATTGGCATCCATTTCAACAAATACATCTCCATCTGGAGCTATACGGCCTAAAAAGCCACTTTGACCTAACTCGAAGCTGCCACCTTGCGATATACCCCCTTGTTGTAATGCTATGCCGCCTGTAGTGAACCAACCTGGGAAATCATCATCAGTGTGTGTGTCAAGAAATTTAACGCCATTATTAACAATTCCCAAATCTTCAATTAAATCATAAGCACTGGCATATGCTGGATTGCTAGTTTCTTCAAAACTGCCGTTTATTAATAAACTTAATTCTCCAGATGCGCATTGACAATCACATATATTAGAATTATTGGCTAATATTTTCACAGACTCTGTATCATCATAATTTGCGTATGATAAAAGGTCAATGGTATTGGATGATAAAATAAACGGAGTGCCACCAAAGTCTAATTCTGGGTATAATTCAACAATAAATCCATCCTCAATCTGTGCCGAACCTATATCATTGGGAAGAATACCTTCAAGGGAAATATTGGGATAATTTCCTATGTTGAGTAACCATGAGGATCCTGTATAGCCCATATTTTGAAAAAATGTAACTATGACAGGTCCCGTAGTTTCTGAGCTTTGATATATTTTAACAGATGATGCTTGGTCATTAAAGTCTGAAGAAACCAAATTGGGTCCATTTTCCTCAAGAATGATCACATCACCTCCAAAATCTTTTTCAGAATAAAGTTCAATAGTATAACCATCTTCAATCTGAACCGAAGATGCATCGTTATCATTGATTCCTTCCAAGGTTAGATCAGCATAATCGCCAACTCCCATTTCCCATAAGATACCACCGTAGTTAACATTTTGGAACAATGTAGCTACCTTTTGTTCGGTCGGTATTGTTGATTGATATACTTTAACTGATGATGCTCGATCGTCAAAACCGGAAGCTACTAAACTTATATTATTTTCTTCTATTATAAATACTTCGCCTCCGAAATCCTTTTCAGAAAATAGCTCAATCATGTAACCCACTTCAATTTGTACCGATGATGCATCATTATTATTAATACCTAGTAAAGAAATGTCAGGATAATCTCCAACAGTAAGTTGCCAAGAAGATCCATTATAACCAGTATTTTGAAAAAGTGTTGCTACAGCGGGTCCTGTAGTTTCTGAACTTTGATATATTTTAACAGATGATGTTTGGTCATTAAATCCGGTAGAAACTAAGTTAGGACCATTTTCCTCTAGAATGAATACATCTCCTCCAAAATCCTTTTCAGAATATAGTTCAATGATATAACCTTCTATAATTTGTATAGATGAAGCATCGTTATTATTAATTCCTTGAATAGTAATATCACGATATTCACCAGCCCCCATTTCCCATGAAGTTCCGGTATAGTTGATATTCTGGAACAAGGTTGCAATTGCAGGATCAGTTGTTACTACTGATTCGTATATTTTAACAGAGGATGTACGATCGTCAAAACCAGCGGCGACTAGATTAGTATTGTTTGTCTCCATAATGAATACATCCCCTTCAAAATTCTTTTCGGAATACAATTCAATAGTGTAGCCTATTTCAATTTGTACTGATGAAGCGTCATTATCGATAATACCGTGTTGTGTAATATCTGGATATTCTCCTACAGCTAGTTGCCAAAATGATCCATTGTAACTTGTATTCTGAAAAAGTGTTGCTACCGTTGGTCCTGAACTAGTAACACTTGGGTATATTTTGATAGATGATGTTTGATCGTTAAATCCGGCAGATACAAGGTTAAGTGCGTTTTCTTCTAAAACGAATACATCGCCTTCAAAATCTTTCTCAGAATATAGTTCAATGGTATAACCTTCTGTGATTTGTATAGATGAAGCATCGTTGTCATTTATTCCTTGAATAGTGATATCACGATATTCGCCAGCCTCTATTTCCCAGGAAGTCCCAGTATAGTTAACATTCTGAAACAAGGTTGCAATTACAGGATTAGTCGTTACTACTGATTCGTATATTTTAACAGAGGATGTACGATCGTCAAAACCAGCGACGACTAGATTAGTATTGTTTGTCTCCATAATGAATACATCCCCTTCAAAATTCTTTTCGGAATACAATTCAATAGTGTAGCCTATCTCAATTTGTATAGATGAAGCATCGTTATCATTAATTCCTTGTAATGAAATGTCTGGGTAATTACCAACAGAAAGTTGCCATGCAGAACCACCATAATTTGTATTTTGAAAAAGTGTTACCACTGTTGGTCCCGAAGGCACTACACTTTGATATATTTTAACAGATGATGCTTGGTCGTTAAAGCCTGTTGAAACCAAGTTGGGTCCATTTTGCTCAAGAACGAATACATCGCCACCAAAATCTTTTTCTGAAAACAGCTCAATTACATAACCTTCTAATATCTGTACCGATGATGCATCATTATCACTTATTCCTTGTAAAGTTAAGTCGGGATATTCACCCTCTTCCATAGCCCATGAAGTACCTGTATAATTGACATTTTGGAAAAGTGTGGCAACAACATCTAATTCTGGCTCAAATACAATGATTTTAATTGATTCTGTGTCGTTATCAATGCCAAGTGATGTAAGGTTTTCAGAATCTGATGATAATATCACAGGAGTACCTCCAAAGTTTAATTCCGGGTATAATTCTATAGAAAAACCTTCTTCGACTTGCACCGAACTTATCGCATTCATTGTTAAGTCTTGAAGTGAAATATCAGCATATTCTCCTTCTTCTAGTTCCCAAGAATTGCCGCTATAATCGCTATCTTCATAAAATGTTGCCACTGTTGGTCCCGAAGGCACTACACTTTGATATATTTTAACAGATGATGCCTGGTCGTTAAAGCCTGTTGAAACCAAATTGGGTCCATTTTCCTCAAGAATAAATACATCACCTTCAAAATCTTTTTCAGAATACAGTTCAATAATATAGCCTTCAGTTATCTGTACCGATGATGCATCATTATCACTTATTCCTTGTAAAGTTAAGTCGGTATATTCCCCTGCCTCCATAGCCCATGAAGTACCTGTATAATTGACATTTTGGAAAAGGGTGGCAACAACATCTAATTCTGGCTCAATTACAATGATTTTAATTGATTCTGTGTCGTTATCAATGCCAAGTGATGTAAGGTTTTCAGAGTCTGATGATAATATCACAGGAGTACCTCCAAAGTTTAATTCTGGGTATAATTCTACTGAAAAACCTTCTTCGACTTGCACTGAACTTACCTCGTTCAACGTTATGCCTTCTGTAGAAATATCTGGGTATTCTCCTTCCTGAAGAGGCCAAGAGTCGCCAGCATAACTGTTGTTTTGATAAAATGTCGCTACAATAGGTTCTAAGGGTATTTCAGATGGATAGATTTTTATTGAAGATAACTTATCATTAAAATCGTAATGACCTAAAAAATTTGAATTTTCATCTAGGACTACCACTTCTCCTTCAAAATCAATTTCTGAATACAATTCAACAATATAACCTTCATCTATCTGTAGTGAAGAGGCATCATTATTTGGTATATTCTCATAGGTAATCACTGGATAATTTCCTTCGCTAAGTTCCCAGCTAGTTCCATTGTAATCCGCATGTTGAAAAAGGGTTAGGACCGGAACGGCAAGTTCTCCATTAATAGCGTTAATATTCATTTCAATATTGAACTGGTACGTTCTATTTAAATGCGGTACAATAGAGTTTCCTTGAGGAATATATCCCATTACCAAATGGGGGTTAGAATTGGCATTGGCTTCATAAGATTGCCAAATATCATCGGTAGAACCTGATGTTATGGCAGGTATTAAACTATTATCGGTAGTTGAGCCAGACCCATCAGGATAAGCATCCATAAAACCTGGAGCTATACTTTCGCCAGGTTGTAAAATAACCGCATCATTAGAATGGTCACTGAAATTGAAAGTGTTATTGCCAATACCATACTCAGAAGGGGTTCGTGTTTGACCAATTGATACAACTTTAAAATCGTTTTCACCAAGAACTTTAACTATAAAAGGTGTTACTGGGTTGCCCAATCTACTGGCATAAAAGTTAAAATTTTCAAGGCATATACTTACGGAAATATCCTCGTTATTGGTGTATGACCCTGTTCTGCTTACATTTATATGAGGGCTATGGGCATCTAGAAAGTTGCCATCAGTTAAATTATCACTACCTAACAAGGCAGTATTTTCTTCGTTACAGTTTCCATTCAAGCTATTGATCCATGCTTCTACTAATTGTATAGCCTCGGTGTCTACCCTACCTTTTGCCAATGGTGGCATCATTGTAGAAAGGTCTAAAGAATTCAATCTAAAATGCACGTTTGACTGCGTAACCTCTCCGGGTACAATGGCTTTATTGCTTCCTGTCAAATCTTCTATAATATCGCCTTGTATTAATGCTTGTTCTGATAATGGTGTGCTGAAACGCAAATCAAAACTCGCCCTAGTATTTCCCGGTAGATGACAATAAGCGCAATTAGAGTCAAAATATGATCTTGCTCTAACTTCTAAAGATTGATTGTTATCATCAATACTAACTAGGGTAGGAACGTTTTCTAAATCTACTTCGGGAATAAAGCCTAATGCTGTCAAAGTTTCCAGTTGGTTAGATGTTCTACCAGTATATGGATACAATATTTCTTTATTTAATTGCCTAGTATTAAAACCCAACACCCATCCTGCAGTAGGGTTGTGACATTGAATACAAGTATTTGAAGCAGGATATTCATAGCCAAAGGTGTCGCCGTCAATCGTAATATTTTCATTGTCACCAAGTAAAAGTAGATCAGCTTCTAAACCATTACTTCTCCATTTGTAAGTACTACCGAACCACTCACCATCTTCACCATGAATCCACAAACGCGTTTCTAATTTGGTGCCGTTTGTATTATTGAATTGTTTAATGAATGTTGTACCAATAGGGAAAGTCCAATGCCCTTCTTCATTATATCCAATTTGTTCAATAGTACTATTAACATTACCATCTTGTGGAATTGAAACCCAACGTTGTTTTTCTGTACCAGAAGACCAAAGAGGATTGTTAACCTCATAAGGTATTACACCTTCCGTAGGAGTTAAATTTTGTAAATCAGAAAAGATTCCTGTATCTGAAAGAAGTTCAGGTAGAGACTCCTTTTCAGTATTTGAATTATTAACTATTTTGAATATTTTACCTCCACCAGCAACACCATTGGAAAGTTTGAGCACTATTATTTCATTGTCGTGATTATAACCCAGTGATGAAATGCCATTAAAAACAGATCCACCTACATTACTTATAACATCTACTTGGCCATAAGTATTACCACCTGTGTGTGTTAGCGCATATACAGATCCGTTTGCATTATCACCAAATATATATTTTCCATATAAACTGGGGATTGCCGTACCCCTGTATACATAACCACCAATAACTGCGCTTCCTACAGATCCATCATATGCATAAAGGGGTTCTCTTTCTGTACCATAAAGTGGATTGGGCATATTTGTTGAGTTTCGATATCCATCTACGAAACCTTCTTTAATATTCCACTGAAAATTCAGACCAGGTTGATCCATTATATTTACTTCTTCCCATTTTGAAGCTCCTACATCACCTAACCAGAAATTGCCTGTAGGTAGATCATATGTCATTCTAAAGGGTTGTCTAAGACCAATGGCGTAAAATTCTTCTAAAAACTCACCGGTTCCAGTGACCCAAGGGTTATCATTTGGTATATAATAACCTTGAGTATAAGATTGATCTAAATTTATAGGTGTATTACTATTATCAGGTTGCCTTTCTATGGGATGACTTATTGTTCCTCCTTGCATGTCTACATCTATTCGCCATACACCACTTCTAAAACGGTCGTTCAGTAATTGTGTATGTGGAGTGGCTTCAACGCTATGAGTACCTTCATCACCAACCGAAACATATAAAAAACCATCTCCGTCAAAGGCAAGTCCGCTACCATCGTGACCTTTTGCAGTATCATATTGATTAATCATAATTAGTTCGCTACTAGGGTCAAAAGTAGTTCCTGTCCAAGTAAACCTACTTAATCTATCATAATAAGGTTCAGTCCAATCTGAATCTTCATTTTCCGTTTTATGTACATAATAAACATAGATATAATCTTTACCTAAACTTTTTCCGAAATCGGGGTGAAAGATTACATTTTGAAATCCACCATGTTTTTGACCAGTATTGCCACTATAAGTATAGTACCAACAACGGTCCTGAATGTCCATAACCAAAGTACGTTCAGTAGTTTGGGCATTATCATTGTCTGGTATGGTGTAAAAACGACCGTCCATCTCAACTATCAATAATTTGTTCGTTTCTGGAAACGGTAAAATTGCTTGTGGTGATTCCCATTCAATATTAGTATGTATTTCTACTAGGTCAATATCTTCACTCGGTTTTGAATTAGGAAGATTACCGTTCATAAAAGGAGTAATAGCTTGAATGCTATCTAGACCGGGTTGAAAATAAATTACCGCCTTAAAACTTAAAAACGCTAAAGGTAAAAGCAATAATAACCATGATTTTTTCTGTGGGATAAATGATGTTCTCATAATTTTAGTGAGGTTATAATTAATGAAATACTAAAATGAAATTGGGAGAACTGATTTTTTATTGTTATAACTGTTTTTGGGGTACTTTTTTGTTTTGCCTTATTTACAATAATGGATAATATTAAAAATTTTATATTACTGTGGTCAATATTTAATATGCTTTTTCTTCACCTTTTATAGCATTATACACCGTGTAATAAATAATGGATAGATCTAGTTTTAATGACCATTTTTCCATGTAAAAAATATCGTATCGAACTCTATTTATAATATCTGATTGCTTTATTATTTCGCCTCTATAGCCTTTTATTTGAGCCAAACCTGTGATGCCAGGTTTAAGAAAGTGCCTTACTAAATATTTGTCTACCGAATTTTGATATTTTTCAGTATGTAAATGCATGTGGGGTCGTGGTCCAACTACGCTCATATGGCCTAGAAAAACATTTATGAACTGCGGTAGTTCGTCTATGCTTGTTCTTCTTAATATCCGCCCTAACTTAGTTACTCTCATATCGTTTTTACAGGCCATAAGAGTATCACAATCATTTGATCTTGTCATTGATCTATACTTATAGCATAAAAAAGTTTTTTTATTTAAGCCATGTCTGCTTTGTGTAAAGAATACAGGACCTGGAGAATCAAATTTTTGTAAAATATAAATTAGAGGTGATAGCCAAGAAAGAATAAAAACAATGACAATACTAGAGAAAAATATATCGAAGCCACGTTTAACTAAATTCGCATACTCTAATTCTAAAGGTGAAGCTCTTAAGTCTAAAACAGGAACATTGCCGTATAACTCTACTGACATCGCTCTTGTGAAAAACTCTTTATTGTCAGGTATAATTTTGATATGTTTAAAGGTATTATCGGTAATTCTTATTAGTTCTTTTATTTCGTTTTTAGTTAGTTGAGATGCAATACAGAATACTTCAGTAATATCATTTTCAAAAATATATTTGTAACATCTTTCTATTGGTCCTAAGTATGTGGGGCTTTTTGAATTTTTATTGTCAAAAAAACCAACGTACTCAAAGTTGTGATTTTGATTGTCAAAAATTGCTCTTACTTTTTTTAGATTTTTATCCCAACCTACAACTACGACTTTGTTTGGTTTAGAGATTGACGAATAATAGATTTTTTTTATCCAATAAAAAAACATTCTAAAAACTAATAATTGTAAGCATATAAAGCCATAAACACCAAAAAGGTATACTATACTATAGGTTTTTGGTCCTAAAAAGGTAAATGAAGAAAAAAACACCAACCCGTATAATACAAAAACCCGTAAAAAATTAAGCGTTTTCGACGTATTAGCTTGTCGTTTGGCATTTGAATAAAATTTAATACTGTGAGTTACAAATAACCATCCCAAATTATAGTAAATAACCCCGGTAATGCCATATCTATATGTCTCAGCTGTAAAATAATACAAAGTAACATTTATAGCAACTAGATGAATTAACAAAGAAAGAGGTATTCCAAAATAGGATTTTTTCATGTTATTAAATTATATGTCAATGAACTAGTTAAAAATGGTTAGTGAATACTATTTAAAAAAGTTTTAAAAAGTTAAATTGTATTTTTTGGATAGTAAAATCTAAGATTTAATAGGGATATTTTTTTGAAATTAAATGGGTTTTATTATTTGATTAAATTGTTGAATCTGATTAGATATAAAATTTTTATTCAAAGTAGTTATAGGTTGTATAACCGCCATTTTTCAGATATTGATCTTTTTGCATTAATTTCAAATCACTATTAACCATATCTTTTACTAAATCTTTTAATTCATATTCAGGAATCCAACCTAGTTTAGTATTGGCTTTAGTTGCATCGCCTATTAATAGTTCGACCTCTGTTGGTCTAAAATATTTGGGATCTACGTTTAATACTTCTTTACCAGTTTCTATTTTTAATTCTTTATTTGAGCATGATTTGACATATGCCTTTTCTTCGATGCCTTGACCTTTAAATTCTAATGTGATACCCAGTTCATCAAAAGCCATTCGAACAAATTCTCTGACAGGTGTGGTAACCCCAGTGGCAATAACCCAATCTTCAGGTTCTTCTGCTTGTAGAATCATCCACATCATTCTTACGTAGTCTTTTGCGTGCCCCCAATCTCTTTGAGCATCTAAATTTCCTAAATAGAGTTTATCTTGTAAACCTAAAGCAATTCGAGCAGCAGCTCTGGTAATTTTTCTAGTTACGAAAGTTTCTCCTCTAATAGGGGATTCATGATTAAACAATATACCATTACAGGCATACATGTTATATGCTTCACGGTAATTAACTGTAATCCAAAATGCGTACATTTTTGCCACTGCATAAGGACTTCTTGGGTAAAATGGTGTTGTTTCAGATTGCGGCACTTCTTGTACTTTTCCGTACAGTTCTGATGTTGAAGCTTGATAAATCCTGGTTTTTTTTTCAAGTCCTAATAAGCGAACTGCATCTAAAATCCGAAGTGTTCCTAAACCATCGGCATTACCTGTATATTCAGGAACTTCAAAAGATACTTGTACATGACTCATAGCCGCTAGATTATATATTTCGTCGGGTTGAATTTCTTGAATTAAGCGTATCAAGTTTGTACTATCAGTCATGTCTCCATAATGTAGAATGAAATTTCGATGTTCAACATGTGGATCTTGATATAAATGGTCTATACGATCTGTATTAAATAAAGATGCTCTTCTTTTTATGCCATGTACTTGATACCCTTTTTTAAGTAAGAATTCACTTAAATAGGCTCCATCTTGTCCAGTAATTCCTGTAATTAATGCTATTTTCATTGGTAAGGATTTAGAAATATTCTTAAAAAGAAAGTTTGTTGGTTCTGGAAATTTAACACAGCGCTCCGCATCGTAAGTCACAAAAATGTAGATTCACGGTAGTTATAATGTCAAATTCGAAGTATTTAAATTACTTCTGAAAAATATATCTGGGGGAAGTTTAAAGGTCAATGATTTCAAACAACTAAATGGGGAGAATTAAATAACAAAACAAACATATGTTGCTAAAAGATACATTCCAAAATAAAATGTTAACAAATTTAAAAATTACGGAATATGTATTTTTAGCAAATGTTTTAAGGTATATCGACAAATATTAGCGGTAAAATCTGTCAAAAAAATATAGCTAACTATTTGATATTTAAATTGGTAGAATTTTGAAATAGATTAAAGGTAGAATTGATCGATTATCTGCACAATTAATTATCACAAAATGAATTTGTAATACTTTCATGGTTTTGGAATAAAGAACATCACAGAAATCTGATGTATATTATACAAGATTCTTAATCTTCATATTAAGGACAACACCCATACCTTCTAAAATTAATTTAACACGGGTTTTGCC
This sequence comes from Maribacter sp. 1_MG-2023, assembly GCF_030547005.1. Taxonomy (GTDB): domain Bacteria; phylum Bacteroidota; class Bacteroidia; order Flavobacteriales; family Flavobacteriaceae; genus Maribacter. The sequence continues at coordinate 261,740 of NZ_JAUOPN010000004.1, read as the reverse complement.
TATTTCTATGATTTCAGCTTTTTTGTTCTTTAAAGCTCCATGTTTAATGGCTACTCTATCGCCAGATTCTAATTTGGTTAGAGTGTAGTTTTCGACAGTATCGTTTGATAGCCATTTTTTTAAAGTTTCCATTTCAACCTCACGAACTATTGCGGGTTTACCCAGCCAAAATAAATAGCGAACAACCCCTGGCACTTCAAAGACTTTTTGTCTTTCGCATTCCGAAATATTTACAAAAACGTATGATTTAAATAATGGAACTTCTATTTTCTTTTTTCGATCGCTCCATTGCTTAATTTTTTTTATCATAGGGCAGTACACATCAATGTTTTGAATAGATAGTCTTTCGGCTACCTTTTTCTCATTTTTGGGTTTAACATAAAGTACATACCAGTTTTTAGACATATGGTCAAATGAATAGATTTTATAATAAGGTAACAAACTTTTTGCTTTTCTAGTATTTTAAGGACCTTAAAATATGAGTATAATAACGGTAGTAAACCATTTTATCAAGCTAGAATATTTCGTTTTAGGAGTTTGGCTTATATTCTTAAATACGTCAAATAGTTTTAGTGTAAGAAAAAGATTACTTATATTATACTATTATTGGAATTAGATCGTTATAAATAGAACCTCAAAATCTTATCGCCTTATGTTTTTAAACCTATTTAAGTCTAGTTCTAAACCGAAAAATGGTCAATCGCTATCTAAGAAATCTGTTTCTAATGAGTTGAATTCTCTATTGAATGATTTAACGATTGATAGTCCGAATAAACGCAAAGATTCGAAAGTAGAAAGTTCTATTAAAGAAAAGGCTGTTAACGTAGTTTCTTCTTTAGAAAGACAAATTGAAGAGAATCAGATTCTATACGCTAAAATAATGCAAGAGCGTATGATGAGAACGCGAAGAAAATTAGTGTAACAGCGTATGTGTAGCACTATTTAAAAATTCAATAAAGTAAAATATTTGTATATAAAAAGGCTCTCAAAAAATTGAGAGCTTTTTTCGTTCTGGTTCTCGGCTAAGCCGCGACAAGTAAGTACTCGAACCCGCGACCCTCTCGGTTGAGCCGAGACATGTATTCTAAGCTATTTTATAAGATTCGTTTTTTGACTAAAAAGCCAGAGTAGATATTGTCAATGTTGCCTTTTTAGCATTTTCTCTTTTATGAGCGCTTCTTTTTTAGAATCTAATTTTTCTGCATAAACCAGTTTCCATGGTCCTTTGTTTTTGGTGTATGTTGTTTTGCCTTGATTATGTTGTTCCAATCGCATTTTATAATCTGTAGAATATCCTTTGTAATAGACATCATGTGAAGTAGAATAAATAATATATACGTAGTGGTTGGTCATAAAACAGAAAAAAGTTTATAAACGAAAAAAAGCTCTCAATTTCTTGAGAGCTTTTAGCGGTCTGGCTCTCGGCTGGGCCGAGACAAGCAAGTACTCGAACCCGCGACCCTCTCGGTTGAGCCGAGACATGTATTCTAAGCTATTTTATAAGATTCGTTTTTTGACTAAAAAGCCAGAGTAGATATTGTCTATGTTGCCTTTTCAGCATTTTCTCTTTTATGAGCGCTTCTTTTTTGGAATCTAATTTTTCTCTATAGACTAGTTTCCATGGTCCTTTGTTTTTGGTGTATGTTGTTTTGCCTTGATTATGTTGTTTCGGTCGCATGGTATAATCTGTAGAATATCCTTTGTAATAGACATCATGCGAAGCAGAATAAATAATGTATACGTAGTGATTGGTCATAAAACAGAAAAAAGGTTACAAACGAAAAAAGCTCTCAATTTCTTGAGAGCTTTTTGCGGTCTGCTTCTCGACTGAGCTGTGACAAGCAAGTACTCGAACTCGCGACCCTCTCGGCTGAGCCGAGACATGTATTCTAACCTGTTTTTATAAGGTTTGTTTTTTGACTAAAAAGCCAGATTAGATATTGTCTATGTTGCCTTTTCAGCATTTTCTCTTTTATGAGCGCTTCTTTTTTGGAATCTAATTTTTCTGCATAGACTAGTTTCCATGGCCCTTTGTTTTTGGTGTATGTTGTTTTGCCTTGATTATGCTGTTCCAATCTCAGTATATAATCTGTGGAATATCCTTTGTAATAGACATCATGCGAAGCAGAATAAATAATGTATACGTAGTGATTGGTCATAAAACAGAAAAAAAGTTGCAAACGAAAAAAGCTCTCAATTTCTTGAGAGCTTTTAGCGGTCTGGACGGGACTCGAACCCGCGACCCCCTGCGTGACAGGCAGGTATTCTAACCAACTGAACTACCAGACCGTGGCGTTTAGCGAGTGCAAATATATGTAGTTATTTGTATTGCGCAAACATTTTTTTTACTTTTTTTTCAGTCTAGAGAAATTTATTTCTTTCCACGAGAAAAGTATTGAGCACTGTTGAGAAATCTCGGTGTATATCTATATCTACATATTTGATTTTATACTGGGCGCATTTCATTTTTATGTCAGATAAATACTCAGTAATACGTTCATTATAAGCTTCTTTAATATTATCGGCATACAAATCTAAATGTTCGCCAGTTTCAACATCGACAAATCTCTTTGGTGTATTTTCAAAATTGAAGAATAATTCGCGCTGTTTATCCATCGGATGAAAAAGTACCACATCATGCTTATTATATTTTAAATGTCGTAGCGCTTCGAACAATTCATCATCATTTTTTTCGGTTTGAAACATATCCGTAAACAGAAAAATGAGACTTCTACGTTTAATATTCTCTGCAATTTGATGCAAATAGGTATAAGTATTTGTCTCTTTTGGCGGATTCTTTGCCATACCAACTGCACTTAATTGCGCTAATAGCATTTGAAAATGACGTTCGCTTCCTTTTTCTGGTGCGTAATAATTATAAGCATCGGAGTAAATACTTAAACCAACGGCGTCACGCTGCCTTTTAAGCACGTTCATTAACGCGGCTATCGCCAAGACGCTAAATCCTATCTTATTTAAAGAATCGATACCCAAATTATCTACCTGCGGATAATACATGGACGCAGAATTATCTAAGATCATGTGGCACCTTAAATTGGTCTCTTCTTCGTATCGCTTTGTGTAGAGTTTATCGGTTTTTGCAAAAAGTTTCCAATCTATATGTTTAGTGCTTTCGCCGTTGTTATAGATTTTGTGTTCGGCAAACTCTGCAGAGAACCCATGAAACGGACTGCGGTGTATTCCGCTAATGAAACCTTCTACTACTTGGTTGGCAAGCAGCTCTAGGTTAGAGAATAGCGATGATTTGTTTAATTCTGATTGTAGATTCACAATTTTAAAGATAATAAAGACATATGAACTAACTGTAATGGTCGAATTAAAATTGTGCCAAATAAAAAGAGCTGGCATATGCCAGCTCTTTTTATCTATTATATAAGTGTGTTGTGCTTACAAAGCTGCATCAATTGCATCTGTATAAACTTTCTTAGGTGATACACCTACTTGTCTGCTTACAATTTCACCACCTTTAAAAACTAATACGGTAGGTATATTACGTACCCCGTACTTGGCTGCGAATTCTTGATTTGCATCAACATCAACTTTACCAACAACAGCTTTGCCGTCATATTCAGTACTAACTTCGTCGATGATAGGACCTACCATACGACAAGGACCGCACCATGCTGCCCAAAAATCTACTACTACTGGTTTATCGCTTTTTAAAACTACCTCGTCAAAAGTAGCATCTGTTATTTCTAATGCCATCTTAATATCTTTTATTGATTATGCAAATTTAGTCAATTATTCTTCTGTTTCCTTACAGGCTAACAATTCGTTTTGCCTATTCAGGTATCAAGCTAATTTATCAATTTATATAGTTCATTTCTTACATTGTAACGCTAAATAAAAGTTAAGCTTAACTAACATCTCATACGAAAACCACTTTTTCACTTGTTGTAAGTGATGCATACTGCTTTAATTCAGTTTAAAGTGAACGTCTTGTTTTTCTAAAAGTTGTAATAACTCGGTCGAAATATTTACTTTTTGTTTACGGCTATTTAAAGTTACTTTGATTTTTTCTTTCATTTCGTAAACAATAAAGTTAACATTATGCTCTCCTTTATGATTGGTAAAGGTGTCTTTTAATGTGCGCACGTTCTCCTCTTTTAGATTGGCGATGTTTAGTTTTATCGTAAGCTTTCTGGCGTATGTTTCCATGACTTCTTGTAATAGCATGAAGCTATTGAACTGCATTCTAGGGTCTCCTTTTTTGCCGGTATCTTTATTCATCCATCCGTCACGAACAAATAGTTTTACGTAGGCAAAGGAATTTATCATTAAGAAGTGTCTGAATTTCAGATACTCCTCTCCAAAAATTCGGAATTCATAAGAGTCCGTGTAATCTTCCATCGTAAATGCTGCCCATCCTTTTCCGTTTTTAGAAACTCTATGCTGTACATCTGTAATTACGGCGGCAAACGTAAGTTCTCTGTTCACGTAGGAAGGTAAATCGTGCACACAAGCTATATTGGCATTACAAAATGCCTTTACTTCGGTTTTAAAATCATCTAACGGGTGACCAGAGATATAAATACCTACTACTTCTTTTTCTCTGCGGAGTTTTTCCATAGTACCCCACTCTTCACATGGCGGTACCACAGGTTCTGGTATTTGTACTTCGCTGGCATCGCCAAAAAGACTTACTTGACTTGAGTTTTCGCTTTCTTGAAACTTAGCACCATACTTTATGGTCTTTTCTAAAAATGTGACTCCGTCTCCTTCATTATGAAAATACTGAGCTCTATGTGTATCACCGAACGAGTCAAAACCACCCGCAACGGCTAAACTTTCAAATGCTTTTTTATTGGCGGCACGAAGGTCTATTCGTTTCGCAAAATCAAAAACTGATTTGTATTCTCCTTCCTCTTTTCTGTTTTCGACTATGGTTTCAACAGCACCGCGACCAACACCTTTTACGGCACCCATTCCGAAACGGACAGCACCGGCATCGTTCACCGCAAATTTATAGTACGATTCATTTACATCTGGACCCAATACTTCTAAGCCCATGCGCTTACATTCTTCCATGAAGAAGGTAACCTGTTTAATATCATTCATATTGTTACTCAATACAGCAGCCATGTATTCAGCAGGGTAGTGGGCTTTGCAATATGCGGTTTGGTATGCGATCCAAGCGTAGCAAGTAGAGTGAGATTTGTTAAAGGCGTAGGCTGCGAATGCCTCCCAATCTTTCCAGATTTTCTCTAGTTTATCAACGGCATGTCCTTTTGCTGAAGCTTGTTCAATGAACTTAGGCTTCATCTTATCTAGTACGTGCTTTTGTTTTTTACCCATCGCTTTACGCAAGACATCGGCTTCACCTTTTGTAAAGTCCGCCAACTTTTGCGATAATAACATCACTTGCTCTTGGTATACCGTAATACCATAGGTTTCTGCTAAGTATTCTTCATTGGCATCAAGGTCATATACAATCTCTTCGGTACCATGTTTTCGGGCAATGAAACTTGGTATGTATTCCATCGGACCAGGGCGATACAAGGCGTTCATGGCAATTAAATCCGCAAAAACAGTAGGTTTTAACGCCCTCATGTGTTTCTGCATACCGGGAGATTCATATTGGAACACTCCAACAGTTTCTCCTCTTTGGAAGAGCTCGTATGTTTTTACATCATCTAGCGGAAAATTCTCTGGATCCAATTCAACACCATGTTTCGCTTTCACGATTTTAACGGTATCCTTAATTAAGGTCAACGTTTTTAATCCCAAGAAATCCATCTTCAACAATCCTGCATCTTCCACAACCGAGTTGTCAAACTGGGTGCAGTACATTTCAGAATCTTTAGCAAGTGCCACAGGTACGAACTTGGTGATATCATCGGGAGTAATAATTACCCCACAGGCATGTATACCAGTGTTACGTACAGATCCTTCTAGAATATAGGCTTGGTTTAAGGTTTCTGCTTCGAGGCCATCACCTTCAGAAATTGCTAAAAGCTCATTTATTTTTTCTAAATCTTCTGACCTGAACTTTGATCGTAAGACTTTTTCATCGACCCCAATAATCTTCTTTAGCTTAGACATGTCAGGTATCAATTTTGCCATGCGATCGGAATCTTGCAAAGGCAAATCTAAAGCACGAGCCGTATCTCTAATAGCAGATTTGGCAGCCATAGTACCATAAGTGATAATCTGTGCTACTTGATTTGAACCATATTTATCGATTACATAATCCATAACGCGACCACGCCCTTCATCATCAAAATCAATATCAATATCGGGCATACTTACACGATCCGGATTTAGGAAACGCTCAAAAAGTAAGTCGTACTTAATGGGGTCTAAATTGGTAATCCATAAACAGTAGGCAACGGCAGATCCTGCAGCAGATCCACGACCAGGACCTACGGATACATCCATAGCTCTCGCAGCCCTAATGAAATCTTCTACAATTAAGAAGTAACCAGGGTAGCCGGTTTTTTCAATTACCTTAAGCTCAAAATCTAGTCGTTCATCAATAGCAGGTGTAATTTCGCCATATCTTTTCTTGGCACCTTCATAGGTGATATGACGTAGAAATTTATTCTCACCACGCTTACCGCCATCTAATTTATCCTCTTCGAATTGAAATTCTTTAGGAATATCGAAAGCTGGTAACAGTACATCGCGTGCCAATGTAAAGGTGTCTACTTTATCTATAATTTCTTGAATATTGATGATAGCTTCAGGTATATCCTTAAAAAGCTCTTTCATCTCATCAGATGACTTAAAGTAGTATTCTTGGTTCGGTAGTCCGTAACGATAGCCGCGACCACGACCTATTGGTGTAGCTTGTTTTTCACCATCCTTAACACATAAAAGAATATCATGCGCATGTGCATTTTCTTTCTCTGCGTAATAGGTATTGTTGGTGGCAACTAGTTTTACATTGTGTTTTTTAGCAAACTGAATTAATACTTGGTTTACACGATCTTCGTCTTCTTGACCGTGGCGCATGATTTCAATATATAGGTCATGGCCAAAAGTTTCTTTCCACCAAATTAGCGCTTCTTCAGCTTGGTTTTCACCAACATTTAAAACCTTACTAGGTACTTCACCGTATAAGTTACCTGTCAACACCATGACATCTTCTTTGTATTGCTCAACAACTTTTTTATCTATTCGGGGGACATAATATTTACCCGAAACGAATGCTATAGAAGACATTTTTGCAAGGTTCAAATACCCTTGTTTGGTCTTAGCAAGCATTACTATTTGATACCCGTTATCTTTTTGTGATTTGTTGGTGTGATCTTCACAGACCTGAAATTCGCAACCTATAATAGGGGTGATTTCTTGTTCAGGTTCTGGTAGTTCGGTTAAAGGTTCATGCCCTTCTTCTAACGTACCGTTTTGGGTTGCTTCATAACGTTTTTGGTTTGCTTCATTTCTTGATACTACACCTTTATTATGGTTCAACACTCCGTTTACGAAGTGAAAAGCACCCATCATATTTGCATGATCCGTCATGGCAACCGCAGGCATTTTAGCTTTTGCAGCAGCTGCAACTAAAGCAGGTACGCTTATAGTCGATTGAAGGATGGAAAATTGAGTGTGATTATGTAAATGTGCAAAACTTGCGTTTTCTAATGTTGCTAAGTTCTCTTGAATTTCTTCTTGAGAAACTCCGCCAGTATCTTTTGCCCAAAGTGCATCGGCTATTTTCTTCGATGCCTTTTTTAGGTTAATGTGTTTAAGACCAATAAGTTCAATCTCTTTCGGATTCGCCTCAGAGAAATTCTTGAAATAATCTGGCTGAACATCTAATTGTTCTTTTGTATACTGTTGCTTACGAATAAGCTCTAGGAAACAACGCGTGGTTGCTTCAACATCGGCAGTTGCATTATGCGCTTCGCCAAATGGCTCGCCAAATAAATATTGATGCAGTTCTGTTAGTGTAGGTAGCTTGAATTTACCACCTCTACCACCAGGAATTTGACAAAGTTTTGCGGTGTGCTCTGTACAGGTATCTAAAATGGGTAATTCTTGTAGTGGATTTTCAACACCCAAACGGTGAAACTCGGCACCCATAATATTTAAATCGAACCCCACATTCTGCCCAACTACAAATTTTGTTTTAGACATGGCAATGTTGAATTTCTCTAATACCTCAGATAGAGAAATACCTTTTTGCTCTGCCAGCTCTGTAGAAATACCGTGAATTTGTTCGGCATCATAGGGAATATTGAATCCGTCTGGGCGAACCAAATAGTCTTCATGCTCAATGCATTTTCCCATTTCGTCATGCAACTGCCATGCTATCTGAATACAACGCGGCCAGTTGTCAGTGTCGGTAATAGGGGCATTCCATTTTTTTGGAAGACCGGTGGTTTCGGTATCAAAGATGAGGTACATAACGAATTTTCTGTGTGTTAAAAAGCGGTCAGTTACTTGACCTAAAAAGTGCATATAAAATTACAAAAAAGGAGGTGTTCGAAAAAGTAGAATTACAAAGAGTTATTAACGGATAAATTTAGGAGCATATATTTATGTATAATTCATCAAATTTTAATTTTTGTAAAACAGGGATGAGGGTTGTTGATTGTTAGTATTTGTTGAGGTTTTGATTGTGTTTTTTTATTTTTACATCCGATTTAAAATGAAATCTATTTGTGGTTATTTAAATAACTATTAATCATGATTGTCATTTCGGTATTTTGAATTATATTTGCACCCGCTTTCAGATTAGCTTTGCTTACTGATGGCGAACGAGTTAAAAAACTAGAATTAATAATCAAGGGTCGGGCACCCTACAAATTAATGTGATATGCCAGTAAAAATTAGATTACAAAGACACGGTAAAAAAGGAAAACCATTCTATTGGGTAGTTGCTGCAGATGCAAGAGCTAAAAGAGATGGTAAATTCTTAGAGAAATTAGGTATCTACAATCCTAATACAAACCCTGCAACAATTGAACTTAATATCGATAATGCAGTACAGTGGTTGCAAAATGGTGCACAACCTACAGATACAGCTAAAGCTATTCTTTCTTATAGAGGTGTTCTTTTAAAGCATCACTTATTAGGTGGTGTTCGTAAAGGTGCATTAACTGAAGAGCAAGCAGAAGAAAAATTCAATGCTTGGGTTGTTGAAAAAGAAGCTTCTATTGCTAACAAAGTTGGTGGTTTAGATAAAGTAAAAGCTGATGAAAGAGCTGCTGCTTTGAAATTAGAAAAAGAAGTAAACGATAAGCGTGCTGCTGATGCTGCCGCTGCTGCTTTACCAGAAGTTGCTGAAGGTGAAAACGCTGAATCTGAGGTAGAAGCTGTTGAAGCTGCTGGCGAGCCAGAACAAGTTGTTGAAACTCCAGAAGCTCCGGCTGCTGAAGAAGATAAAGCATAATTTTTAAGAGACGATGCGAAAGGAAGATTGTTTCTACCTAGGTAATATCGTTTCAAAATATAGTTTCAAAGGTGAGGTACTAGTAAAACTAGATACCGATGATCCGGAGATATACGAAAACATGGAATCAGTATTCGTTTCTTTAGGAAACAATCTGGTTCCATTTTTTATTAAAAAATGCCGACTTCATAAATCGAACTTACTACGTATAGATTTTGAAGAAGTAAAATCAGAATCTGATGCTGATCGCATCATGAAATCTGGACTCTATTTACCCCTTAACATGTTGCCTAAACTTACGGGGAACAAGTTCTATTACCACGAAATTATTGGCTTTACAATGATAGATTCTGTTCATGGTGATATTGGTATTGTACAAAGTGTAAACGATACTACAGCGCAAGCCTTGTTCGAGGTAGAGAAAGAAGATAAGCAACTGCTTATACCTGTTAGTGATGATATCATTACCAAAATAGACCGCGAGAACAAAAGTATTTTTGTGAAGACCCCAGAGGGACTTGTAGATTTATACCTTTCGTAAATATTATATATTTTCCATTAAACTATTTTCTGCTCTTGCTAATGAATTATAATGTTTGTTAATGTAGCTTTATTTTTTCTTAGTTTTAGCAGTCATTATAATTAAGGAAAGATTAGTATGGCTAATAGGGTTACTAAATACTTTAACGGGTATTTTTCTTCTATTAATAAAAATATTAAACCCTGGCACCATATTTTATTTTGGTTGGTCTACTTCGGGTTTAATACTTTTCGTTGGACCTTCATTCACGACGATTTTCTACTTTCTTTACGTACCAATTTAATAGGTTTTCCTATACACATGTTTTTGGCGTATTTGAATGCCTACTATTTAATGCCGAAGTTCATTTATACCAAAAAATACGTTCAGTATACGATATATATATTATTGGCTTTAATCATAATGCTCTTATTCAAATATAACCTTACCTATTATTTGGTGAGTACTGACGTTATGCCCGAAGCAAATGAAATTATAGATACACTTACTATTGGCTACGCAGTACAGGCCATGATTGGCGAAGTTTATGTAATATCATTTTTTACCGTAATTAAACTTACGGTAGATTGGCTTAGAGAAAGTAGTAAGCTTCACGATTTAGAAAAGCGACAATTAAAAACTGAGCTCCGTTTTTTACGTTCTCAGGTTTCTCCACATTTCTTTTTCAATACCTTAAATAATATCTATTCTTTAACGCTAGAAAAATCTCATCAGGCACCTGAGGTTATTTTAAAGTTATCTGAGCTGATGCGTTATTTATTGTATGCCACAAAAAAGCAGCGGCAAGATTTAACTAGTGAGATCAATTGTATTAGAAATTATATAGATTTGGAACGCATTCGCTTCGATGATTCTTTAAAAATTGATATGAATATATCTGGCGATCTTGTTAATTGTAAAATACCGCCTATGTTGCTTATTCCTCTTATAGAAAATTGCTTTAAACATGGAGCCAGTAAGAATATTGGGGAAATGAAAATAAAAATTGATGTAAAAGTTGAAGACGGCTTTATGGATTTTAAAGTCTCAAACTCTATACCTAATGTCAATAAAGAGTATGTTTATCCTGTAAAAAGAGGTGGTATCGGTCTGTCTAATGTGAAAAAGCGTTTAGAGTTGGACTATGGTAAAAATGATTATGATTTGCAGATATTCGAAGAGAATAAAATGTTCAATGTTTTTTTAAAGCTTAAGGTGATATGATTTTGAAAGTGATAGTTGTAGATGATGAACCGTTGGCTGTAAATGTGCTTAAAAACTATATAGAGAGAGTTAAAGAATTGCAATTAGAAGGCACCTTTTCAAATGCTTTAGATGCATCAACTTTTTTAAGAAACAACCAAGTTGATATTATGTTCTTGGACATTAATATGCCTTTTCTTGACGGATTGGAATTTTTGAGTACCCTACATAAAAAACCATTTGTTATCATGACTACGGCACATGAAGAACATGCGTTGAAGAGTTTTGAACTTGAGGCTATAGATTATTTGGTGAAGCCTATTTCTCTACCACGCTTTTTTAAATCTGTAGACCGTGTAATTGGTTTAAAGAAAGGATCAGACAATGGTTCGTCAGATAAAGACGAGAAGCCTTCTATTTTTGTAAAGGTCGATAAAAAGAAACTTCAGAAAATATATCTTGATGAAATTATGGTGATAGAAAGCCTTAAAGATTATATCAGAATCATTACCCCAACCGCAAAATATATCATCCATAGAACGCTAAGTAGTTTTACAGATGAGCTGCCTGGCGATAATTTTCTTAGAATTCATAGATCGTATACCATTGCCGTTGATAAGGTTAGTGTGGTTGAAGGTAATAGTGTTGAAATTGGCGGTATTAGATATACTATTGGTAGAAGCTATTTGGCAGATGCCAAAAGTAGAATATTAAATGATTTAACGGATTAGGATTTTACTGTGAGCGAACCTTTTAAATTTAAGCAGTTCAGTGTCAACCAAGATCGCTGCGCCATGAAAATTGGTACTGACGGTGTTCTTTTAGGTGCTTGGACAAATGTCAAAAACAAACCTGAATCTATTCTTGATATTGGTGCCGGTACCGGTGTTATTTCTTTAATGTTAGCACAACGATGCTTTGCTGAAGTAATGGATGCCATAGAGATTGATGCAGATGCCTATGAACAATGTGTTGAGAATTTTGAATTATCGCCATGGGGAGATCGATTATATTGTTATCATGCTGGTCTAGATGAGTTCGTAGACGAAATTGAAGATCAATATGAATTGATTGTGTGTAACCCACCTTTTTATTCTGAGATGGTAACTTCTGGAAATTTACAACGAGATCAGGCGCGACAAAATGAGTTTCTTCCTTTCAACGAGCTTTTAGAGGGTGTTTCGAAATTGTTAACCGAAAACGGATTGTTCACTACAATTTTACCTTTTAAAGAAAAAGAGTCTTTTATACATATGGCAGCAGACTTAGGTTTGTTTCCAAAAGAATGTCTTCATGTAAAAGGCAACCCAGCTGCAGAAATAAAACGTGTGTTGTTGACGTTCTCTAGAGTAGCGAAAGAATACAATACCACAGAATTAATTATTGAAACTGAAAGGCATATCTATACTGCTGAGTATGTGGACTTGACTAAAGAATTTTATTTAAAAATGTAACTTTAGTCTTTTATATTGTTATATTTCTTTATTTATCTTTGATAAAAGCATTGTTATGAGACCAGATTTATTTGAAGCACCCGATTACTACAATTTAGATGATTTACTTTCTGAAGAGCATCTGTTAGTTCGTGATGCGGCACGCCAATGGGTGAAGCGAGATGTATCTCCAATAATTGAAGAATATGCTCAAAAAGCAGAATTCCCAAAGCAGATAATAAAAGGTCTTGCCGAAATAGGCGCTTTTGGTCCATATATTCCAGAGGAATATGGTGGTGCGGGCTTAGATCAGATTAGTTACGGACTAATCATGCAAGAAATTGAAAGGGGAGATAGTGGTGTGCGTTCTACGGCATCGGTACAATCTTCTTTGGTAATGTACCCTATATTCACGTATGGTACAGAAGAGCAACGAAAAAAATACTTACCAAGATTAGCTTCTGGTGAATGGATGGGGTCTTTCGGGTTAACCGAGCCTAACCATGGTTCTAACCCAAGTGGTATGGAAACTAAGTATAAAGATATGGGAGACCATTATCTTTTAAATGGCGCTAAACTATGGATATCGAATTCACCTTTTTGTGATATTGCCGTTGTTTGGGCAAAGAATGAAGAAGGGCGTATTCACGGTTTAATCGTAGAGCGTGGTATGGAAGGTTTCACAACGCCAGAAACGCATAACAAATGGTCATTAAGAGCTTCTGCAACAGGAGAATTGATATTTGATAACGTAAAAGTTCCGAAGGAAAATATTTTACCAAACAAATCAGGATTAGGTGCGCCGCTAGGTTGTTTAGATTCTGCTAGATATGGTATCTCTTGGGGTGCTATCGGTGCAGCGATGGATTGCTATGATACGGCCTTAAGATATGCAAAAGAGCGTGTGCAATTCGGTAAGCCTATTGCAGCTACGCAATTGCAACAAAAGAAATTGGCGGAAATGATTACTGAAATTACCAAAGCGCAATTATTGGCGTTTCGTTTGGGACAATTAAAGAATCAAGGTAAAGCGACTACTGCTCAAATTTCAATGGCGAAAAGAAACAATGTGGAGATGGCTATTAACATTGCTCGTGAAGCAAGACAGGTATTAGGTGGTATGGGTATTACCGGCGAATACAGCATTATGCGTCATATGATGAACTTAGAAAGTGTAATTACTTACGAGGGAACTCATGATATTCATTTATTGATCACAGGTGCAGATATTACAGGAATGCCAGCTTTTCAATAAGGTAACGGTTTCCTATAATAGTCTTAACACAGAATAAAGAAAGTCCGTATATCTTTGACTTGTGCGTGTAAGATGTGTACATGTTTTTTGGATAGAAGCTTAAGCCGATGGGAGCATCGGCTTTTTTTATGTCCTTTATTTTAGCTGGTTAAGAATTTAGAGATCCATTTTCCAGATTCTTTAATGGTTCTCTTTAGTGTTTTAAAATCGATATGTACTAACCCGAACCTGGGGAAGTAGCCTTCTGCCCATTCAAAATTGTCTGTAAACGTCCAAACAAAGTATCCGTGTATATTTAAGCCTTCTTGCTTCGCTTTTAGAACTTCACCCAAATATTGTTGTAGAAAATTTAATCGGTCTGTGTCAGGTATAACTTCTCCTTCAATAGTGTCTTTAAAAGCAGCCCCATTTTCAGTGATGATTATTTTTTTAATCTGAGGATACTTCCCGAACTTTTTGATCATATTGTAAATGCTAGGTGGGTAAACCTCCCAATCCATCAAGGTTGTTTCTACATTTCGTTTGCTAGCTTTTACAATTTTAGCCCTTATGTATGGTACCAAAAGGCTGTATTTTACTTTTTCGCGGGTATAATTTTGAATCCCGATAAAATCAAAATCGAACTTACAATCATCCATATCGGTCGGTTGAATGTAGGGTTTTAATTTTTTTAGAATCGGTGCTTCATTTGTGGGGTAGCCTAATCCTAGAGCTGGTTCTATAAATAAACGATTAAGCAAAGCATCGACCATGATAGAAGTTTTTCTATCTCGCTTATTCTGTCTGTATGGGGTAATTTGCGAGCATGAAAATGTAGTGCCTATTTGAGCATCGGGTACTAATGTTCTAAGTAATCTGCCACCGGCTGCCTGACAAAGAACTGCGTGGTGTGCGGTAGGTAGAAAATTCTTTAGTCCTTTCTTGCCGGGTGCATGTACACCTAAAAAATATCCAGCTCCTGTAAATACCATGGGTTCGTTCAAGACCATCCAATGTTTAACTCGGTCGCCAAAAGCATTGGCACAGACTTGTGTAAATTCTGAAAACCAGGCTACGATTTCCCTATTTGTCCATCCTCCTTTGTTTTCCAATATTTGTGGTAAATCCCAATGGTATAGTGTCACCCAAGGGGTAATTTCGTTTTCTAGGCAAAAGTCGATCACTTTATTATAGAAATCTACACCTTCAGCATTTATGGTTTCGACTCCATATGGTAAAATCCTAGTCCACGAAATTGAAAATCTATAGTTATCGATATTCATGGACTTCATCAAAAGAATATCTTCTTTATACTTATGATAAAAATCGCAGGAAACATTTGCATGGTCTCCGTTAAGAATCATTTTCGGGGTGTCGGTAAACTTGTCCCAAATGGATCGACCTTTACCGTCTGCATCATGACCGCCTTCAATTTGGTATGCTGCAGTTGATACGCCCCATGTAAAATCTTCACCAAAATCTGATGCGTACAAAATGGTGTCTTTATGTTTTTTCAAGGATATAGGGAGCTTTTAGTGAACTACTCGATAATCGAGATTTAAATGTTCCGATGCTTGTGTTGAAATATTAATTATGTTTTCAATTCTATGCCTATCGGGCTTGCCGCTTGGTTAATTATTAGAGATTCTTCTAGAAGTTTTGAAACAATTTTATCTGTATTGTCTGGATAATCTACAGGTATAACAATATCTGTATCTAACCAATGTTTCACCTTGTCTAGATGCTTTTTTTTGAGCGATTTAATTACGGGAACGCCCATTTCTGCTAATGCTGCGGCATTGCATTGCTGTTCGTATTGTCCCTTCATAGGTATAACAAGTAGTTTCTTTTGCATGAAAAGACTTTCTGCAGGGGTTTCAAAACCGGCTCCGCATAAGACACCTTTGCTAGAAGCCATACTTTTTACAAAGGCTTCATTGGTAATGGGTTTTATATGAATGTTATTGCTGAAATATTCATAGTTGTTGTGCTTTGAAAAAGCTTCCCATTTTATGTTCTTCATCTTACTTAAAAAACGCAATAGTTTTTCATCACTATATGAGGGTAAATAAACGGTGTAATGTTCGCCATTAGAAACAATGGCAGAACGAACATCGTTTCTGATTATGGGTGTGTAAATGTTAGATTCGTACGACTTAAAATGTAAGCCAAACTGTTGGCTTGTTGGGGCGTAATTGTTTAATATCCATTTACCCATTCTGTCTTTTTTCTTGGGTTTTGGGGCTAAATTTGATAGTACTGCGGCCTGGTGACTAAAACTATAACAAGGTTTGTTTTTCAACTTACATGCCCACGCTGTTACCGGTTCAAAATCATTTATAATGAGATCGTAATCTTCTACAGGTATGCTTTTAATTTCTTTCTGTAATCGAAGAGAGTTTGCCCTGTAATAGGTTTTCCAGACATCTACGCCTCCTTTTTTTCCAAAAATGAAACTTAGTCCTTTTAATTGATATCTAACCGGGTAGGGCAGCTTTATGTCTGCTTGTATGCCACTCACCAAAATGTCTAAAGAAATGTTGTGTTTCAAAAGAGCAGGTATAACGTCTCGTGCTCTGCTTAAATGTCCGTTGCCGGTACCTTGTATTGCGAATAGTACTTTCATTTGGTTTGTTGGGTCATTCCACTAATTCTAAACTCTTCTAATAGGCTTTCGAAAAGTTCTGCCTTTTCTAATACAAAGGTTTCTTCTTTGCTACCTTCTTGATGGTCTATAGTCAGTTGGTCTTCTAAGTATGAATACAATTTCCACTTGCCCTTATAGTATTCAAGTGCGGTTAAATTCTCGATCCAGTCTCCTGAATTTAAATAGGTAACCTCACCTTTATCCGTCTTTATGTCACGAATTTCTGGTTGGTGAATATGTCCGCATATCACAAAATCATAACCATTTTCTATAGCGATATCGGCGGCAATCTGCTCAAAATCATTTATAAACTTAACGGCAGATTTTACACTGTTTTTTATCTTTTTTGACATAGAAATCGGACCTCTACCTATTTTCTTACTAACGAAGTTAATACCTCTATTTAGTAGAATTAAAGAGTCGTACCCTTTCGCACCAAGCTTGGCAACCCATTTAGAATGTTGCATGGTGACATCAAAAACATCACCATGAAAAATCCATGCTTTTTTATCTTCAAGCGGAATCACCATTTTATTGACAATACTTAATGATCCCATGCTATTCCCAGAAAACTTGCGCAAAAGCTCATCATGGTTGCCTGTTACGTAATGCACGGGAATACCTTTCGCTACCCATTCTAATAGAAGTTTGATTACCTTCATATGAGATTTGGGCCAGTAGCGCTTACTGAATTGCCAAATGTCTACAATATCACCATTAAGAATTACTTCTTTTGGCTTTATAGATTTCATATACTTTAAAAGCTCTTTAGCGTGGCAGCCGTATGTTCCTAAATGAACATCAGAAATGACTACAATGTCAACTGGTCTTTTTTTCATAAAATGATTGGAGGTTTCTTACCTGATAATTTTGATATACGAAATAAGGGTAGATTGACCTCCAACTTGTTATTATATGCAAGAAGGGTATTTGAGAAAACGGTCAATTCAATAGATTTCATGCACTGAAACATATGACCGTAAAGATTCGAATAATAAGTTTATAATAAGGTTACTACTAACTTATTTTTGAGTTACCAGATTGTTAAGTATTTGAATGTCAGTAAAATATTAGTTAACTATTTTTTTACCAATCTCACCTTAACTGACTTACTAATAGGTGTTTTACTTCTGTCGGCAAAATGATTGTAGGGTACCAATACATTGGTTTCAGGAAAATAAGATGCCAAATTCCCTGATGGTATATTGTACGGTACTACCTTAAAATTATGAGCAGTTCTAATCTGGTCATCATAAGTGCTGGTAATATCGACCACATCTAATTTTTTGAGCCCGATGGCTTTCATGTCATTGGTATTCATAAAAATGACACGTCTTGCATTATAGACACCTCTATAGCGATCATCTAACCCGTAAATGGTGGTGTTGAATTGATCATGAGAACGTATGGTCATTAACATGTACTCATCTTTAGCCAATTTGTGCTCGGGTAATTTATTGACCGAAAATTGTGCTTTTCCGTTAGGCAGCATGCTAAAATCTAACTCACGTACATTATTTGGTAAGTAGTAACCAGCACCAACAGAACGTTCTTCTGTTTTACTGAATCCTTTGGCAACTTGATCTATCTGGGTTCTGATCAATTCATAATCATTACCTAAAGCCTTCCAGTTCATAGAATGGTTGTCTCCAAAATACGCATGTCCCATATTTGCGATAATCTCTGGTTCGCTCATTATAGTGTCAGCAGCAGGTTTTAGAATTCCTTTAGAGCGTTTTACACGACCCATACTATTTTCTACCGTAAAATGACGAGGTTTACCGTCTTTCATATCTTTCTCTGACCTACCTATAGTAGGGAGAATTAGGGCTGTTTTACCAGTAATTAAATGAGTTCGGTTCAATTTGGTACTGACCTGTACGGTAAGGTCGCAATTTTGTAAACCTTTTGCAGTGTATTCGGTGTCAGAAGCCGCCATTAAAAAATTACCACCAAGGCACATAAATACTTTGGCTTTGCCTTCGTACATAGCTTTCAAGGTGCCTACCACATCTACACCTTCGTGATCTGGTGGTGTAAAACCTAAATGCTCTTTAATACGTTCGTTCATTGCCTTATCAACAAAATGTTGAATACCAACACTACGGTCGCCTTGTACATTACTATGACCACGTACAGGGCATGTCCCAGCATTAGGTTTGCCTATTGCGCCTTTTAATAAAAGAAGGTTTATAAATTCTCTAATATTCTCTACGCCGTTTTTATGTTGTGTAAGCCCCATTGCCCAACACACTATAATTTTAGATTTGCTTGCTAATAACGATACAGTTTCATTAATTTTTTCTTCGGATACGCCTGTTTGCGCTAATAGTTCTTCGGATGAATAATTCTTGAGATCAGTAATTAATGATTCATATCCGTCAGTATATTTTTCGATAAATGCGTGGTCAAATACATCTTGTGATTGTTCATCTAAAGCACCTAATTTCTTAAGAATCAATTTTACCAAAGGGATGTCTTGGTTGATGTTGACCGGCAAATGAATATCTGCCATGTCTTCGCCACCACCGATCCATCCGCCAAGATGTTGCGGATTTTTAAAATTTACCAATCCAGATTCCTCAAGCGGATTAATGCTTATCACCTTACCGCCATTCTGTTTGCATTTTTCTAATGCAGATAACATTCTAGGGTGATTGGTACCCGGGTTTTGACCGGCAATTAAAATGACCTCTGCTTCGTAAAGATCCTCTAAAGTTGTAGATCCTTTACCTATACCTAAAGTTTCGCCTAATGCAACACCGCTACTTTCATGGCACATATTAGAGCAATCGGGTAAATTATTGGTACCTAAAGCACGGGCAAACATACCGTATAAAAAGGCTGCCTCGTTACTAGACCTACCAGAGGTATAGAAAATAGCCTCATCCGGATTATTTATTTTTTTTAATTCTGATGCAATTAAATCAAAAGCAGCTTGCCAAGAGATAGGCTCATAATGAACACTGCCAGATTTTAAAATCAATGGTTCTACTAAACGCCCAAATTTGTTGAGTTCGTAGTCGGTTAATTGAGACAATTCTTCAACCGAGTTCTTTAGAAAGAAGCTGGCGTCAATTTTTTCTGTGGTAGCTTCATCGCCTAAGGCTTTAGCCCCATTTTCGCAATATTCGGCTACTGGTGATGGATGTTCTGGATCAGGCCATGCGCAACTTGGGCAATCGAAACCGTCTTTCTGATTCATGCTAAGCAACGTTCGCATGGATCTAAGAACGCCCATTTCTTTAAAAGTATGTTTTAAAGCTTCACGAACACCGAGATACCCTGCGGCATGAGTAATGGGGTCTTTTATTTCTATGTCAAGAAATTCTTCTGATCCTCTAAATGAAACGTTGCGTTCGGTTTTTGCATCCATACGCTAAACTTAGTAAATGTAAAAGTAAAGACAGCAATCAAATTCATTAAAACTGACTTGAAAATGACGAAATAGACTTGATTTTAACTCAACTTAGGGTTTGGGTAATTGTCAGATTGATCTTCAATGGTATTGTCAAGACAGGTAAAATCTTTTTCTAGAAGTAAGTAAAGTTTGTTGCCAGCCGTTGTTTTCATCGTGTGGTCATAGGTGATAATATCATTTTCAAACCATACCTTACCTACAGCTTCTGGCATTTCTAAAATAACTCGATTGTTCTCAAAGCTAATATGTAATTGCTCGGCATTACTTTTTAGAATAACTCCGTAACTGAATACTTGACTTCCAAAATTAGTACTGTCGTAAATCTCGCCGTTTGTAGAAAGCGATTTAACTTCTGATTGGGTTAGTCGAAACCTAACGGAATCACCTTTTATTCTAATTTTCATAGCTATAAATTCAGTTCACAACAAAAATAGACCATCTGACAACAAAAAATAAGCAGTTGACATCAATTTGTTTCTAATACTTAACCTTACCTGTACATTTACAGTGTAATAAAAAACGAATTAAAATTTTTTCATTTTCATATAGTGTTCTCGTAAAAGAGTCCGTTCTGTTAAGATCGGACTCTTTTTAGTTTATATCATTTTGAAGTATAAAAAAACCCATTAAATGAATATCTAATGGGTCTTAATTTATACTAACGAAAGTCTTATTTCCAAATAGGAGCAGGGTATTTACCTGATTCAGATTTTTCTTTTAAACTATTCATTGCTTTTTCTTTATCACTTGCATAAGTTACACCAAACCAGTCTCCACCAGAAGGTATACATTTTACTTCGATTTCTTTTGCTTGTAACATTTCTTGTATCATTAAAGGAATGTATAATTCGCTGTTAGCAATACGATCATCGTCTTTCAAGAAAATTCTGAATTCAGATTCTATTTTATCAAAGATTGAAGGCCTACATACCCAAAAATTCATACTAGCTTGTTCATCACCAGTAAATTCTAGGTTGGTATCTTCATCAATAATGTTGTTCTCTTTTTGAACCAATTTTAAACGCTCTTGAACAGAAACTAAATAATCTCCGTTTACTTCACAAACACCTCTAGAGACAGAACCGTGTTCAGATAAAGTGTCTTTTAAAGTGTATCCTAAAAGAGCATAAGCTTCATCATTAGATTTCATGAAATCAGCTGCTTTCTTATAAGCAGATTGTCCGTAAAAATCATCAGCGTTAAGAACTACAAATGGTCCGTCGATTACTTTTCTTGCGGTCCAAACTGCATGTGCCGTACCCCATGGTTTCTTGCGCTCACCAGTAAACGTAACTCCGTCAGGTAAATCTGTAAGTTCTTGGGCAAGAACATTTAATTTTATAGTAATAGGTATTCTTTTAGAAAGGTGCTCTTCTAAAAAAGAAACGTTCTCTTTTTTTGTAATAACTACAATTTGCTCAAAATTATTTTGGATGGCGTCATAAATGGCAAACTCCATTAAAAACTCGCCATTAGGACCTAAATCATCAAATTGTTTAAGCTTTCCATATCTACTACCGCTACCGGCAGCCATTAAAAGTAATGTCATAATTTTCTGTATTTACAGCGCAAAAATAGCGAATGTGATTAAAATTCGTACAAATTATCGGTGGTATCCTCATTATAATTGATGATAAGTTAATATGGGTCGGTAACTTTTTATAAATTCAGAGTTCATAAAATTCACATCGCATGGCATCAAGAAGAAATTTTATTAAGAATACATCAATAGCAGGTATGGGACTATTTGCAGTGCCTGGTTTTGCTCATAATAGTTTTAGTGCTGCCGATAAACTTAATGTTGGTTTAATAGGTGTAGGCTTGAGAGGTACAAACCACTTACAGAATTTACTGCTTAGAAAAGATGTGAATGTTACCGCTATTTGTGATGTTGATGCCGATAGAATAACTATTGCTAAAAAGCACATTGCCGATGCTATGGGTAAAACCCCAAAAGTATTTGGAGCAAATGAATTAGATTATAAGAACCTTTTGGCGTTGCCAGATGTTGATGCCGTTATTATTGCTACACCTTGGTTATGGCATACCCGTATGACGGTCGATGCTATGGAGGCTGGTAAATATGCAGGGGTAGAAGTATCTGCATCTAATACCTTAGAAGAATGTTGGGATCTGGTAAATACACATGAGCGTACAGGTACCCATATGATGATTTTAGAAAACGTGAATTATCGTAGAGATGTTTTGGCGGTGCTGAATATGGTAAAGCAAAATATATTTGGCGAAATGGTGCATTATAGATGTGGCTATCAGCATGATTTGCGACATGTAAAATTCAATGATGGTAAAACGGCTTATGGAAAAGGGGTGGAGTTTGGTGAGAAAGGAATATCGGAGTCTAAATGGCGTACCGAGCATTCGGTAAAACGTAATGCAGATGTATACCCAACCCATGGTTTAGGACCTATTGCAGTAATGGCAGATGTTAATCATGGTAATCGTTTTATGTCAATGACCTCGCATGCTTCAAAAGGTATTGGGTTGCATAATTATATTGTTAAAGAAGGTGGTGAAGAACATCCGAATGCAAAAGTGAAGTTTAAACAAGGTGATGTTATTACCTCTACTATTGATACTGCTAACGGAGAAACTATTATCATTACTCACGATTGTAATTTGCCAAGACCTTACTCTTTAGGATTTCGTGCGCAAGGTGCTAACGGACTCTGGGAAGTAGACGGTAGTCGAATTTATGTGGAAGGAAAATCAGAACCTCATCAATGGGATGATGCTCAGCCCTGGTTAGATACGTATGATCATCCACTTTGGAAAAAATACGGAGAATATGCATTGAATGCCGGTCATGGCGGAATGGACTTTTTTGTATTGAATTCGTTTGTAGAATCAGCAAAGCAAAATATTGCACCGCCTTTAGATGCTTATGATGCTGCGGCGTGGAGTGCGGTAACACCACTTTCTGAACTTTCTATTGCGAATAACGGTGAGCCTCAAGATTTTCCTGATTTTACTCGAGGCCTTTGGATGAAAAGAACTCCTTATAATTGGATGAAAGAAACCTATTAAGTCTTAGCTGGCTTTTGCTTCGTTCAAAGTTTTCTCGTCTTCATAATTACCTTTTGCAATGGTCATTTTAGATTTCTTTTTTAATTTTTTTCGTGCAATTTTACGCTCTCTATCTGCTCTGAAACTGGTTGTTTTGAAAATGTCTGGAGCAAAGGATATCGCTAAAATAATTGCGCCTAACCCAAGCAACGTTATCGGATTAATAAAGTAATCGCTAAATGAAAATATACCTATAATTAGTAGTGTTGAAAATGGTAGTGAACATGCTAAAATGTTTAATCCGAAGTTAACATCAAAAGTAGGGTTGGGTTGTTCATCTTTCTCTTCCATTGACTGTATGGCACTCATATGGGCAAATGGCCAAAAGCTACATGCACTTTGTGGGAATACCACTAATAGTAAAATCATTGCCGGAGTTAAAGCGGGTATGGTATATGCAAAAAGACCGCTCAATAAAAATGCAAGCCCCATTCTACGAAACAGCATAGAAATGATCAATTTAAACTCTCCTTTATTGATTCTAACCGCCATACCAATAAATAATAGTACTAACGGTGTCATTAAATCTTTAATGCTCAAAGCTGTGTTTTGAAAGAATGTAGGTAAAGAAGAAAGGTCCAAACCGAAGCCTAACATTAGTAAACCTACTACGATGACTATGTTTATAGGTTCATTTATTAAAGAAATGAACAGTCCTTTTAATTTGGCTGAAGAAGATTCTTGTTTTTCTACAACAGCATTTTTTCTATACCAATGCATGGCTAGCATGTAAAGAAGTATCAGAACAAATATTTTATTTCCAATATCTGCAAGTGCAGCTAAGGCCAAGGTATCATCACCTAAGTATGCTACAATAAATGGAAAGCAAGAAAGACCAGGTGCAGTAGATGGTAAAAGCATCATCAAGGTCCGTTTTTTACTCTTTTCCTCTTTATGTAAAGATGCTGCCAAAAAGTATTTGGTGGCTAATAACATGAGAAGATTAAAAGTTAAGGCTGCTAACGGAAAAACCAATAAGGTTCCATTAAGTTCTATTTTTAAGAGGGCAACGAAAATAGTCGCTGGTAACGCCACACTTAGAATAAGGACTTTAACACCTTTTAAATCTTGCTTGGCTACTTTTTTTTGTAGAAGTACACCAAGACCTATTATAAGTATTAATTCGAGGGTTTTTTGTAGTGCAAAATTCATTTTTCGAGTGTTTTGGTTTGAGTAGATAGATGAATTATGAATAGTCCGTAGGAGTTGAATTCAGGATTTTTGTGTCAAGGCAATTATCCGTTCTTTCAACTCCTGGACTAATTCAAACTTAAACTAGCACTTTTTCAAGGGCAGCTGTAAACAACTTCATCTCGTCCATAGTACCCATGCTTACTCTGCACCAGTTTTTACCATAGATTTCAAAAGCTCGCACACCAACACCTTCGGCGGTCATTTTTTCTAAGAAAGGTTTACCGTCCATTTCAATTGGGAAAATGATAAAACTTGTAGATGAAGGCACATATTCGAAACCTAATCTATCAAGATTTTCATACACATATTCCCTACATTCTTTATTCAATTTTCTAGATTTATCTTTAAAAGCAATATCCTCCATACTTGCCATTGCAGCATAAACAGATGGTAGCGATATACCCATACCACCACGTGTAATTTTTTGTATGATGTCTAAAGTTTCTGGTTGGGCAACTACGTAACCAACACGTAAACCTGCCATACCTTGTATTTTAGAGAACGTACGCGCAATGATTACATTTTTGCCTTCGTTGATAAGCGAAACCATACTCTTTTTAGCGGCATCGTCTAAAAAGCCTAAGTAAGCTTCATCAACAAAAATCGGAGTCTTTTCAGATACACGAGAACAGAAATCAATCAGTTCTGCATGATCTGTCATACTACCTGTTGGGTTATTAGGGTTACAGATATAAACCAACTTCGTTTCATCATCAACAGCTGCTTCCATTGCTGCTAAATCGTGAGACCAATCTTTTTTAAGCGGAATCGGTTTCCATGTTGCCCCTGTAGCTTCTGCAACTTTGATCAGTGACATATATGCTGGGTCTGCAGAAACAATATTTCCTCCATTTTGAAAGAATACCATTGCCGTTTTTTCCAATAGATCAGATGAACCAGGACCCATCATAATATTCTCTTGCTTGACACCTTCTTCAACTGCGATTTTATCCATCAACTGATACAACTCTTTCCAAGCATATCGGTTTCCTTTTGGTGCATATTCCTGCATTGCAGAAACAGCCATTGGTGATGGACCATAAGGATTTTCGTTTGCATTTAATTTCGCCGCAAGCTCTAGAGGTTGCGTTGGTGCATATGGTAAATACTCTTTAAAAAACGGAGTGTACGGTATGTTTCCTTTTGCATCTAATGCAATAGGTTGTGATGGGAAAGCCCCATAGGTCAAATAAGGTGCAGCCATTACACCTGCTGCTGTGAGAACGCCTTTTTTAAGCCAATCTCTTCTGTTTACATTTGTTTTCATACTGTGCTATATTTAAGTTAAAAATTTTCTAGTTTGAATCTACCGGCGTAGCATTGGCACCTATATTTCCTTCGGCAACAACAGTGTCATCGTCTGTGCTCAATGCAATGCTTACATGTGCGTCAAATGTTTCTAGACCGTCGTAAAACGATGTATCCGTAATGAGAAAGAACTTGTTTTCAGTAAGTTCTCCAGTAGATCCGTCTACATCATCTAACGTTGTTAAAACTGTAGTACCAACGCCAACGGCTCCATCAATAATAACTGCTGGGTGAAAGGTGTCCTCTATGGTATTGTACATTGATACCTGCACCAATGTTTGCTCTAAATCGGTTTTCCAGAATACGATTCTTCCAAAAACATTGGATCCCATTGGGTCTGTAGAATCTATGGTATAGGCTGTAAAAGTGTCTAAGGTGCCACCACCTTCGGCTGCCTCTTGAGCTGAATCTAGCCGCTCTAAATCGCACGACCCGAATGTTATTAAGATTACAGTTAATACACTTAACTTTTTTATATATGTCTTTATCATTTTCTTAATTTTTAATATTAAATATCAATTAGAAGCTTAGTGTAGCCCTTACTGAATAAAAAGCCCCTAGAGATCCTTGTTGCGCATTACCGTATAGGTAAAAACCTCTTTCTTCTGATCGATATAAATCGGGATAGTTATTGAAAATATTTTGTCCGGTTAGGGTAAAGGCCAAATTCTCAGAAGCCTTATATGTAATCCCTAAATCAGAGGTAACCTGAGCCGAAAATGTTTGATCGGAATAACCTTGTTCTCCAACATTTGGAAAGTTAGCATCGGTCAAGGTGCCAATTCCGTCATCTAATCTGGCGATTTCCCCAAAATAATTACCTCTTAGCATTCCAGACCATTTTCCTATGCTATAGGTTGCAGAAGCAATAAATTGTGTATTTGGAACACCTTGCTCATAGGCACCTATTACGGCACGGTCAATATAAAGGTCTTCAAGTTCTTGATCGGTCAAATCCGTATTCAAGTCAGGAACGTTTGCACCTTCAAAGGTTCTGTCTGATAGTAATCCGGATACGTTTAGATTCAACATCCCTTCACCAACTCTCTCACTATAGTTAGCTACTATTTCTATACCTTTTGTGCTGATATCACCACCGTTGATTCTAAAACTAGCCAAACCAGCACCTATAAGTGGTTCTATAACTGGGGCGTCATCTGCGCTGAAGTTACCAGTACTGAACAAGCGGTCTTTAATATCGATTTGAAAGGCATCAATACTAAGGTCTAACTTATTGAAAAGTTTTGCGGTAATTCCTAAACCAATGTTGGTAGATCTTTCTTCCTGTAATTGTTGAATACCAATAGTTTTTGCGACCTGACTGCTATTTGGGTAGAGTGTTCCGTCAAACGGTTCTAGATCAACAAAAAAGGTAAACGTATGTGAGTAATTCAATTCTTGTAATGATGGTGCTCTAAAGCCATTACTGATTGATCCTCTAACTGATAAATTATCTGTAATAGAATAACGAGTAGCAAATTTTCCGGTAAAAACCCCGCCAAAATCTGAGTATTGTTCTGTACGTAACGCACCACTTACAAACCATTTGTCTGTAACATCTAATTCCAGGTCTAGATAAAGTCCTGTAACCGAACGAAACTCATTTGCCTCGTTCTCAGGTGCAAAACCTCTAAAACATTGACAATTTGGACTGTATTGTAGTACAGGATAGGAGCTAACACCGCCATAGGGTAGTACAAGGGCATCTCCATTAGCATCAACAATTGGACTGCCGTCCAAACCTTCTAAAGGAAAACCATCTGGTCCAATAAGTTGTTGATTGTCTTCTGTTGCGGTAATAACACCTGCATCGCCTGCAGCGTAACTTTCTTCCTGTCCTCTTTCTATAATATAGTTCTCAATTCTAAATTCTCCTCCAATAGCTATGTTAAGGCCAGATAAAAAATCTGGATAGTATCTAGAAAGGTCAAAGTTGGTTGTGTTCTGTGTAAATTTGTGCGTACCCAAATCAATTTCTGTTGGTGAAGCGGATTGTAAACTGGCGTTAAACGTATTAAATTGTCCAAGTCTTTGAGTATTGGTACCAAAGGTATTGCTAAAATCAAAGTCCCATTCACCTACTTTTCCTTTAATACCACCCGTAAAAGCCAAATTGGTTTGATCATTTGTCATTTGTGGTCTGAAACCGTTGGGATACAGGTCATAATTGAAACGATCGGTTTGGGCTGATCTTCGATAAAAGCATCCAAATAGTTGACCGGATTTATACCCAAAATCACCAAAGGAATAAAAGCTGCTTTCAGACGTTTCAGAAAGTGGTATTTCTAGATCATAAGAAACTACGCCCAATACACTTGGAGATAAACCTGCAAAGGTTGATATGTCTCTCGCGGTAAGGCCACGTGCAGCAAGTAGTCCTGCATCTGTCTGTAATTCTGCGGCAAGTGCAGCATCTCCAGCTGTTTGTGCGGCCAATAATTCAGGATTGGTTATTATAGGGTTACCCTGTGCATCTGTTCGTTCATTATTTAGATAAGAGTCTCCATAAGGAGTAGCACCACTAATATTTGGACGAATAGCTGCTTCATTTTGACGATAGGTTCCTGCAACGTTAAGATATCCTCCGTTTTCAAAAGAGGTTCCATAATTGATTCCAAGTTGATGTGTTATACCATCTGCTCCGTCCGTATCGTTAAGCAAATCTTGGTCAGATTCACTAATATTGGAATCACTGATATCTGGATTGGAATTGGTATAAAAACCGGCAGTGTAGTTTGCTGTGAATTTGTCAGTACCTTTTCTGGTAACTATATTGATTACCCCTGCAATAGCGTCAGAACCATATTGTGCTGAGGCACCATCCCGTAAAACTTCCACACGGTCTATAGCATCTAAGGAAATGAAATCCATATCAACTGAATTTGCAGATCCACCTGTTGCCGAACTTATTAATTGTGCTCCACTATGTCGTCTTTTACCATTTACTAGAACCAATAATTGATTGGGACCCAAGCCTCTTAAAGAAGGAGGTGTAACCGAAGCACTTAGGTCGCCCCCCTGAGATCTAACAGCCGTAAACGATGGTGCAGAAGCAACAAGTAATTGACCAACATCCAATTGTGGCATGTTAATGGCCTCTTTACTTACGCTTATAACATCTACAGGAGATGCGGTCTGTAATTTTGTTCTTGCTTGTCCTCTTGAACCTACTACTACAGTTTCTGTCAATTGTTGTGCAGATTCTTCAAGAATAGCATTAATCGTTGTTTTACTATTTACCGGTATTTCTAATTTGGCATACCCTATAAAGGAGTATACTAAAATGGCGTCTCTATCTGCGGTAATGGAATACAGACCATCAAAATCTGTGATGACACCTTTTGTCGTTCCTTTGACCAAAACGTTAACACCGGGCAATGGGCCTTGAGCATCTGATACTTTACCGTTAATTGTAATTTCCTGTGCTTGTGCTACGAATAGAGTACATAGTAACAAGAAGGATAATGTTAGAATTTTCTTCATAATCATGTGAGTTTAGTTGTTGCTCAATAGTACACCTGCCTATAAAGCGTTTCTGTGGTTAGCAGAAATACTAATGGGGGAATACCTTATGCGTAAAAGAAAAGTTCCGGAAACTTTACAAGTCAAAAATCATGTTATTACGTGATTAAATGACTTAGACAATATTATAAATTGTTGAAGAAAAATGAAAATTGCAATAAAATGTAAGCATTTGTAATTTAGTGTGTTGTGTAGTGTTAATTTAAATTATTGATAGTTTTTTAATAAAAATCTCTCGATAATTCAGTTTTATGAATCAATTTTATTACAAATGTATTTATGTGATAATATTGCCCTGAATAGTGCTTTTTATGCATTTATCAATTTGATAAGAAGAAAATAAACAATACTTCAATTATTGGCTTTTTTATTGTCATATTAATACGAAAAATTACATAACTATAAATTAAATTTGTTAAAAAGGGTTAAATGCCTACAATAGTTTAATGAAAGTTTAGATTTTATTGATGAAAGTTATTTAAAACCATTAGCACAGATGAGGAATAAATTAGACCAGGTTGATTTTAATATTTTAAACATTTTAGCTGAAAATGCGCAGACTCCTTATACAGATGTAGCCAAACAATTAATTGTTTCTCCGGGTACTGTGCATATGCGAATGCGTAAGATGAGAGAGATGGGTTTAATTACTGGTGCGACCTTAAGTTTAGATTATGCTAAAATGGGTTGGAAAATGACTATTTTCTTAGGAATCTTTTTAAGCGAAATAAGCCTATTTAAAAAAGTGATGAAGCGGTTAAATGAAATTGAAGAGGTGGTTAAAATACACCACGTAACCGGTAAGTACGACATCTTTATAAAAATGCATGCTAGAGATAGCTTTCACTACAAGCAAGTGTATCAAGATGAAATTCTGAGTATCTCTGGTATACGTGGTATAGAATCTTTTATTTCAATAGAAGAGAATTTGGAACGCCATATTCAATTCGTAGAAGTAGAAGAAGATTAATTATAATAATTTCATTTCGGTCGGATTCCAGTCTACCGGTTGTTTTCTTGAATAACTTTCATTTGCCAATAGTGCCGCACCTGCAGCTCTTAATCCGAATTTAGGATCTTGTATTACCTTTCCGTTAGTTCTAATACTTGTAAAGAAATTAAAGAAATGATCATAATGAGCTCCTTTATAATTACGTGGCGCCTCCCAAGTAGTTGTACCGGTAGCTAAGCTACTTGCTCTAGTATTTAATTTTTTAGAAGTGTATTCTGCTCTTATTTTAGCTTGCATATCTTCAGTAAATGATATCATTGAATATCCGCTAGGTTCCATACCCAATTTAGAGCGATTTACGGTTACCGAATTCTGACCTATTTCCATCTCGCCTTCTGTACCAATTAATTTAAATCCGCCACCACCGCCACTACCGGCAATGAAGTTAATTCGAAAAGCTGCATTAAAAGGAGCATGGGTTGCTGTTTTTGGGTAGTCGTACAATGTAATAGAAACATCGGGTACATCTCTACCATCTTTCCAATAACGGAGTCCGCCAGTCGCTAAAGCCCTGTTCGGTCCGTCTGAACTTATTACATAGTTTAAGGTAGAGAACGCATGTACGAATAAATCTCCGGCAACACCAGTACCATAATCTTGATAGTTTCTCCATCTAAAAAATCGGTTATTATCAAAAGGTACTTTTGGTGCGCTCCCCAAAAAGGTGTCAAAATCAACAGTCTTAGAACTGGCATCTGTAGGTATTGGATATTGCCAAGCTCCTTCAGAGGAATAACGGTCATTATACATATCAAGCATCACAATATCGCCAATGGCACCATCTTCATAAAGTTCTTTTGCTTTTTCATTACCAAGCGATGCCATACCTTGGCTACCTATTTGGCAGATTTTACCAGAACTCTTTTGTGTCTTTATAATCTCTTGCCCTTCATTAAAATTCTGTACCATTGGCTTTTCGCAATACACGTGTTTACCTGCTTTTAATGCTGCTACGGTGATAGTTTGGTGCCAATGATCGGGAGTTGCAATTATTACGGCATCAATATCTTTTCTATTTAAAATTTCTCGATAATCTCTTGTTGCAAAAATAGAGTCGCCCCAAAGTTCTTTTGCGCGATCTAACCTGCCAGTGTATAAATCACATGCGGCTACGAGTTTTACACCTGCTACTTGCAATGCGGTCTGGGTATCATAAATACCTTGTATACCCGTGCCGATCAAGGCTATGTTAATTTCGTCATTTATGCTATAATTTTGAAAAGAATAATTTCTTTTTAAGAGCTGAGGTTCATTTTTTGATGCTGCAAGTAGAAATGGAGTTGTGCTTAAGGCAGCAGAGGTTATTGAAGCTCGTTTTATAAACGACCTTCTAGAATTCTTTTTTGTCATGATGGATAAGCGTTGAAATTAGTTGTTGTTGTAAGCTATTAAAAATACCGATTAATTATGGTCTTAGGTATATGCAGTTGAAGCATAATCTTGGAATCTTAATATTCTTAAAGTCCACGCTACGTAATTTATGGTCATTCACCTGTATAATTGACCAATTGGCAACATTTATGATTTAAATGGCACTAAATTTTTCTAGAACAACGTAATTTTGCATTCGCTTAAAAAAACAAAATTGTTAAAAGATATACTTATAGCAGCACTTTGGAGTATCTCCCCATTAGGAGAAGCTAAGGTAGGTATACCCTACGGTCTTCTGCAGGGGGGGAATATTTATGTGGTTTTTATAGTTTGTTTTTTAGCTAATGTAATGGTGTTTCCTATCATGATGTTTTTCTTAAATACCGTAAATAGATATTTACTTAGGTGGCATTTCTATAAAAAAAATGCATTATTCGTTGCAAGACGAGCAAAAACAGGTTCTGGTGATCAAATTAAGAAGTATGGTTTTTTCGGACTCATATTTTTCGTAATGTTACCAGTACCAGGCACTGGTGTTTATGCAGGTAGTATTGCCAGTTACCTTTTTAAAATTGAAAGAAAAAAAGCCTTTTTGGCAAATACCATTGGTATATTTTTATCTTCTTTAATTGTTTGGGCAACTACTTTGTTGACCATGAAGGGTATGGCGTAATAACTGAACGCAAATATTTTTATCCTTTTTTTTTGTGAATAACTATACCCGCAAAAAATTTCATTAACAAACTTTGCCTTTTAAATTTGTAGCTTTTTGAAGCTATGGATACCCTTAATATTGGTGATAAATTATATAATGTCGAGCAGAATGGTTTTAACGATTTCGCTAGATATTCTTTTTCTGAAGTTGTTCGACTTACCGAAACCCTAGCGGTTTTGAAAAACGGAGTACGTCTTATTAATAGACCAAAACAATCGTACATTATAGAAGATGTTGGCTATTCTGTGAATAGAAATAAGGGGTCGCATTGGCATATTGTTTCTTTAAAAGCAATTAGAAACGCCCAGATAGAAAATGAAAAAATAAGAATTCATGACTGGTTTGAAGAGAAACAATTTACCCTGAAAGAGAAACAACATATCTATAAGATGTTTAAAACTGATGAAGATCAGTAATATTCAGAAAGACTATAGTTGTTACAAGAAATGAACAGACCGTTTTTTTATTTAAAAAGCTTTATTACCTTTACAGCGTTGTGTTGTGTCTCAAAGAGATTTGAGGCAATTGTGTTTATCGAATTTAATCGATAGAACCCAATGAAAGGCTTTCCATTAAGGGAGGCTTTTTTTGTTTTTAGCCTATAGTTTATGAATAACGTAATGAACCAATGAGGCAGCTAGTTTTGCAGTTTGGTCATCTATATCGAAATTAGGATTTAACTCTACTACATCTAAACCAAGTAGTTTACCCGACTCAATTATCAATTTCAAACTTTCTAAAACAACATCTGGATAGAAACCCATGGGCGATGCTGCACTTACACCTGGCGCAAAAGCAGAAGAAAATCCGTCGAGGTCTATTGTGGTGTATATGTAATCTACATCTTCCATGAATTGAATGAGCCGTAGTTGCACGTGCTCTAAATAATTTATACTGAAATGTTCTTGAAGTAGATAGTTTACTTTTTTTGTTTCGGCAAAGTCAAACAATTCTGTGGTATTCGCATCTTTACGAATACCCAGAGCCATATACTTTATTTCCTCATTTTTGGCTTCTTGTTCTATTGCAATTTGATAAAAAGGTGTACCTGAATTATTACCATTGGTATTTGCTCTTACATCGAAATGGGCATCAAAATTTATGATGCCTAATTTTTCGCCGCTTTTTAGATGCGTTGCTAGTCCGTTATAATGACCGTAGGCTAGATCGTGACTGCCACCCAATATAATAGGAATGGTTTTATTTTGAACCAAAGTGGATACGCTAGAAGATAAATTTGCTTGTAATTTTTCTAGATTTTCGTCTTTAGATTCTAGATTTCCGAAATCTACTAATTGGGTGTTAGCTTTAAGGTGATTAGCCATTTTCCCTAGTTGCTTACGAATAGCATCAGGACCCATTGCTGCGCCAACTCTCCCTAAATTTCTTTTTACACCCTCATCACTGCTATAGCCTAGTAATGCAATGGTTGTGGTGTCTGAAGTTGTAATAGGCTCGTAAATGCTTGAGAATTGTACTTTCTCGTGTAGATAGAGCTGCTGGTTAGAAGAACGTCCTTTCCAATTTTCTTTATTCGCTAATTTGTAATTTGACATATCATTCTAAAGTTCAGGAAAATTATTAGACGAAAAACAATCTTTAAACTAAACGATAAAGTAATACTAATCTTAGATTGTTAGAATAAATCTTTTAAAATTTTTTCTTCGACTAAAGATGGCATCGTAACTTTTAATGTTTTTGTTCGCTCCATTTCTCGTTGTAATGCAAACATTGCCTCTTTATTTCTCGCCCAACTACGTCTTGCAATTCCGTTGTTTACGTCATAAAAGAGCATATTCTTTAGCTTTCGTTCTGCATCTTTTGATCCATCTAACACCATACCGAATCCGCCATTGGTGACTTCTCCCCAGCCAACTCCGCCACCGTTGTGTATAGAAACCCAGGTTGCTCCCCTAAAGCTATCACCAATAACATTATGTATTGCCATGTCTGCAGTAAATTTACTACCGTCGTAAATATTGCTTGTTTCTCTGTACGGTGAATCTGTACCACTTACATCATGGTGGTCTCTTCCTAAGATAATAGGTGCACTTAACTCTCCATTAGCAATGGCGTCGTTAAATGCCAATGCTATTTTTGCTCTACCTTCTGCATCTGCGTATAAGATTCTTGCTTTTGATCCTACGACCAATTTGTTTTGCTCTGCTTCAGATATCCATTTTATATTATCTGCTAGTTGTTGCTTAATTTCTGTGGGAGCATCTTTTTTAATTTCCTCTAGTACACGTAATGCAATAGCATCGGTCTTTCTTAAATCTTCTATTTTACCAGAGGAGCATACCCAACGAAATGGTCCAAATCCGTAATCAAAACACATGGGGCCTAAAATGTCTTGAACGTACGACGGATATTTAAAATCTATTTTATTCTCAGCCATAACATCGGCACCTGCTCTTGATGCTTCTAATAAAAAGGCATTTCCGTAATCAAAGAAATAGGTGCCTTTTTTGGTGTGTTGGTTAATAGCATCTGCGTGTCTGCGTAACGATTCTTGTACTTTCGCTTTAAATGCCTCGGGATTCTGATTCATCATTTCGTTTGCCTCTTCAAAAGATAATCCAACAGGATAATAACCACCTGCCCACGGGTTGTGTAATGAGGTTTGATCAGAACCGAGATGTATGAATATGTCCTCCTTAAAAAAACGTTCCCATACATCGACCACATTGCCAATGAATGCAAGTGATACTACTTCGTTTTTAGTTATTGCTTCTTTTGTTCTGGTTACTAAAATATCTAAATCATCAATTAGTTCGTCTACCCAACCCTGTATATGTCTTTTCTTTGCCGCAAGCTCATTCACTTCTGCGCAAATAGTAATGCATCCGGCTATGTTACCAGCTTTTGGTTGTGCACCGCTCATTCCGCCTAATCCCGCAGTTAAGAATATTTTTCCATTGGGATTTTCATCCGTATTTAACACCTTTCTAAATGCGTTCATTACTGTAATTGCAGTACCATGAACAATACCTTGCGGACCTATGTACATATAGGAGCCCGCAGTCATTTGACCGTATTGTGTTACGCCAAGTGCATTGTACTTTTCCCAATCGTCTTGTTTGGAGTAATTGGGAATCATCATTCCGTTAGTTACCACAACTCTTGGAGCTTCTTTTGATGAGGGAAATAACCCCATGGGATGCCCAGAATAGATATGTAAGGTCTGCTCTTTGGTCATTTCTGACAAGTATTGCATAGTTAATAAATACTGAGCCCAATTCTGGAATACAGCACCGTTACCACCATAAGTAATCAGTTCTTGGGGATGCTGCGCTACGGCAGGATCTAGATTATTCTGAATCATGAGCATGATTGCGGCAGCATGACTAGTCTGTGCCGGATATGCTGAAATAGCTCGGGCATGCATATCATAAGATGGTTGAAAACGATACATGTAGATTCTGCCATACGTCTGTAACTCTTCAGCAAATTCAGGAGCCAATACAGCATGCAAGTCCGCCGGAAAATAACGCAAGGCATTTTTGATTGCCAATTGCTTTTCTTCTTTAGAAAGTATTTGCTTTCTATTTGGTGCGTGACTAACCGCTGGAGAACGCTCCTTTTTTGGAGGAAGTTCTGTTGGTATACCAATCTGTATCAGTGCTTTAAAATCCATCTTTAATTTTTAAATAAATTTATTTGGTTTTGGGTCTAGAGGTTTGTTTTCCAACAACCAACAACTACTTATGTCGATCAAAAACCAACTCTCCATTTTTCCAAACCATACACGGTTTTAGATTTCCTTGATTGTACAGAATATCTTGATAATTATCTGAATGAAAAACGGCTAAATCCGCTAGTAGTCCCGCTTCCAATTTTCCTCTGTCTTCTAGTTTCAATGCTGCTGCAGCTCTAAAAGTGATTCCTGCCAAGACCTCGGCATTCGTTAATTTTTGAAATGTTCCAAGAATACTGGCTTGGGTCAGTAAATCGCCCATTGGTGCAGAGCCAGGGTTGTGGTCACTTGCAATGGCAAGGGCTGCACCTGCGTCTAACAGTTTACGAGCGGGAGTAAAGTCGCATCCTAAACCTAAGGAAGCTCCTGGTAGTGCTACTGCAATAGTCTCGCTATGTGCTAATAATTCTATTTCTGTATCTCCGCTTGCTTCTAAATGATCTGCGCTTATCGCATTAAACTCAACTGCTACTTTACTACCACCTGCAGAAAATTGGTCTGCGTGCACGGTAATGTGAAAATTCATCTGACTAGCTTTTGAAAAATATGCCTGTATATCATCCGCAGAAAAAGCACTTTGCTCAATGAACGCATCAATACGTTGTGTTAGGTTTTCTTCTTTAAGAATGGGGAATAACTCCTTAGAAGTCATTTTTAAATATTCGGTCTCTGAGCCATCAAAATCTTTGGGTAACATGTGCGCTGCAAGGCAAGTAGAAATTAATTCAGGCAATGCTTCTTTATCGGCTTCTTTAATAGCACGAAGCATTTTCAGTTCTTCATCGACGGTTAGTCCGTAGCCACTTTTAACTTCTAAAGTAGTCGTTCCATTTTTAAGATGACGATTAGCTCTTTTTATAGTGCTTTTCGTTAACTCCTCTATACTTGCTTTTCTGGTTTGGGTAACGGTATCCCAAATGCCACCGCCAGAATGTGCAATTTCTAAATATGATTTTCCGGCATTTCGCATGGCATAGTCTTTAGCACGTGAGCCACCAAAACAAATATGGGTATGAGCATCAACGAAACCAGGTACACAAACATGGTTTCCTTTTAGCAATTGAACACCTGCTTCTGGATATTTCAATTTTAAATCTTCAAAATTCCCTGTGGCTAAGATGTGGTTGTCTTCGATTAAAATTCCGCCCTCAACAATCACTTCAAGCTCATGGTCAGAAATAGCTCCTTTGAGCTTTATTCCTGTCATGGGTAGTATCTGTTTAAACGGACCTATAAGTGTTCTTTTTGTCATTAGATTAGTAGTTTTCGAACTCTTCTGAGTGTTTTGTCTTTAAAGATATGTTATGTTCTGCTTGTACACGGTCAATAACTTTTAGTATGGTCTGATCTTTAATCATGGCAATACCCTTTTCAATATCATCTGCAAATACGCGGTCTTTACTTGCGAAAGCCACTTGGCTGCGAACGGCATTGTGTACTTCTTCTAGATATATGCCAGATTTTAACGGTTTTCTAAATTCGAAAGCCTGTGCAGCAGTCAATAATTCAATTGCCAATATTTTTTCAACATTACCAATAACCTGTAACGCTTTTCTACCACCAATAGATCCCATACTTACATGATCTTCTTGACCAAGTGAAGTTGGAATACTATCTGCGCTTGACGGAAAACAAAGTCCCTTATTTTCACTTGCCAATGCTGCGGTGGTATATTGTAAGATCATGTATCCGGAATTTATACCGGTGTCATTCATAAGAAGTTTTGGTACACCGGGACTATTACCTTCTAAGGATAAATAAATTCGACGGTCAGATATATTCCCAATTTCTGATGCTGCTAAACAGGCATAATCTAGTGCCATTGCCAAAGGCTGACCGTGAAAATTACCGCCACTAATGGTCAATTCTTCATCTATGATTACAGGATTGTCGGTAACCGAGTTTAATTCTACTTCTAATAATTCCTTAAGGTGTAACCATGCTGTTCGCGAAGCACCATGTACTTGTGGAATGCAACGAATGGAGTAGGGGTCTTGTACTTTTTCGCAATCTACATGGGCTTCCATAATTTCAGAACCCTTCAATAATTTCTTCACACGTTTTGCTACATGTACATTCCCTTTAAAAGGGCGTAGTGCATGAAGTTCATTATAAAATGGTTTAACTGAACCTTGCAAACCTTCTATCATCATAGCGCCAATAACATCTGCTTGTGCTAAAATTGAATGTAGTTGGGCAACTACTTTTACAGCATGGGCGGCTATGAATTGTGTGCCGTTAATAAGTGCTAGACCTTCTTTTGGACCTAAAGCGATTGGTTCTAATCCCGTTAGTTCAAAAAGTGTTTTCGTTGATATGGTTTCATTCTTGTATTCTACTTTACCTAAGCCAATAAGCGGTAGGAATAAATGGGAAAGCGGCGCCAAATCTCCTGATGCACCTACTGATCCTTGAGATGGAACAACAGGAATAGCATCATTATCGATATGCCAAATAATTCTATTTAAGGTATTCAATGCAATGCCCGAATAGCCTTTTGCCAACGATTGTGCTTTAAGAATCAGCATTAATTTAGCGATGTCTTTTGCGATTGGGTCACCAACGCCTACACTGTGACTTTGAAGTATATTAGTTTGTAGAATATTTGTTTCTGACTTAGATATTTTGGTGGTACATAATGGTCCGAAGCCGGTATTTATACCATAAACAGGATCACCTTTATCTACAATGTTCTGTACAATTTTCCAGCTTTTAGTTATTTTATCTTCTGTAGCTTTAAACAGTATGGGGCTAATTTCACCATGAACAATTTGCATTGCTTTCCCCGCGTTAAGCCAATCTTCACCCAATTTAAACGTCTGTTTGCCCATAGCTTTGCCTATTCAATATTTTTATTAAAATTAATATCTATTTTTGATACTTGGTAATATCAATTTTGTCATCAATCGATAACTATGAGTAATCAAATAGAATTACGGCATCTAACCTACTTTCTAGCAGTAGCACAAGAATTGCACTTTAGAAAGGCTGCGGAAAAATTATTTATTTCGCAACCGGGCCTCAGCAGGCAGATAAAGCAGATGGAAGAGATTTTAGAGACCCAATTGTTCGAAAGAAATAATAAAAAAGTGGCATTAACACCTCCTGGTCACTACCTAAAAAAGGAAGTTGAATTCATTTTTAATCATATGGATAAAGTAGAACGGCAATTGAAATTGGTGGGTGATGGTAATAGTGGAGAGTTACGAATTGGATTTTTAGGTTCGGCTATGCAACAGGTAATTCCGAAATTATTATTAGAGATTAAGGAAAACTATCCGAAGGTAAAAACATCGTTAGAAGAGCTTTCTAATTTTGCCCAAGTAGATGCGGTTTTAAATGATCAATTAGATATGGGTTTTGTGCGTGTTGCACGAGTGCCAAGTACCTTACAAATGAAAACGGTGTTTACAGATACCTTTTCGTTGGTATTACCAGAAAAATACCCGATGTTAACGAGGGAGTTTGACGGAATGCAACGATTTGCTAATGAAGATTTTATTTTATTCAGTCAGGCTTATAGTCCGTTATATTATGACACTATAATGAGTATTTGTCAAGATGCCGGTTTTGCACCTAAAGTCTCCCATAAATCTGTTCATGCCCATACCATTTTTAAGCTGGTAGAAAATCACATGGGAATCGCCATTGTACCTACATCTTTACAAAACGGATTTCAAATGAGGGTGAAGTTTGTGGAACTAAAAGATATTCCTCAACGAGCAGAATTATCTGTAATTTGGAAAAAGGAACATACGAATCCGGTTCTTAAGAATTGTATGGAATTACTTTTAGAAGATAAGTTTTAATACTTATCTAACACAGAATGAGTTTTTGAAGGGTTAATTTTACTTTGATTAGAAAATAGAGCGTGCTGCGCTTGGCGTATTGCGCACAGCGAATAAACGAACAATGAAACTATGATATTTGATATAATTAAAAAGAGACGCTCGGTATTTCCGGTGCAGTATAATGATACACCAATTGCAAAGGCAGATATAGAAAAGGTGTTAGAGGCTGCAAATTGGGCACCTAACCATAGGTGTACAGAACCATGGCGTTTTAAAGTGATTCAAGGGGAAGCAAAAGGTAGACTAGGAGCTTTCTTATCTAAAAAATATGAGGAGCTTGATCCGAAGCCAAAAGCAATGAAGATTAAAAAGTTGCAAGAGAATCCAAAAATGGCGGGTGCAATTATTGCTATTTGTATGCAAAGAGATATAAATGAATCAGTACCTGAATGGGAAGAGGTTGCAGCAGTTGCTATGGCAGTGCAGAATATGTGGTTGCAATGTACAGAAATGGGTATTGGATCGTATTGGTCTTCACCGGGACTCATAAAACACATGGGCGAGTTTTTAACTTTAGCCGAAGGTGAAAAATGTTTAGGTTTTTTCTATATGGGTAATTTCGATGAAGAATTGACCGATGGTAAACGCAAGCCTATCGAAAGTAAAACAGAATGGATAACGGAGTAATATCTCCGTTAATTAAAGAAAGGAAATAGGGCGCTACTATGTTCCCAAGCTTTTGAAATGAAGAGTCCCAAATAAACAATGGCGACCATAAATTTCAAAAAAGTACCCGTTAAAAATCCTAAAAAAGATCCAAAAGCCGCTTTAGTAGCGGTTTTTTTGTCCGCTTTATTCAGTAGTTCTCCCACTAAAGCACCAACAAAAGGCCATATAATAATTCCGAATGGTCCTAGTATAGGAAATATTAAGGCAACTAACAATCCTACGGTGGTGCCGATAACTCCCGCTTTCGTACCTCCAAACTTTTTTGTTCCAATGGCTGGTATCACATAATCTAATCCGAAAACTATTAAAGCTATAGCTAGTGTAATGCCTAAGAACGTCCAATTCATGGTAATGGCGCTTGTGGAATACAGTAAAAGAAGACCTACCCAACTAATTGGTGGTCCTGGTAAAACTGGTAAGAAGCTCCCTAAAATACCTACGAGCATTAAAATGAACCCTAGTACTAATAAAAATATATCCATTGTAAATAGTAAGTGTTACTTATAAGACTAATATAGGTTGCATTTGTTACATGAACACCTATCAAAAGTAATTTTTTCAACTATAAAATTAGTTTAAACTAAATATTTAGTTATATTTGAACATAGAACTAAAAGATTAGTTGAATGAAGCAGTTGACAAAAGCAGAGGAAGAAGTGATGATTGTGTTATGGGAATTACAGAAATGTAACGTAGCATCGATCATTGAAAAATTACCTGAACCAAAACCAGCATATAATACCGTTTCTACAATTGTTCGGATTTTAGAAAGCAAGGGTTTTGTGGATCATGAACAGTTAGGAAAAGGGTATTTATATTTCCCTTTGGTGATGAAATCAGATTACAGTAATCAGTCCATCAACAAATTGGTAGACGGCTATTTTCAAGGTTCATTTAAAAGTATGGTGTCGTTTTTTATGAAGAAAAATGATATGAGCCTTTCTGAATTAGAGTCGGTATTAAATGAAATTAAAAAGGAGAAACCATGATACAATACATTTTGGAGTGCATCGCCTTTCAGCTTCTTTTCTTGGTCATTTATGACTTTTTTCTAAAGAAAGAGACCTTTTTTCAATGGAATCGGGTGTATTTAATCGGAACCTTTGTTTTGTCTTTGATATTGCCTTGGGTGAAAATTGAAGCTTTTAAGCAGCAAGTACCGCAGACATTTGCCCAATACCCAGAATATTTATGGGGATTACAAAATGAAGCAGTTGTTGTTCAAGTTGAAGAATCAGCCAGCTGGAATCTTACTTGGCAAGAAGGTGTTTTTTATGGCGGAATGCTAGTGGCATTGTTGTTATTCGGATTAAAAATAAGACAGTTGTATCTCTTGAGAAAAAGTGGGAAAAAAGTTCAGTATCCGTTTTTCACGCAAATTGTTATCGCCAATAGTAGCATTGCATTCTCATTCTTTAAATCCATTTTTATAGGTGACCGTGTATTACGCATGAAGCATGATACTATTATAGCCCATGAATTGGTACATATAAAACAAAGGCATACTTACGACTTGTTGTTCTTTGAGCTGATGCGAGTTGTAGGCTGGTTTAATCCGCTAGTGTACGTATATCAAAATCGTATTTCAGAATTACATGAATTTATTGCCGATGCTCAGGTATCAAAAGAACATAAAACAGATCATTATGAGCAGTTATTGGCTCAGGTTTTTCAGACCGAATATATATCATTCATCAATCAATTTTTTACACAATCATTAATCAAAAAACGAATAATCATGTTACAAAAATCAAAATCAAAAAAAATCTGGCAGTTGAAGTATTTACTATTAATACCTATGGTGCTGGGGATGTTGTTGTACACCAGTTGTGAAATAAATTCCAAGAATAAAGATAATCTTCATCCACAATTTGAGGTAGCTAATATTGACAACCTTAGTCTAGATAAAAGCAAACAGTTTTATGGTCAGCTGATTGAGCTTTCTGTACAACCTAAGGACTGGTCAATGATAGTGAAGGATAAACAATCTAAGATTACTTTTTCAAAGGCTCCCAAGGGCTCTGGAATCTCAGCGCCAGATGGGGTTTTTATCAATGCTAAAATGCATATTGAATCGAAGGTTTTGGAAGATGATTTTGAATTTTTTAAATTAAACTCAGATCTTGCAAAGCAAATCCAGGTTCAAGATGATGCTGTTCCTTTTGCCGTAGTTGACGAGGTTCCAATTTTCCCTGGCTGTGAAGATGCTGCTGATAAACGTGCTTGCTTTAATGAAAAAATGCAGCAACATATTGGTAAACATTTTAATTACCCACAAGAGGCTCAAGATGCTAATATAGAGGGTAGGGTAAGTGTTATGTTTAATATTAATTCTGAGGGAATTATAGAGAATATTAAACTACGAGGTCCAGATAAATTACTCGAAGATGAGGTTGTACGTATTATTAAAAGATTACCAAAAATGACACCTGGTAAAAATGATGGTGTGGCTGTGAATGTTCCTTTTTCTATTCCTGTACAGTTTAAATTACAGGATGATGATATTTCAAACATGGTTTCCGAAATTTCGAAAGATATTGAGTTGGAGCCATTGTACTATGTTAATGATAGAAAAATCACTAAACTAGAAATGGAAGCTATAGACCCAAATACTATTGAAAGTATTTTTATTCTTAAAGATGAAAAAGCCATAGAAAAATATGGTAAGGAGGGTGAAAATGGAGTTGTTGAAATTAAAATTAAAAAGTAAGTATTCTATTCATAACATGTTTTAGCTTGTAAAGCTGAGGTCTATACCTTGGCTTTACTAATTTGCATGAATTCTTTAGAAGAAATTAACCTATTATGAGAATTTTTTATATGATTACCCGAATGAGCATCCGTATTATTATGAAACTGCTAAAAAACGTATTTCTGCATTAAAGGAAGAAATCCATTTTACCAAAGATTAAACTCCTTAAAAAAATCGTAATTTCACTTGTAGAACAGGTGTAATGAAACGAGTTGTGTTTTTTCTTTTGATGATACTTATAAGTTCATGTTCGTTCTTTGAATCTAAACAAAAAAGAACGCAAGAGCTTATAGATGAGGAATTGCGCCATATGGATTGGAACAGTGTAGATTCTTATCCGTTTTTCTATACTTGTGATGAAGCGGTTACCAAAGAACAGCAAAAGATTTGCTTTGAAGAAACCTTAATCTCCCATTTTCAAGAAACCTTAAATGATTTTGAATTCACCTTAACCGATAAGAAAAGTGAAACCGTTGAGGTTATTTTTGTTATTGATACCTTAGGTAAAATAAGAGTTGCCGATATTTATAAAAACGCGCTGGTATTAAATCAAATGCCAGAATTTGATGGAGTAATTACGCAAAGCTTAAAGAATCTTCCTAAACTTGCACCCGCTTTAAAAAGAGGGATTCCGGTGAATACTAAATATCGAATTCCGGTTCAATTAAATACAAACTAAGCATTTTGGCGAACGAGAAAATAATATTGGGTATTGACCCAGGTACGACTATTATGGGTTTCGGACTCATAAAAGTGGTAGGTAAAAAGATGGAGTTTATTCAAATGAACGAATTGCTTCTTCAAAAATATAACGACCCATACACCAAATTAAAACTCATTTTTGAGCGTACTATCGAATTGATAGATACCTATCACCCAGATGAGATTGCTATTGAAGCACCTTTCTTTGGTAAGAACGTACAATCGATGCTTAAACTAGGTAGAGCACAAGGTGTTGCTATGGCAGCGGGACTATCACGTCAAATACCGATTACTGAATATCTACCCAAAAAAATTAAAATGGCGGTTACCGGAAATGGAAATGCCAGTAAAGAACAAGTTGCGAGAATGCTACAAAGCGTATTGGGACTAAAAACACTCCCAAAAAATCTAGATAGCACTGACGGACTTGCTGCTGCTGTATGTCATTTTTATAATCAAGGAAGAATAGACGTAGTCGGTAAAAGTTACTCTGGTTGGGATGCTTTTGTGAAGCAGAATGAGAAACGAGTTAAAAAACCTTAACAATGACCAATAATCAATAAACAGTTAACAATAATTAATTGGCTATGAATAGTGAAAATCCTCTTTTGAGTAAATCTTATGATTTTGCTTTACAAATTGTCAAATTATATCAAGAACTAACGAAGAATAAAAGAGAGTATGTTCTATCGAAACAACTATTGAAAGCAGGAACTTCTGTGGGTGCGAATATAGCAGAAGC
Organism: Maribacter sp. 1_MG-2023; assembly: GCF_030547005.1. GTDB lineage: Bacteria > Bacteroidota > Bacteroidia > Flavobacteriales > Flavobacteriaceae > Maribacter. The sequence goes on along the minus strand of NZ_JAUOPN010000004.1, from coordinate 217,302 downwards.
TAATGGCGCGATATCAAAAGCCGATTTTTCAGCTAAGATTTCAATTGCTTATAAAGAAAGTTTAGAGACTAAATATTGGTTAAACCTTTTAAAGGATTCAGAATATATTGAATTGTCAATTGCGAATGGGCTAATTGAAAACGCTGATGAACTTTCTAAAATAATGTTTGCTATACTTAAATCTACAAGGATTAAAAAACAAGCATAATTGTTAACTGTTTATTGCTAATTGAACACATGAGCGGTATCTACATCCACATTCCATTTTGTAAACAAGCGTGTCACTATTGTGATTTCCATTTTTCTACCACTATGGGGAAGAAAGAGGCGATGGTGAATGCATTATGTAAAGAGTTGGAAATACGTAAGACGGAATTTTTTGGGGAACAAGTTGAAACTATATATTTTGGTGGTGGTACACCTTCTGTTTTAGAGACTGAGGAAATTGAGCAGTTGATAGATGCGGTTCATGAATATTATAATGTTGTAAACAATCCGGAAGTTACGTTAGAGGCGAATCCTGATGACTTGTCTGAAGAAAAAATTCTGCAATTGGCGGATAGCCCAATAAATAGATTAAGTATAGGCATTCAATCCTTTTTTGAGGAAGATTTAAAGCTGATGAACAGAGCGCATAATGCTTTGGAAGCAGAAAAATGTTTGCAATTGGTTAGTCAGTATTTCGATAATATTTCGATCGATCTTATTTATGGAATGCCGAACATGACTTTAGAACGTTGGAAACAGAATATTGATAAAGCACTTGGTTTTAATATTCCGCATATCTCTAGTTATGCCCTTACGGTAGAGCCCAAAACTGCACTTGCGAAGTTTGTGGAAGATGGATTGATTACTCCCGCTACTGACGAAGAAACGCAAGAGCATTTTAACCTGCTGAACGAGACTTTAATTACAGCAGGATTTGATTGTTATGAGATTTCCAATTTTGGAAAACCTGGGTATTATTCTAAGAATAATTCCGCCTACTGGCAGCAGAAAAAATATATCGGTATTGGTCCGTCTGCACATTCGTTTGATGGTTTACAGAGGGGGTGGAATATTAATAACAACCCAAAGTATATAAAATCCATAGAGCAAAATATATTACCTATGGAGGTGGAAGTACTTTCTTCGACCGATAAATATAACGAGTATGTTATGACAGGCTTGCGGACTATCTGGGGTGTCTCTCTAGCTAGAATATCAACTGAATTCGGACCTAAATACAAAGAATATGCGCTAATGCAAGCTGATAAATTTATAGAAGAACATTTACTTTTCGTAGACGGCGAAATCCTCAAGACTACCAAAAAAGGAATGTTTTTAGCCGATGGCATTGCGTCAGATTTGTTTATGGTGAATTTGAAATAGAATAAAGCGTTTTGTCAGTTCGAGTGATTTTTTATTGAAGTGAAATGGAAATGAAAAATAGTATCGAGAACAGGTTTGGAACACAATAACTTCCCACTTCTATAATCATTACTTCATAACCGCCCAAAAAGTTGTAATTTTCTTATCTCAAAGTTACCAAGTAAATTGAGGTTAAATACAATGAAAGCTATCATAACCCATAATGCCAAAGAGTATCAAATAGACCTGTCTAAACCCTTAGATATCTCTATATCCATAAGCAATAAAGATGATAGTGTAAACGCTTGGTATGTTGATGCTCCAAAGATAGAACCACATCGAGAGAAGGATTTTACGGGGAGTATAGCGGCGGGGTCGAGTACTAATTTTTATGATATATCTTTCAATCCGCATTCGCATGGTACGCATACTGAATGTGTTGGGCATATATCTGCAGCGCATCAATCTGTAAACGAGAATTTACATCAATTTTTCTTTTTGGCTGAGGTGATTACTGTTCATCCATCCGAAGAAAATGGAGATGTGGTAATCACAAAAGAACAACTTCAAAATTTATTGGGTAATCATTCTCCAAGAGCATTAGTGATACGAACGTTACCTAATACTGTGTCAAAGCGAAATAGGCAGTATTCTCATACGAATCCGCCTTACATATTAGAAGATGCTATGGTGTTTATTCGGGAATTGGGTGTGGAGCATTTGTTGATAGACCTACCTTCTGTCGATAGAGAAAAAGATGATGGTAAGCTTTTGGCGCACAAAGCATTTTGGAATTTTAATGGCGATATTCGACTTGGTGCAACTATCACCGAATTTATTTTTGTACCAGATGCGATTATTGATGGTTCGTACTTTTTAAACTTACAAGTAGCGCCTTTCGAGAACGATGCAAGCCCAAGCAGACCGGTACTTTTTAAAATAGAATAATTATGAAAAATCTAATGAAATTAGAGGAGTTAGCCTTAATGATTCTTGGCATTTTTATGTTCGGCTTATTAGGCTACCAATGGTGGTGGCTGCCTGTTTTAATTCTGACCCCAGATATATCCATGTTGGGTTACTTGCTAGGTTCAAAAATAGGCGCAATCTCTTATAACGTGTTTCATCACAGAGGTGTAGCCATACTTTTATACTTTATAGGTATCTATTTTATGTCGCCTATAATTCAATTAATAGGTACAATTCTTTTTTTACATATAGCTATGGACCGTATCTTTGGCTACGGACTCAAATATGATAAAGGGTTTAAGTTTACTCATTTAGGAGAAATAGGAAGTAAAAATGGATAATATATTTGATACCATTCTTGGTTTAGTTTTAGGTGCAATAGGCATGTATTGGCTTTTTACTTTTTTTAAAGGCAAGAAAAGTAAAGAGATAACAACGCACCAGTCTACCGTGTTATTAGAGAAAATGAAAAGCGTTTGCAAGTTGATAACTGTAGAAGGTGAGTTTGCCGAAATCTACAAGTATGAAAATGTAAAAGATTTTCTAAGTCTAGTAAGTAGCAAAAAGAAAGCACTGGTGGTCATTAAGGCAAAAGCACATATTGGCTATGATTTAAGCAAGTTATTAATGCATGCCGATGAGAAGAACAAAAAGATAGTTCTTGATAATTTTCCGCAGCCAGAAGTGTTAAGTATTGAACCTGAATTGGAATTTTACGATATTAAAAGCGGATTTTTCAATTTTTTTGCTCCAGATGATCTTACTAAACTAAATGCAGAGGCAAAAGCACATATACGTGAAAAAATCCCGGAAAGCGGATTAATGGATACTGCTAGAAAAGAAGCGTTACAAACTGTTTTGATTATGGAGAAAATAGTAGAAACCATTGGGTGGAAACTTGACTATTCTGCACTTAAGATTCCGCAAAAACAAATTGACTTACTCGAAAAATAACAACAAACAACTAAAATTGATAATGAAAAACGTAATTTGTATCCTTGTAATAACACTAATGACCACAGTAACTTTTGGTCAAAATGATAACGAAATGACAGAATTCGATTCTAATTTTTCTCATACAGTATTTTTCTGGTTAAAAAATCCAGATAATCAAGCAGACCGTACTGCTTTTGAAACTTCTTTACGAAAGTTTTTAGATAACTCAGAGTATGCCAAAACGCAATTTATTGGCAAGCCACCAAAAGCAAGTAGAGATGTGGTAGATGGTTCATTTACCTACTCCTTAATTGTAAGTTTTGACTCTGCTGAATCTCAGCAAGCATATCAAGATGAGGCACCACATAAAGTTTTTATTGCTGAATCTGAAAGCCTATGGTCTAAGGTGATCGTTTACGATTCTACAAGTATCTAAAAAGTACCATGATTTTAAGGTCGGGTACTGTTTACGGTATTTGACCTTAATCAAATTATAGTCTAAAAACTCAATAGCATGAACGTTGAAGAATACCGAGACTATTGTATTTCAAAAAAAGGAGTTACCGAATCTTTTCCTTTTGATGAGACGACGCTGGTATTTAAAGTAATGGGAAAAATGTTCGCCCTGTGCGGATTAGAAAATGTGCCATTACGCGTAAATCTAAAATGTGACCCAGAAAGAGCCATAGAACTTCGTGAAGAGCATGATGGCATAATAGAGGGCTGGCACATGAGTAAAAAGCATTGGAATACAGTATACCTAGACAAAATATCTAAAGAGCTCACAAAGGAACTTATTGACCATTCTTATGATTTGGTGGTTTCTAAATTGACTAAAAAAGTGAAGGCGGAGTTGGAAGCACTATAGTACTAGGTATCTAAAACCTTGTATAATTAATAAGAAAAGTCTATTCCCTCACTCAAAACCACCATTCCCTCATTCTAACTTTCCTTTAACGGTCAATTTTCAGTACTTAATAGTGCTTAAAACCACTATTTATGAAAAACCACAGAAACTCTCAAGAGGTAAATGCCGGTTCAATGGCAGACATTGCTTTTTTATTACTCATCTTTTTTTTAGTAACTACTACTATAGAAAATGATTCGGGGCTTAATCGGTCTATGCCTCCCAATATTAAGGACAATAGTGTTGACATTAAAGAGCGTAATCTTTTTGAAATCAGTATAAATGACGCTGATTTAATAATGGCAGAAGGAGATATTATAGACCCTAAAAACCTTAGAGAGAAAGTAATCACGTTTATTGATAACGGAGGATTACCATTAGAAGCAGAAGGGTATTGCAATTATTGTAAAGGAAATAGATTCTCAGATTCCTCTGAGAATCCTGATAAGGCAATTATTTCTATAAAGGCACAGCGTAATAGTGGATATTCGGTTTATGTGGCTGTGCAAAACGAAGTTCTTGCAGCTTATAATGACTTACGAGATAGAGAGAGCTTACGATTGTTTAATATCCCTTATAAAACCATTTATTCTGATTATTACAATGAAGAGATTAGTGAGGAGGAAAAAGGGCAATTAAAAGAACGTCTTGAAATTATTAGGGCGCTTTATCCACAGAAAATTCTAGAACCAGAAACCGTAAATAACTAAGACCATGATAAAATTTAACAAATATAGATCTAGTAAAAGCTTACCGCCCGTATCAACAGCATCATTGCCAGATATCGTTTTTATACTTCTCTTTTTCTTTATGACAGTTACTGTTATGAAGAATCAAAACTTGTTGGTGGAAAATACCTTGCCGACGGCAACAGAGACCGAGAAGTTAGATAAGAAAGATCGAGTTATAGAAATTTATGTAGGCAAGCCTACTAACGACAGTAATGCAAATTTGGGAGATGAGCCCAGAATTCAAATGGATAATAAATTTATAACCGTAGATGAAGTCGGAGATTATGCATTGCAAGCTTTGTCGTCAATGCCAGAACATTTAAAAAGTGTTGCAACAGTCTCCATAAAAGCAGACGTTGGTGTGAAAATGGGAATTATAGAAGACCTTAAAACCGAACTTCGTATGGTGAATTTGTTAAAAATAAATTATACTACCTATGAAGGTGTTGCTGTAGATAACTTATAGAATGAAATGAGTGTTTTAAATCTGCTTTCCATTTATAGAAACCACTTTCTAAGGTTATCTTTGCCTTTTCTATAATAGGTTGATATTCATGAATAATTTAGAGGAATTTTATACCCAACGCGTACAAAAGTTTGATGCGCTTATTGAAGCCTTAAATAAGAAACTCTTTTTATTTAGCACGCTACGATTATTGATATTTCTAGGTACTATCGCTGCCCTTTATTTCGCTTCTATAAATGCGAAATATGTGGTTGCTGTGTTATTTGTAGGTATACCATTGTTCTTGTTTTTAGTAAGTAAGTACACAAATCTAAAACTTCAAAAAGCTAAAATTGAGGAGCTAAGAAATCTCAATCAAGTAGAGTTACAAGTGCTAAAAAGAGACTTTTCTAAATTACCTAACGGAAAAGAATTTGCCGATGACATTCATTTTTTCAGCCAAGATATAGACTTGTTTGGTGAAGGGTCTTTTTATCAAATTTCAAACAGAACAAAACTTGCTGAGGGTAGCCTTTTATTAGCTGATATCTATAAAGAGAATTCCATAAACGACATCACTGAAAAGCAAGAAGCTATTGCTGAAATTGGCAAAAAAGTAGATTGGCGACAAGAGTTTTCTGCAATGGCAGCATTAACAATAACAGAAACTTCTACACATACCATTGCCAAATGGTTAAAGAATTATGAGTCTTTTGTGCCAAAGGCAATGAAGTTTATTCCGCTAGTATTTTCAATTATTTCAGTGGTTATTTTTATTGCATACTTTTTGGATTACCTACCGGAATCTATATTGATTACATGGTTGGTTCTAGGTATGATCATCGTTGGTCTATTTACAAAAAAGGTAACCAATTTAGGACAGAGTGCTACCAAAATGAAATCTACTTTTGATCAGTACAATCAACTATTGGCAATGATAGAAAAGACTGATTTCACATCAGATTTATTGAAAAAACAAAAGGAAAACATTTTAAGCAATGGTGAACATAATTCTAAAGTTCTAAAGAAATTCGCATCACTTTTAAGTAACCTAGATCGTAATAATAATCTACTATATTTAATATTTGCGAACGGGTTTTTCCTTCGCTCATTAACTGATTGTCTTGCTATTGAAAAATGGATTGAGGCGCATGGTAAAAGTGTAGAAATTTGGTTCAATACCATCGCATTTTTTGATGCGTATAGTAGTTTAGGGAACTTCGCTTTTAACCATCCGAATTTCACATATCCTACGATTACCAATGACGGAGTGGTATTGAAATCTAAAAATGCTGGTCACCCGTTATTAGATCCAGCGAAAAGTATATTAAATGATATTACTATTGATGGCGGACAGTTTTTTATCATTACCGGTGCAAATATGGCTGGTAAGAGTACGTTCTTGAGAACGGTATCGCTGCAGATAATGATGGCAAATGTAGGTTTGCCGGTTTGTGCTGAATCTGTAAGTTATTCCCCAATAAAACTAATTACCAGTATGCGTACCACAGATTCATTAACAGATGATGAATCTTACTTCTTTTCAGAATTAAAACGACTTAGATACATTGTAGACGAAATACAAACAGATCGCTATTTCATTGTTTTAGATGAAATTTTGAAAGGAACAAACAGTACAGATAAAGCTTTAGGTTCAAGAAAATTTGTAGAGCGATTGGTAAAGAGTAAATCTACTGGTATTATTGCTACCCATGATCTTAGCCTCTGTGAAGTCGCCAATGAATATGATGCGGTTAAGAACCATTATTTTGACGCGGAAATCATAGATAACGAACTACATTTCGATTACACGTTTAAAGACGGTATTTGCCAGAATATGAACGCTTCTTTTCTGTTAAAGAAGATGGGGATAATAGAATAGAACTCAAAGTCAACAAATTGATTTTTAACTTATAAAATAATATAACAACACTTATTAATTCCCCCTGTGGGGGCTAGGGGGCTAGGCATCATATGGATTCATTAACACAAATTGTACTTGGCGCAGCAGTTGGCGAGGAGGTTCTTGGTAAGAAAGTGGGCAATAAGGCTATGCTTTACGGAGCTATCGCTGGTACAATTCCTGATCTAGATGTAATAACACGCTATTTTCTAGATACCGTTACTGCTACCGAATGGCATAGGGGAGTTAGTCACTCAATTTTCTTTTCAGTAGTATGTGCACCCGTTTTTGGATGGCTGGTCTGGAAAATAAACAAGCGAGAATCGGCTACTTGGAAAGAATGGTCTTGGCTCATGTTTTGGGGGCTCTTTACGCATCCGTTATTAGATGCGTTTACTACCTGGGGCACACAATTATTCTGGCCGTTTAAAACAAGATTGGCTTTTCAGAGTGTTTTTGTGATAGATCCTTTGTATACGGTTCCGTTTATTGTCTTCTTGATACTGGCTATGTTTCAAAAACGTACTTCTGCAAAACGAAGAAAATATAACACGTTAGGCCTTATCATTAGTTCTACGTATTTACTTTTAACATTGATATTAAAAGGAATCGCTTTTCAGAAATTTGAAAATGCGCTTGAGGAACAAGGTATTTCTAATAATGAAATGAATACAAGACCTGCACCATTGAATACGTTACTGTGGATGGCAAATATAGATACTGAAGATGCTTATTTAATGGGAGATTATTCTTTCTTTGATACGCAGCCTATCTCGTTTACATCGTATCCTAAAAATCATGAACTACTGGGTAAATGGTCTAGTAACGATAAAATAGAGCGACTTATAAAAATAACCGAAGGCTGGTATACGATTACCGAAAATGATGGGCAGCTGTATTTTAACGACCTAAGATTCGGACTCATTAGCTTAAACGAAAATGAAAACCAATTTGCATTCAGTTATAAATTAGTGCCAGATGGTGATGATTTAATTGTAGAAGAGAGACCGAAGTTTAAAAGAGATGCCAAACGGTTAATGGCTGCCCTGTGGCAAAGAATGTGGGGAAATTAATAAAGGAGTTTAAACTATGGTGGTAGAACACGATTGTCCGCTCGGCTTCATTTGAGTACTATTAGTTTGTATATGAGAGGTTTTGACTGTGCTCAGCCAGATATCATATTTCATTTAACCATCGCCTTGTAACTAACTACTCAGTTTCAGTTAAAATATTTAAAAAGGATATCCGATAGCAAAGTTTAAAGTCATATTGTTATCTGCATTTCCAAAGAAAGGTACATTCCAACGTTCATTTTTATTTAAATACGGTATGCGTAAAGGCGAAGCTAGATCTAAACGAATTACGAAACTTTGTATGTCTACTCGCAAACCAAAACCTACCCCTGCCGCTACCTCGCTTAACCAATCTTTATCGAATTTACCATCTGTAAAAAGTAACAAGGATGAAGAACTGGTTGAATCTTCAACAAGACTAGAATAATCGCCTGTTAGCCAAACATTACCGGCATCAACAAAGAAGGCACCTTTTAAATAAGATACTAATGGAAAACGGTACTCAAGATTGGCTTCTAGTTTTAGATTTCCAGATTTGTCGTAGTAATCTGTTGTGTTATCATCGGAGTCCGAGTAAAAGCTACCAGGACCGATAGAGCGTATATTAAAAGCACGTACACTATAAGGACCTCCAGAATAAAATTGTTTAACAAAAGGCAAGGTAGAACTGTTACCATATGGAATGCCCCAACCAGCATATAAACGAGATACCAAAGTACGCTCTTTTTTCCATCGTAGGTACAGTCGTAAATCTGCATCTACTTTAGTGTATTGGGCATATTCTGAGCCAAAAATGGTATTAGAACTACCGCTTGCAAGACTCAATAAATTTCCAGCTAAGTCAAAGTTCGTGGAAAAATATATAGGTTTATTTTTGTTAAGATTAGATACTTCATCATAGGTAAAGCTATATAACAACCCAGCAATAAAACGTTGCTCAAAACTTTGGCTTAAATATGCATTGTCGTCAAGAATATCTTGAAACTCATCCGATACATTAGATAATTGTGAGTAGTTTATACTAATTGGGTCAAGGGTGTGGTATACGTATTGATTTTCTTTCCAAGTATACCCGAAACTACTATTTACCGAATTTAAAGTAAATAGATTACTACGTTGTAGAAAATCTACGCCTATTGATATTTTGGTTTTGGGTACTGCGTACTTAAATCTACTAGGGGAAAAAGGTATGAATCTGGGTATTACTAGATCAGCACTTAAGCCACCGGCAATACTACTTAGGTTAGAATTACTGCCGCTAGATAATTGTAATTCATAAGAGAAGTTTGCCGAAATACTCAATGTTTCTCCACCATTAAAAATATTTCTATCGGTATGGCTAAGTAAAATTCCAGGTCCTGTAAACCCGTTAGATTTCGAAACTGCTTGTAATTCTGCTCTAATAGATTGTTTTGTCAACGGTGCTAAATAAATATTTGCAGCTAAAGACCCTCTATCACTACTTATTGCAGTGGTATCTAACTCTGTATATTGAATGTTTACATATTTATAGCTCCCTAATGCAGATAATCTATTGCTAGTTTGTTTTGAAATGTTGGCATCGTATAAGTCTCCTACATTGAATAATAAATAAGATTTTAAAAGTTTGGGTTTAAAATACAATTCGTTTTGAACAAAGTCTATACTATCTACTTGGACAATATTTTTTTTTGTTAACGGTAAGGAATCTCCTTCGATAGAATAATTTGGGTAAACAGTGATAGAATCAATAGAATATGGAATAGAGGCCCGCGAGGGAACATCTTTTTTAAGCCTAAGAAATAAGTCGAATTTTCTATTTCTGTATTGATTGGTGTCTGCCTCAAATATCAATAAGGCTTCTTGACTGTTGTAAAAACCTTTTTTTTTCAATCCGTTATTTAATCTTGCTCGTTCAGCTTTTAATAAATCGAGGTCAAATCGATCTCCTTTTTTTAGGATTGTCTTAGGTAGCATTTTTTCTATTTCCTTGTATATTGGTAACGAATCAGATTCTAGATTGTAATTTTCTAAAACATAAGGTTCAGGTAGATTGATGGTATAGTTGACCGAAGCAAATTTTTCTTTTGCTATTGTTTCAGAATTAGATCGACTATAGAAAAATCCTTTATTATCTAATCTATTCAACATCAATTCTTCTACACGCTCTGGATTTACATTAGAAAAATAAACTGGTTCTTCACCAAAAGTCTTATTCAAGAATTTATAAAGGAAACCTGGTTTTTCTCGCTGTGCTTTATAATGAAAGAATAAGGCAGGTTTCATTCCTAGAAATTCGGTGTTAGGGTTTGGTTCTATAAGATCAACTAATTCTGACTTAACTTCTTTTTTGTCTTGGAATTCACTGTCGGAAGTTAATTTAAGTATTGCTCCTGTGTAGAGTTGCTCTCCCTCTGGTATATATTTTTCTATAGCACACGAATAGGCAAGCAATAGTATTAGGCAGAATAATGCTCGATATATGAAATTTTTATTCTTCAATTTTCTCTTTTTCTTCTTTTGATTTTCCGTTCTTTTTTAAAGAGTTTTCTTCTGAACTCTCCTTTTTTAGCGGACTGAACAATTGGCTGAATTTATTGAATTCGCGGTTAAAAATAAAGGCTATTCCGGTTATAATCAATTGTCCATCTATAATGTTTTGATATTCTTGCTTTCTAAAACCTTTTACTCTATACGTGCCTTCTTCATTCAATAAGTATTCTAAAGTAACGTTTCCTATTATAGGAGTTTCAGTTTCTGTTGTTGCGGCACTTCCTTTAATATCTACGGCGCTATCAGCAGACACAATTAACCTATCATTAAATAATTTCTTACTCGCATTAATGTTTAGTTGTGTGCGACTTTGGGCAGTACCACTTTCATAATCTTCAAAACTATCTAGATCAAATCCCAATTCAAAACCTGTATTCCCTAGTAATTTGTTCGAAATTGAGGTTAGTTCATTTGACAGTACTTTATTGACATTGTTTCTTGCAATATAAATGGCACCGCCGTTACTACCATCGCTACCTGTAGTTGGATAAAAACGATTTAGGGCTAATAATGAGAAAACCTGTTTGTTTAGCTCAGATTCTTGCTTGTTCAGTTGTTGTATACGATCATATACGGCACCACCAAAATTGCCTTGAGCACTTTCGGGCATATCTAAGGCGAATGAAAGTTCTGGTTGCATAAGTTGACCATCAATATTTAGGTATACAAGAAAGGGTGTAGATTGCTGGTATGAGCCAGAAACGCTATTATCTGTACCATAACTTATAGATGACATTAATGATGATGCGGAAGTTTCTATTTCATAAATAGCTGTCACATCCATTTTAGCATCGAACGGGTCACCGCCCCAAACTATACTACTGCCTTTTTGTATTTTGAATTCACGACTCACCAAATTGTACAAGCTTGTTCTGTAGAAACCTGAATCTAATTCTAACCTACCCGATAATCGAATATCTTGGTTTGGGTCTATGTTCAAATTCAGCGTTGCAGCGCCAGATGCTTGTAGTTTGTCATTAGTCTTTTCATCAAGAAGAATAGTGAATTTTGCATCATTTCCTATTTCTAAAATGGTATTGATATCCATTCCTGCAAAAAATGAATCAGACTTTTCGCCATCACTTTGGGTAAGTATGGCATCGGGATTTTCTCTATTCACAAAAATAACTACACCATCTCGTTCTTGAATATCTAGCTCGTTTTGAGGTACAATGTAAGTTAGGTCGGTAACATCTCGCACGCGTAATTTACCATCTATAACTGGTAGCTCTAAATTTCCTTTTACTGTTAAATCAGCTTGAATAGTGGCAATACCATAAACAAGTTCGTTATCACCTTTTTTAGAATCTAATACCCTGAATTGGTCAGTTTTAACCGAAAGATCAAAATCAGGATTTGCAAAACTCTTCGTAATAATAGTGCCATCTACAGTTAATGTACCTTGATTGATATCATAAATGGCAAAGGAGTTGAACAATAATACATCTTGATCAATATCTATATGTTCGTTATCTAAAGCAAAAGTAGATTTGTACGCCGCTAACGTTAAACTAAAATCATTGAAATTTATTCTACCAGAATACTTTGGTTCGGTAAGTGTGCCATTTATAAGAAGACTACCATTTAAATACCCCTTAGCATCAGATAATTGCTCATTTGACAGCCCTTGAATAACCTTGGCTTCTAATTTTTGAATGTCGAGCTCCATGTTTAGGTCGGCAGTGTTTTCTTTCGCTGCATAGTCTCCGGTTAAGGTAATATTTGCACCACCATCTTTTAATGCCAAATAAAAATCATATTCAGATAATGATTTCGAAGATGCGTCTAAGGTTAATGTGCCTAGCGGATTTTCCATGACCTGAAAATCTTTAATATCAATATCTGCGACCAACCCAGAAGCGTTATACGGATTAATAATCACGAAATTCCCCTCGACTTTACCTTTTGCCAATGCTTCATCAGGATTAAAAAAGCTTAGGAATGTTTGTAATTGAAAATTCTCGAACAGAATACCGATATGGTCCGATTCCATTTTCGGAATATTATTAGAAATTTCCATCTTTTGAGAATTTCTACTTAAGATTACGTTTTCAAAATCTGAAAATGACTCAGCTATGATAATGTTGTTGTCCTCGGGTATACCCCATTGTTTTTTATTTAATATGAGGTCTTTCGGACTAATATGAAGCTTTAAAGTGTCTTTTTGAAATACCAAACCCGACGCTATATGTATTATGGGTACAGAGTCATTTTTAGAATTAAAGTCAAGTAATAGTTCTTTGTTTTTAAGGCTTCCTTCTAAATACGTTTGTTTTAGATGAATAGGCTCGTAAATTAAATCTGCCAGACCTGCAGAGAATTTTAGGTCTACAGAATCTCCTTTTATAAAAGCATTTAAGCTGTCGACAGAGCTACCTGCATATGAAATGTGTGGCACTTTGACTTCTGCCGAAATTTTTCGCTTTTTAGAGTTGAAGCTAGCGTCTATGTTCAAAGAATCTAAATCTTCTACACCGTTGAAAAATACTTTAGATAAAACGGGAGTAGGTATTACGGCAAGTGCCAAATTCGCATCAATATCATCTTCAACTTCAATCGTAGTATCGTCTGTAGAGAAATACTGTTCTAACTGTTTTTTAAGAGCATCTGTTATACGATTTGGTGATGCGTTAGACGTCAATTGCCCATTTAAAAAATTACTTTTAACTGATACATCTGTAATCGAATCTTCTATATGTGCTTTTAATGCAATTGTTGAAACTTGATATTGCTCATTATCGGCAATGGTAATACCATCTTCAATAGTTGTATTCACGGTAAAATTAGAGGGTGTACCGATGTAATTTCCTTTAATGTTTGCTGCTACCTTAATATTGTTTTTTGTGAGACCTAGTTCTTGTAAATCTGCCCCAATAATATTTGAAGTAAAAACAATGTTGTTTTCTTGCGATGAAAGTACCATCGTTGAATTGACTTTCATGTTCAAATTTGGATTGTTGATATTCGCAGTAACTGTACCGTTTCTGTCCTTTAGATTTCCAGTAATTTCTATGGCATTATAATCGTATCCGTCAAATTGAAATTGAGTAATACTACCATCAAATGTACTATCAAAATTGCTTAGTTCAGAACCTGCACCTTTACCTTCAATTCTTAGAGATAATTTACCAAGTTGGTCGTTTTGTAAAAGCTTTCCTAATTGTAAACTATCCACAGAAATTTGACCATCGAACTTCATGGTTTCGCCAAAATTTACGAACGCTTTTATAGTAGCAGAACCTTCAGGTATTTTGATATTCATATCAGGATTTACCCATGAGGTTCCGCCAGATAAACTCCCTTCTGCGAGTATGGTTTCTGGAATAGAAATACCTAGTTCTTTAGACGATATTATTTTATTGACTGCCAATTTGGTACTTATAATGCTAATATTGTTCAAGTCATATGTAAGTGAATCTATAGTAGTAAGATTGTTAATACTACCCTTAGCAATCAGTTTGGTGTCTTTTCCCCATTGTAGTTCCGTATTAAAGTCATTCACTTTTTCTAGACTACCGATAGCTTTTAGATTACCTGTAATAGGTTTCGCGGACAAAGAATCTAAATACTGGTTTTTAGCAAGTTCAGGTAGTAATTTCATTACATCTTCTAACCTTAGATTAAGGTCAGATATATCTACCGATAAAGTACTTTTTTTAGGATTTTTTATTGCTCCTTGTAAGGAGTTAAATTGAATAGCTAAGTTGGCATTGGCAGAGCTTTGGTTCATATCAAAAGCAAGATTTGAAATTGAGGCTTCGGTACCTGATAAACTTGCCTTAAAAGCCAATTGATTTAATCGAATGCCACTCGGTTCTGAAAAAGAAAACTTAGAAACATCGGCATTGAATTTTTCAGCTTGGTAAGTCAGGTTTTTAGCTAACAGTTGAGAATTTTGAATTTTAAATGCATCGGGGTTGAAAGTATCTGAATTACTGGCACTGCCATTTAAAGTGTAACTAAATGTATTTTTCCCAATGTTAATATCGTTTGCTGCAATGATAAATTTTGGCCACTCAAAAATTGGGCTACTTGTTGTGTCGTCTTGTGCAGCTTCGTCATTTGTTATCTGAATATCTATCTGTGAATCTTTAAATAAAAGGTCATTGGTTTCGTATCTATTTTTAGAAACATCTGCTAGTATATTTGTGAGTTCAATAGTGCCTAATTGAAATTGAGTTTGTAAACCAGCGGGCTGGCTGTTGTAGCTAACAAATACATTTTCTACTTTGAAATCTTCTAATTGTATAAATGGTAGTGTAGTATTAATGGCATCTTCTGAAATAGGGAACGGGTGTGTTTGGTTATAGGTGAATTCGGTATTCTTTAGATTTAATTCATCCAAAGAAAACTTCATTTTTTCTAAATCAAATTCAGTAACGTCTACATTCAGGTTGCCAAGTATGAGGTTTATGTCCGTTCTTAAATAGGCATCTTTGTAATTCAATTTCCAATCCGCTAAGTCTAGATTTCCTATGGAAATATCCATAGGTTCAGAAGTAGCTGATTTTTTATCTGTAGGCGTTGTTAGCGCATCTATTAGAAAAGTGAAATTAAATTCATCAGGATTGTTTTCTCTACTAATATGGGCAACTACACCTTTAGATGTTACATCGTCTATAGCTAATGAATTTTTAAAAACAATGGGGTAAATAGGGATATCTGCTTGCAGTGATTTTGAGTAGAATAAAGTATCACCCTTTTTATCCTCCAGAAATATATTCTCTACTTGTATGTCTCCTGAGAATGTAAGATATAACTTGCCTACTTCTACCTTAGTATTCGTTTTGTCTGATATGTAATTAGTGACTTTAGATAGAATTAAGTTCTGAGCCCATGGAGTTCGAACTATCAAAACCAAAATAAAAAATAGCAATAACACACCAAGGATAATTTTCCCCAGAAGCTTTAAATACCTTTTAAATTTTGAATTTGTTTCAGTCATATGGTAAACACTATAGGATTGAATACAAACATTCAATTTTCAACTGAAATGTTACCATTCTAGTTGTGCCATAAAACCTGTAGCAATTATAATTTACAATACTATTATGATAACGAGGTTGTAAAACCTTTTTTTCTTTTTTTTGGATTCTTTAAGTGATGCCATTAGTATGCAAAGTTAAAACTACCAATATATAAATTTAGCTTATTTGCTACGAAGATTATCGATATAGCACATAATGTCAAAGTATTATTTGACTCTACTGCCTTTAGCATAAAAGGATTTAAACAGCTCGTCTATACATATTGTCATTTGGTCTACACATATTCTCTGTTAGTCAGTTACAGGAAGTTTAAACAGCCTTAGTAGAATACCTTTGTAGTGTAATTAACGAATAGCAAACAATATCATTTAGTCTGAATCTTATGAAAACTGTTTCAAATTATAAAATGTGTTTAGGTTATTTTGAATCAGCGAACCAAGATGAAATTTTTGAAATAAACAATTTTAATATTACAAATTCAGAATTGATACTAGAAGCTATGGCAAAATAATAGTTGTTCAGGTAGTTCCCCCAAATCACCTAAGACCAATAGAAATATTGGTCTTTTTTTATTTTAAACCTTTAGTTTGAATTTTATGAAAACTGTCTGCTTGTAGACGAAGTAGTTCTTCTGCTTTTTTCTTTTTATAGCCGTACAATTCTTCTTCACCTTTTAAATCTTCATATATTTTCTGATTGATTTCACTATCTGTTGAAGTAATGAGTTTTCGTTGCGCCAGTTTTTGTTCAACCCAAGTAGAAAGCACGCTTTCTTCCTCTTCTAATTTAATATCATATTCTCCTTTAGGGGCAAGTAGCTTAGCTATAATTGGTGAAGTCTCAATAGCCAAGAACAATAGAAAAATAAAGAATGAAGGTAGCCAAGGTAATTCGTCTAAAGCGGTAATTCTAGCCATTAATCCGTCGAAACCATCTATTATGGGCTGTGAATTTTTAACTACTTTGGCATATTCTGTATCTAATGCTGCTATTTGAGATTCTATTGCCGATACTTTTTCATTATTTGTAGTTTTTAGTGCCTGTAATTCTGCAAGTGCAGCATCATGCTTATCTCGCTTTTCGGCATAAACGGGACCTTTACCTAGCAGTTTGGTTCCGGCAGTACCTTCTGCTTCATTGATGTAAATATCATATAGTGCATCCGTCTCTGTTTCCTTTATTGAAACTTCACTTTTTAATGCAGCAATATCTTGATTCAATTGCTCAACCTTTGGGGTGTATTGCAACGCGAGTTGTTCTTTATTGGCAAGTGTAAGTTCATTCTTTTTCTCCAACAACACTTGATTTATTTCTTTCTCGAAAATTTTCATTTCCAAGGGTTTTGAAATTACTATGGCAATTATAACTGCGAGAATGATACGCGGAGTAGCTTGTAAAAATTCTTGACCAAAATTGTTTCTCTTTTTAATGGTAGCAACTATAAAACGATCTAAATTGAATATTAATAATCCCCAAATGAAACCGAAGAATACTGCGGAATAAACATTATCGAAAACCGTGAATAATGCATAGCTACTAGCAATAAAAGCCATTGCAGCTGTAAAAAATACGGTAGCGCCAATACCTGCATATTTGTTTTGCTCACCTTTAGAGCAGGTTTTTAAAAGATCGGCATCTGCCCCTGAGCAGAGAATAAAGAAGTCTTGTATCATGATTAATGATTTGTTTTTGATTGATGATGATGTATACTGGGTGAACGTAATTATTTCATTTTTGGTACGCAAAAAGCCCTCGAAAAGAGGGCTTTAACATATGTTTGACGTTGTGGTTATCTTATTGTTACAGGTTCTTTGGTAATTCTTACTTCTGCTTTGCCATTTTTCGCTCTAGATTCTATGTTTAACTTTTTGTTTTTCTTTAATAGGTCAATGGCTTTATCAGACGAGACTTTTTTGCCTTTGTAGAAGAATGCTGCTCCTTTTTTTGCCATACTAATAGCATAATCTAATGGGGAAGACGGAGTAGGAGGCGATGGAGGTGGCGGAATTAGGTCTGTATTACTTTTCTTGTAAATTCTAACTTCTGGTTGTTTGTTAGCATAAGGAAGGGTTTGAATTTTAATGTCTTTTTCTCTGTCTACAATTGCAAATGCCTCTATTGAAGATATTTTTTTACTTTCAAAATAGAATTGTGCATCTTGTTTTTCAAGTTCACGTAAATATTTTATTAAATCAGGATTGTTAGTTTTGGTGCTAGTTGAGTTATAAATATATACTCTAGTGTTTTCAGTTTTCTTATCATCATATTTTAGCTCTTCATCAATGTTAATGTAGGCAGTGTTATTATGTGGTAAATTATTCGATTTATGTAGCATTAATTCACCGTCGTATGTGTCTTGGGTTGCAATAATCCTTTCAATTTCAGCATCTGCATAATCAGCGGTATTCGGAGCTTTTGGCGCTTTTGGTACAGGTGGCGGTTCTGGAAAATCTGGGAATGGCTCTGCATTCACTTTTTGTTTCTCAGACATTAATCCGTAGATATAATTTAAATTATCAATATCAGCTTTCATGATGCGAATATTACCACCTTTGGATATCATGGTGTTATAACTTTTTGCCAAATTATTGTAGGTGGATATTTGTTCTTTTGTAGCATTCTCTTGTAAAATAAGATTGTTAGTCTTTAAAATAGTTGTTTTGGGTGTGATTTCTATATATTCTTGGTAATCGTCAGCCGGTATGATATATTTATCAGAATAAATGGTGATACTTTTAGTATTTAATTTTCTTAGCTCTTTTGAGATAGCATCTGTTATGTTCAAGTCAATAATTTCAGTGGAATAAATTTGTGCAGCTAGTTTATTACTCTTTACTGCTAAAGGAAATTCTATTGCTACACTATTTGAAAGCTGCGAAAGTTCAATCTGATTGTTATTAAACCATATTTCATTTTCATTTTTAATTTCTATCCAAGCTATCTCTAACAGTGGTTCATTATTAGCGTCTGTTTTATGAGTGTTAAGTACATTATTTCTACGAATTTTTTTAGCTTCATCTATCGTTTTTCCATCATAATCACTTGAAGCAAATCCATTTTGATTAAAAATTCCAGTTGTCCTTTTACTAAAATGTTCAATATTAAAAATTCCCACTGACTGAAGTTCTGATTGTACTTGATCTATCATTTTATATTGATTTTCATCATATAAAATATGTGCAGTTATGTAATTTTTAAATATATATGTGTCAATATTTTGATTTATGTTAAGTGCTTTTTCAGCTAGTTTTTCTAAACCTACTGGCTCGTTATTTATTAATAAACTTCCACTTTTTGTAATTTCTATATTAATGTCTTTAATAGTGTTTTGAGCTATTACATTTTTTTGACTGAAACCATAAAGCATTAAAGCCAATACAGGTAGCAACAATAGACTTCGGATTGCAATTCCTTTTTTTGATGTTTGTTTTTTCATGATGATGAATCGTTTTTTGATTGATGAATAATTTATGGCATTTGCAATACCAACTGATTGATGGGTGTTAAAGCTGTCGTTTGATAAGTACGACAATAAAGTGTTTTGATAATTTAAGTGGTCTTCTTGACCATTAAGTACAGCACTATCTGCTAAAAATTCATGATTTAGTTTAATGGTTTTTTTAAAAGCATAGATTAACGGATTGAACCAGAATACAACTTGCAATACTTCAAGAAAAAGAATATCTAAACTATGCCATTGTAAAGCATGGGTTTCTTCATGTTTTATTACGGAATCTGGTATGCTTTTGGTCTCAAATTTTTGTTTGTTTAGAAATATGTGCTTTAAAAAAGTATGTGGCGGCAGTTGTTCCTTTAATAGTATTCTATAGATATCACTATGTTTCGTTTTTGGATTGTTATGAATACGTTTCCAGATTTTATAGAGGTTCATAAAAAAACGCAATGCGAATCCTGCAACTCCTAGTCCGTAGATAGTCCATAAAATTAAAGACCAATTCATGGGCGATTTTTCAATAGCCTGAACTACTGGTTGTATATTTTGGGGTTCATTTATGGTGATAACTTGAGTTACTGCAGTGGTGGGTTCAATTTCAACATATTCTGTAAAAACAATTTGAGGTATTATAAAAGAAGCGATAACGGTGGTTAATAGAAAGTATCTTTTAAAATGGTGCATGCTTTCTTTCTCCAAAAGGAGTTTATAGAAGAGCAAAAATATGCTCATACATGCGGCGGATTTTAAAAGATAGATTACCATGATTACTTCTTTTCTATTTCAACATCTATTAATTTTTTCAATTCTTCTAACTCAGCTTTACTTAAATTAGTTTCTTGAGTAAAAAATGATGCGAACTGACTAGCGCTATCATTGAAAAAGTTTTTAATGAGTCCGTTAACGTGCTTAGAGAAATAATCTTTCTTTTTTACCAACGGAAAGTATTCTCGACTTCTACCAAAGCTTTTATAATCAATAAACTTTTTGTCGGCCATTCTTTTTAATAAAGTGGCAACAGTTGTTGTAGCCGGTTTTGGTTCTGGGTAGGCATCGAGTAGATCTTTCATGAACGCTTTTTTTTGCTTCCATAGAATATTCATTAATTCTTCTTCCGATTTGGATAGTTTCATTTTCTACAAGTTTAGAGTATGTTCTACAAACATAGAGCAAATATTTTAATTCTACAAGTGTAGAGTAATTTTGTTTTTGTTGCCTTAGGGATAGTAATGAAAAGCCCGCATTTGCTTTTTAGCAAAGCGTACTTGTAATGTATAGCCCGACCCCAATTCTTTGGGGAAAGGTCCAATTGACCCGCTTAAAAGATGTAAATTTGTATTATAAAAATAATGAATAATGAGTGTATTAGATGATTTGGAAGCACGTAGTGGCTCCACTTGTGAGTTATGTACAGGAACCAATAATTTAGAAGTTTTTGAAGTAGAGCCTGTTTCTATTAGCGGAGTCGATTCTAGTATTTTAGCATGCGAAACATGCCGAACTCAAATTGAAGATCCAGAACAAATGGATGCAAACCACTGGCGTTGTTTAAATGATAGCATGTGGAGCGAATATGATTCTGTGAAAGTTGTGGCTTGGAGAATGCTATCTAGATTAAAATCTGAAGGTTGGCCTAAAGATTTATTAGACATGATTTATTTAGAGCCAGAAGCTTTAGACTGGGCAAAAGCTACAGGCGAAGGTTTAGCAGAAGCTGATAAGATTATTCACCGTGATGTAAACGGAGTAATTTTAGAAAACGGAGATAGTGTTGTTTTGGTTAAAGATTTGAAAATAAAAGGATCAAGCCAAGTTGCCAAGCAAGGTACTGCAGTTCGAAGAATTTCTTTAGATCGCGAAAATGCAGAGTATATTGAAGGTAAAGTAGGACCAACAATGACCGTTATAATTACCAAATACGTTAAGAAGATATAGTTATTAGTTCGTGGAACTTTAACAACATCTAATTTGTCAAAAAAAATAAACGTCTTTGCTCGCAAAGACGTTTATTTTTTAATTTATTTTCAACTGTCAACTACTTCTTGGTCATTTCTGTAAAATACTCATAGAAATAAGGGATGGTTTCAATTCCTTTAAAATAGTTCCATACTCCGAAATGCTCGTTAGGGGAGTGGATGGCATCACTATCCAGACCAAATCCCATTAATATAGTTTTACTCTGTAGTTCTTTTTCAAAAAGAGAAACAATAGGAATACTACCTCCACTACGTTGCGGAATCGGTTTTTTGCCGAATGTAGTTTCATAAGCTTTTGAGGCTGCTTGGTAAGCAATGGTATCGATAGGAGTTACATATCCTTGTCCGCCATGATGAGGTTTTACAACCACCTTCACACCTTTTGGAGCAATAGCTTCGAAATGTGTTTTAAACAAATCGGTAATTTCTTTCCAATCTTGATTAGGAACCAATCGCATAGATATTTTTGCGAATGCCTTACTCGCAATAACAGTTTTTGCGCCTTCGCCAGTATATCCGCCCCAAATACCATTAACATCTAATGTGGGTCTTATAGAATTACGTTCGTTGGTAGAATATCCTTTTTCACCGTAAACAGATTCAATATCCAAAGCCTCTTGGTATTTTTCAATGCTAAAAGGTGCTTTTGCCATTTCTGCACGTTCATCAGCAGAAAGTTCTTCTACCTTATCATAAAAACCTGGTATTGTAATATGATTATTTTCGTCATGTAGACTGGCAATCATTTTAGTTAGAATGTTAATAGGGTTGGCAACGGCACCGCCATATAATCCTGAATGTAAATCACGATTAGGACCAGTAACCTCTACTTCAACATAACTTAGACCGCGTAAACCTGTAGTTATAGACGGCACATCATTGGCAATCATACCTGTATCCGATATTAAAATGACATCGTTTGCCAGCTTCTCTCTGTTTTCAGCGACGTAGATGGCAAGATTATTACTGCCAACTTCTTCTTCACCTTCAATCATAAATTTTACATTACATGGCAGTTGATTAGTTTTTACCATCAACTCCAATGCTTTTACATGCATATACATTTGACCCTTGTCATCACATGCTCCACGCGCAAATATGGCTCCTTCTGGGTGTAATTTCGTTTTCTTAATTACCGGCTCATAAGGTGGGGAAGTCCATAATTCCAATGGTTCTGCCGGTTGTACATCATAATGGCCATATACTAGAACCGTTGGTAGATCTTTATTTATGAATTTTTCACCATATACGATTGGGTAACCGGCTGTTTCATGAATTTCAACAATATCACAACCTGCTTCTTCTAATCTGGTTTTAACTGTTTTGGCAGTATCTAACACATCTTGAGAAAAGGCAGGGTCTGCGCTAACAGACGGAATCTTAAGTAGTTCGATAAGCTCATTTAAAAATCGGTCCTTATTTTCCGATAGATAATTCTTTACGTTTTTCATGTACTATTTTATATGACTTTCGATAAAAGTACAAAAAGCGTAATTTTTAAATAGCTAAAATTTAGAGAATTGATTTTTTGCGTTATATTTGCACCCCGATAATCACATATCGTGATTTAGGAAAGTATGCAGGCGTGGTGGAATTGGTAGACACGCTAGACTTAGGATCTAGTGCCTTGCGGTGTGAGAGTTCGAGTCTCTCCGCCTGTACAACGAGAAGCCTCTTGAGAAATCAAGAGGTTTTTTTATGCGCTAGATTTAATCAACCCTTGACTTTACTAAATATCACGCCCATTATTTCTTACCCTTGTAAGTTTTCATTATTATTTACTTCTAATGCAATGGTAATGCTAACAGTATAGAAATAATATAATATGGGCTTCGAAAAAGTATCGTTCACAAATTCTCAAAGCAAACAATTGGCGGCACGTTTAGAGTTACCTTCTAATCAAGAAGCGCACAGTTATGCAATTTTTGCGCATTGTTTTACCTGTAATAAAAACTTTTCTGCAGTTCGTAATATTTCAAGGGCATTAGTAAATAAAGGTATTGCGGTACTACGCTTTGATTTTACGGGTTTAGGTGATAGTGAAGGTGATTTTGAAGAAACCAATTTTTCATCTAATGTTTCTGATCTAATACAGGCAGCTAAATTTTTGGAAGATAATTATAAGGCTCCTTCTTTGTTGGTGGGGCATTCATTAGGTGGTGCCGCAGTAATTTTTGCCGCTTCGCAATTAGAATCGGTATTGGCTGTAGCAACTGTTGGGGCGCCATCTTCTCCTTCGCATGTGCAGCATTTATTCAAATCAAGTGTAGCGGAGATTAATGCGAACGGAAAAGCAAAGGTGAATATTGGTGGTAGAGATTTTACCATTAATAAAGATTTTATAGATGATATTGAGTCAAAACCTATGGAGTCTGTGCTTAAGAACATGGGAAAACCTTTTTTGGTTATTCATTCGCCACAAGATACCATAGTAGGTATTGAAAATGCGAAAGAATTATACAGCTATGCGCATCACCCAAAAAGTTTTGTATCAATTGATAAGGCAGACCATTTATTAATGAATAGTGCAGATTCTACTTATGTTGGTAATGTAATATCTGGTTGGGCAGAACGTTATTTAAATATTCCGAAGAAAGATATTTTAAAAACTTCTCATCAAGTGGCAGTAAGTATCGGTAATGAAGGGTTTACCTCTGAAATTGTTTCGGGTAATCATTTGTTAATAGCTGATGAGCCAATAGATTTTGGAGGTAATGATTTTGGACCATCACCCTATGACTATTTGGCTTCTGGTTTAGGAGCTTGTACGGCAATGACCTTAAGAATGTATGCGACCCGTAAAAAATGGGATTTACAAAAGTTAATTGTGCATGTAGATCATGGCAAAGATCATGCGCCAGATTCAGAAAATGTTTCTTCTGAAGGAAAAAAAATTGATACTTTTAAAAGAGAAATAGAAATATTCGGAAATTTAGATGAAAGGCAACGACAAAGGTTGTTAGAAATAGCAGATAAATGTCCTGTACATAAAACGCTTTCTAAAGGCGCTTTGATTATGACAGAATTAAAATAATATGATTTAAGAATTAAAACTATGATACAAGCAATTTGGAATAATAAGGTGATTGCAGAAAGTGATGCAACTGTTGTAATTGAAGGAAATCATTATTTTCCGCCGAACGATATTAAAAAAGAGTTTTTTAAAAGTACAGAAACTCATAGTATGTGCCCTTGGAAAGGCATTGCATCTTATTACGATCTAGAAGTAGACGGTGAAGTAAATAAAGATGCGGCATGGTATTATCCAGAAGTTTCTGAATTAGCAAAAGGTATTAAAGGTTATGTTGCTTTTTGGAAAGGTGTTGAAGTGAAATAGAGTATTAGTTATAGATTATTAAAGGGTCAGCCAAAAGCTGACCCTTTTTTAGCACGAAATTTTAAAATTTATTAAGCTGTAGCGTTTTGTGGTGCCCAATGGCTACAGGACATACCTGGGGCAGCTTTTTGTGGGTTAGCACAATCGCTTGACTCAAATCTTATACAGGTTACACAATTAGTATCGTCCTTCAAAGCGGCTTTCATTTCAAAACTATCACACGTATAGCTATTTCCAACTTTTACACCATGAACTTTACAAGTATTCCCTTCTACTAAGTTATCACAGTTAACGCAACTATTCCCTAATCTTATCGACATAATCTTCTTTTTTAGATTCAATTTAAAATTAGGTTCAAAGAACTTTAGAAGCAATTTAAATAGCTGTTTTTCAGTAGTATGTATTTAGATTATTTAAAAATAATACTTTGTTAAAATTAACATCAGCGGTATTCTATTTGTTTTTAAACGGAAAATTCAATTACTATTTCTATCAAGATCAAGACCGAGGTAAATAAAAAATGACTATAAATATTAGATTGTTAAATATTATTTTGAATGGATGTATTTTAGACTTTCTCAATACTTAGTTTTATGAATTAAAAAAACCTAGCAAGTCATATTTTCATGTTTTTTTTAATTCAATATACAGCGGTTTTCAGTTCTTCTCTCGTTATAAATACCTTATATTTAAATGCAATAAATTTTGATTTTCGCTTAAATGATATTGAAATCTTTATATAGTTTGATTTTTCTTTTTGCCATGTGTGTCTTGGGTCAAGAGCTTCCGCCAATTCAAAATTACACTCCTATTGAATATAATGCTGGTAACCAGAACTGGTCTATTGCCCAATCTAATGACCAGACAATGTATGTTGCAAACAATAATGGATTGTTAGAGTTTAATGGAAATACCTGGAACTTGTACCAAGTACCTTATGGCACTCCCGTAAAATCTGTTATGGTTTTAGATGAAAAGGTGTTTACAGGCAGTTATATGCAATTTGGGTATTGGGTACGCAATCAATTTGGCGTTTTGATCTACACTTCTATTTCTGACCAGTTGAAAATACCGCTTATTGAAGATGAAGATTTTTGGAATATATCGCATTTCAAAGACTGGGTTTTGTTTCAATCATTAGATAGAATTTATATCTACAATATTAATAAGGCAACATTTGAAATTTTGGATGCCAAAAGTAATAGCCCTAAAATATTTGAATTAGGTAATAAAATATTTTTTCAAAAGATGGGTGAAGGCTTATTTACATTAGAAAATGGAGAGCCTATTTTAGTGTCTGATGACTTAATTCTTAAGCAGACTAATATAGTTGGTGCATTTCTGGTAGATAATAGAATACTAATCATTACAGAACAGGCAGAATTCTTTTATCTAGAAAATAATGTTCTAGTTGAATGGAAATTGCCTGTAGAGACAGATTTATATCTGAGTAAGATATATAGTGCTTTACGTTTAAATGATGGGTCTTATGTCTTGGGTACAATCTCAAAAGGTATATTTCAATTAGATGTAAATGGTAATATTATAAAACAAATTAATCAAGAAAAAGGTCTTAACAATAATACAGTATTGTCGTTATTTCAAGATAAAGATAATAACCTGTGGCTTGGGTTGGATAATGGAGTTAGCGTTATCAATTTAGACTCACCCTTTAAAGAATATATTGACCATGTAGGGGCTTTAGGTGTTGTTTATACTGCTAGGAAAAAAGGCAATTTTTTATATTTAGGTACAAATCAAGGATTGTTTTATAAAAATCATAAAGAAATAAATGATTTTAAACTTATTGAAGGTACCCAAGGTCAAGTTTGGTTGCTAAAAGAAATTAATGGTACATTATTTTGTGGTCATCACAATGGAACTTTTGTTATAACGGATGATATTGCGACGAAAATTTCAGAAGTTTCAGGTACATGGGATATTCAAAGTATAGAAAATAAACAAAAATTGCTTATTCAAGGTAATTATAAGGGTTTAAGTGTACTTGAGCAAATAGATGATAAATGGAAGTATCGTAATACTATTGAGGGTTTTGATAGTTCCAGTAGATTTTTTGAGTTCGTAGGAGAAAATCATTTACTGGTTAATCATGATTATAAAGGTATTTTTGACTTGCAAATTAACCCCGAATATAAGAAGGTTGTAAAACTAGACAGTAGGGAATCTAAAGGTAATGGTTCTAGCTTGGTTAGATATAAAGGTGATATTCTTTATAGTACTATTAACGGTGTTTTTAAATACAATATAAATCAACATGAATTTTTAATAGATTCAGTACTTACAAGTAAATTTTTTAATGCTGATGAGCGTATAATCGGGATAATTCAGTCGACTAACAATTTCGAAAGGTTATGGGGTTTTACGAATGATAATATAATAACTGTTTCTAATGGATATTTAAGCAAAGAACCACAAACGGTTAAAATTTCAATTCCAAATTTTTTTAGGCGTAGTATGGGAATCTTAGGTTTTGAATCTATTGTGCATATAGAAAAAGATCTTTATTTGATAGGTATTTCTAACGGTTATGTCACTTTAGATTTAAGTGAAGTTAAGCAGAGTGATTATCAAATAATGATAAATTCTGTTTCTGGAAGGTCTAATGAGGTCCCTAAAATTGATATTTCTCTTCAAGACAATGAAGAGTTAGAGTATTCAGAAAATAACGTAAGTTTTAGTTATAATGTGACAGAGTTTGACAGATATACAGAGGTGTATTATCAAAACAAATTAAAAGGTTTAAATGAAGAATGGAGTGCTTGGTCACTTATGCCCAATACTTCCTTTGATAATCTACCGTATGGGTCTTATGAATTTAAGGTGAGGGCCAAAGTGGGTAATAGCATGTCAATTAATACAGTTGGTTATAGCTTTAAAATTCTAAGACCGTGGTATGTGTCATATTGGGCTATTTTATGTTATGTCATACTAGCAGCTTTTATCTCTTTTC
Source organism: Maribacter sp. 1_MG-2023 (assembly GCF_030547005.1). Classification (GTDB taxonomy): domain Bacteria; phylum Bacteroidota; class Bacteroidia; order Flavobacteriales; family Flavobacteriaceae; genus Maribacter. The sequence goes on along the minus strand of NZ_JAUOPN010000004.1, from coordinate 189,730 downwards.
TAATTCACAGAAATTATAAGAACTATTACAAAAAACAGCAAAATCAACTTATAAAAGCTAATAACAAACGAATAAAACGTAAGAAATTAAAAAACCAGAAGAAGATAGTTCAAATAAAAAATGATCAATTACAAGAGCTTGTTGACAGTAAGAATAGAGAGTTGGCAATATCTACAATGAGTATTATTAAGAAGAATGAGTTTTTAAGCTCTATTAAAGATCAATTGAAAAGTAGCACTGATAACCCAAAGGTGAAATCTGTTATTAAAACTATTGATAGAAATATTAATAATGAAGATGATTGGAAATTTTTTGAAAGTGCATTTAATAATGCAGATAAAGATTTCTTGAAAAAGGTGAAAGAGAAGCATTCTGAGCTATCTGCTAATGATTTAAGGTTGTGCGCATACTTAAGACTAAACCTGTCTTCTAAAGAAATTGCACCTCTTTTGAATATATCGGTCAGAAGTGTTGAGGTGAAACGATACCGCCTGCGTAAAAAAATGAATCTTCCACGTGAAACTGGTTTAACAGACTATATCATCAGTTTATAATCTCCCCTACAAAACTTTAAACTACCACAACATTACCACAACATTGTCTTATTTATAATAATTGTACTAGGTATTTTATTTCCGCTTCCAAGTGGATAATTCACTGCTTTTTATTATCATAATCTCTATTTTTTACTATTAATTTTATATTGTATGTTTTTTGTAGGGGTAAAAATTTACAATTCGATAATTGCTTAATGTAAATTGCATAAGCGATTATCTGTATTATAACACTACATAGTTAGTTGGTGGTATGTTTAGATAAATTGTAAATCAAATAATTAACTCAAAAAATTAACTATGAAAAAATTAAAGTACATCATGGTGTCGGTATTTGCAGTAATGATGAGCTGCGATGGTGATGACATTGATATTCCAGAATCGGTTACACCTTCTAATCTTACGGTTAGTGCTCAGAACATGGGCGAAGGTGTATTCGACTTTACAGCATCAGCAACAAATGCTAATTATTATCATTATGATTTTGGTGATGGCACAAGTGCTCTGGAAACTTCTGGGGCAACTTCAAAAACCTATGAAGAAATAGGTGATAATATATATACTGTAACTATTACTGCGGGTTCATCTGAAGGTAAAAAGATATCTGAGACTTTAGAGGTTTCTGTTTCATTAGCTTTTACCGATACTGAAACGGTAACTTTTTTAACTAACGATAGCTCAAAAACTTGGTTTTTAGCGGCATCTCAGCAGGGTCACTTAGGACTTGGACCTGCTAGAGAAGGTATTGATGGCGATTGGTGGTATCCTAAATGGTATTCCGCTGCTGCATTTGAAAAATGTGGAACGGAAGATTCTGATTGTCTTTGTGATGATGAACTTACATTTTCAGTAAATGCGAATGGCGGTTTAGTTTACACATTAGATAATAAAGGTCAAACATATTTTAATGTAGGTCATAAAGCTGTTGTTGGCGGAGGTGAGGATATTGATTTTTGTTATGATTTTGATACTTCAGGTGAAAAAGCAGTTCAGCTTTCTGAAGTAGAAGGAAATGTTCCAGAGGGTGAGACAACTGGAATACAAATGACATTTTCTGATGGAGGTTTCATGGGGTACTATGTAGGTTCTTCTGTATATGAAATACTATCTATAAGCGAGGATTTCTTATATGTAAGAACATATGATACGGAGAATGCTGATTTAGCGTGGTATCATAAATTTACTTCTGATGTTGCTGTTGATGGTGGAGACGAAAGTCTTGAAACCATTTATACCAATTTAGTTTGGTCAGATGAGTTTGATGTTGATGGTGCACCAAATGCTGCCAATTGGGGTTATGACCTTGGCGCAGGTGGCTGGGGTAATGGTGAGGCTCAAACATATACAGATGCAGCTGAAAACGTTAAAGTTGAAGACGGTGTTTTAAAAATTACCGCTATAGCTGGTGAGGGAGAAGCAGCTGTTCACTATTTTGATGAAATGACATTAGTCGATGGAAGTGGTGCTACGCAAACTTTAGAAGATTTTGAAGGTGCGGCCCCTGTTTTTACTGGTTTTGGTGGTGTTGGTACTGCAGTTATTGCAAATCCGGATCCTACGGGAGAGAATACTAGTGCTAATGTTGCAGAATCTACTAAAGCTTTAGGTGCTGAGACATGGGCAGGTTCTTTCTTTGATTTGTCTGCACCGGTTGATCTTGTTGCATATCCTAGTATTAGTTTAAAAACATGGTCGCCTGCAGCTGGAGCCAATATAATTTTGAAACTTGAGAATCAAGCTAATGCTGATGAGAATGTTGAGGTAAGTGTAAATTCAACTGTTGCAAATGCCTGGGAAACACTAACATTTGATTTCACTGGTGTTCCTGTTGGTACTTATGACCGAGTTGTCTTGTTTTTTGATTTTGGTGTTTCTCCTTCTGGCGGAATCACTTCGGGTCGTATTAAATCTGAAAACTTATTCGAGTTTACTTACGGTAGAGTTGAGATAAGAGCTAAACTTCCATCAGCTGGTGGTACTTGGCCTGCATTATGGGCTTTAGGTGCTAATTTTGATGAAGTTGGTTGGCCTACGGCTGGAGAGATAGATATTATGGAACATGTTGGTAATAATAACAATACTATTAGTAGTGCATTACATTATCCTGGTAATTCTGCAGGTAATGCCGTAGTAGGATCTACGCCAGTGGAAAATGCAACTTCTGAGTTTCATAATTATACTGTAGAGTGGACGCCTGATAGTATTAAGTTTGTTGTAGATGATCAGTTAGTACATAACAGTTTTGTGAACAATGCTACAACACCATTCAATGCTGATTTCTTTTTAATAATGAATGTCGCTATGGGCGGTACACTAGGTGGTACTATCGATGCGGCTTTTACAGAAGATACTATGGAAGTAGATTATGTAAGAGTTTATCAATAATAACATTTGGTTTATATAAAGGGCTGTTGATTTCTAAATCAACAGCCCTTTTGTTTTTCTTTAATAATTTTAGAAGAATTATAAGATTAAATATTACATGAATTGATCATATAAAAAATGCCCCTTGAGTAAGGGGCATTTTTTATAAAGTAATTTTTTTTCAATAAGGGTTTGGTTTTAAAAGATTAGACAATCCCCAAAAGGGCTAAAAAAGCTCCTACTACAACTACAGCTAAAAATGCATGCATTGCAATTACGAGCACGGATAGATAAGTTTCTACTCCGGTTTTAAATGATAAATTGTTCATAACATTACCTACTTTAAAGTTACATTACTAAAGTTAGCTGAATTAAGCAACAATTCCATATAAAATGTTGTAAAATTCTCATGATTAGCTGTATAATCCTACTTTTTAGTGGTTTAAGGTTTTTGAAATGTGCATTTCAACCTTGAAAAAGGTATCTTGTCGATATCTGAAATACAACACGCTATAAACTTTCACTACATATTGTAGCATTTGCCGGTAATGTGATGGTAGCATCTATTTAATTAGATTTAACCAATCTGCAATTCCTGCCAAGGGTACCGATAAAAGTATTATCACCAAGCAGGTTACCATTAATTTAAGAATTCCATTGAGTATTTTAACTCCTGAAGTTAGTTCTTGTTCCATAATCATTGTTCTATTGTTCTGCTTTCAATATGGTAGATCTAACCTAAAGTGCTGTTAAATAGGAGGGTAAAATCGATTAACGTATAGAAAGTATCTGTGTAAAGTATGTTTTCTATACAATAACTAGTAGTTATGAAAATGGTTTGTTAAATAATATTGGGGGTAGTTAATTGAATATAATTTAATTATTCGATGTTAAAACTGCATTTAATTCAGAAACAATACGTTCGGTGGCACCAGCTTTTTCTTTGATGTAGCCTGTGTTTATACGACCGGTTTTTGACCTGTAGTTATTATCTTCAAAGCACTTATCTGCATGCTCTTGAAATTCATTATCGTTCTTTATAGAAATGACACCTCCTAATTGTACCAATTCTTCTGCCTCGGCAAATCCATCAAACTGTGGACCTATAATAACCGGGATACCGAAGACAGCTGGTTCTAATGTGTTGTGTAACCCTGTAGCAAAACCGCCACCTACATATGCGATGTTGGCATAGCTATATACTTTGTTCAAAATACCTATGGTGTCAATAACGATTACATCATATTCAGCTAAAGGTGCATTCTTCATTTCTGTATAGCGTATTACTTTTTTGTCAATAGCTGCTATAATCTCTTCAATATGATTGTCTTTAATGGTGTGCGGAGCTATAACAAACTTGATTGGGTGTATGTTGTTATTAATGTAATCTATGATGATTTTTTCGTCTTCTGCCCATGTGCTTCCTGCTACAAAGCAGTACTTATCATTTTTAAAGCGGGTCATGAAATCTAATTTGTTGTCACGTTCTACTATTTCACTTACTCTATCAAAACGAGTATCTCCGGCAATGGTTATATTAGTGTATCCAACGGAATTTAATAATGATTTCGATTTTTCGTTTTGCACAAAAAACTGCGAGAAGTTATTTAATGCGTTGCGCATAAAACCACCATACCACTTAAAATAAATTTGATTTTCTTTAAATAATGCTGAAATTAAATAGGTTGGAGTATCAGCTTTTTTTAAGGCATTTAAGTAGTTGGGCCATATTTCATATTTAATAAAAATGGCGATATCTGGGTGTGCGGCTGTCAAAAAGGATTTTACTTTCCGCTTTGTATCCATAGGTAGGTAGCAAATAACATCGGCTATTTTGCTATTCTTTTTTACTTCGTATCCTGAGGGAGAAAAAAAAGTAAGTACTATTTTATGTGTAGGATGATGAATTTTTAATTGTTCAATAACAGGTAAACCTTGTTCGTACTCTCCTAAAGATGCTGCATGAATCCAAATAACCCTGGCTTCTTTTGAGATAGATTGATTAATTAGAGAAATTGTTTCTTTTCTGCCCTTTACAAATAGCGATAGTTTTGAATTCACCAATGCCAATACCTTTAAAATGGTAGATGCACTAATGACAAGAAGATTATAGATAAAGTTCAAACAGATGCTTTTAGGCTAAATTACGTTTCTTCCATAAAATTAGTGTCGTCTGTTTCGTATTTTTGTGTCACTTCATGTAATTATAACAGATGAAAAAGATACAAATGGTAGACCTAGGTGGTCAATACCAAGAAATTAAAGATCAAGTCAATACTTCTATAACTCAAATTTTAGAAACGTCGGCATTTATAAACGGGCCAGAGGTTCATGCTTTTCAGAAGGAGCTAGAAGATTATCTTCAGGTTAAGCATGTAATACCATGTGCCAATGGTACTGATGCTTTGCAGATTGCAATGATGGGTTTAGGTTTGAAACCTGGCGATGAGGTTATTACTGCAGATTTTACTTTTGCTGCAACAGTAGAGGTCATTGCATTGTTACAACTGACTCCGGTTTTGGTAGATGTTTATCCAGATACGTTCAATATAAATATAGAAGCTATAGAAAAAGCAATAACGCCAAAAACGAAGGCTATAGTTCCTGTTCATTTATTTGGTCAATGTGCCAATATGGATGCTATTCTTGATTTGGCGAAAAAACATGATTTGTTCGTTATTGAAGATAATGCTCAGGCAATAGGAGCTAAATATCTTTCAAAAGATGGTTCAAAGCACATGGCAGGAAGCATGGGTAATGTAGGTGCAACATCCTTCTTTCCTTCTAAAAATTTAGGGTGTTATGGAGATGGTGGAGCAATTTTCACCAATGATGATGAATTGGCTCATACCTTAAGAGGTATTGTTAATCATGGTATGTACGAACGTTACCACCATGATGTAGTTGGTGTTAATTCAAGGTTAGATTCTATACAAGCCGCAGTATTGAGAGCTAAATTACCTAAGCTAGATGGTTATTGCGATGCAAGAAGAAATGCCGCTCGTGCGTATTCAAAAGCATTTGAGGGTCAAGAACATATTATTACGCCAGTAACGGTAAATAATTGTGAGGGAATTTGCGATGTGTGCGATTGTCACGTTTTTCATCAATACACTTTGAGAATTACAAATGGTAAAAGAGATGAACTAGGGCAATTTTTAGCTGAAAATGAAGTTCCATTTGGTGTCTATTACCCAATTCCGTTACATAAGCAGAAAGCTTATCTAGATGATCGTTATAAGGAAAAAGATTTTCCTGTGACGAATCAATTGGTGACAGAAGTACTGTCTTTGCCTATGCATACAGAATTAGATGAAGAACAGATTAACTACATAACTGAGTTAATTATCGGATTTGTAAACGGGTAGTGGTGTAGTTTTTTAAATTTGATAACGTTCAAACAGCATTATAAATGAAAGTATTAGTAACAGGCGGATTAGGTTTTATCGGTTCTCACACAGTAGTGGAGCTTCAAAATAAAGGGTTCGAAGTGGTCATTATAGATGATTGCTCTAACTCTGATGAAAATGTACTTGATGGTATTAAAGCTATCACAGGTAAAAAGCCGCTTTATGAAAAGTTAGATTTAAAAGAAAAACATAAAGTTGAAAACTTTTTTCAACGATATCAAGATGTTGCTGGCGTTATCCATTTTGCTGCCTCTAAAGCAGTAGGGGAAAGTGTAGAGAAACCATTGTTGTATTATGAAAACAATATTGGTACGTTAGTTTACATATTAAAAGAACTTTGTAAAAAGAACAAGGCTAGTTTTATTTTTAGCTCTTCTTGTACGGTTTATGGTCAGGCAGATAAAATGCCGATTACAGAAGATGCACCAGTTAAGGTTGCAGAATCGCCATATGGTAATACAAAGCAAATGGGCGAAGAGATTATTGCAGATACCTGTAAAGTTACTCCTAGTTTAAATGCAATTGCATTACGTTATTTTAACCCAATGGGAGCACACCCAAGTGGAGAGATTGGTGAATTACCAATAGGTGTTCCTCAAAACTTAGTACCTTTTATTACGCAAACTGGTATTGGATTAAGGGATCAGTTATCCGTTTTTGGAGATGATTACCCTACGCCAGATGGCACATGTATAAGAGATTATATTTATGTGGTAGATTTGGCTAAAGCCCATGTGGTTGCATTAGAACGTTTGATGAACGAAAAAAACGAATCTAATTTTGAAGTTTTTAATGTAGGTACCGGAACAGGTAGTTCGGTATTAGAGGCGATAAAAAGTTTTGAAAAAGTATCTGGACGAAAATTGAACTATAAAATAGTTGATAGAAGACCAGGTGATATTACCAGTGCTTATGCAGATACCACTAAAGCAAATAAAGTTTTAGGATGGAAAGCAGAATATACTTTAGAGGAAGCTATGAATTATGCGTGGATCTGGGAACAGAAAATACGTGACTGATTTTTTCAGGTTTAACAATATAAATAAGGGGAAATATAGCTATATTTCCCCTTATTTAATTTAAAGACCACCTCTTATGAAAAAATTATTATTTCTTTTAGTTTTACTGGTATTTACAGGCGCAACTGCACAAGACTCATATCTTCAATGCGGTAAAATTGTAGATGTTGAATCGGGTAAAATCTTGTCTGAGAAAACAATTGTTATTTCAGGTAACAAGATTATAGAAATTAAAAATGGTTTTGTAGCTGGCGGTGATCAAGATCAGGTGGTAGATTTAAAGTCTAAGACCATTTTACCAGGTTTTATAGATATGCATGTGCACATTGAAAGTGAGTCTAGTCCGTCAAGATATTTAGAGGCTTTTACCATGAATGAAGCTGATGTAGCATTTGAATCTACCGTATATGCAAAAAGAACATTAATGGCCGGGTTTACAACCGTACGTGATTTAGGTGGGTCAGGAGTGAATATTGCCTTGAAGAATGCAATTAACAAAGGTACTGTTGTTGGTCCACGTATTTTTACAGCAGGTAAAGCACTTGCTACCACGGGTGGTCATGCAGATCCAACTAACGGTAGAAGTAATGAATTAATGGGTGATCCGGGACCAAAAGAAGGTGTAGTCAATTCACCCGCAGATGGCAGAAAAGCGGTTCGCCAACGTTATAAAGATGGTGCAGATGTAATTAAGATAACTGCAACTGGTGGTGTTTTAAGTGTTGCTAAAAACGGTCAGAACCCTCAGTTTACTATTGAAGAAATAAAAGCAATTACAGAAACAGCTAAAGATTACGGTATGCTTACAGCGGCTCACGCGCATGGTGATGAAGGTATGCAAAGAGCAATTTTAGGAGGAATTAAAACTATTGAGCATGGTACCTTGATGTCAGAGGAAACGATGGAATTAATGATTAAGTATAATACCTATATGGTACCTACGATATCTGCAGGTCAAGAAGCGGCTAGGTTGGCAAAAATACCAAACTACTTACCACCTGTTGTAGCTAAGAAAGCTTTGGAGATTGGTCCTAAATTGAATGCAACTTTTGCAAAAGCGTATAAAAAAGGGGTGAGCATCGCTTTTGGTACTGACTCTGGAGTTTCTCCTCATGGAGATAATGCTAAAGAATTTATCTACATGAACAAAGCAGGTATGCCTATCATAGAAGCGTTACGTTCAGCTACAATTACAAATGCAATGCTTTTAGGCGAAAAAGAATTAGGTCAAATCAAAGAAGGTTATTTAGCCGATATAGTTGCTGTAAATGAAAACCCGTTAGATAATGTAGAAACATTAACGGATGTTATTTTTGTTATGAAAGAGGGTGTTGTGTATAAGCAATAATCTTTTAGATTACTTTCTGTTAGATGGAGTAAAGAATGTAGGTGTGACATGAAGTTGAATGTTGAAAATAGTGAGCAATTAATGCAAGTTGCTATTGGTGATTCTCTTTTTGAAAAATTGAAGCATCAGGTAGAGAAGGATTTTGTTCTTGCCAATATTCCGTTGCAAATACCTGAAATATTAGGTCATTCTGATTTTATAGCGCTTATTCGTGAGAAGGTATATTACTTAATGATGGAGCATTTTGCTGAATATCTAAACTTAATGTACATCATGGATATTCCAGAAAGTGCATTTCATAATATTGAAATTACCGATACTGTAGATGTAGCAGATCAGGTCACATTATTGATTTTAAAGCGGGAGTATAAAAAGGTGTGGTATTGTAATCGATATCAATAATGTTTCTTTATACTTTTATGTATACTCCTTTCTTATCCATAATATAACCAACAAGCCAGCAGGTAAACATTATCCATAAAGCAAATAACAGCGAGCCGAAATAATCACCAGCTGTGGCGATGAAAATATTATCTGCTATCCAGTTATAAGCGTTTGTACCATTTATAGATATCTCTGCTAAGCTGATAATGAATAATTCTGATAATAGGTAGATGAATAGGGTGTTTCTACCAAAGACCTCGAAGAAGTAGGTCCATTTGCCGGGTTTGGACATATCTAATAGATAGATTAAAACGGCTATGATAAATATGTCTATTCCGCTAGTAAGTAATACAAAAGAGCTGGACCATAATTTTTTGTTGAATGGGAATATTAAATCCCAGGCAAATCCTACGATAATTAAAAGACCAGCAGCCATAATAAGTTTGGCGATCGTTTCAAAATTTTGACCACTCTTTTGAATGAATTTCCCGGTAAAGTACCCTGCAATAACATTTACTATGGCAGGTAAGGTGCTTAGTAATCCTTCGGGGTCAAAAGCAACGCCGCCATTACCATGGTACATATGGTTTGCGCCAATAAGAAATTCGTCAAGTTTTAATACTGCATTCCCTGTCAATGATAAGTCGCCGAATTCCAACAGTATAATATGATACCCTACTAAAGCCAAAGCGCTAAAAATCAAAACAGATTTTGTTTTAAAATAATTTAGTAGAATTGATGCAAATAAGTAGCATAGTGCAATTCGCTGTAATACTCCGAAAATTCTGGTTTCGGCAATCGGTTTTAAACCACCATCTTCAAAAAATGGAAACCAATACATTAAAAAACCTAGTATAAAAATGATAGAAAAGCGTTTAAATACCTTTTTCAAAAATGCACCACTACCTTCTGCTTCGTATTTTTTCATACTAAAACTCATGGCATTACCAACAACGAACAAAAAAGTAGGAAAGACTAAATCCGTAAGTGTAAATCCGTTCCAAACGGCATGTTTTAAAATTCCGAAACTAGTGTCTCCATTTCCGGGGGAGTTCACTATAATCATAAGCGCAACATCCATCCCCCTAAAAACATCCAATGAAAGATATCGGTTCTTTAATTTATTCATATTGGTTGGTTTGGTCTTATGAAAGATAACGATTAATTAAAAATAAACACGTACAAATGGCATTAGTGCATTACCGTAAATGCTTTTGTTATCGTCATATAGTAAATCGTAGCGTATACCAAATGTTACATTTCTGTTGCTGTAACCTGCGCCAATAAAAAAAGCCGGAAGCCAATAGTTGTCTTCTATATCTATGGTCGTTGTAGCTATAGTTCTATTTATACGTAATTGTTCAAACTCTGCAGAAAGCTGTATTTGTGGAATTGGATTATATAGTGAGAGAACACTGCCGCCATAAGCCAGTAATTTATCTTCATCGAACTTTGCATAATTGAAGCTTAAGCTTGCACCAGATGCAAATTGATCGTTAAATTGATAAATAGCACTTGGTGCAATTGATCCATTAAATCCATTATTTGTAAAACCTAAGCCAATACTTCCACCAAATCTTACGTTATTCCAGAAATCAGCATTAGTTTTTGAAGATTGAGCAAGAGAGAAAGTGATATTTAATGTTGCTAGCCCTATAAAAATTAATTTTTTTAAGCTCATATGATGATTTTGTTTTAAAGTTTCGTTTTTTTCAATAATACAGGCCATTCTATCGTTAGATATTGTAATTGTTGTATTTTTGTTAGAAATTTATTCTAAAGATACAGAAAGTAATTCATGGATAAATATTCCTTTTTAAATACCGTTCATACCTCTTTTTTTTCAGAGTTATACGATAAGTACTTAGTAAATCCAGATAGTGTAGAGCCAAGTTGGAGAGCCTTTTTTCAAGGATTCGATTTTGGAATGGAGAGCTCTTTAGATGAGCTGGAAATCGATGAAAATCGCACTACAGTTGTAGTAAATGGCCACTCGAGTGAAATGCCAGAATCTCTTCAAAAAGAGTTTCAGGTAATTCGATTAATCGATGGTTATAGAAGCAGAGGTCATCTGTTTACTAAAACAAATCCTGTACGTGAGCGAAGACATTACGAACCAACTTTAGAAATTGAAAACTTCGGATTAGCTTCGTCTGATCTCGATACTATTTTTAATGCAGGTGACGTAATTGGTATAGGTCCAAATTCTTTAAAAGAGATTGTTAGACATTTACAAAGTATCTATTGCGATGCTATTGGTGTAGAGTATATGTATATACGAAAGCCAGAGCGCGTTAAATGGATTCAAGATTGGATAAATGTAAATGACAATCATCCGAATTTCGAGCCAGATCGTAAAAAGCACATTCTTAAGAAGCTTAATCATGCTATTTCTTTCGAAACTTTTTTGCATACTAAATATGTAGGGCAAAAAAGATTTTCTTTAGAGGGAAATGAATCGTTGATCCCTGCCTTAGATGTAATTGTAGAGCGCGCCGCTGAAATGGGTGTGAAGCAATTTGTTATGGGTATGGCGCACCGTGGTAGATTAAATGTGCTTACCAATATATTTGGCAAATCGGCTAAAGATATCTTTAGTGAGTTTGACGGTAAAGATTACGAACAAGAGATTTTTGATGGAGACGTTAAGTATCACTTAGGTTGGACCTCTGATAGAAAATCTGATAACGGAAATAAAATTAAGATGAGTATTGCTCCTAATCCATCTCACTTAGAGACGGTAGGTGCGGTTGTTGAAGGTATTGCTAGAGCAAAACAAGATTCTGATTATCAAGATGATATTTCTAAGGTTTTACCTATTGTAGTTCATGGTGATGCTGCAATAGCAGGTCAAGGTTTGGTCTATGAAGTAGTTCAAATGGCTGGTCTTGATGGATATAAGACCGGTGGTACCATACATATAGTGGTGAACAATCAAATTGGTTTTACTACAAACTATTTAGATGCTAGAACATCTACTTATTGTACCGATGTTGCTAAGGTTACATTGAGTCCGGTATTACATGTTAATGCAGATGATGCAGAGGCGGTAGTACACGCATCTCTTTTTGCGTTAGAATATAGAATGCGCTTTAAGGGTGATGTGTTTATAGATTTGTTAGGGTATAGAAAATATGGGCATAATGAAGGTGATGAGCCAAGATTTACACAGCCTAAATTATATAAAGCAATATCAAAGCATAAAAATCCAAGAGATATCTATGCAGAAAGACTAATTCAAGAAGGTGTTATTGACGGCACTTATGTAAAGCAGTTAGAAAAACAGTATAAAGATTCTCTAGAAGAAAAATTAGAAGATTCACGTAAAGAAGATAAAACTGTAATTACACCGTTCATGGCAGATGAATGGAAAGGTTTTGAAAATGTACGTGAGTGGGAGATGATGGATGCGGTGAATACTAAATTCACTAAAGCTAAATTGAATAAAATTGCCAAAGTAATTACGGCTTTACCTGAAGGTAAGAAGTTTTTGCGAAAAGTTGAAAAATTGGTTAGGGATAGATACAATATGTATTTTGAAGCCGATAATCTTGACTGGGCAATGGGAGAACTTTTAGCATACGGTTCTTTATTAGAAGAAGGTTATGCGGTTCGTATGTCTGGACAAGATGTAGAACGTGGTACTTTTTCTCACCGTCATGCGGTAATGAAAGTTGAAGAAAGTGAAGAAGAGGTTATTTTATTAAATCACCTTTCTGAAAAGCAAGCTAAATTTCAAATATACAATTCACTATTGTCAGAATATGGTGTGGTAGGTTTTGATTATGGTTACGCCATGGCTAGCCCTAATACATTAACTATTTGGGAAGCGCAATTTGGAGATTTCAGTAATGGAGCTCAAATTATGATTGACCAGTATATTTCTGCTGCAGAAGATAAGTGGAAGCTTCAAAACGGTTTGGTAATGTTATTGCCACACGGTTATGAGGGGCAAGGTGCTGAACACTCTTCTGCTAGAATGGAGCGTTACTTACAATTGTGTGCCAAGGATAATATGTATATAGCAGATGTGACTACACCAGCACAAATGTTCCATATTCTTCGTAGACAAATGAAGTCTAATTTTAGAAAGCCTTTGATCATATTTACACCTAAGAGTTTGTTGAGACATCCAAGGGCGGTGTCTAAAATTTCTGACTTAACAGGTGGTGGTTTTCAAGAAGTAATAGATGATGAAATTGCAGATGCTAAAAAGGTAAAAAGTTTAGTATTCTGTACAGGTAAGTTCTATTATGATTTGCTAGCTGCTAAAGAAGATAATAATAGAGATGATGTTGCTTTGGTAAGGGTGGAACAGTTGTTCCCTATACCGGAAAAACAAATGAAGGCGGCTATTGCAAAGTATAAAAATGCGGATGACGTGGTGTGGGCTCAAGAAGAACCTAGAAACATGGGTGCATGGAGCCATTTATTAACCCATTTTGATGAGGCTCGAAATTTTAGAGTAGTGTCTAGACGTTTTTATGCGGCACCCGCAGCAGGTAGTTCTGTACGTTCAAAAGCACGTCACCAACAAGTTATAGATTACGTCTTTGACAAGACAAAGGACAATATGTCCAAACCTAAAAAATAATATAACATATCAAATTATAGAAAGAATGATTCTAGAAATGAAAGTCCCTTCGCCGGGAGAGTCTATCACAGAGGTGGAAATTGCGGAATGGTTAGTTGAAGATGGGGATTATGTAGAAAAAGATCAGGCAATTGCCGAAGTAGATTCAGATAAAGCTACTTTAGAATTGCCGGCAGAAGTAAGTGGTGTAATTACACTAAAAGCAGAAGAAGGTGATGCTGTTGCGGTAGGTGCTGTTGTTTGTTTAATAGATACAAGTGCTGCTAAACCAGATGGTGCGGCAGATGCATCTAGTGCTCCGAAAGAAGAGAAAAAAGAAGCTCCAAAGGCTGAAAAAGCTCCTCAGCCTGCTAAAGCAAAAGAAACTTATGCATCTGGTGTTCCTTCACCAGCGGCTAAGAAAATATTAGAAGAGAAAGGTGTAGCGAGTAGTACTGTTTCTGGTTCTGGTCGTGATGGTAGAATTACTAAAGAAGATGCAGTAAGTGCTGTGCCTTCTATGGGATCGCCAACTGGTGGTAATCGTGGTGAGTCTCGCTCAAAATTATCAATGTTGCGTAGAAAAGTTGCCGAAAGATTGGTAGCTGCGAAGAACGAAACTGCAATGTTGACTACTTTTAACGAAGTAGATATGAGTGCTGTTTTTGAGCTTAGAAATAAGTACAAAGAGAACTTTAAAAGTAAGCACGGTGTTGGACTAGGATTTATGTCCTTTTTTACAAAGGCTGTTGTTAGGGCTTTAGAGATGTATCCTGCTGTTAATTCTATGATTGATGGTAAAGAAATGGTTTCTTATGATTTCTGTGATATTAGTATCGCGGTTTCTGGACCAAAAGGATTAATGGTACCCGTTATTCGTAACGCTGAAAATTTAACATTTAGAGGTGTTGAAGCTGAGGTTAAAAGATTAGCGATTAGAGCACGTGAAGGTGAAATTACTGTTGATGAAATGACAGGTGGTACATTTACTATTACTAATGGTGGTGTATTCGGTTCTATGTTATCTACACCAATTATCAATCCGCCACAGAGTGCTATTTTAGGTATGCATAATATTGTAGAAAGACCAATCGCTAGAGATGGGGCTATTGCAATTGCACCTATAATGTATGTTGCAGTTTCTTATGATCACCGAATTATTGATGGTAAAGAATCTGTAGGTTTCTTAGTAGCTATAAAAGAGGCTTTAGAAAATCCTGAAGAGTTATTGATGGATAATAATGTAAAGAAAGCTTTAGAAATGTAAATTTTCTAAATTTTGATATATGTAAAAAGCGTTGGGTGGTCTCAACGCTTTTTCTTTTTTAAATAGATGCACTTTTTATTATAATCTATAATTGCCTTCGATTTTTTTAGAATATCAGCTCCTATAATCCCGTCTACTGGTTCTGCATTGTGGGCAGTTAAAGCTTCATTAACATGTTTAAGGTCGAATAGTACGATCTCTAGTTTTTTATACTTCCAAGAATTGATGTCAATCGTATTCTTTTTAGAAACTAAAGTTTCCATATTAGTTGCACCTGCTCCCGCAGCTTTAATGATAGATTCTTCAGAAATTAATTTGAAATGATTAATACGGTCCATTCCGATACATGTATTAGATGCTCCGGTATCTAAAATAAATCGTCCAGGCACAGAATTTATTTCTGCACAAATTTCAAAATGGTCGGTAGCAGTTAAAACTAAGGGTATGTGTACGTAATCTTTATCCTTCAAAATTTTTTTGAGGGTACTCATAATTCATTTTTTTCAAAGATAAGCCTATTTTTACGGCATGATAATAACCGATACGCATACACATTTATATAGCGAAGCTTTCGATGATGACCGAAAAGAAGCAATACAGAAAGCCATTGATTTAGGAGTAGAACGATTTTTTATTCCTGCTATAGATTCTACCTATACAGAAAGTATGTTGGCTTTAGAAAAAGAATTTCCGGGTCATATGTTCTTAATGACAGGCTTGCATCCCACGCATGTGAAAGAAAATTTTGAGGAAGAGTTAGCGCATGTTGAAGAAATGTTGGGTAATCATACCTATTATGCGATTGGGGAGATAGGAATTGATCTGTATTGGGAAAAGAAGTACTTAAAAGAGCAGCAAATTGCTTTTAGAAAGCAAATACAAATAGCGAAGAAGCATAAATTGCCTATCGTTATTCATTGTCGAGATGCTTTTGATGAGGTTTTTGAAATACTAGAGGAGGAGAAAGGACATGATTTAAGAGGAATTTTTCATTGTTTTACAGGTGCATACGAGCAAGCAGAAAAAGCAATATCATATAATATGAAGCTAGGTATTGGTGGTGTTGTGACTTTTAAAAATGGTAGAATAGATACTTTTTTAAATAATATAGATCTTAAGCACATTGTGCTAGAAACCGATTCTCCTTATTTGGCGCCTACACCTTATAGAGGTAAAAGAAACGAAAGTGCCTATATTGTTAATGTGCTTGAGAAACTGGCAGACATTCATAGTGTATCCAATGAACAAATAGCTTTAGAGACTACAAAAAACTCTAAAGAAGTTTTCGGAATTTAATAATCAATTTAAAGTCAGAGGTTTGAGCATAGATAAAAGAAATATCTTATTAATATACACAGGTGGTACAATTGGTATGATGAAAGATTATACCTCAGGAGCTTTAAAAGCTTTTGATTTTTCGCAATTGTTGAAGAATATACCTGAGCTAAATCAATTAGATTGTACCATATCTAGTTTTTCTTTCGATCACCCCATAGATTCATCTAATATGAATCCTAGGCATTGGGTGACAATAGCTGATATTATTTCAGAGAAATATAACGAGTATGATGGTTTTGTAGTATTACATGGTAGTGATACTATGAGTTATACAGCTTCTGCTTTAAGCTTTTTGCTTGAAAATTTAACGAAACCTGTGATTTTGACAGGTTCGCAGTTACCAATTGGAGATTTAAGGACCGATGCCAAAGAAAATTTAATAACTGCTATTCAAATTGCCGCTTTGTATAAAAAGGGGAAGCCGGTTGTGCAAGAAGTCGGACTCTATTTTGAATATAAATTGTACCGCGGTAACAGAACTACGAAGATAAATGCAGAACAATTTCAAGCTTTTGCGTCGTTAAATTACCCTCATTTAATTGAATCGGGAGTGCATTTGACCGTTTTTAATGAATATTTATTGCCTCAAAAAAGAAAATTAACGTTAAAATCTCATAAAAATATGGATGATAATGTGGCTATTTTGAAATTATTTCCGGGAATTAACAAAAATGTTATCGATGCAATTTTGCAAGCTGAAAATTTAAAAGCGTTGGTTTTGGAGACGTATGGTTCTGGAAATGCGCCGATGGAAGAATGGTTTTTAGAGAAATTAAATATTGCCATAAATAAAGGAATACATATTATTAATGTGACTCAGTGTTCTGGTGGTGCCGTTATGATGGGGCACTATGAAACGAGTTCTAGGCTAAAAAAAATGCAAGTTATTAGTGGTAAGGATATTACAACTGAGGCTGCGATTACAAAGGCAATGTACTTGCTCGGTGTTGGTGTGTCTCATGAGTTGTTCAAAACTGTTTTTGAGACTTCTTTGCGTGGAGAGATGTTGTAAATTTAACAGTGGTTTAATTTCTTTAACTAATTTTTTTTTTGTTATTTGCCCACCCTTAAAAAAGGTATCTTAGAGAGGTGGCCGAGTGGTCGAAGGCGCACGCCTGGAAAGTGTGTATACCCCAAAAGGGTATCGAGGGTTCGAATCCCTTCCTCTCTGCAAGTAAGTTTTACTTTTTTTATATTGTTTTTTTTTTATCTTTAACCCTATTAACTAACTAATTTAAGTTCAGAAAAATGAAAAAATTATTCCCAAGCCTAGCAATTGCTGGGGCATTTGTAGCAGGTACAAATATGGCAAGCGCTAAAGTAGCTGCAGTAGCTTTATTACTTCAAGACGCAACTCCAGAAGCAGAGAGAGGTTTTACTCAACTATTAAAAGAGATGTTCATTACTGGTGGTGCCGGTTTCATGGGTATCGTACTTTTATGTTTGATCCTTGGTTTGGCTGTTGCTATTGAAAGAATTATCTATTTAAACATGGCAAGTACAAATACTGCTAAGTTGAAACAACAAGTTGAAGACGCATTGGCATCTGGTGGTGTTGAAGCTGCTAAAGAAGTTTGTAGAAATACAAAAGGTCCTGTTGCTTCTATATACTATCAAGGTTTAGATAGAGCTGGTGAGAGCATTGAATCTGCTGAAAAAGCGGTTGTTGCTTATGGTGGTGTACAAATGGGTCAATTAGAGAAAAACGTTTCTTGGTTGTCTTTATTTATCGCTATTGCTCCAATGCTTGGTTTCATGGGTACGGTAATCGGTATGATTGCAGCCTTCCAAAAGATTGCTGCTGTTGGTAACTTAAGTGCATCTCTTATTGCAGGTGATATTCAGGTTGCATTATTAACAACTGTATTTGGTCTTATTACGGCTATTATCCTTCAAATTTTCTATAATTACATTATCGCTAAAATTGATAGCATCGTTAATGATATGGAAGACTCTTCGATTACTTTAATCGATATGTTGGTAGATCACAAAAAATAAGTATCACTTTTAATACCTAAAAATTATGCAAAAAATTATTAAAATAGCATTAATTGCTATAGGTGTATTAAGTGCTATACTATGGTATTTATTGCCAAGTTCAGATATGCCGGCAGCTGAGGCTGCTTCAAGTGGAGCTTTGAACACAATGTTTATTATTACTTATCTTTTATTAGGGATAGCTGTTGTAGTAAGTTTAGTGTTTACTCTAAAAAACTTATTTGCAAACCCACAGGGTCTTAAAAAGACTTTGTTCGTAGTAGGAGGTTTTTTATTGGTAGTTGGAATTTCTTATGTTTTAGCAAGTGGAACGGATGTTGATCCAGAGTTTGCAGCTATGACGGATGAGAGTACAGTAAAGAATATTGGTATGGGATTAAATGTATTTTTTATCCTTACTATAATCGCTGTTCTTTCTTTAGTAATACCATCTGTTAAAAATATGTTTAGTAAATAATAAAATAAAAAACTATGGCTAGAAGAGCAGGAGCACCAGAAGTTAGTGCGGGTTCAATGGCGGACATAGCTTTCCTTTTACTTATCTTTTTCTTAGTAACAACTACTATTGAAACAGATGCAGGTTTGGATCGTATGTTACCACCAATGGAGCCACCTACGGAAGCACCACCAATTATTAAGCAAAAGAACATTTTTACGGTTAATATTAACCGTAATGGTCAATTGTTGGTGGAAGATGAGATTCTTTCAATAGATAAATTGCGTGAAAAAGCAATGGCGTTTTTAGATAACGGTGGAGCACCATCAGGAAGTCCTGATTACTGTAGCTACTGTAAAGGAAAACGTAATGCTGAATCTTCGGATAATCCGACGAAGGCAATTATCTCTTTGAAGAATGATCGTGAAACAAAGTATAGTACTTACATAACAGTTCAAAACGAATTGGTAGGTGCATACAACGATCTTAGAAATAGAGAAGCTAAACGTAAATATGGTAAAGATTATGTTGCTATGGAAGCTGAGTATTTGAATCCTGAAACTGATGATTCTGTTAAAGAAGAATTGAAAGAAAAGGTACAAACAATACAAGGGTTGTTTCCACAGAAATTATCTGAAGCTGAAACTTCAAGCGAATAATTAATAAATTAAAAGTAACACTATGTCAAAATTTGCAAAGAAAAAAGATGGAGAGGTACCAGCGGTATCAACAGCTTCCCTTCCTGACATTGTATTTATGCTTTTGTTTTTCTTTATGACGGTAACAGTTATGAAGGATAGTTCCTTGAAAGTTGAAAACGTACTTCCGAATGCTAGTGAAGTAAAAAAATTGGAAAAGAAAGATCGTGTTATCTATATATATGTTGGTAAACCAACTAGAGAATATGAGAAGACTTTTGGTACTGAACCAAAAATTCAATTGAACGATAAGTTTGCTAGTCCTTCTGAAGTTGGTGATTATATTTTGATGGAAAGAGCTAAAAAGCCTCAAGAAATTCAGAATGTATTGACTACGGCACTTAAGGTTGATAAGAACGCTAGTATGGGATTGATATCCGATATTAAACAAGAGTTAAGAAAGGTAAACGCTTTAAAGGTAAATTATACTACCTATGAAGGTGATGCTTTCAATAATCTACAATAGTTAGTTAAGTAGAATATTACATTTTCAAAACGCTTCAAATTTATTTGAAGCGTTTTTTATTTCATTAACTTTACTTCATGCGTTTTGCCATTTTATTTTTATTAGTAGTTCTGCAATCTAATGCTCAAGTAGTATCAGATAGTATTTCAAATACACGGTATTTTGAAGATCAATTTTATGTTGGTCTGTCGTATAACTTTATATTGAATCATCCAGAGGGTTCTAATCAACGTAACCTGTCTTATGGTCTACAAGCAGGCCTAATAAAAGATATTCCTTTAAACAGCGCAGGAACAAAGGCTATAGGTATTGGAGCTGGCTTGGCTTTGAATAGTTATTATTCAAACTTAGTTGCCGATATATCTGGTGATGATATTACTTATAGTATAAATGATGATATTACTAGAAGTAAGTTAGAGACACACCTAGTTGAGTTTCCATTAGAGTTTAGATGGCGAAATTCTACTGCAGAAGATTACAAGTTCTGGCGCGTATATGGTGGTATTAAGGCTGCTTATATTTTAGGAGCTAGGTCCAAATACGACTTAGGTGATATTAGTGAAGGATTTAAAAATACAGACCTAACTAAATTTCAATACGGACTTACCTTAAGTTTTGGTTATAATACTTTTAATCTTCATGCATACTATGCGTTAACTGAACTCTTTGATGGTAATGCATCTGTAAATGGTGAGGTCCTGCAATATAGACCGTTACGTATAGGTCTTATTTTCTATATTTTATAACCAGAATCTTACGGTTAATAGCTGAGATAATAGTCCTATAAAAAGACCGATTACAACTTCTATACTGGTATGTGCCTTTAGATATAGTCTGGCGGTTATTATACCCCCCGTACATGCTATAAGCAAACTGATTGCGATAATTAGATTGATTTCAAAATGTATGCTTAAATTAATGAGATACATTAAAAGGCCACTTATACCAACTGTATGTAGACTAGTTTTAAAATTGAATAATAGTAATAGTATACATGCTATAGTCGCTCCTAACAGCCCAGTAAAGTAAAAATAAAGCTCACTTACGTAATTGTTTGGAATGACCTTATAAAGGATTAAAAGGAGAATTGAAGCGTGAATATAAAGCGGGTATTTTCTTTCTTGAATTGAGTCCAGCGTAATGGAATGTACCAAGCCCAAATTTTTCAATATTAAAAAAGTTATTATCGGAATAATAACTGTTAATATAAAAATGGGTAATATACTCGCACTTTGAATTTCTAATGGGGTAAATTTAGGAGTGATTAGAAAATAGGCGACTGTACCTCCAATAGAAATAAACAGAGGGTGAAATAAGTAGGAGATAAGATTAGAAAACACCTTCATTAAATTTCTTTTCTCATACGTGCAACAGGTATACTTAGCTGCTCTCTGTATTTAGCTACTGTTCTTCTAGCAATAGGATATCCTTTTTCCTTTAAAATAGCAGCAAGTTTGTCATCTGTTAATGGCTTTTTCTTTGTCTCGTTTTGAATAACTGTTTCTAAAATTTTCTTTATTTCTTTTGTAGAAACATCTTCCCCTTGTTCATTTTTCATTGACTCAGAGAAATATTCTTTTATCAACTTGGTACCGTAAGGGGTATCTACATATTTGCTATTTGCAACCCTAGATACAGTTGAAACATCCATTCCTATTTCATCTGCAATATCTTTTAGAATCATAGGTCTCAAGTTACGCTCATCTCCTGTTAGAAAATATTCTTTTTGATATTGCATAATTGAGTTCATCGTAATAAACAGCGTCTGTTGGCGCTGTCTAATAGCGTCAATAAACCATTTAGCAGCGTCTAACTTCTGCTTAATAAACATTACCGTGTCTTTTTGGGACTTAGACTTGTCTTTGGATTCTTTGTAGCCTTTAAGCATATTGCTATACTCTCTAGATACGTGTAGCTCTGGTGCATTTCTACCATTTAATGTCAGCTCCAATTCGCCTTCGGTAATTCTAATAGCAAAATCAGGTACTACATGCTCTACAATTCTATTGTTTCCAGAATACGAGCCACCTGGTTTTGGGTTCAGTTTTTCAATTTCTCCAATTGCAGCTTTTAGCTCGTCTTCAGTAATATTATGCTTCTGAATTAATTTTTGATAATGCTTCTTAGTAAAGTGTTCAAAAGACTTTTTAAGAATCGCGGTGGCAAGTTCAATGCTTGGAGTAATTTCTTTACGCTCTAGTTGTATTATTAAGCATTCTTCTAAAGATCTAGCACCTACTCCAGGCGGATCTAACTCTTGAACTATAGAAAGTATTTTTGTAATGGTTTCTTCATCTGTGTAAATGTTTTGGGTAAAAGCCAAATCATCCATAATATCGGCGATGGGTCTTCGTATATAGCCGCTTTGATCTACACTGCCTACAAGAAACTCTGCAATATTCCATTCATCATCTGTAAGATAAACGGTGTTTAGTTGATTTATTAAATGCTGATTAAATGAAATACCGGCGGCGTAAGGCACACTTTTCTCTTCATCATCTGAGCTATAGTTATTCGCTTTGGTACGATAATCAGGAATTTCATCATCACTTAAATAATCATCTATATTGATGTCTTCAGTATTGATGGTTTCATTGTCTGATTCATCATCGTAAACTTCATCATACTCATCATTCGTATTTTCTAAGTCTTCTTTACCAGTTTCTAAAGCCGGATTTTCTTCTAATTCTTGATTGAGACGTTGTTCAAATGCCTGCGTAGGCAATTGAATCAGCTTCATCAATTGAATTTGCTGTGGAGATAACTTTTGAGATAATTTAAATGATAGGTGTTGTTTCAGCATTACTTTATTCTAGTACTGGTAAAAGTAACTAAATCCGCTTAGAATTCGGCATTCTGTGGTGTTCTTGGAAATGGAATTACATCTCTAATATTACCCATGCCTGTTGCGAAAAGAACTAATCGTTCAAATCCTAGACCAAATCCACTATGTTCTGCAGTTCCGAATTTTCTTAAATCAAGGTACCACCATAATTCTTTCTCGTCGATGCCCAATTCTTTAATTTTCTCTTTTAAGACATCTAAGCGCTCTTCTCTTTGTGATCCACCAACGATTTCACCAATACCAGGGAATAAAATATCCATAGCTCTTACGGTTTTTCCATCTTCATTTAAACGCATGTAGAAAGCTTTAATTTTTGCCGGATAATCAAATAATATTACCGGACATTTAAAATGCTTTTCTACTAAGTAACGTTCATGTTCACTTTGTAAATCTGTACCCCATTCTTCAATGGGATAAGTAAATTGTTTCTTTTTATTAGGCTTACAATTTTTAAGGATATCTATAGCTTCAGTATAGCTCACTCTTTTAAAATTGTTGTCTGCAACAAACTTTAATTTTTCAATTAAAGGCATATCGCTACGTTGAGCTTGTGGTTTGCTTTTTTCCTCGTCTATTAATCTTTTTTCTAAAAATTCTAAATCTTCTTGACAATGCGTCAATGTGTAAGAAATAACATTTTTAATAAAGTCTTCTGCTAGGTCCATATTAGCATCTAAATCGAAGAATGCCATTTCTGGTTCGATCATCCAGAATTCAGCTAAATGCCTAGATGTATTTGAGTTTTCTGCTCTAAATGTAGGTCCGAATGTATAAACCTTACCTAGTGCCATGGCATATGCCTCAGCTTCTAATTGACCAGATACTGTTAAGTTGGTTTCTTTTCCGAAAAAGTCTTCTTTATAATTAACATCTCCATCTTCTGTAAGTGGCGGGTTTTTTTCGTCTAATGTTGTAACACGAAACATTTCTCCAGCACCCTCGGCATCTGATCCAGTAATAATAGGAGCGTGGAAGTAGTTGAATCCGTTTTCTCTAAAATAGTTATGAATGGCAAAAGATAAGGTAGACCTAACACGCATAATTGCTGCGAAAGTGTTAGTTCTAATTCTTAAGTGAGCCTTTTCTCTCAAGAACTCTAAAGAGTGCTTTTTTGGTTGAATAGGATATTCTTCTGGATCAGCTATACCCAATACTTCTAAGGCGCTTACTTGAATTTCTACAGATTGACCACGACCTTGACTTTCAACAAGTGTACCCGTAATTTTTAATGCAGCACCAGTATTTACTTTTTTTAATAATTCTTCATCAAAATTTTCAAAATCAACTACACATTGAATAGTGCCTAAAGTAGATCCATCGTTCAATGCTATAAATCGATTGCTTCTAAAGGTTCTTACCCATCCTTTAATAGTTACTTCTTGTAGTAAGTTTTTACTTGCTAGTAATTCTTTTATTGTTGCTAAACGCATGATATTGAATTGAAAATTAAAGTCCCAAAGATAGGATTTTGTTAAAAAATAAAGAGTTTAAAAAGCGATATAAACAAAGCTGAAATAATTTTATTGGTTATTATTTTCATCTTGTGGTAAAATATCTATTTGCGGTTTTTTAAGTGTTTGCTTGTTTGCGATACTTTTTTCTAAGGATAATAATAAAGAAGGCAACAAAATTAAGTTTGCCAACATCGCAAGTAATAGTGTGGCAGAAACTAGTGAACCTAGCGCTACTGTACCACCGAAATTAGATATTACAAAGACAGAGAAGCCAAAGAACAAAACAATAGAGGTGTAGAACATACTAACCCCAGTTTCTCTTAATGCGTTATAAACCGATTTTTCTATTCGCCAGTTATTTGCGGTGAGTTCTTGCCTATACTTTGCGAGAAAGTGTATGGTGTCATCGACAGAAATACCAAATGCAATACTAAATACTAATATGGTAGATGGTTTTATAGGTACACCCACAAAGCCCATTATACCGGCGGTTATGACTAAGGGCAATAAATTAGGTATTAATGAAATTACAATCATTCTGAACGACCTAAATAAATAGGCCATGAATAAAGCAATTAGTCCAATTGCCAAAGCAAGAGACATAATTAGATTTTTAACAAGATACTTTGTTCCTTTTAAGAATAACAACGCACTACCGGTCATGTAAACGTTATAGCGTTCTGCAGGGAATATTTTCGTAATATTCTCTTGCAACCGTTGTTCAATTTCTTCCATGCGGCTGGTGTTGACATCTCGCATGAACGTGGTCATTCTAGCTGTTTGACCAGTGCTGTCAACAAAAGATTTTAGTAAATTTCCGTTATCACCAGATTTACGGGCAACATCCATGATGAAGGTATTTTCTTGACTGGTAGGTAATTGATAATATTTAGGAATGCCATTATAAAAAGCCTGCTTAGAATACTTTACCAAATTCACTACAGAAACCGGAGTTGAAAGTTCTGGTATTTCTTCTATAACCTCCCCAAGCTGATTCATACGCTTTAGAGTCACAGGTTTTAAAACACCTTTAGGAGTTTTTGTATCTACAACGATTTCAACGGGCATAATGCCTTTAAACTCTTTTTCAAAAAAGCGTATGTCATGAAAAAATTCAGCATTCTTTGGCATATCTTCAATAGGGCTGCCTGATATTCTTATTTGATAGATACCAATGATACTGATAACTAGTAATGAGATAGAAACAATATAGACCGTAATCCTTCTATGTCTTACAATACGTTCCATCCACTGTACAAAGGCATCGATCCATTTTTTGTTTAAGTGTTTTAAATGCTTTGTTTTTGGTAGCGGCATGAAACTATAAACAATAGGGATAATAAGTAGCGATAATACAAAAATGCCTAAGATATTAATGGAGGCAACAATACCGAATTCTTTCAATAACGTACTATCGGTTACAATGAAAGTAGCAAAACCAGATGCTGTTGTAATATTTGTCATCAACGTTGCATTTCCAATTTTAGAAATAACGCGTTGTAATGAAAGTGCCTGATTACCGTGTTTCTTTACTTCTTGTTGGTATTTGTTTATTAAGAAAATACAGTTGGGTATACCGATAACTATAATTAGGGGCGGTATAAGTGCTGTAAGAACTGTAATTTCATATTGTAATAACCCAAGTAAACCAAAAGCCCACATTACACCAATTATTACTACACACATAGAGATAATTGTAGCTCTTATACTTCTAAAGAAAAAGAAGAAAATTAATGAAGTAACACCAAGTGCTGCTAGAATAAATTTACCGATTTCATCAATAATATTCTGAGAATTCATTGTTCTTACATATGGCATACCAGATATATGAACATCTAAGTTTGTTTCTTCTTCAAACTTTTTAACTAGTGTATTTACATCTTGTAAAATAAAGTCTTTTCTGACCGAGGTATTTACAATATCCTTATCAAGGTTAACAATAGTTCTTATCGTTTTACTTTCTTTATTGTATAGTAGGTTGTTGTAGAACGGTAGGTCATTGAATAGATGATTGGTAATACTATCTATTTCGTTTTTAGTCTTTAGTTCGCCATTTATTAAAGGGCGCATTACAAATTCTTGCTTTTTGTTATCCTTTATGAGCTCTTTTAAATTATCTGTTGAGATAACAAATTCTACCTCTGGGAAAGCAGCAAGTTGTTTGCTTAATTTATTCCATCGGTTAAAATTATCAGGTGTAAATAGAGCACTGTCACGTATGGCAAAAACCACTGCATTGCCTTCTTCGCCAAATTTGCTAAGAAAATCTTGGTATTGAATATTTACCGGGTGGTCATCTGGCAGTAGGTTTGTCTGCGAACTTGAAAAACGCATATATTGCCATTGCCATCCCATGAAAATGGTAAAACCGGCAATCAAGAGTAAAATTAGGATTCTATTTCGTAAAATTATGTTTGCCGTTTTAGGCCAAAATCCTTTCGTTAGTTTAGCTACCATAACTGTTTTTGCAGGTCGCAAAGGTAACTATTAGCTACATCTGTTCCTAAATTGAAAAGTTTAAAATTTTTGCAAAAAAAAAAGAAAGCTACCTATTTAGGGTAGCTTTAAATGATGACGATTAATCTCTTGATTATACTTTCATGATTTCCGCCTCTTTTTTATCCAAGAAATCTTCAATTTTCTTTGTGAAGACATCAGTTAAATCTTGTACATCGGCAGTGGCATTTTTTTGTAAATCTTCAGAAATATCTAAATCCTTAATTTCTTTATTTGCATCCTGTCTTGCACTTCGTACACCAACTTTTGCATGTTCCGCTTCTGCCTTAGCTTGTTTTGTAAGCTGTATCCTGCGCTCTTCTGTCAATGGTGGAACGTTGATAATAATCATATCGCCATTGTTCATAGGGTTAAAACCTAGGTTGGCGTTCATTATCGCTTTTTCAATTTCTTGGAGCATGTTTTTTTCCCATGGTTGAACAGAAATTGTTCTACCATCTGGGGTGTTCACATTGGCTACTTGAGATAGCGGAGTTTGTGATCCATAATAATCAACCATTACAGCTGATAACATGGCAGGGCTGGCTTTACCAGCTCTAATCTTTAAAAATGCGCGTTCTAAGTGAGCTATAGCGGCGTTCATGCCTTCTTTTGTAGCGTCTAAAACAAATTCTACTTCTTCGTTCATATAATAAGAATATTACTATCGCAATAACATAAACTATACCGAGAATTATAGGTTGACCGTTGTACCAATAGTTTGGCCGTCAACAATTTTCAGTAAGTTTCCTTTTTTGTTCATATCAAAAACTACGATAGGTAGTTCATTTTCTTGACTAAGGGTGAAAGCTGTGGTATCCATAACCTTTAGTCCTTTTGTAAGTACTTCCGAAAAAGAGATAGTATCAAATTTCGTAGCGCTTTTATCTTTTTCTGGATCAGCAGTGTAAATACCATCTACACGTGTACCTTTAAGTATTACATCAGCTTCTATTTCAATAGCACGTAAAACGGCTGCAGAATCTGTTGTGAAATATGGATTTCCAGTTCCTCCACCAAAGATAACAACTCTTCCTTTCTCTAGATGCCTCATGGCTCTTCTTCTAATGAAAGGCTCGGCAACTTCGTTGATTTTTATAGCAGATTGTAATCTAGTTTGTACACCGTTCATTTCTAAAGCACTTTGTAGTGCCAAGCCGTTAATAACGGTTGCTAGCATACCCATATGGTCGCCTTGAACTCTGTCCATACCAGTTGCAGCACCTGCTAAACCACGAAAGATATTTCCTCCGCCAATAACAATAGCTACTTCTATACCTTTTTCAACTACTTCTTTAATTTCTTCTGCATACTCGTTTAGACGATTAGAGTCTATTCCGTATTGCTTTTCGCCCATTAAGGCTTCACCGCTTAGTTTTAGAAGAATTCTTTTGTAGTGCATCTTAATTTTTTATTTGCCATCAAAAATAATGAAAATATTTGATGGGTACGGTCTATATTTAATTGAAGCATTACTTAATTCGCTAAGTTAGGGTCGTAACATATTATCTATCTTTGATATCATTGATATTTAAATATTCACTTATGAAGTTTTTTATGAAGAAAAATGTTTTAATTATTGCTTTTGCCCTAATATTAAATGCCTGTGGGACAAGTAAGGCGCTTTTGTCTGTAGAAAATAGCCCAGTTGTCACTTCAATAGATTTGGTAAATGTTGTTGACGATAAAGTTCAGGTAAGTATAAACCCTGGTGCATTTACTAGTTCTACAGTAGTATTCAGAATACCTAAAACAGTTCCGGGTACATATAGTACAGATAATTACGGACAGTATATTGAAGATTTTGAGGCTTTTGATTATAAGGGTAATTTATTAAATAGCACGAAACTCGATGATAACACTTGGAGTATCTCTGGTGCGGTGCAGTTAGATAAGGTTCAGTATTGGGTTAATGATACTTACGATACTGAGAATGATGTTGAAGATGCGGTCTTTTCGCCTGCAGGTACCAATATTGCTGAAGGAAGTAATTTTATGCTTAACCTTCATGGATTTGTGGGTTATTTTGATGGATTTAAAGAAGTACCGTATACGATACAAATTAAAAAGCCAGCTGATTTAATTGCTACGACGACACTTTCTAGTGAAGTGGGTGAAAAGATTGATCCGCTTTTAGATGCTTTTACTGCTAAGCGTTATTTTGAAGTGATCGACAACCCTATAATGTATGCTAAACCGAATACAGAAACTTTTGAGATTAATGGTATTACAGTAACACTTAGTCTGTATTCTCCGACTGGCGTTTATAAAGCGGCAGATTTAAAAGATAGAATGGTTGCTATGATGGGTGCTCAAAAAAAGTTTTTGGGTGATGTCGATAGTACTAAAGAATATAATATTTTATTATACATGTCTGATGTAAATATACCAGATGCTCATGGTTATGGGGCTTTAGAGCATCATACTTCTACAGTTGTTGTATTGCCAGAGGCAATGGATATTGGTCGTTTAGAACAAGCAATGGTAGATGTGGTTTCTCATGAGTTTTTCCATATTGTTACTCCGCTATCGGTTCATTCTAAAGAGATTCAGTATTTCGATTTTAACGATCCAAAAATGTCAGAGCATTTATGGATGTATGAGGGAACTACAGAATATTTCGCCAACCTATTTCAGATTCAGCAGGGTCTAATTTCTGAGGAAGATTTTTATGAGCGTATGCTAGGTAAAATCACTAATTCTAAATTTTATGATGATAGTATGTCTTTTACTGTAATGAGTAAAAATATACTAGAACAACCTTATGAGCCTAATTATGCCAATGTATATGAGAAGGGTGCCTTAATTAATATGTGTCTTGATATCATTTTAAGAGAAAAAAGTAATGGCGAAAAAGGGATGCTTTGGTTAATGAAAGAATTATCGAAAAAATACGGTACCGATATTCCTTTTGAAGATAAAGCTTTGTTTCTTGAAATTGTTTCTATGACGTATCCAGAAGTTGATGTGTTCTTTAAAGAGCATGTGATTGGTACTACACCTATTGATTATGATTCCTTTTTTGCTAAGGTTGGTTTAGCTACTAAAGATGTTGAAGAGACTACTGGTTACTTCTTTGATGGTCAAGTGCCATATATGGATGTAGATGTTCAAAATGACAGTGTCGTTTTTATTCGTGAGAATATTGAATTAAATTCTTTCTTCAATGATTTAAAGTTGAAAGGTGGTGATATTTTTAGAACTATAAATGAGCAAGAAATTAATTTAGAAACACTTCGTCCTATAATAGGGGAAAGTTTTGGGTGGACTCCAGAAACTGTTGTTAGCATGACTGTTGAAAGAGATGGTGAAATGATTTCTGTTTCGGGACCTGTTGGTCAACCGGTAAAGAAGGTTAAGAAGATAGTTGCTTTAGAAGGTGTTTCTGAAGAAACGGTAGCCTTGCGAAATGCCTGGTTGAAGAATTAGGTAATAGTTAAAATATATTTAAATAAAAAAACCGTCTACTTTTTACAGTAAGACGGTTTTTTATTGAGTTAGTTGTATTGTAATTAACCTACGGTTACACGTTTAAAATCTAAAACAGAAACATCACCATGAGATTCAACATATTTAGCTACGTTGATTTTCTCATCTTTAATGAAGTTTTGGTCTAATAAACATTGTTCTTGGTCCAAAGTTGTATTGTCAGATATGAATCTTTCTAATTTACCAGGAAGAATCTTATCCCAGATTTGCTCTGGTTTACCTTCTGCTTTTAACTGCGCCTTAGCATCTTCTTCAGCTTGTGCAATAACTTCTGGAGTTAATTGCGCCATAGAAATGTACTGAGGTACGTTTTTAAGCGTCTTGCCCAAACGACCTAGTTCTTCGTTATCTTTTTCAATAACAGCAATTCTAGCTTCTGTTTCAGCTGCAACAAATTCAGGATCAAAATCTTTATAAGACAATGTAGTTGCGCCCATTGATGCAACTTGCATAGAAACGTCTTTTGCCAATACATCAGCAGTTTCAACTTTTGCAGAAAGACCAACTAAAGCAGCAATCTTATTAATGTGAACGTAAGAACCAACATATGGTGCTTCTAATTTTTCAAAAGCTGTGATTTCTAATTTTTCACCAATAACACCAGTTTGTTCAACTAATTTGTCAGCAACTGTCATACCTCCAAAATCAGCAGTTAAAAGCTCTTCTTTAGAGTTACAGTTAAGTGCTATTTCAGCTAATTGGTTAGCAAGAGTAATAAAGTTCTCATTTTTACCAACGAAATCGGTTTCACAACCAAGTACTATTGCAACACCAACAGTTTCTTCAGAATTTAACTTAGCAATAGCGGCACCTTCAGAAGAATCTCTGTCTGCTCTCTTTGCTGCTACTTTCTGTCCTTTTTTACGAAGCACTTCAATAGCTTTGTCGAAATCACCTTCGGCCTCAACCAAAGCGTTTTTACAATCCATCATTCCAGCGCCAGTCGCCTTTCTTAATTTATTTACTTCTGCGGCTGTAATTTTTGCCATTTTATTTTCTTTTAGTATACCCGTTTTAATGGGTTGTTCTTAGATTTATTTATATCAAAAAAAGAATAACTTATTCTACACCACCTTTAGTGTTGTCTTGCCACTCTTTAAGTTCGTCCCATTTACCATCAGCAGCCATTTTAGCTTGCTTTGGCCAAGAGGTAGGATCTAAATGAGCCATTCTTGAACTTGCTTCTGTTAAGATTTCTTTGATTTTTTCAGCTTCTCCTTTAGAAAGATCTGCGAAAGTAGTAATACCTGCAGCAACTAATGCTTCAGCAGCTTTTGGTCCAATACCTTCAACTTTAGTTAAATCGTCAGCTTCAGCTTTAGTAGCTTTAGCAACTACTGGTTCAGACTTAACTTCTGGCTCAGCTTTTACTTCTGGTTCAGCTTTTGCTGGAGTAGGTTCTGGCTTTTCAGCAGTAACCTTTTTCTTTGGAGCTTTATCTTTTTTCTCAGATTTACCTTCAGATGCATCGCCTTTTTCAGCCTTGCGTTCAGCAAGACCTTCAGCAACTGCATTTGTAACTTCTGTCATAATGATGTCAATTGACTTAGAAGCATCATCATTAGAAGGTATTAGGTAATCTACATCTCTAGGATCACAGTTGGTATCTACCATTGCAAAAATAGGAATGTTTAATTTTTGAGCTTCTTTTACTGCAATGTGCTCTCTCATTGTATCAACGATGAACAATGCACCTGGTAAACGAGTCATTTCAGAAATAGAACCTAAGTTTTTTTCTAATTTTGCACGTAAACGGTCAACTTGTAGTCTTTCTTTTTTAGATAATGTAAGGAAAGTACCATCTTTCTTCATACGATCAATAGAAGCCATTTTCTTAACAGCTTTACGAATTGTAACGAAGTTTGTTAACATACCACCTGGCCATCTTTCTGTGATGTAAGGCATGTTTACTGCTGCTGCTTTTTCAGCAACGATATCTTTTGCTTGTTTTTTGGTAGCTACGAAAAGTATTTTTCTACCTGATGCTGCAATCTTGCTAAGAGCCTCATTGGTCTCGTCTAATTTTGCAACTGTTTTGTAAAGGTTGATTACGTGAATTCCATTACGCTCCATGTAGATGTAAGGAGCCATGTTCGGATTCCACTTTCTTGTTAGGTGACCAAAATGTACACCTGCTTCTAATAATTGTTTTACTTCGACTCTCGCCATTTTAATTTAGTTTACGTTCTTATGAATTAGCAATGATAAAGTGGTATTTGCATGAGCAAAAGCCTTCACCATTTAGATGCTAAACTAATCTTACCTTTAATTTTAAAGTGATTAAAGGATTTTTAATTGTCCCCAAAAGGACTTTCAATGAACTTGTTAATACTCTGGATTTTCCAGTATGATAAAATATAAAAATAGGCACCCAAAAAGGGTGCCTGGTAATCTTGTAACTCGAATTAACGTTTCGAGAATTGGAATTTTTTACGTGCTTTCTTCTGACCGAATTTCTTACGTTCAACCATTCTTGGATCTCTAGTTAATAGACCTTCTGGTTTCAAGACAATTCTGTTTTCAGCATCAATCTCACACATTGCTCTAGATAAAGCAAGACGAATAGCTTCTGCTTGACCAGTGATACCACCACCGTAAACATTTACTTTTACGTCATAAGTATCTAAGCTTTCAGTTAAAGTGAAAGGTTGTTTTACTTTGTATTGAAGTGTTGCAGTTGGAAAGTATACACTTAAATCTTTGTTGTTAATAGTGATATCACCATTACCATCAGAAAGATAAACTCTCGCTACAGCGGTCTTTCTACGACCAATTTTATGAATTACTTCCATCTTATTTAATGTCTTTTAAATTAACAACAGTTGGCTTTTGAGCTTCCTGACCGTGCTCTGTACCTGCGTAAACTTTTAGGTTTCTGAAAAGCTCAGCACCTAGTCTGTTCTTAGGTAACATACCTTTGATCGCTTTTTCAAGAATACCTTCTGGATTTTTATCCAATAATTGTTTTACGGTAGTAGAACGTTGACCACCTGGGTAGCCAGTATATCTCAAGTAGGTTTTATCAGACCACTTGTTTCCTGAAAGAACAATCTTCTCTGCGTTGATAATAACAACATTATCACCACAATCTACGTGAGGGGTGAAACTTGGTTTGTGCTTTCCTCTTAACAAATAGGCGACTTTAGAAGCCATGCGTCCTAATGTTTCTCCTTCGGCATCTACCAATAACCACTCTTTGTTGACAGTTGTTCTGTTGGCCGAAACGGTCTTATAACTTAATGTATCCACTACTGCTATTTTTAACTATTATTTTAATCAATCCCTAGAAAGGGGCTGCAAATCTACAATTATTAAGTTGAATTGCAAATACTTGTTTCTTATTTTTTCACATTTTTTCAATAAATGCGAAATCTTACTACTTTGCTACTATTGAGATACTGTTAAACTTATTGATTTTATTACTATTTCTGTAACATTTACAATTCTTTAATGTCTCTTCTAATATTAAAACAATCAACCAAAAGAACTTGCAATTATGAGTAGACGCTTATTCAAGAGTATCTTATTTATTTTATTAACGACTATAGTAGTTGCTCAAAAAGATTCTGTAAAGGTACAACGGGAATATAATACCGTGCAACTTCCTATAGGTGAAGAAATCACTATTGATGGTAAATTGTCTGATAAAGCATGGAAAAATGTTATTTGGGATGATGATTTTACTGTTTTTGAGCCAAATAACGGTAAAAAAGCAAGTCAACGAACAAAATTTAAGATTGCATATGATGCTAAGTTTATTTATGTAGGTATTCGCTGTTATGATAGTATACCTAATAAAATAGAAAAACGTCTAGCTCGTAGAGATAATTTTTCTGGAGATTGGATAGAGGTGAATATTGATAGTTATAATGATAAAAGAACGGCTTTTTCATTTAACGTCTCGGCTGCGGGAGTAAAGGGTGATGAATTTATTTCTCAGAATGGTGATTTTTGGGATGCCAGCTGGAACCCAATTTGGTATACCGCTTCAAATATTGATGAAGAAGGATGGACTGCAGAAATGAAAATTCCGTTTAGTCAATTGAAGTTTGGGGCTGCCGAAGAACAAGTGTGGGGACTTCAAATACACAGAAGATATTTTAGGGGAGAAGAACGCTCTATTTGGCAACCAATTTCTTTAGAGGCACCGGGTTGGGTTAGTGAATTTGGTAGGTTGAATGGTTTAAAGAATATTGAACCGCAAAAACAATTGGAGATTCAACCGTTTTTAGTGAATCAGTTCGATAAGTATCCATCCGAAGATGGTAACCCTTTTAGAGATGGCAAAGATTATATTCTCAATGCAGGGTTAGATGCTAAAATAGGATTAACGAATGACTTGACCCTAGATTTAACGGTCAACCCAGATTTCGGTCAGGTAGATGCTGATCCAGGTGCGATTGCATTGGACGGATTTCAAATATTCTTTGAAGAACGAAGACCTTTTTTTATTGAGAACAAAAATATATTCGACTATGAGTTTGCCGATGGTAACGACAATGTTTTTTATAGTAGAAGAATAGGCAGAAGCCCGCAAGGGTATGCAGATGTTACAGATAATGAATTTGTTGATCAACCAATAAATTCTACAATACTTGGCGCGGCAAAATTTTCTGGTAAGACAAAAAACGGGTGGTCTTTAGGTTTGTTAGAAAGTGTTACCGGTAAAATGTACGCAGATATTGAAGATGTCACTGGTAATAAAAGATCAGAACTGGTTGAGCCTTTAACCAACTATATTGTGGGTAGAGTTCAAAAAGATTTCAATGAAAGAAATTCTTATTTGGGCGGAATATTCACCGCCACTAATAGAAATTTGCCCGATCATCTTGAGTTTTTAAGAAGTGGGGCATATACCGGCGGTTTAGATTTTAAACATAATTGGAAGAATAGAAATTATTATGTTGAAGGTAATATAGTAGGTAGTCATGTTACGGGTAGTGAAGAAGCAATAACACGAACACAAAATAGTATTACGCACCTTTTTCAAAGAGTAGATGCGGGTCATGTTTCTGTTGATGAGAGTAGAACATCACTTACGGGTACAGGCGGAAAGTTAGAAGTAGGTAAAGCTGGTGGTGGAAATTGGAGGTATGATGGCGGGGTCATTTGGCGCTCACCCGAATTGGAACTGAACGATATCGGATTTTTAAGGCAGGCAGATGAAATAAAACAAACAGCATCTGTAAGTAGATTGTTTATAAAACCCACTAATTTTTATCGTAAAGCCAATATAGAATTAAGTCAATATTCAACCTACGACTTTGAGGGTAATTATAATCGAATTCAATATCAATTTGAAGGTTTTATAAATTATAAAAATAATTGGTGGACAGAAGTGGGTGCAGCACATAAACCACGTATATTTTCAAATACGGTACTTCGTGGCGGACCACGGTGGCGCTGGTCAGATGAAAATTTCGCGTATTTATTCTTCGGTTCTGATAGTAGAAAGAAATTGAGTTTTACCTTGGGTTATGTAAATAGTCAAGCAGCAGAAAAGAATTTTTCGCTAGCGCGTTATGTGTTTAGATTATACTACCAACCTTTTGATGCTTTTAACCTGTCTATTTCTTCTGAATTTGAAGAGAATCCGAATAAGACGCAGTATGTTACCGAAACCAATTTTAATGGCGATGCAAGATATATTACCGGTAATATTGATCAAAAAACGTTTAGTACTTCTATCCGTTTTAATTATAGTATAAACCCGAATCTTTCTATTCAGTACTATGGCGAGCCATTTATTTCAAGAGGTACGTATACCGACTTTAATTACGTGAATAACCCTATAGCAGAAAAGCTGAATGAACGAGTAACCGTATTTTCAGATAATCAAATTTCGAAATCTACTAGTACTGATGATTATTTAATTGATGAAAATTTTGATGGTACTGTAGATTATCAAATAGAGAATCCAGATTTTTCATATGTTCAATTTAGATCCAACTTAGTGCTTAGATGGGAATATGTGCCTGGTTCAGAAATCTTTTTGGTCTGGTCACAAGGTGTTGTAGGGGCAGGGAATCCTGATGAAACTTTGGGCAGGAATTTAGATCGTCAAATACTAGGGCAGAAAAAAGATAATACCATTTTGTTAAAGGCAACGTATAGATTTATACTCTAAGTCACCGTTTTTGTTAGGTAGCTGTTTGTACAGATATGAAATAATAAGTTGATTTTTTCGTTTTTATGCTTGTACAACCAAAAAAACTAAAAAGATGTATAAGCATATTTTACTAATTGCAGGAGTAGTATTAACACTAGTATCCTGTAGTTCTGACAAAGATGAGACCCAAAATGAAGCAGAACTCAATAGTGCGGCTATTGTTGGCACTTGGGATGCTACAGAACTTGAAATTGACAATGAAACGGCAAGTGACGATGTTAAATTTGGAAAACAGATTCTAGATTTTCTTACAGAGAAAAATTGTTTTATTATTACACTCCAGTTTAATGAAGACTTAACGGCTAGTGCTTCTAACTCCGCAAATTATATTGAAGTTAACGCAACTGCTACAGGTTTAGATATTCCTTGTCCTACAGAGTCAGATGAAAGTGCAAGTACCTATACTTTTGATGGGGAAACTGTAACTACAATAGATGAAAATGGTGAGGAAGTGGCAATAGGTGTTACTATTGATGGTAATGTAATGACATTAGATGCCAGCGATCTTGATATTCCTAATTTCTCAGAAGACGGACAATTGATTTTTGTGAAGCGATAATAAAGCTAAAATTATATTTAAAGAATTGACCCTTGCACTTTGTGTAAGGGTTTTTTATTGCTTATAAAATTTAGCTTTTACATTTTGATGTTCTGATTGTATGGTAATCATGTATAAACCTTTTTCAAGATTGAAAACGGGAATGTTAAGCGAGTTTCTTTTAATGTCCCATTGGTGAAAGATAATTTGGGTTCCGTAGCTATCTCTGATGCTTATAGCTACATTGGAATCATTTTTAAGTCCTAAGACATTAATGACATTCGTTGCTGGGTTAGGAAACACTTTTATAGTACTTTCCGCATCTTGGGCAAACAACTGCGTTGCGCTAAAGATGATAAAAAGTGATATGAGAAAAAGACGTTTCATAAAATATAGCACACCTCATAGTAGAAGTACGCTATATGCTAACGTTTGTAAAATACCTTTTCGTCTTTCTTTAAATAAACTTTAACTTTCTAGAATGTGAAATAGGTTCGGCTAGTAGATGTATTGTCATTGCTATCTTTAGATACTATTTCAACAATGTATTGTTGCCCAGCTGTAATATTATAATTGGTGTTTTCATTAGTCGTATTCTCAAGAATTAATTCTAAGTTACCTGAGGTGCCGATATATACATCATAACTAACCAAATCATCATCTAAATCTTCACCTACCCAAGAAACGTTGACTGTACCATCACCATTATCTGAAACACTGATTTCTGCTGGGAACGGGGCAAAGTTTTCTGTACTGGTTCCTACAGAATAGAAATTCCAAGAATCACTAGCTAAAGTTTTTGCGCCTAAAATTGCAGTTACAGTCCATGAAAATTGGGTGCCTTTTGGCAGACCTACAGCAAGTGATGTTGTTGTTACAGTTCTTGTGTCTGTAGAATTGGTTTCTTGATTGGTAATTTCTAGTTCATAAGAGGTGGCATTTGTAGATGCAGACCATTGAAATTCTATACTTACCCCATCATTACCATTGTCTTCACCCTCTGTGCATATTAAATTGTTTTCAGGAAATTCAAGATTGAAAGCGCCCAGTTCTTTTTCTGTTTCCTCTGGAGGGTTATTGTTATTGTCATCCTTACCGTCGCATGACGCAACCAATAGTCCCATTAAAAATAATTTTATAGCTAATCTCATTTTTTTACAAATTTTAAATTGATTTCTTTATCTCCTTCCACGATGGTTAATATGTAGATACCGGGCGATAGGTTAGAAATATTCATTTCTAATGTGCCGTTACTTATCTGTCGGATCTCTTGTAATGTTCTTACTCCACTTACATTAGATACTATAATTTGAGCGCTAGTGATCATATCTAAACCTTCAACTCGTAACATGTCTGCCACTGGATTCGGAGATAAAATAGCATTACTGATAACCACATTATCATTAAAAATGCCTTGGCAAATTTTATCTGTTTCTATTGTAATTATATTAGAGCCTTTATCTAGCGGAAATGATAATTGCTGATTATCAATACTGTCAACTTCAAAGGAATATACTTTCTCATTTACTAAAACTTGGTAATTCTTGCTTCCAGAAACTACAACACTTGCTTTTTTAGCAGTGTAGTCTATAACGGTTTTACCAGAAATAAATTCTTCGGGAGTTTCAATTGTTACTGTGTAGCATTGTTCATAGGTTGGATACTCAGGTATCTTTACACATACCGTATACGAACCATAAGAAAGATCTGATCTTACTAGCCCATTTGATGCGTTAATGTTATCAAAGGTGTTATCTAGTAATATACCGGTGATTTGAACCGTGTAATTGTAATCCTCGGTGAAAGAAACAGAGATTTCGCCATTTGCCGTGTTTGGACAACTGGTACTTGTTACTTTTACTTGAATACCATCATTTGGAATATCTGGGGCTGTATTTTCAAAAATCGTGCAGCCATTCTCATCAACTGTATCTCCTGTTGGTGTATTTGGACAATCATCATTAGTATCTGCAACTCCGTCGTTATCAGTATCTGTTACAGTTGTAATTGAGCAACCATTTGCATCGACCATATCTCCAGTTGGTGTGTCAGGGCAATCATCATTAGTATCTGCAACTCCGTCATTGTCTGAATCCACTACTTCTATTATGGTGCATCCATTAGCATCGACCGTATCTCCAGTTGGAGTATTTGGGCAATCATCATCTGTATCTGCTACACCGTCATTGTCAGTGTCTGTCGTAGCAACATTTACTTTCAAGACCATATTGTCCAAAATGATTTTTCGTTGTGCCAGATTTGAAACTACTGCTACTCTTAAATCGGCAATAGCATTTGAGTCTGCTGTAAATGTTCTTGTAAGTGTTTGCCAACCAGAATCTGCTGGGTCAATTGTAAAGATTTTAAAAGTTTCAAAAAAACCGGTAGTTAATTCAAGTTCTAAAGAATTGAAAGTGCCTTCTAAAACTTTATAATCAACACTTATAATATATTCTACTCCATTGAATAATTCAATATCATTTTGAAATATAGAGGAGGCATTAGAGCCGTTATCTCCCGTAGTCAACTCTAGGCTATATTGTAGGTCGTCACTAATATCTTCATTCTTGTTCCAAGAGCTTCCTGGTATTAAGTTAATACCCCAATTTCTTAAATTAGTACCATTATTCAATGACCAATCTTCAAAACTTGGGTCCTCTAATAAATTTGAAGTGTCTACGTTAATTTCACAACCATCCTCATCTACGGCTAAAGCGGTTGAAGGTGTGTTTGGACATAAATCATTGCCATCTAAAACACCATCATTATCAGTGTCAGCTAAAGCTTCACCAAGTACACGCATGTTGTCTATTTGTATTATACCTGTTATAGATGTATTTGCTCTTATAACTAATTTAAAGATATGATCTTCATCTATATCGTTTGTGTCGAATTCAAATGAAACATTATGCCAAGCGCCATCACTATCAAATCCTACAAATTCATCAGCAATTCTAATACCGAATGGATTACCGTCTTTTGATATTTGAATTTCAGCACTTATGTTGTCACCTCTTTTTATTTTATAATCAAAGCTATATGTGTACGTGGTATTGGTGGCTAATTGTATGGTAGTCGTGTTTTGTAATTCTGTTTTAAATTGTAATGAATTATTTAAATCAATTTCTAGAGAATAATTACCATCTGTTGCTTCTGTATTTCTTATAATACTGTTAGCATTGGTTATGGTCCAGTTATCTGGTGTTAGCGGATTACCTGACCAGTCTTCAAAACTGAAGTTTTGTAGAAAATTGGTTTGTCCTGCAATTGTTATTGGGCAACCTTGAGAATCGACAATGATACCCGTTGGAGTGTTGTGGCATAAATCTTGATTATCATTTACACCATCGTTATCAGAGTCTGCGACAACAGTTAAGGTTATTGGGTTTTTTGTTAATTCAAGTTCTGTCAATATTGTATTGTTTATTAAACAATCATATTCTGCAGCATCTGTGGATTGTACATTGAATACTGTGAAAGTAGATTCAGAAGCGCCAACAATATTCACTTCGTCTTTTCGCCATTGATAGGTGTTATTGTTATCTGTTGTTTCAGTTACGGAAATCGTAAATTCCTCACCATTATTTAATTGAATATTGTCAGTGTCTCCAATATTTCTTTGATTTGAATAATAGAAGTTTACCGATGAATCTGTATTTTGAGATAATTCTATAATATCTTCAAAAACAAAGTTATTAGACCCAATGGTTAGCTTAGTTAAATTTGGAGATGTAAAATTTGGGATTTTACCTGAGAAATGATTAGAAAGTATTGAAATAGATTCTAATAATGGTAGCTCTGCTATTTCTAAAGGGATTGTACCTGTTAGCCCAGCGTTTTGAGTGTCTAAATTTTTAAGGTTAGATAATAGGCCTAATTCTGGGGGTAATGGAGCTTCGAAATTATTAAAGGATAACCCAAGAAATTCTAAATTCTCTAGTTGGGCTAATTCCGTTGGGATAGGTCCAGTGAAACTGTTGCCTCCTAAATTTAAATTAATTAAGTTGCTTAAAAGTCCTAACTCTTCAGGTATCGTTCCAGTAAACTTGTTGTTATAAATATCAATCGAAGCTAAACTGGTTAATTGTAGTAATTCTATCGGAATCTCTCCTTCCAATTGATTTTGTGGCACTCTGAAAGTACTAAGATTTTGACAGTTGACAATAGTTAAGGGGATAGTGCCCGTGAAATCATTATCATAAATGTCAAAACTCTCAAGGTCGGGTAAATTACCTATTTCATCAGGGATTGTCCCAGAAAGTTCTGCACGAAAAAACCTAATATCCTTAAGCTTTGCAAGATTCCAAAATTCAATTGGTAGTTCTCCACCTAGAGTAATATTGCTAAATCTTATACTCTCTAAGTTAGAAAGATTCGTGATTTCAAAAGGAAAATTTTCAGTTAGTTGATTCTTGTTCTCTTCATCAGAATTACTGAAATTTAAAATTTCTAACGATTTTAATTCATTTAGGTCTCCAATTTCTGGAGGTATAAAACCATTTAGCTTATTTTCCCAAATTTGAATACCTGTTACTCTGTCGTTAGCATCTAAAGTTATACCGTACCAGGTATTCATATTTGCGTTTAAATCCCATGGTCGCAACCAATTTGGACCATCGGTGGCATTGTAAAAAGCAATTAGCGCTTCGCGATCAGTTGCAGTATTACCTTGTGCGGAAAGTTGTATTGAAAACAAAAATAGGGCTGCCAATAGCAGCCTAGTGTAGTTTTTAATCATAGTAAAATATGGTTAGCAAAACACTAATATAAATATTAGCGTTTTGTTAACAGAATATTATCGTCAAAATACTATAATTGTTTCTTAATGAGCCACTAGCCAGTTATCTCCCATGCCAACTTCTACATCTAAAGGAACTGTTATTTTGTATGCGTTTTCCATCTCAGATTTAATTAGGGTTTTTAATTCCTCTAATTCTGGTTTGTAAATATCGAATACCAATTCATCATGTACTTGCAATAACATTTTGGACTTATAATTGCCTTCTTCCAATTTATTATGAATATTAATCATGGCGATTTTTATGATATCTGCAGCACTACCTTGAATGGGCGCATTTACGGCATTTCGCTCTGCAGCTCCACGAACTATGGCATTACTGCCATTGATATCTTTTAAATAGCGTCTTCTTCCTAAAACGGTAGATACATAGCCATTATCACGAGCAAAATCTACTTGTTCGCTCATGTAATTTCGCAACTTTGGGTAGGTCTTGTAGTAGGTGTCTATCAGTTCTTTTGCTTCTTTTCTTGACAAGTCCGTTTGGTTACTTAATCCGAATGCAGAGACACCATATATAATACCAAAGTTTACGGTTTTGGCATTGCTGCGTTGCTCTCTAGTTACTTTTTCTAATGGAACATTAAATACTTTTGA
The DNA here is from genome assembly GCF_030547005.1 of Maribacter sp. 1_MG-2023. Taxonomy (GTDB): domain Bacteria; phylum Bacteroidota; class Bacteroidia; order Flavobacteriales; family Flavobacteriaceae; genus Maribacter. The sequence goes on along the minus strand of NZ_JAUOPN010000004.1, from coordinate 147,489 downwards.
TGCTGTAGAAGCGTGAATATCCTCTCCATTTTTGAAAGCTTCTATCATGGTGGTTTCTTCACTTAGGGCTGCAATAATACGTAGTTCTATCTGAGAATAATCTGCAGCTAACAAGGTGTAATTCTTATCACGTGGAATAAACGCTTTTCTAACTTGTCGTCCACGTTCTGTTCTAATGGGTATGTTCTGTAAGTTAGGGTTATTACTGCTTAAACGACCTGTTGCAGCAACGGTTTGCATATAATCTGTATGAACTCTGCCTGTAGATGGTTCTACTTGTTCTGGTAATGCGTCTACATACGTGCTTTTCAATTTGGCAAGACCTCTATAATCCAATACATTCTGAATGATTTCATGATCTTTAGCTAAATAGGATAACACATCTTCTGCCGTAGAGTACTGTCCTGTTTTCGTCTTTTTAGGCTTGGCTACTAATTTTAATTTATCAAAAAGTATTTCGCCTAATTGCTTGGGTGAACCAATGTTGAATTCCTCACCCGCCACTTCATATATTTTCTTTTCTAAATTGGCGATATCATTGTTTAAATCTTCTGAAAGTGAATTCAAGAATTCTTTGTCTAAGTTGATACCTTCCAATTCCATGTCTGCCAATACGCGTAATAACGGAATTTCAATATCTTGAAACAACTTTTCTGTATTCGCTTCTTTTAATTCTGGTCTAAAATGTTGCGCAAGTTGATAGGTGATGTCTGCATCTTCAACTGCATATTCCGTTTGTTTTTCTAGCGGAACATCGCGCATGCTCAATTGATTCTTTCCTTTTTTACCTATAAGTTCTGTGATGGAAACCGGAGTGTAATTTAAATACGTCTCTGCCAATACATCCATATTATGGCGCATATCTGGATTAATTAGATAGTGTGCCAACATGGTATCGAACAATGGTCCTTTTACATCTATATTATATTTATTTAAAACCTTAATGTCATACTTAAGATTCTGACCTATTTTTTCGATTGCTTCAGCTTCAAAGAATGGGCGCAATTCTTCTAAAAGCGCCAATACTTCTTCTTTATTATCTGTGAAGGGAATGTAATACCCTTTTGTAGCTTCCCAAGAAAAAGCAACACCAACTAATTCTGCTGTCAAAGGATCTAAACCTGTAGTTTCGGTATCAAAACATACAGAGGTTTGCTGCATTAAACTTTTTAAGAATAATTTCATAGCCATGCCAGGAGCAACACTTTGGTAGGAGTGTGCGACATCTGCAATGGTCTTTCTGCTAGAAAAATCTTTTACTGTTGCTCCAGAATCTGCGGGACTTCCAAATAATGAAAATTGTCCGGATCCAGCATCTTGTATTTCTTTTTTGGCTGCTGGTTTACTGGTAGTCTCTGTAGTTGCTTCTTCAACTTCCGCAGAAAATAATTTTATAAATTGATCTTTTAATCTTCTAAACTCAAGCTCTTCGAAAATTTTCTGAACTCCTTCGGCATTCGGTTCAGACATTTCATAATCACTAGCGTTAAAAGTGACATCGACATCTAAGCAAATAGTCGCTAATTTTTTAGATAGAAGTCCTAATTCTTTATTAGCTTCTACCTTTTCTTTCATCTTCCCTTTAAGCTTGTCTGTATTAGCTAAAAGACCTTCCATAGAATCGAAATCGGCAATAAACTTCTTTGCTGTCTTGTCACCAACGCCTGGCAATCCTGGGATGTTATCACTGGCGTCACCCATCATACCTAAATAATCAATAACCTGTTCTGGTCTATCAACGCCGAAACGCTTTTGAATTTCTGGAATACCCCAAATTTCAATACCGTTACCCATTCTCGCTGGGCGATACATGAATATGTTTTCAGAAACCAATTGTCCAAAATCCTTATCTGGCGTAACCATAAAAACTTTGTACTCTTCTTTTTCTGCTTGTTTAGCCAAAGTACCTATAATGTCATCTGCTTCCCATCCTTCTTTTACGACTACAGGTATATGCATCGCCTTTAATATTTCTTGAATATATGGTACCGCTATACGTATGGCATCTGGAGTTTCTGATCTGTTGGCTTTATATTCTGGGAACAACTCTGTACGCTCCGCACTTCCTCCTTTATCAAAACAAACAGCTAAATGATCTGGTTTTTCACGACGAATAACATCGAATAAAGAATTCATGAATCCCATAATCGCTGAGGTATCCATGCCTTGAGAATTTATTCTTGGGTTTTTTATAAGTGCATAGTAACCACGAAAAATTAGTGCGTATGCATCTAGCAAAAAGAGTCTTTTTTGATCTGCCATTTTGGAGTATTGATTGTAAAACGTTAAAAGTACAAATTGATACGGAAACATTAAGGGAGATTGCCCTATTGCTTCCGTATTAAATCAAGTTAAAGAGGTGTATTAACTTTTTAAATAACTATCTGAAGGATTGATCACATGACCTTCTTTAGTATAAGTTCTATATGAAAACCCTGGGTGAATACAGTAGCCGCCTGTTTCACCTTTTTTATTAATGGCGATAAAACCGATTTGAAAATCTTGCTTGTCCTTATTTTTAGCGATAATGCGTTTTACACCTTCTTCGCATGCTTCTTGTGGCGATTTGCCTTGTCGCATTAATTCAACGATTAAGAAACTACCAACGGTTCTAACCACTTCTTCACCAACACCTGTTGCTGTAGCGCCACCAACTTCATTGTCTACGAAAAGTCCCGCACCAATAATAGGTGAATCACCAACTCTGCCAGCCATTTTATATGCCATTCCGCTAGTAGTACATGCGCCTGCAATATCACCATCTGCATCAATTGCTAGCATGCCAATAGTATCATGATTTTCAATATTTATGATAGGCTTATACTGCGATGTCTTTTTCCATTCTTCCCATGCTTGTTTTGATTCTTCAGTTAATAAATCTGTCTTTTCAAAACCCTGCTCGTATGCAAACTGTTCCGCTCCTTTGCCGGCAAGCATCACATGCGGAGTTTCTTCCATGACTTTTCTAGCAACTGAAATTGGGTTGGCTATATTTTGCATGGCAAGTACAGCACCGCAATTACCATCTTTGTCCATAATACAGGCATCTAAAGTGACGTTGCCATCTCTATCTGGTCTCCCGCCATTTCCTACCGTGCTGTTGTTTAAATCATTTTCCTCTACCATAACCCCTTGGTGAACGGCATCTAGAGCAGTGCCGCCTTTTTCTAAGATTTCCCAAGCTTTGGCTGTTGCATTTCCAAAATTCCAAGTGCAAATTGTTATTGGTAGAATTGGCGCTTTGGCTGGTTCTTTTACTGCGGGTACTTCTTTGTAAGAAGATAATATCGGTGCCGAAACAATACCGGCAGCCACCGTGCTAGAATTTCTTAGAAACTTTCTTCTTTTCATGGGTTTGGTTCTTTACTTTTAGTGACCTTAAATATACCAATATGATAGTAGAAGTTTGTGCTAATTCTTTAGAATCTGCCTTGGTTGCAGAACAGGCTGGAGCAGACCGTATTGAGTTATGTTCAGAACTGGCAGTTGGCGGGTTAACTCCTTCTTACGGATTGTTGAAGGCTGTTAAAAAACAAGTATCTATTCCGGTGCATGTTTTGATCAGACCACGTAGCGGAGATTTTACTTATACGGCGGATGAATTAAATATTATGCTTACTGATATAGAATTATGTGTTAAATTAGGTTTTGATGGAATCGTATCGGGAGTTCTTTTGAATGATTTTTCTTTGGATGTTGCACAGATGCAAAAGCTGAAGACTGCGGCTGGCAATTTAAAATTCACCTTTCATAGAGCATTCGATTGGATCAAGAATCCGTCGCAAGCATTAGATCAACTTGAAGCAATGCAAGTAGATTATATATTATCATCTGGTCAACAGAAATCTGCTCCGCTAGGTATTGATTTTTTATCCGAATTAAAAAGTAAAACCAAGTCTATTCAAATTATGCCTGGGTCAGGTGTAAATGCAGATAATGTAGCCAGTTTTAAAAATAAAGGATTTAGTGCGGTTCATCTGTCTGGCACAGCTATGATTCAAAAATTAATTGAAAAGCCTGGCGTCTCTATGAATTCAGAGAGTTTTTTAAGTAATGATCATATTGCAGTTACGCAATTGGTAAATATTAAAGCGGTTGTTGCTAAGGTTAAATAAAATGCAAATGGGCACGCATACCGCTGTTATACAGATATCTTTGTAAAAATTTAATCATGATACGTTGGGTTCTTTTTATTATAGGTTATGTTGCTTTGAGTTTTTATGTGCTTCAGGCATTGAAAACCATTACCAAACAACCGTGGTGGTCTTGGGTCTATATTGCAATCTCTTTGGTTGTTATGATCAATTTTATATATCAATTCTCTATTGGTGAAGAAACAGGTCGTGTATTAAGTATACCTAAAAGTTATGCTTTCGGGTTTTTATTGACCATGTTGACTTTCAATATTATTACTATTCTGTTTTTGTTCTCTGAAGATATGTATCGTCTTATTTCTGGTCTATATCAAAAGTTATTTGGTGAGGAAAAACAATTCGGATTACCTGCTAGAAGACGATTTTTAAGTTTACTCGCTTTAGGTATAGCTGCCGTTCCTTTTGGTGCGCTATTGTATGGTATGTACAAAGGGAAATACAACTTCAAGGTCTTGAAATACGATTTAGAGTTCGATGATTTACCCGATAGTTTTGACGGCTATCAGATTACTCAAATTTCAGATATTCATAGTGGTAGTTTTGATGATAGAAAGATGATTGAATATGGTGTAAATCTAATCAATAAGCAAAAAAGTGATGTGCTGTTGTTTACTGGTGATATGGTTAATAATATGACTTCTGAAATGTTGCCTTGGGCAGATCTGTTCAGCACCCTAGAAGCCAAAGACGGTAAGTTTTCGGTATTAGGTAATCATGATTATGGAGATTACATCCCTTGGGATACAGAAAAACTAAAACATCAGAATTTAGAAGACTTAAAAACATTGCAAAAAGAAATGGGTTTTGATCTTTTGCTTAATGAGCATAGATACTTACAGAAAGGAGATGATAAGATTGCTTTGGTGGGAGTAGAGAATTGGGGTAAAGGCGGATTCAAAAAAGCAGGAGATCTCAAAAAAGCTGCTTCACAGATTAATGCCGATGATTTTAAAATATTAATGAGTCACGATCCATCGCACTGGGAAATGGAAGTGATACAAGATGACTATCATTATCATTTAACTTTAAGTGGACATACTCATGGAATGCAGTTTGGTATCGAAATACCAGGTTGGATTAAGTGGAGTCCTGTAAAATGGAGGTATCCTTATTGGGCAGGTATTTATAAAGAAATGGGTCAATTCATTAATGTAAACAGAGGTTTTGGCTTTTTAGGGTACCCGGGAAGGGTAGGAATTTGGCCAGAAATCACTGTAATAACCTTAAAGAAAAAGGCGTTAACATGATTTTAACCCTTTTGCAGTGTTACAATTGGGATGCTAAGACTAGTGTTTTAACAATTTTTATTACATTTGGCTAACTAAGAAAAGCATTTTATATGTCCAAATTTGGTGAGCTAATAGATTTAAAGGTACCCGTTCTTCTTGATTTTTATGCAGAGTGGAACGAACAGTCGACTGCAATGCATGCTGTATTAAGAGATGTGGCTGCTGCTTTAGGTGATAGAGGTAAGGTTATAAAGATTGATGTAGATAAGAATAAAGAGCTTTCTCAAGCGCTACGAGTTAAAGGTCTACCTACACTTATGATTTATAAAAAAGGTGAAATGGTATGGCGCCAGAGTGGCGAGCAAGATGCTAATACACTTATTGGTATTCTAAAAGAATACGTTTAAACTATCATAATTTTAAAATAAAAAAGCTTTGAGTGTAAACTCAAAGCTTTTTTATTGTGTCCTATTTTCAACAGTATCTTTTATTCTATAATTTCGGTTTTAGTATTGTCTGGTAGAATAGTATCAGATACTGGTACTGTATCCATCATATCTGGATCAGATTGTAGCATTTCTTCGCGCATGTCCATATCATCTTCATCTTTATAAAAGTGTTGGAATTTGTCGATATACTCGTTGAATATCAATGTTTCTTTCTCGGCAATATCTTCGTTATCATTAGTAATAATGATATCTATATTACGTCTGTATGCTTCCATATCTGCGATGATATCATCAATATTGCTGTATTGCTCGTCTAAACTTGTAGAAGCATAATACTCCAGTCTTTCTTGGTACTTCTTTTTTAGTTTTTCGAAGAGTGCACGTGCTTTGTCGCCTTCGCCAACTTTATAGTAGCCGTCTATAAAAGGTTCTACTAAAGTGTAATATCCAAATTTATCAACTGGCATATTGGTCAAAGATATTTCGATAATATCTTTAGCCCTGTCCATTTTGTTTTCTTTGATCAACGCTTCTGTCAAACGAGCCAAGTTTCCTCTAAAAGAAACACTTTGAATACGTGTTTGGGTGTCATGGTAAATATCACCACCTGCATTACCCCAATCCCATCCGGTAACAATATCATACATTAAATCAGTATCGATACGACCAAGTTCAAATGCGTTAGGTCTTTCTGTATGAATAGGTACTAGTTTATACGCTAAGCCATCTAGTTGAAGGTAATCTTTCATCCAAAGGTATTCAGCATCGTCAAAACTACCTCCAGAGAAGTATAAAGGACGTTTCCAGTCATTGTTTGCTAATATGTCAAGCATCATCATGCTTTTCTTTGTTATTGCTCCCGGTAGGTCAATATCAATGTAGTCTACAATAAGGTCGGCATCTTTTTCTTTAACCAAGCCACTGCTCAATACATTTTGTTTGTTTACAGGAACCCTAATTTTATTGGTAGGGTAGTAGACCATATTTTGAGTATCTTCAGGATACTGACTTAGGTCTGCTCCATTTTGCTCAAATAAATACTTAAGTTTTGTTCTAGGTTTATCGCTGTCAATCCAATTAATGAAATCTTTAATTGGCCATCTGTTTTCTGTAATAGGTTGGTGGTATAATACATCTCTTGATCCCCATCTATATTTCTCATGAGTAATTTGAGAAGGTATCGGTGCACTTTCATATGCAGCAACCTTCATTTGGTCTACATACCAATCTGTTTCAAAAAGACTAGTACAGACAATACGAACGTCTGTTCTGTAATTTTCAATTTCTTGAGCATACCAAATAGGGAAAGTGTCGTTGTCTCCGATAGTGAATAATATAGCGCCAACACCTTCTTGACATGAGTCTAAATATGACTTTGCAGATGAATTTGCAGTAAATCTACCAGATCTATCATGGTCATCCCAATTCTGTACAGCCATTACTGTTGGTACGGCAAGTAAGGTAACTACAACTACTACTGGTGCTAATATTTTAGGTGTAATCCAATCTTTAAAGCTGTCATAAAGCCCGTATACTCCTAAACCTATCCAAAGGGCAAAAACATAGAATGATCCAACTAATGAATAATCACGTTCACGAGGTTGAAAAATACCTGGGTTGGTGTAAAATTGAATAGCCAAACCTGTAAACAGGAAGAATATCAGCAATACCCAAAATTGCTTTTTGTCTTTTGAGACCTGAAAAACAATACCAATAATCCCTAAAATTAAGGGCAAAAAGAAATATGTATTTCTGCCTGGGTTGTTTTGTATATCGCTTGGTAAGTTGTCTTGACTGCCTAATCTCATGCTGTCAATTGCATTTATACCACTTAGCCAGTTCCCATTTTCATTGTATCTACCTTGAACATCATTCTGCTTTCCAACAAAATTCCACATGAAGTAACGTAAGTACATATAGTTGAACTGAAACTCAAACATGTATTTTACATTGTCCCACACGGTTGGTGGTTGTACTTCTATGTACTCATCAAAACGCTTTAAAAAGCTAATATATTGGTCAGCACCAATCTCGCCATTTGCAAAACCTATTTTAACTTGTTCTGCGGCTTGTCTTAATTCTTGATTTGGTTTCGTAATTCTGAAATCTAATGCTCCAAAATAACGCATGTAGTTTTCTGCATTTTGTGAGCTCCACATTCTAGGTAGTAAACCTTGATGTTTTGGATTAGGACCTTGAACTGCATCGACATATTTGTTTACAATAATATATTTGCCAAGCGCATAATCTTTTTCATATTTAGGTTTGCCGTCTTGGTCTTCACCTGCAGGCGCAAACATGTCGGAATAATAGGTACCGTAAACTGGACTATCAACACCTGGGTATTGCTCTCTATTGTAATACGCTAAAAGTGCTCGCGCATCTTCTGGATTGTTCTCGTTGATAACAACCTTGGCATTTGCTCTAATTGGTAACATTAACCAAGATGAAAAGCCTAAGAATAAAAACATCATACAAAGAACAATGGTGTTTCCTGTTCTGTAATTGTTTTTTCTTGTATAGCTTAATGCGAAGTAAAAAGCGGCTATGAATAGTAGCCCTATAATAATAGATCCAGAGTTAAATGGTAACCCTATGCTATTAATAAAGAACACTTCTCCCCAACCAAAAAGTTGAAGAATATAGGTAAGTGAAAATTTATATACCAGCATTAAAATGGCAATAACAATAATGTTTGCCAGTAAAAAGTTTTTTACAGTAGTCTCTTTGTAAGTTTTAAAATAATAAAGTAGCCCAATTGATGGTATTGCCAAAAAGCCCATAAATTGTATACCGAAAGTAAGACCTACAACGAAAGAGATTAATACGATCCATTTATTTCCTCTAGGATCATCTAAATTGTCGACCCATTTTAAGCCCATCCAAAGTAATAAAGCCATTATAAAACTTGCCATGGCGTATACTTCAGTTTCTACGGCATTAAACCAAAAACTATCAGAGTAAGTAAATGTTAGGGATCCAACTAAAGCGCTGCCAAATACTGCAATTGCTTTACTATTGGTAAATGGACCATCTTTATCAATCAGTTTTCTGGTGATATTCGTAATTGTCCAGAACATGAATAAAATGGTGAAAGCACTTGAAACACCAGATACGAGGTTGACCATCATAGCAACTTGGCTAGGTTCTAAAGCGAACATAGCAAAGAATGCGCCTATCATTTGTAGTAATGGTGCGCCTGGTGGGTGACCCACTTGAAGCTTGGCGGCTGTTGCTATATACTCTCCCGCATCCCAGAAACTATTGGTGGGTTCTACGGTAATGTAGTATGTAATAAGTGCTATGAAAAATACGGACCATCCTAATATAGTGTCCCACTTGTGGTAGTTCTTTGAAAACATGAAGCTTGGGTTAAACCTAAGTGGCGAATTTACTAATTAATATAGAAAGGAATGAACTATTTTTATAAACCTTTAACATAGGTAAAGTAGATTTTTTTCATTTTTACTTTAAAAAATGTTTGGTGAAACAAAACTTTGTTTTAAATTTGCAGCCTCTTAAAAAGGTATTGGCCCATGGTGTAATGGTAACACTTCGGTTTTTGGTACCGTCATTCAAGGTTCGAATCCTTGTGGGCCAACTAAGAGAGCAAATATAATCCCGATGTCATTTGATATCGGGATTTTTGTTTTTTATGATTTATATCATTTTATTTTGATTTGAACTGTAAGACCTTCGCTATTCATTCATATTTAAAAGCTGAATATGTAGAAATGATGAACTGTATGTAAGTATTTTTGTACATTTAGTCCGATAACGTTACAAATTTATCGGAAAAGAAACCATTTCGATCGTGTTATTATATACTTTGGTACCCTAAAGAACTTAACCCTATGAAACTCTCTCCAAAAGTTTTAAAGATATTATTGATTGTTGTTTTACTTGGATTTGGAATTGGATTCTATATGCAAGACGTAAAACATGAAGAAAGTACGGCTCATGCTTGGAAGGCGAATCGCTATAATTTAGATCGCTTTAACAAGATTATGGAGTACAATAACAAAATGAACTCATCTAACTGGAGAGTATTAAAAGATAGTATAGATCAGCAGTTAGATACCCTTATGATACTTCGTTTTCGTAAAGAAGTAGATAGTTTGGATGATGCTGAACCACAAGCATACAGCGATCAGGTAGAAGTGCATGCTTCATTTATGCCTCAATAACTCTTTCAATTTTGTATTATAATTAGTACTGCTTTGTAATCCCTTTTAGATAGTATCCTCAGGGTTTATTTGTTCAGAGGTGTCATTTTTAGGTTCGATCAGTTCTTTGTTTTCCGACTGTCTAATTGCATCTTCAGCTAAATTCCTTTCTGCAATCTCTTCGTCAATTTCGTCTAGTATAGTGCCCATTTTTCGTTTATCGCGAATCATGGCCCATGTCATTACTAAACTGGTAGCAATTATTACGAACAGTAGAATGCCAGATTCGAAACCTTCAATTTGTGCTTCCATTGGTATTGCGTAGAATAATAATACCGTAATCAATCCCCTTGGGGCGATAAATAATTGCGGAAGCATATCCTTGCCAACAAAAACAATAAGCACTAAAAAGCGTATGATATAAATCGATGCTATAATCAGTAAACTGACAATGGCTACGTTAACGCTTAGCAGTGATGATAATACAATGGTGATACCAAATATTACAAAGAAAAAAGTACGGACTACGAATGCTGTTTCTAGAGTAACAATATGAAGTTCATGGTAAATTTGTTGCATTCGTTCATTTTCTAGAAAAATCTTTGTTTTCCCTGGAAAGAACAGATTTACATTCTTAACAATTAGACCAAAAACAAGTATAATGATCAAAGAAGATAGATGCATTTTTTTTCCAATTGCATAAAGAAGTAGTAGAACAGAAATAAGTAAGAATAGTTTGGCTTGGCTTTTAATACGTTGAAAGACTAATATTATGGCGTAGCTAGCGACCAAAGCAATAACTATAGTAACAACCAGATTTATTCCAAAACCCACAGCCCCTGTATCTTCTGCAGGGTTTAGTTTTCCTGTTAAAAAGTAAAACATCATGATACCCATGATATCAGAAAAGGTGCTTTCATAAATATGGAATTCTTTTTTCTCTTCGCTCAATCCGCCTACGCTAGGTATAATGATAGCGCTAGATAATATGGATAATGGTGTAGCGTATAGCCATGCAGATTGCATGGTCATATTAGGTATAAATTGATTTAGAATTAAAGCGGCGACATAAGCAGATCCTACTAAACCAATTAGCGCGATTGCCATAGATTTTAAAATTGGCCATAACTTTTCTTTCTTTAATTCTAATTCTAAAGCTGCCTCTAAAACAATCATTATTAGGCCTACTGTTCCAAGAATTTCTAACGAACCTTTGAAATCTGGTATTTCTGGTATAAAAAATTCAAGTCCTATTTTGATGAGAATACCCAAGACAATAAGCATGAGTACAGCCGGTATATTGGTTTTTTTAGAGATGCCGTTAAAAAAGAATGATAATACTACAATTAAGGATGCACCTATAATTAGGTTGTAAGATGAAAGAATTTCCATTAGTGTTATTTTGGTTGGTGTTAGGCTAAAAATAAGATAATTTCTAAAAGCGCATATTTTTTGTTGTACTTATTATTTATTTTGATTGTTTTCATAGTGAATGAATTAGGTGTAAATAGACTATTGTAGGAAAATAAATTTATTGTATATTTGCAAAGCTGAAAGGATATAAAAGTATTCATGAGGGGACAATTAGTCCCCTCTTTTATTACTTATTATTTATGCTAAAGGAAAAAGTAAAAGAATTATTGGAACAAGGTCTTCAAGAAGATCCCTCCCTGTTTTTAATCGATTTCACTATGGGTGCTGATAATAGCATTCATGTGGTAATAGACGGTGACCATGGAGTTACGGTTAATGATTGTATAAAAATAAGTAGGGCTATTGAAAATGATTTAGATCGTGAAGAACACGATTTTTCCCTTGAAGTTGCCTCTGCAGGTGCAGCGGCTCCTTTGGTTATGCCTCGTCAATATGTGAAGAATATTGGCAGAAAACTTGAAGTTCGTACTAACGACGATAAGTTTGAAGGAAATTTAACCGCTGTAAATGATGATTCTATTGTTTTGGAGTGGAAAGCTAGAGAGCCTAAGCTGATAGGTAAAGGAAAAGTGACCGTTCAGAAAAAAGAAGAAGTAAATTTTTCAGATATTATTAAAGCAAAAGTTGTATTAAAATTTTAATTGTAATTACCAATGGAAAATATTGCGTTAATTGAATCTTTCTCAGAGTTTAAGGACGATAAGTTCATAGACAGGGTAACATTGATGGCCATTTTGGAAGATGTTTTTAGAAATGCGCTTAAAAAGAAGTTTGGTTCAGATGATAACTTTGATATCATTATCAACCCAGATAAAGGTGATTTAGAAATTTGGAGAAACCGTATCGTTGTAAACGATGGTGAGGTTGAAGAGCCGAATGAAGAAATTTCATTAACTGCTGCTCGTAAAATTGAGCCAGATTTTGAAGTTGGTGAAGATGTGTCTGAAGAAGTGAAGTTGATTGATTTAGGAAGAAGGGCTATTTTGGCATTACGTCAGAATCTTATTTCTAAAATTCATGAGCATGACAATACAACTATTTATAAGCACTTTAAAGATTTAGAGGGCGAAATATATACGGCAGAGGTTCATCACATTCGTCATAAAGCTATTATTTTGTTAGATGACGAAGGTAATGAGATAATCTTGCCAAAAGATAGGCAGATACCTTCAGATTTCTTCCGTAAGGGAGATAATGTAAGAGGTATTATTGAAAGTGTAGAATTAAAAGGTGCTAAACCTACTATAATAATGTCTAGAAGTTCACCTAAATTCTTGGAGCAATTGTTCTTTCAGGAAATACCTGAGGTGTTCGACGGATTGATTACTGTTAAGAAAGCGGTTAGAATACCAGGAGAAAAAGCGAAGGTTGCTGTAGACTCTTATGATGACCGTATTGATCCGGTAGGTGCCTGTGTAGGTATGAAAGGATCTAGAATTCATGGTATTGTTCGTGAATTAGGTAATGAAAATATAGATGTTATCAACTGGACGGCTAACCCTCAATTGTTAGTTACTAGGGCATTGAGTCCTGCAAGAGTTTCTTCTGTTAAGTTGAATGAAGAAAAGATGACAGCGCAAGTTTACTTGAAGCCAGAAGAGGTTTCTAAAGCTATTGGTAGAGGTGGGCATAATATTAGATTGGCTGGTCAATTAACTGGTTATGAGATAGATGTGTTCCGTGAAGGAGTAGAGGAAGATGTTGAATTAACAGAGTTCTCTGATGAAATCGATGCTTGGATTATAGAGGAATTCAAGAAGATCGGATTTGATACAGCACGTAGCGTCTTAGAACAAGATGTTAACGATTTAGTGAAGCGTACAGATTTAGAAGAGGAAACTATTTTAGAAGTTGTGCGTATCCTAAAAGAAGAATTAGAAGATTAGCTATATATTAGCGCTTAAATAAAAGAACGGGAATCAGTATTTATGGCAGACAATGCAAAAATAAGGCTTAATAAAGTTCTACGTGAACTTAATATTTCCTTGGATAGGGCAGTGGACTTTCTTAACGGAAAAGGACATGATGTGGAAGCGAGGCCTACCACAAAAATTTCCGATGATGTTTATCAAGTTTTGCTTGACGAGTTCCAGACGGATAAGAGTAAAAAGGTAGCTTCAAAGGAAGTTGGCGAGGAAAAGCGTAAGGAGAAGGAGGCAATTCGAGTTCGATTAGAAAAAGAACAAGAAGATCGTCGCTTGTCCCGTGAGCGAAGAAACGCTGAATCAGAAGAGAAAGCTTTGGTTGGTAAGGTTGAACTTTCTGGACCTAAAATGGTCGGTAAAATAGATCTTAATCCTAAGAAAAAAGTTAAGGAAGAACCTGTTAAGGAGACTCCGAAAGCTGAGGAAAAGGTTGCTCCCAAAGTAGAAGAAAAAGCTGCGCCTAAGGTTGAGGTTAAGGAAACTAGAAAGGTAGTCTTACAGGGTCCTAAGATAGTTTCTCAACCGATAAAGAAGCCAGAGGTAAAGAAAGAAGAACCTAAAGTTGAAGCTCCAAAAGCGGCTGCGCCTAAAGTTGAGGAAACTAAGAAGCCAGAAGTTAAAAAGGAAGTTGCTAAAGTAGAGCCTGTAGCTGAAGTTGCTCCAGAGCCTGAAGCTCCAAAGACTATTGAGACTCAATATCAGAAACTATCAGGTCCAAAAATTGCAGGAGAGAAAATCGATCTTAGCAAATTTGAGAAACCTAAGAAAAAGAAGGAAGATAAAAAACCTGCTGCTGGTGCTGTTGATCGTAAAAAGAGACGTAGAAGAATTGTTACAAAAAATCCTTCTGGTCCTGGTCAAAGTAGAAATACTGGTAACACTGGTGATAGAAATAAAGGTAGAGGAAGATTTGCACCTGTTGCAAAGGTAGAGCCTACTGAAGAAGACGTTCAAAAACAAGTACGTGAAACCCTAGAAAAACTTCAAGGTAAATCCAAGAAGGGTAAAGGTGCTAAGTACAGAAGAAGTAAAAGAGATCAGCATCGTGAGCAGACTGAGAAAGATCTAGAACAACAGGAATTAGAGAACAAAGTACTTAAGGTTACTGAGTTCGTTACTGCAACTGAGGTTGCGACTATGATGGGTGTTTCTACGACTGAAATTATTTCTGCTTGTATGTCGTTAGGATTAATGGTAACGATGAATCAGCGTTTAGATGCTGAAACATTATCTATTGTAGCTGACGAGTTTGGTTATGAAGTAGATTTCGTTACTGCTGATATTGAAGAAAGTATAGTAGAAGAGGTAGATGCTCCTGAAGATTTAAAATCAAGAGCGCCTATTGTTACTGTAATGGGTCACGTGGATCACGGTAAAACATCTTTATTGGATTATATCCGTAAAGAAAATGTTATTGCCGGTGAAAGTGGTGGTATTACACAACATATTGGTGCATATGGTGTAACTCTTGAGAATGGAGAGCGCATTGCTTTCTTAGATACACCTGGTCACGAAGCGTTTACCGCGATGCGTGCAAGGGGTGCTCAAGTTACAGATATTGCAATTATTGTAATTGCGGCAGATGATGATATTATGCCACAAACGAAAGAAGCAATTAGCCATGCGCAAGCTGCTGGTGTGCCAATCGTTTTTGCAATAAACAAAGTAGATAAGTCTACTGCTAACCCAGATAAGATTAAAGAAGGTTTAGCACAAATGAACTTACTGGTAGAAGATTGGGGAGGTAAAATACAATCACATGATATTTCTGCTAAAACTGGTTTAGGTGTTAAAGAATTATTGGAGAAAGTTTTACTTGAAGCAGAATTGCTAGAGTTAAAAGCAAATCCAGATAAGCATGCTACAGGTACTGTGGTAGAAGCTTTCTTAGATAAAGGTAAAGGTTACGTGTCTACTGTATTAGTACAGTCGGGTACACTTAAAATAGGCGATTATGTGTTAGCTGGTACCACTAGTGGTAAAATTAAGGCAATGCAAGATGAAAGAGGTCATACTGTTAAGGAGGCTGGACCGTCTACACCAATATCTATTTTAGGTCTTGATGGTGCTTCTCAAGCAGGTGATAAGTTCTATGTGTTAGAAGATGAACGTGAGGCTAAACAAATTGCTTCAAGAAGATCTCAATTACAACGTGAGCAGTCTGTTAGAACACAACGTCATATAACACTTGATGAAATCGGACGTAGAATTGCATTAGGTGATTTCAAAGAGCTTAATATTATCCTTAAAGGTGATGTTGATGGTTCTGTTGAAGCGCTTACCGATTCTTTCCAGAAATTATCTACCGATGAAATTCAGGTAAATATTATTCATAAAGCAGTTGGTCCTATTACAGAATCAGATGTGTTGTTAGCTTCGGCTTCAGATGCTGTTATAATTGGTTTTAATGTAAGACCAATGGGTAATGCTAAGGCAATCGCTGAAAAAGAGGAAATTGATATCCGTATGTATTCTATTATATATGCAGCGATCAATGATCTTAAAGATGCGATGGAAGGTATGTTGTCTCCTGAAATGAAAGAAGAGATATCTGGTACTGCTGAGATTAGAGAAACATTCAAGATTTCTAAAATTGGTACCATTGCAGGTTGTATGGTAACTACTGGTAAAATCTTTAGAAATTCTAATATTCGATTAATACGTGATAGTGTAGTAATATACACTGGTACATTGACTTCTTTAAAACGATTTAAAGATGATGTTAGAGAGGTAGCAAAAGGATATGATTGTGGTCTTCAGATCAAGAACTATAATGATATCATTGAAGGTGATATCGTCGAAGCATTCCAAGAAGTTGCAGTGAAGAAGAAATTGAAGTCTAAATAGGATTTTAATAGAAGAGCATTTAAATCTCTTTAAAAATAAAGCAAAAAAAAATCGACCTATTTGGTCGATTTTTTTGGTTTTAATAACATTGCATCAGGATACTTAATTCGTACCTCGTTAAACTTTCGCTCTGCATCTAATTTAGAAGTGAATCTACCAACTCTAACTCTGTAAGTGGGAGAGTCAAAATCTATTTTAGATGACAAATCTGGAAAATCTTCCTCTACATTTGCTTTTATTCTTTGTGCTTTGGCATAATTTCCAAATCCAACCTGTATTCTGTAATATTCATTATTGCTTAGAGAAGATTTATAGATTTCTAGCAACTGATCAATCTTTGGGTTTTGTTCAATGTTTACATTTGCACCTTGCGCATAGCTAAAGTGAGCAAAACATGCAAAAACCACCATGGTACTTAGAATTTTCATAACCTATTTTTAATTTTATTTTTGTTACACGCAAAAGTAATTTATTAAGGATCAAACAAATAAATCGAGATCTATTTAGAATATTTCTAAATTGTAAATTATAGATACATTAACATTTTCCAAATAAAGTCTATGTCGTATTTTTGTCTTCGATTTAGGCATTTGGTGGATTATAATTGGTTTCATCTATGACCAAAATCATGCCAAGATTCCGATAGAAATATTCGATATATGAAAAAGGTTCCAAACCGAAATCAGTTTTCTAAAATTTTAGGTTTATCCCTAATAGCATTTTTGCTTTTTTTAAGTCCGTTAACAGCGCAGGATGAACCTGTTGCTGACGATGCAACCACTGAGTTGGCTGCTGGTGCCGGTGATGCAAAAAATGGTAAAGCATTGTTCAATCAGAATTGTGCTGCATGTCATGCGTTGAATCGTAAGATGACCGGACCTGCATTAGAAAATGTAGAAAGTAGACTAAGCGAAGATGAGGGCTTAGGTAAAGAATGGTTGTACGCTTGGATTAAGAATAGTCCTGGTGTTATCAAATCAGGAGATGCTTATGCTAATAAGCTTTATGCTGAGTATAATCAGGCGGCAATGACTGCTTTTCCGACGTTGTCAGATAGTGATATCGATGATATTTTAGCGTATACCGCTGCTGCTCCTGCTGCTGCGCCGGCTCCTGCTGCGGGTGATGCTCAGGCTGCTGCTGCAACTACTGGTTCTGCTGGTGTTTCTAACGAAATCATATTAGGTGCTTTGGTGCTTGTATTTGGTTTGTTAGTGGTTATGCTGTTGTTAGTGAATAAAACGCTGCAGCGTATAGCGCAGGCAAACGGTATTGTGCTAGAAAAAGATAGTGCTTCAAAAAGAACTCCTATTTGGAAAGCTTTCGCTCAAAATCAATTTTTAGTTTTGGTTACTGCAATCGTCTTGTTGTTGGGTAGTGCTTATTTTGCGTACGGTTGGATGATGCAAGTAGGGGTTGATCAAGGTTATGCTCCTATTCAGCCTATACATTATTCTCATAAAATTCATGCTGGTGATAATAAAATTGAATGTAAGTATTGTCACTCTTCGGCTAGAGTTTCTAAGCATTCGGGTATTCCTTCATTGAATGTATGTATGAACTGTCATAAATCGGTTTATGAGTACACGGGTAATCCGGAAGGACCTTCTCAGGAAGATTTGGAAAATGGTTATACGAATGAATTCTATACTGGTGAGATTAAGAAATTATACAAAGCAGTAGGTTGGGATGAGGAAACTCAGAACTATACTGGCGATAGTCAGCCTGTAGAATGGGTTAGAATACATAATCTTCCTGATTTCGCATATTTCAATCACTCACAGCACGTTTCTGTTGCTGGTGTTGAATGTCAAACTTGTCACGGTCCTGTAGAGGAAATGGAAATTATGTATCAATATTCTCCATTAACAATGGGTTGGTGTATTGATTGTCATAGAGAAACAAACGTGAAAGTAGAAGGCAATGAGTATTACGAGAAAATACATGCTGAGCTTTCTAAGAAGTACGGTGTAGAGAATTTAACAGCTGCTCAGTTGGGTGGACTGGAATGTGGTAAATGTCACTATTAATAATAATTTAAAGAAGCTAATTACAGATAATACGTATGGCATCAAACAAAAAATATTGGAAGAACGAGGCGGAGTTAAATCCTAACGATTCCATTGTTGAGGCGCTAAAGCAGAATGAATTTGTAGAGCAGATTCCTGTGGATGATTTCTTGGGTGACAAGGAAACTTTGTCTTCTACAAATACAAATCGTAGAGATTTTTTGAAGTATGTTGGGTTTAGTACCGCAGCTGCTTCTTTAGCAGCATGTGAAGGTCCGGTTGTAAAATCGATTCCTTATGTGGTATTGCCAGAGAATATAGTTCCAGGTGTTGCAAATTATTATGCAACAACTATAGCTAACGGATTTGATTTTGCAAGCATTTTAATTAAGACCCGTGAAGGTCGTCCGATTAAAGTTGAGAATAATACCTTGGCTAAAATAGGAGGTTCTGCAAATGCAAGAATTCAGGGTTCTGTTCTTTCTTTGTACGATAGTACTAGATTACAAGGGCCATTAGCAAATGGAGAGCCTGTTGAATGGGATGTGTTGAATGCAGCAGTAAAAGCTAAGATGGGTGAACTTAAGGGTTCTGCTAAAAAGATAGCTGTACTTACGCAAACATACGCTAGTCCTTCAACAGATCGTTTAATGTCTGATTTAGTTGCGGCTAATGAAAATGTTGTTCATGTTACTTATGACGCAATTTCAGAAGATGCTGCGTTAAATGCTTTTGAAAATAAATATGGTAAGCGAGCTTTGGCGGATTATGATTTCGAAAAAGCTGGTCTTATTGTTTCTTTTGGGGCAGATTTTATTGCTGATTGGCAAGGTGGAGGATATGATGCTGGTTATTCTAGAGGTCGTGTGCCTAAGAACGGTAAAATGTCAAGACACGTGCAGTTAGAGGCGAATATGTCTTTAACCGGTGCAAATGCTGACAAACGTGTGGCTATGAAGCCAAGTGCACAGAAAGTTGTTTTGGCTAAATTATATGGAAAACTAAACGGTACTTCGGTAGGTGGTAACACCTCTGAGTATGATGCATTGGTTGATTCTATAACTACAGAAATTAAGAAAGCAGGTTCAAGTGCGGTTGTTGTAACTGGTTTAGATGATGTTAATGCTCAGGCGGTTGTTTTGGCAATTAACGAAATGTTATCTAGTGAGGCATTTGACGTTGCTGCACCAAAATATGTAAGAAAGGGTAGTGTTAAAGCTGTAAATGCTTTAATTGCCGATATGAAAGCTGGTAGAGTTAGTGCTTTGTTAATGGATGGGGTTAATCCTGTTTATTCTTTGCCTAATGCAGCAGATTTCAAAGAAGGTTTGTCAAAAGTAGACTTAACTGTTGCTTTTTCAACAAATTGGAACGAAACTACGGAGGCTGTTCAGTATGTTGGGTCTACAAATCACTACTTGGAGTCTTGGGGTGATATTGAAATCAAAAAGGGGTATTACAGTTTAATGCAGCCTACAATTAAAGAATTATTTAATACAAAGCAGTTTCAAACAGTAGTTTTAGGATTACTTGGAAGCGAGCAAACGTATTATGATTATATAAAAGATACATGGTCTTCTTCTGTTCTTAACGGAGCTAGTTGGAACCAGGCGTTGCAAGATGGTGTTTTCAGTGCAGACACTATGGTTGTTAATGCTGAAGGCGCTACACAAAATGTAGCTGCTGTTGTAGAAGATGCTACTGAGGTTGTTACCAATACTTCTATGGCTTCTGCTATTCGTAGTTTAGCAAATACTACCAGTGATGGTATGGAGCTTACTTTGTATTCAAAAGTAGGTATGGGTGATGGTCAGCAAGCAAGTAACCCTTGGTTGCAAGAGTTCCCTGATCCAATTACAAGAGTATCTTGGGATAACTATGCTACTATTTCTAAGGCTGATGCTGCTGAGCTAGGTGTAGAGAATGTAAATGTCGCTAATGGCGGTATGGATGGTAACTATGTAAAGCTTACTGTAAATGGTGTAAGTATTGATCAAGTTCCGGTTGTAGTTCAACCAGGTCAAGCAAAAGGTACTGTAGGTCTTTCTTTTGGTTATGGTAAGAAAGTAGGATTGAAAGAAGATATGCAAACTGGGGTTAACGCCTTTACTTTGTATGATGGTTTCAATGCTAATCAATCTGTAAGTGTAGAAAAAGTTGGAGGTAACCATGAGTTTGCTTGTATTCAATTGCATAAAACCCTGATGGGTAGAGGAGATATCATAAAGGAAACAACTTTAGAGATATTCAATACTAAAAATCATTCTGAGTGGAATGAGGTTCCTATGGTTTCTTTAGATCACCAAGAAGTTCCTGCAACATCTGTTGATTTGTGGGATAGCTTTGATCGTACCATTGGGCATCATTTTAATATGTCAATCGATTTAAATGCTTGTACCGGTTGTGGTTCATGTGTTATTGCTTGTCATGCTGAGAATAACGTGCCGGTAGTTGGTAAGGCTGAAGTAAGAAAATCAAGAGATATGCATTGGTTGCGTATCGATAGATATTATTCTTCAGAAGAAACTTTCGAAGGTGATAACGAAAAGAAAGATGGTTTTGAAGGTTTATTTGGTGATGCTGGTTCATTAGGAGGTTTCGGTGAGTTAGAAGATCCTTCTGCTAATCCTCAGGTTGCTTTTCAGCCTGTAATGTGTCAACATTGTAATCATGCGCCTTGTGAAACTGTTTGTCCTGTAGCGGCAACATCGCACGGTAGACAGGGTCAAAATCAAATGGCTTATAACAGGTGTGTAGGAACAAGATATTGCGCAAACAACTGTCCGTATAAAGTGCGTAGATTTAACTGGTTCTTGTATAATAACAATGACGAGTTTGATTTCCATATGAATAACGATTTGGGTAAAATGGTATTGAACCCAGATGTAAATGTTCGTTCTAGAGGTGTTATTGAAAAATGTTCTATGTGTATTCAAAAAACACAAAAAACTATTCTTGATGCTAAAAGAGACGGGCGTGTTATTGCTGACGGAGAATTCCAAACAGCCTGTTCTTCAGCTTGTAGTAATGGAGCCATTGTATTTGGTGATATTAATGATGAGAAGAGTAAAGTAGCAGAATTAAAAGCGAGTGACCGTATGTACCACTTATTGGAGCATGTAGGTACTCAACCAAATGTTTTCTATCACGTTAAGGTTAGAAACACCAACGAAGCATAAACAATAGTAGAAAGTAATTATAACAAAAGTCTATGGCGTCGCATTACGAAGCACCTATACGTAAACCCCTAGTTATTGGGAACAAAGGCTACCACGATGTAACTGTGGATATTGCCGCTCCAGTAGAAGGCAGAGCAAACAAGCACTGGTGGATAGTTTTTTCCATTGCTTTAGTGGCATTTCTTTGGGGAGTAGGTTGTATTATTTATACGGTCTCTACCGGTATCGGTACTTGGGGTCTTAACAAAACAGTAAACTGGGCTTGGGATATTACCAACTTCGTTTGGTGGGTAGGTATCGGTCACGCCGGTACATTGATCTCGGCAGTATTATTATTGTTCCGTCAGAAATGGAGAATGGCAATTAACCGATCTGCAGAGGCAATGACAATTTTCTCTGTAGTTCAGGCAGGTTTGTTTCCAATTATTCACATGGGTCGTCCTTGGTTGGCGTACTGGGTACTTCCAATTCCAAATCAATTTGGTTCGTTGTGGGTAAACTTTAATTCACCACTTCTTTGGGATGTATTTGCAATTTCAACATATTTATCTGTTTCATTAGTGTTCTGGTGGACAGGTCTTCTACCTGATTTTGCGATGATTCGTGATAGAGCTGTTTTGCCTTTTCAAAAGAAGATATACAGTTTGTTAAGTTTTGGTTGGAGTGGTCGTGCTAAAGACTGGCAACGATTTGAAGAAGTATCATTGGTTCTTGCGGGTCTTGCAACACCTTTAGTATTATCTGTACACACAATTGTATCTTTTGATTTTGCTACCTCAGTAATACCAGGTTGGCATACAACTATCTTTCCACCGTACTTTGTTGCAGGTGCAATTTTCTCTGGTTTCGCTATGGTGAACACCTTGTTGATTATAATGAGAAAGGTATGTCATTTAGAAAACTACATTACTATTCAGCATATTGAGTTAATGAATATTGTAATTATGTTAACGGGTTCTATTGTAGGTTGTGCCTACATTACAGAGCTGTTTATGGCATGGTACTCAGGTGTTGAATACGAGCAGTATGCGTTTTTGAACAGGGCAACCGGACCTTACTGGTGGGCTTACTGGTCAATGATGACTTGTAATGTATTCTCTCCACAGTTCATGTGGTTCAAAAAATTAAGAACTAGTATCATGTTCTCTTTCTTTATTTCTATCGTGGTAAACATAGGTATGTGGTTTGAAAGATTCGTGATTATCGTAACCTCTTTACATAGAGATTATCTTCCATCTTCTTGGACAATGTTCTCACCAACATTTGTTGACATCGGTATCTTTATTGGTACAATAGGTTTCTTCTTTGTATTGTTCTTGTTATATGCTAGAACATTCCCTGTAATTGCACAGGCAGAGGTAAAATCTATCTTGAAAGCATCTGGTGAAAAGTATAAGACCTTAAGAGATTCTGGTAAGCCGATGTATCAAATAACAAAGTTAAAGGCAGAGGTTAAAGAGCCGATTACTGATGATGTTTTGATGGGTGAAGTAGTGCCTACTGTCGGAGATAAAGTTGGAGTGTCTGATTTGTTAAGTGCAGTTGGATCATTTGATGCGACTACACAAGAGGCTGATGATTTAAAGAAAGTTAAAGGTATCGGACCTCAAATGGAAGCTACTTTGAATGAGATAGGAATTTACACATTTGCTCAAGTAGCTAGAATGACTGAGAGTGAATACAATTTGTTAGATTCTATTACAGGTTCTTTTCCAGGAAGAGCACAACGTGATGACTGGGCAGGGCAAGCAGCAATTTTATTAAATAACAAAAGATAAATATGGCATCTAAAGTTATACACGCTTTTTACGATGATGATGATGTGCTAATGCTTGCCGTTAAAAGGGTTAAAGCAGCAAAGCTTCATATTGAAGAGGTATATTGTCCTTTTCCTGTACACGGATTAGACAAAGCAATGGGGTTAGCCCCAACAAGATTGGCGATAACAGCTTTCTTATATGGTTGTGTAGGTATTACCGTGGCTACTCTTATGATGAATTATATCATGATAGAAGATTGGCCTCAAGATATTGGTGGTAAGCCAAGCTTTAGCTACCTTGAGAATATGCCTGCATTTGTGCCTATTATGTTCGAATTAACGGTTTTCTTCGCTGCTCACTTAATGGTAATTACTTTCTACCTAAGAAGTAGATTGTGGCCATTTAAGGAAGCAGAGAATCCAGATGTAAGAACTACGGATGATCATTTTTTAATGGAGATTGAAATCCATGACAACGAGCAAGAATTAAGAGATTTATTAATGGATACTGGTGCAGTAGAAATTAATGTTTCAGAAAAAAACAGTCATTAAATATGAACAGTTTTAAGAAATTAGCAATACTATACGGTTTAGCGATCGTAGTGACTTCATGTCAGAGTAAAGGTTCTCGTAATTATCAGTACATGCCCAATATGTATGAGTCTGTTGGTTATGAAACTTATGGTGAGGCAGACTTATTGCCAAATCAATCAGAGGCCATATTGCCACCTGCGAATACTATTAATAGAGGTTGGTTGCCTTATGAAATTGAAAATTCACCTGAAGGGAAAGAATTATCAAGATTACAAAGTAGCCCTTTAGATTCAATTAATGTTGAAGCTAAATTGGCTAAAGGTGGTCAACTATATACCATTTACTGCGCAATTTGTCACGGTGATAAAGGTGATGGTAAAGGAACACTTGTAAAAAGAGAAAAGATATTAGGGGTGCCTAGTTACGCAGACCCAGTGAGAAACTTGACAGTAGGATCTACATATTATACAATTCATTACGGATTGAATTCTATGGGTTCTTACGCATCTCAAATGAATACTGAAGAGATGTGGCAAGTATCTGAATATGTAATGACACTGAAACAAGATTTAACCAAATAATAGGTAAACAATACTATGTATACGTTTTCAAATAGACTTAAAATAGCTTCCTTCGTTCTAATGATAGTAGGTGCATTAGGAATCCTTGGAGGATTTGTTATGGCTCCTGGAACTATAGCAGAGGCGAAAGAAATGGTTACAAGTCATGACGGAGGTCATGGTGATGCCCATGAAGTAGAAGCAGAACATGCAACGAATGAAAATGATCATGCTGTTGCTGAAGCTCATGGTGAAGAACACGATTCTTCTCATGATCAGCATTTGTTAGATCAATTAAAGAATAGACCTTGGGCGGCATTATATGTTGCAGCATTTTTCTTTTTTATGATATCATTAGGGGTGTTGGCATTTTATGCTATACAACGTGCTGCGCAGGCAGGGTGGTCTCCGTTGTTATTTAGAGTAATGGAAGGGATTACTGCTTACTTGGTTCCTGGTGGAATTATAGTATTTGTAATATTACTTCTTTCTGTACTACATATGAATCACTTATTCATTTGGATGGATGAAACTGTAGTAGCTCATGATGCACTACTTCAAGGTAAAGCTGGTTATTTAAATCCTACGTTCTTCTTAATTAGAGCAGCTATATTTTTAGCTGGTTGGATTGGATATAGAGAGTATTCTAGAAAACTATCTATTGCTCAAGATGCGTCAGATGATGATTCGAATTTTAAATTGAATTTTAGAATATCTGCTGGTTTCTTAGTATTCTATCTTATATCTGAGTCTATAATGTCTTGGGATTGGATTATGAGTGTTGAACCACACTGGTTTAGTACATTGTTCGGGTGGTATATTTTTGCTAGTATGTTCGTATCGGGTATTACTGTTATTGCAATGGTAACTATCTACTTGAAATCTAAAGGTCATTTGCCAGACGTTAATAATAGTCACATTCATGATTTGGCTAAATTTATGTTCGGTATTAGTATCTTCTGGACATATTTATGGTTCTCTCAATTTATGTTAATATGGTATTCTAACATACCTGAAGAAGTAACGTATTACGTAACAAGAATTGCAGATTATAGATTGCCTTTCTTTGGTATGGTAGCTATGAATTTTTTATTTCCTGTGCTATTATTGATGAATAGTGATTATAAGAGAATCAATTGGTTCGTAATTTTAACAGGTATTGTAATCCTGGCAGGTCATTATATGGATATCTTTAACGCCATTATGCCATCTACTGTTGGTGATAACTGGTATATTGGTATACCTGAAATTGGTTCTGTATTATTTTTTGCAGGTCTATTTATATTCTGGATATTCAGAGCGATTTCAACACAACCGCTGCAACCAAAAAGAAATCCTTTTATTGAAGAAAGTAGACACTTTCATTACTAGTAATTAAGTAAGTATAACATTTATATATACAATGACGACATTATTAACTTTAGCTGTACTTGTTCTTGTAGCCATTGCCATTTGGCAGTTGACTAAAATATTTGAATTATCTCAGCTTAAAACAGAACAGCACCAAATAGCAACGGATAGCGATAATAAGAATAACGGGTACATGTTATTCGCATTCTTGGTATTCATCTACGGAATTACAATTTTCAGTTTCTGGAAGTACGGTAAATTTTTACTACCTGAAGCTGGTTCTGCTCATGGTGAAGAGTATGATAGCTTAATGTTAGTATCGATGGTAATTATTTTTATAGTACAGACGTTAACACAGGCATTATTACATTACTTCGGTTATAAGTATTCTGGTAAAAAAGGTCAAAAAGCTTTGTTTTACGCTGATAATGATCGTCTAGAGTTCATCTGGACAATCATACCTGTAATTGTACTAGCCGGTCTTATTCTTTGGGGATTATACACCTGGACAACCATTATGGATGTTAATGATGAAGATGATCCTTTGATTGTAGAGCTTTATGCACAACAATTTAACTGGACTGCTAGATATGGTGGTGGAGATAATGTTTTAGGTGGTGCTAATGTTAGAATGATCGATATCGATAAAGCAAATATATTAGGTTTAGATGAAGCTGATACTTATGCGCACGATGACATTATTGTTAAAGAATTGCATTTACCAGTTGGTAGAAAAGTGAATTTTAAAATGCGTTCTCAAGATGTATTGCACTCTGCTTATATGCCTCACTTTAGAGCACAGATGAACTGTGTACCAGGTATGATTACCGAATTCTCTTTTACGCCGATTTACACGACTGAAGAAATGAGAATGAATGAAGATGTTGTGGATAAGGTGAAGAGAACTAATAAGCTACGTGCAGAGAAAGCTGTTAGAACAGGAGAGGCGATTGATCCTTGGGAATTTGATTATATCTTGCTTTGTAATAAGATTTGTGGAAAATCTCATTACAATATGCAGATGAAGATAATCGTAGAAACAGAAGAGGAGTATAATGAATGGATGAAAGGTCAGTCAACATTTGCCGAGACGGTAATGAAAGACGAAGCTAGTCCTGCATTTAATACTGTAAGTTCAGTTTCAATAGGAGAGTAGTTTTTTATACTCAAGTCAACAAAGCTATAATAAGAAAATTAATAAAAATAAGATTACGATTATGTCAGCAACAGCACATGCACATGTAGATGATCACGCACACGACGATCATGGACATCATCATAAAGAAACTTTTGTAACAAAGTACATCTTTAGCCAAGACCATAAAATGATTGCCAAACAATACCTTATAACGGGTGTATTGATAATGGGTTTTATTGGTATTGCAATGTCATTATTATTTAGAATGCAATTGGCGTGGCCAGGTGAGGCATTTCCAATATTTGAGGCTCTTTTAGGAAAATGGGCTCCAGGTGGAGTTATGGATGCTGATGTTTATTTGGCTTTAGTAACAATGCATGGTACTATCATGGTATTCTTTGTACTTACTGCAGGTTTAAGTGGTACGTTTAGTAACCTATTGATTCCGTTGCAAATTGGTGCTCGAGATATGGCATCTGGTTTCCTTAATATGGTATCATTCTGGTTGTTCTTTGTTTCAGCGGTAGTAATGGTTATTTCATTATTTGTTGAAGCAGGTCCGGCAGCAGCTGGGTGGACAATTTACCCACCCTTAAGTGCATTGCCAATGGCACAACCTGGTTCTGGTTTAGGTATGACTTTATGGTTAAGTTCAATGGCGATTTTCATTGCATCATCTCTTATAGGATCTTTGAACTACATCGTAACGGTTATCAACTTAAGAACTAAAGGAATGTCAATGACAAGATTGCCTTTAACTATATGGGCATTCTTTGTGACAGCTATTATTGGGGTAGTTTCTTTCCCAGTTTTATTGTCTGCAGCATTATTATTGATTATGGACAGAAGTTTTGGTACTTCTTTCTTCCTTTCAGATATATTTATTCAAGGTGAGGTTTTACATTATCAAGGTGGTTCGCCAGTATTATTTGAACATTTATTCTGGTTTTTAGGACACCCAGAGGTGTATATTGTGATTTTACCAGCAATGGGATTAGTGTCTGAGATTATGGCTACTAGTGCGCGTAAACCTATTTTTGGTTACCGTGCTATGATTGCTTCTATACTTGCAATTGCTTTTCTTTCAACGATTGTTTGGGGTCACCATATGTTTATTTCTGGTATGAATCCATTTTTAGGATCTGTATTTACATTTACAACTTTATTAATTGCGATACCATCAGCGGTAAAAGCATTTAACTGGATAACAACGCTCTGGAAAGGTAACCTACAATTAAATCCTGCAATGCTATTTAGCATTGGCTTTGTATCTACATTTATTACAGGAGGTTTAACAGGTATTGTTTTAGGAGATAGTACATTAGATATTAATGTTCATGATACCTATTTCGTAATAGCTCACTTCCACTTAGTAATGGGTATCTCTGCATTATATGGCTTGTTTGCTGGTGTGTACCATTGGTTCCCTGTAATGTTTGAAGGAAAGCTTTTAAATAAAAATTTAGGTTATGTCCATTTTTGGGTAACTGCGGTTGCTGCTTACGGTGTATTCTTTCCAATGCATTTTGTTGGTATGGCAGGTGTACCAAGAAGATATTATGAAAACACGGCGTTTCCAATGTTTGATGAGCTAGCAGATATACAAGTATTAATGACCGTATTTGCTATTATTGCAGGTGCTGCTCAATTAGTGTTCGTTGCAAACTTTATCTATAGTGTTTTCTATGGTAAGGTTGGTCCAGTTAATCCTTGGAAATCTAATACGTTAGAATGGACTGCAGAACAGAAGCATATTCATGGTAACTGGGCTGGCCCGATACCTGAAGTTCATAGATGGTCTTATGATTATAGTAAGGTTGATGAGAATGGTGAATATTACATTCCAGGTCAAGATTACATACCACAACATATACCACTTCAGGAAAATGAAGAAGAAATGAATCATTAAGCTTCATTAAGTTATATAAAAGCCCAACTAGTAATAGTTGGGCTTTTTTTTGCAATCTTCTTAAGATATTGCTAAGTTGTTTTATTATTACATAAAATTAAATACCTTCAATTTTTAAATAGAAGTTTAGATTATGAAAAAGTTCGCCCTACTTGTTATTGTATTGTTTATTTCAGTCAATGGTTTCTCTCAACGTAAACCAAAGATAAAGGGGAATAAGAATGTCATTGAAGTACGAGAAGATTTAGAACCTTTTACAGCGATTGAATTAGTCGATGATTTAGATATCGTAATTCAGAAGTCTACAACTGAAGGTTATGCTTTAGAATTAGACGATAATTTATTGGATGTTCTTAAATTTAATGTTGACGATGGTGTTCTTAAAATATCATCATTCTATAATATAACGTCAAAGAAGAAACTTGGTATTACTATCTTCTTTCAAGAACTAAGTAGTATTAAGATGCTTAATGGTAAAATTAGTATGAAAGACGTTATTTCTACAAATCGCCTAAGAGTACAAACTTTTGGCACTTCTAGATTAGAACTCAACGCTACTGCCGATATCATGGATATTACAATGGAAGAAATAAGTTCTGGTGATTTTAATTTAGCCAGTGATTCATTGAATCTTACCTTAAAGGATAGAATAGATGTAAAATTGTATTCTACCGGTGCGAGCAATAATATCTACATATATAAAAATGCTTCTGCGAAAGTTGAGGGTAATGCAGACTACTTAATGGCTAAAATGTATGGTAATAGCTCTTTAAAAGCAGCTGACCTACAAGCAAACTATGTACTTCTCGTTACTGAAGATTCACCAGATGTTGAAGTTAGAGCACTAAAAACATTACAGCTTAGTTCAAAAGGAGGTACTAGAACAAAACTATATGGTGAACCACAAATTACTATTTTAGACTTTCTAGATACATCGCGATTAGAAAAAGAACGAAACTAATTCGCTATAGGTGCTGTCATCAAATGTTTAGGTATTCCAAAACCATCTACAAGACTATTTAAATGCGGTCTCAGTTCGGTACATAAGCGTTCTACACGTTGACGTATTGCTTTCGACTTTGTTCCGCTAATGTAACCTTGCTCTAAATACCAAGTAGCATCTTTTCTTATTTCATAAAGTGCATATAAAGTGCCTAATTTTTCAAATAGGGCTTTGTACTTGGGGTCAGTAATTGTGCTCGTATGCTCTATAAATGATTTATAAGCCAGTTCAGCACTGTATGCTTTACCAAGTGTCATTAAATGAGTTTGAACCTTTAAAAATGCTTGATAAGACGGAATTCCCTTTTTAATATACCCTCTAATTCGCATAGCGATGGTATAGGTAAGTCTTCTCGTTCTGAGCTCAAAGGCATGAACATGAAACTTGGGGTTGTATAAATGGTCTTTATCCGTTTTGTTCGTATATAGCGGATTTATAGTAGAAAGCTTATTGCTTAGTTGAGAGCTTAACAGTTTTAGTACGGTGGAAAAGCCAGCGCTATTGAATTCAGCCTTAAAATCTGAAAGTACGCCTTTTGCAGCTAGTTGTAAGAGTACATTGTTGTCACCTTCAAACGTGGTGAATATATCTACATCGCCTTTTAGGTTTGCTATTCTGTTTTCTAACAAATAGCCTTTACCACCACAGGCTTCTCGACATTCTTGAATAGTATCGTTGGCATACCAGGTAATAATAGATTTGAGTCCTGCTACTTGCGTTTCAACTTGTCTTTTATCAGGTTGAGATTCATCGCAGTAAAGCCTCATCATTTTATCTAATGTAATATGATACACATATGCACTTGCAACTAGCGGAGTTAAACGTAATTGTTGAGATGGGTAATCCATCAATAAATCTTCCTGTATTTTTACACTATCATTAAATTGTCTTCTTTTTAATGCATGTTTGATAGCTACGGTCAGCGCATATTTGGCTCCGCCTAAACCTGCTCTCGCAACACAAATTCTACCACCTACTAAAGTACCCAGCATGGTAAAGAATCGTTTGTTAGGATTTTTAATTTCTGAATAGTATTCTCCATTACCTAAAATGGTTCCGTACTTGTTTAGTAAATTTTCTTTGGGTACTTCAACTTGGTTAAACCAGATCTTGCCATTATCAACACCGTTTAGCCCGAGCTTATAGCCATTATCTTCAACAGTTACACCTGGTAGTAGCTCATGCTTTTCATTTCTAAGTGGTACTAGAATCGCATGAACGCCTTCATTTTTACCATTAATAATGAGTTGGGCAAAAACAGATGCCATTTTTGAATGTATAGCATTGCCAATATATTCTTTATTGTCATTTTTTCCTGGAGTATGTATGACAATAGTTTCAGTTTTCTTATTGTAGGTTGCGGTAGTTTTTATTCCGCGAACATTAGATCCGTGTCCGGTTTCTGTCATGGCAAAGCATCCTAATAGTTCGGCCTTACCTGTATCGCTTAAATATTTATCATGGTGCTTTTTGGTTCCCAGTTTTTGAATGCTTCCTCCGAACAATCCAAATTGTACGCCAAATTTTATAGCTAAGCTTCCATTTGCCCACATCATATTTTCGAAAATGGTAGCATAACCCTCCATATCATTGGTGCCGCCATATTCTTTTGGGTAAGCCATTGCACCGTAACCTTTATCCGCTAGAAATTCTACTTGTTTTAAAACATGATTTCTAAATTCTTCTTTGTCACGTCTAACTTCCCATGAAAATATAGAATCGTTAAGTACAGATCTAAAAGAATCTATAGCTTCGGCATGTGCTCCTTTTAAAATAGTATCTATGACTTGTGCCGAATACTGCGAAGATTTTTTTTCTAAATCAATATGTACATCAAATAAATGATTGTAATGATTGGGTTGAATACCCAAGTTTATTTCAATCTCTTTAATTTGATCATTGAATAAGATGTCATTATGATAATGCGATGCTACTTTTTGACTGAACGCCGTAAGCGGATATGTTTCATGCTCTATCAACTTTACATTGCTATTGATAATCAATTGTTTCCAAGACTTAAATAATTCGTTCTTTGGTGGATTTTTGACATTCATCCATGTTTTAAGTTGTTTTTTATCATCGCCAGATAATGTGTTATCGTTAGAAATAGCATAATTAACGACATTTATTTCTGAAGCCGAGAGCAGGTCATCTGACCAGATAATATAAAAAACAGGAATATATTGTAAAACTTGTGCAGTATAATTTTCTTTTGTCATGCCATGAAATTACAATATTTAGTTAGATTTCTTATATGTATTTAACGCTTCATTTAGTGATTCGGATAAATTCAATTAGCTACTGGTATAGGTTTAATGTTATCTTGTGTTTGTCTATCTTTGTTAGTGTATGAACGAGTATTTAGACCCATCTGCTGATGGTTTCTCTAATGAGGAGCTAGACATTGAAAGAGCATTAAGACCCATAAATTTTGACGATTTTACAGGTCAAGAACAAGTACTTGAGAATCTTAAGGTATTTGTTGAAGCAGCAAATAGAAGAGGTGAGGCATTGGATCATACCTTGTTTCATGGTCCTCCAGGTTTGGGTAAAACTACCTTGGCGAATATTCTTGCCAATGAGTTGGGGGTAGGGATTAAGATTACATCAGGTCCGGTTATGGATAAGCCAGGCGATTTAGCTGGACTGCTTACCAACTTAGATGAGCGAGATGTTTTGTTTATTGATGAAATTCACAGATTAAGCCCTATTGTAGAAGAGTATTTATATTCTGCAATGGAAGATTATAAGATTGATATCATGCTAGAATCTGGGCCGAATGCGCGGTCTGTTCAAATAAATTTGAATCCGTTTACTTTAATTGGTGCAACCACCCGTTCAGGATTATTGACAGCACCAATGCGTGCTCGTTTTGGTATTCAGAGTAGGCTTCAATATTATTCTACTGAATTACTTTCTACAATTGTTGAACGTAGTGCAGAAATTTTACGTGTACCTATTTCACAAGATGCAGCCATAGAAATTGCCGGTAGAAGTAGAGGGACACCTAGAATTTGTAATGCGTTACTTAGAAGAGTGCGTGATTTTGCCGAGATAAAAGGAAATGGCTCTATTGATATGGAAATATCAAAATTTAGCCTAAAGGCATTAAATGTAGATGCACATGGTTTAGATGAAATGGATAACAAAATTCTGACCACTATAATCGATAAGTTTAAAGGCGGGCCTGTGGGTATAACCACTTTGGCAACGGCAGTATCTGAAAGTGCAGAAACTATTGAAGAAGTTTACGAACCTTTTTTAATTCAGCAAGGGTTTATTATGAGAACTCCTCGTGGTCGTGAAGTAACCGAATTGGCCTACAAACACTTAGGAAGGATAAAAGGAGGAATTCAACCTGGCTTATTTTGAGTATCGACATAAAACATAAATGGACAAATAGTATAAAAACCGAAGCCAAACGCCTCGGTTTTTTATCATGCGGTATATCCAAGTCAGATTTTTTAGAAGAAGAAGCACCTCGGTTAGAAAAGTGGCTCAATAAAAATATGAATGGCGAAATGAGCTATATGGCAAATCATTTCGATAAAAGATTAGACCCTCGATTATTGGTCGAAGGCTCCAAATCGGTTATTTCTCTACTATTAAATTACTACCCGGAGGAAACGCAAACCGATGATTCTTACAAGATTTCTAAGTATGCATATGGTCAAGATTATCACCATATAATCAAAACAAAACTAAGACGGTTGCAAGAATTTATTACCGAGGAAATAGGAGAGGTCAATGGTCGTGCTTTTGTAGATTCTGCTCCGGTATTAGATAAGGCATGGGCAGCAAAAAGTGGACTGGGGTGGATTGGTAAAAACAGTAATCTACTAACCCAGCAAGTAGGTTCATTTTATTTTATAGCAGAGTTAATAGTTGATTTAGATTTAGAATATGACCATGCGGTAACCGATCATTGTGGTACCTGTACCGCTTGTATAGATGCCTGCCCAACACAGGCAATTGTTGATCCATACGTGGTTGACGGTAGTAAGTGTATTTCTTATTTTACGATTGAGTTGAAAAATGAACTTCCAAACGAGATGAAAGGCTCTTTTGATGATTGGATGTTCGGTTGTGATGTTTGCCAAGATGTTTGCCCTTGGAATCGGTTTTCGAAACCTCATAACGAACCATTATTCAACCCTAATCCAGACTTACTTAGTATGACTAAAAAAGACTGGGAAGAAATTACGGTCGATGTCTTTCAAAAAGTGTTCAAAAAATCTGCTGTGAAGCGAACGAAGTTCGACGGACTTACAAGAAATATTGAGTTTTTGAAATAATTAAAATTTCTCAATCGTTTTCGTTCGTTTTTCTGAATAGTAATGCACTAGAACAGTCTTAATTATATTATATTGGTAGTCGTTCAAAATTACGTTTTCCGAAATAATACTATAGCTTTTGTGAGAATGTACTAAAATGTATCATCAATTAAATAATAGACATCGTACATGAAGTTCAATAAACCTAGTCTTAGTTTCTGGCAGATATTTAATATGAATGTTGGTTTTTTAGGAATCCAGTATAGCTTCGGGTTACAGCAAACAGCCATAAATCCTATTTTTTTATATCTAGGTGCCCCAGAAGATATGCTTCCTATTTTAAATATCGCTGGTCCAGTAACAGGTTTAATCGTACAGCCTATAATTGGAGCTATTTCAGATAAAACGTGGTCAGAACGTTGGGGTAGAAGAAAGCCTTTTTTCTTAATTGGTGCTATTTTAGGTAGTTTATGTTTATTCGCTTTCCCAACGAGTCCCGTTTTGTGGTTTGCTGTTGGTTTACTTTGGATTCTTGATGTAGGTAATAATATGGCGATGGAGCCTTATAGAGCTTTTGTTGGTGATAAACTCCCTGAGAAACAATTGAGTTTAGGTTATCAAATGCAAAGTTTGTTTGTAGGTGCAGGTATACTTTTAGCTAATGGATCTATAGTATTATTCCAATATTTATTTGGAGGAGAATCTGTTGAAGTTGCTGGAACGATACCTACTTGGTTGTACTACTCATTTTATATTGGTGCAATTCTTTCCATTACCACTATCCTTTATTCAGTTTTAAAGACTCCAGAAATTCCCCCTTCATCAGAAGAGTTGACCGCGATTAACAATGCAAAAGCTAAACCGTTAACTGAGCGCATTGCTTTACCCTTTAAAGAAATTCGAGAATCTATACAAAAAATGCCCAAATTTATGTGGAGAGTAGGGGCAGTATATTTATTTCAGTGGTATGCACTATTTATTTACTGGCAGTATACTACACCGCTGTTTAAATTGACAATGGGCTACTCAACAGGTGAGGCAGCTTCTCAATCTGCACAAATGAGTTTAACTTATAATATAGTTACCATGGTGGTTGCTTTGGCTTTGGTGCCTTTGACATTGAAATTCGGTGGTAAAAAAATATATGCATTAAGTTTGTTCGGTACTGCTATTTCATTATTTTCGATTCCGTATATCACAGATCCAATTATGGTTTTAGTGCCAATGGTACTTTTTGGTATTGGTTGGGCGGCAATGATGGGTATTCCTTATACTATGGTTTCTAAAGTAGTTCCGCAAGAAAGACGTGGGGTTTATATGGGTATCTTAAATATGATGATAGTAATCCCTATGGGTGTTGAGACATTAACTTTTGGTCCTATTTATAAATATCTGCTTGATAACAATGCTATTAATGCCATGTTGTTTGCTGGAGCATTTTTTGCAATCTCTGGTTTTCTGGCATTACGACTTAATGTCCCAAATAAAGAAAGGGCATCTGAATTATAATTGCTATGCTACTTTATGCCAATAAAATAGAAGAATTTATTTTGTTTATATAATTACGGATCCGCTTAACACTTTCTTACAGAATACCTTTAAATTTGTTTTTTTAAATAGAAGAGTATGAGTAATGAAAAGCTAAGAAGAGAAGCACTTATTTATCATGCAAAACCACAGCCTGGTAAGATAAAAATAGTACCCACAAAACCATATAGTACACAACGTGATCTTGCTTTGGCATACTCGCCGGGTGTGGCAGAGCCATGCTTAGAAATAGCAAAGGATAAGGAAAACGCATATAAATACACATCTAAAGGTAATTTAGTTGCCATTATTTCTAATGGTACAGCTGTTTTAGGATTAGGAAACATAGGTCCTGAGGCATCAAAACCTGTAATGGAAGGTAAAGGTCTTCTTTTTAAGATTTTCGCTGATATCGATGGTATTGATATTGAAGTGGATACTGAAGATGTAGATAAGTTTATTGAAACTGTAAAGATGATTGCTCCAACTTTTGGTGGAATTAATCTTGAAGATATAAAGGCCCCTGAAGCTTTTGAAATTGAACGCAGATTAAAAGAGGAGTTAGATATTCCTGTAATGCATGATGATCAACATGGTACTGCTATAATTTCTGCAGCGGCTTTATTAAATGCTTTAGAAATTTCTGATAAGAAAATGGATGAAGTGCGCATCGTTATCAGTGGTGCGGGTGCTGCGGCTGTTTCATGTACTAAATTGTATAAAGCATTTGGTGCCAAGGCAGAGAATATAGTAATGCTTGACAGTAAGGGTGTCATTAGAAAAGATGCAGATAACTTATCGCCAGCTAAAAAGGAATTTGCTACCGATAGAAAAATTAACACGCTTGATGAAGCGATGGTTGATGCCGATGTATTCGTTGGTCTTTCAATAGCTAATGTAGTAACTCCAAATATGTTACTGTCTATGGCTAAGAACCCTATTGTATTTGCAATGGCTAATCCGGATCCAGAGATAGCTTACGATTTAGCAGTTGCTACCAGAAAAGATATTATAATGGCAACGGGAAGATCTGATCATCCTAATCAAGTAAACAACGTACTTGGTTTTCCATTTATATTTAGAGGTGCTTTAGATGTTAGGGCTACAGCAATAAACGAGGCTATGAAAATGGCAGCAGTAAAAGCTTTGGCAGATTTAACAAGGCAACCTGTACCTGAGCAAGTGAATATAGCTTATGGCGAAACAAGATTAACATTTGGTAAGGAATATATTATTCCTAAGCCTTTTGATCAGCGATTAATATATGAAATACCACCTGCAGTAGCTAAAGCGGCTATGGAGAGTGGTGTTGCCAAAGCTCCAATCGATGATTGGGATAAATATAGAGAAGAACTTATGCTTCGTTCGGGTAACGATAATAAAGTTGTTCGATTATTACATGGTAGAGCACGTAGTAATGCTAAGAGAATAGTATTTGCTGAAGCTGATCATTTAGATGTTTTAAAAGCAGCACAAATAGTTCATGAAGAGGGTATTGCTATTCCTATTCTTTTGGGTAGAAAAGATATTATTCTTGAATTGAAGAAAGAATTAGAGTTCGATGCCGACTTAGTAATTATCGATCCTATCTCAAAGGAGTTCGATGAACGTCACATTCGTTATGCTACTAAATATTGGGAAAGTCGTAAACGAAGCGGAGTAACTTTTTACAGTGCTAAAATAAAAATGCGCCAGCGTAATTATTTTGGAGCGATGATGGTTCTTGAAGGCGATGCAGACGGAATGATTTCTGGTTACTCAAGAGCTTACCCTACGGTAGTAAAACCAATTTTAGAAGTTATTGGTAGAGCAAGTGGAGTTAAAAAAGTAGCAACGGTGAATATTATGATCACCGATAGAGGTCCATTGTTTTTAGCGGATACTTCTATTAATATAGAGCCTAATGCTGAGGAGCTTGCAGATATTGCGCAAATGACTGCTAACGTCGCTGCTAATTTCGGTTTTGATCCTGTATTAGCAATGTTAAGCTATGCTAACTTTGGATCTTCAACGCATCCTAATGCTAGAAAAGTTAGAGAAGCAGTTCGTATTCTTCATGAAACTACACCTGATTTGGTGGTTGATGGTGAAATACAAATGGATTTTGCTTTGAACAGAGAACTTCATGAGAGTAAGTTCCCATTTTCTAAGCTAGCTGGTAGAAAAGTAAACACTTTAATATTTCCGAATTTAGAATCGGCGAATATTACGTATAAGCTTTTAAAGGAGTTGAACAGTGCAGAATCTATCGGTCCGATAATGGTCGGTTTAAGAAAAGCGGTTCATATTATGCAATTGGGTGCCAGTGTAGACGAAATAGTAAATATGGCAGCAGTAGCTGTAATTGATGCTCAAGAGCGTGAAAAGCGCAAGAAAGCTAAAGGTTCAAAATAATATTTAATTAAATAATAACTCAAACAGGGAAATAGGTAGACATACTTCTTTCCCTTTTTAATTTTTTAAAAAACCATGATACATCACTTAAGAGGAAAACTAGTAGAGAAGAACCCAACTCATGTTATTATCGAATGTAGTGGTGTGGGCTATTTTGTAAATATTTCTTTAAACACTTTTTCAAAGCTGCCAGAGCAAGAAAATATCTCAGTTTTTACGCACCTTCAGGTGAAGGAAGATTCTCACACTTTGTTCGGGTTTGTTGAAAAATCTGAACGTGAAATATTCCGGTTATTGCTCTCTGTTTCTGGTATTGGATCAAGTATAGCCAGAACCATGCTTTCATCTATGTCTCCTTCTCAAGTAAGAGATGCTATTGCTAACGGTGATGTTGCATCAATACAAGCCGTAAAAGGTATAGGAGCTAAAACCGCACAACGTGTAATTTTAGATCTTAGAGATAAGGTCTTAAAAGTTTACGATATAGACGAACTTTCACTAAGTATAAACAATACAAATAAAGATGAAGCGTTATCTGCTTTAGAAGTTCTGGGCTTCGCACGTAAACAATCAGAGAGGGTTGTCGATAAAGTGCTTAGTCAAGATGCTTCTCTAAGTGTCGAGAATATAATTAAACTCGCGCTCAAAAATTTGTAATAAGTTTGAAAAACGGGGTAACTAAATTTCTTAAAATTTCTTTTAAGCACATCTTTGTATTCTTTATGTTTTTGGGTTCCATAACAACTGTTGTGGGGCAGGAAACAGAAGAACAGGAAGTTGATTCGGTGAAAACGGGATATGATCTGGGTAGAATTCTAATTGAGAATCCAGAAAGTATTGTGTCTAGGTATATTTATGACCCAGAACTTGATCGATATATTTATAATGAAAGTGTGGGCGATTTTAATATAGGTAATCCTATAATTCTTACACCAGATCAATATTTTAAGTTGATAAGGGAGGAAGGGATAAAATCATATTTCAAAGAAAAATCTGATGCTTATTCTGGTAAAAAAGAGGGTAGTGACGAAGCTCGTAAAAACTTACTTCCCAACTTTTATGTAAATAACGATTTCTTTTCAACCATTTTTGGTGGTAATACTATCGAGATTATTCCACAAGGATCCGTTGCGATGGATTTAGGTGTTATCTGGCAGAAAAATGATAATCCTTCTTTATCACCAAGAAACAGAACGAATCTTTCATTTGATTTTGATCAACGTATTAGTCTTAGTATGTTAGGTAATATAGGTGAGCGTTTGCAAGTGACCGCTAATTATGATACCGAAGCTACTTTTGATTTTCAGAATATTGTAAAGTTAGATTATACGCCAACAGAAGATGATATCATTCAGTCTATCGAGGTTGGTAATGTTAATATGCCTCTTAATAGTTCATTGATTCAAGGGGCACAAAGTTTGTTTGGTGTAAAGACAAAACTTCAATTTGGTAAAACATCAGTTACCGCTGTTTTTTCTGAACAACGCTCACAAAACAATACTGTTGTTGCGCAAGGTGGTGGAACAGTAAACGAGTTTTCATTAACAGCCTTAGATTACGATGAAAATAGACACTTTTTCTTATCACAATATTTTAGAGATAATTATGATAATGCACTTTCTTCCTATCCTTACATACAAAGTCAAGTACAAATAACCCGTATTGAGGTCTGGATTACGAATAGAACACAACAGACTATAAATGTACGAAACGTTGTAGCTATTCAAGATTTAGGTGAATCAGATAGAGACAAAACTAGGGTAGGTCTAAACAACGGTAGCGGAAGCGGATTTTTTAATGATCCTGCAGATTTAAGACCTAGAAACAATGCAAACGATTATAATCCGGCTTTGATACTTACAGGTGGGGGTGCCTTAAATGACAATATTAGAGAAATTGCAACAGTAGAAGGTGGTTTCAATGATAGTAGTTTTGCCAATGGGTATTCTCCCAACCAAGGTTTTGATTATGCATATTTAGAAAATGCAAGAAAATTAGAAGAAGGTAGAGATTTTGAATATGATACTCAATTAGGTTACATTTCCTTAAATCAGCGTTTAAGTAATGATGAGGTTTTAGGGGTTGCTTTTCAGTATACTTTTCAAGGACAGGTTTATCAAGTAGGTGAGTTTGCAAATGGAGGTATAGAGGCTACTACAACTACTCCAGAAGTTAGTACCGTTATTAAGAATAACACCTTAATTCTTAAATTACTAAAAAGTAATATAACTAATATCACAGACCCTATTTGGGATTTGATGATGAAAAATATTTATGCAACCGGAGCTTATAGTTTAAGTCAAGAAGATTTTAAGATGAATATTTTATATTCTGATCCTACTTCTAGAAACTACATTACCCCGGTAGAAGAGGGTCCAGGCTCTGGATGGCCGGAAGGTTTGGAAGAACGAATTCTTTTAAATGTTTTTAATCTAGATAGGTTAAATGTTTACAATGATATACAGCCAGGTGGTGATGGCTTCTTCGATTTTATTAGTGGTCAAACCATAGATGTTCGAAACGGGCGTATAATTTTTACTACCGTAGAACCTTTCGGTGAGTTCTTATACGAGCAATTGGAAAATGGTAATAGTGGACAATATGATGTTCCTTCTGGATATAACGCTAACCAAGAACAATACGTATTTAGAGATATGTATTCATTGACCAAAACGGCAGCGTTACAAGACCCAGAAAAAAATAAGTTCTTATTAAAAGGTTCGTACAAGTCAGAAGGTAGTAACGGTATTTCTATCGGTGCATTTAATGTGCCCCAAGGTTCTGTTACAGTAACGGCTAATGGTAGAACATTGCAAGAGGGTATAGATTATACGGTAAATTACCAATCTGGAACGGTACAAATTTTAGACCCTAGTTTAGAGGCGTCTAATGTTCCAATCAATATTTCTGTAGAGAATAATGCCGTGTTTGGACAACAAACACGTCGTTTCACTGGAATTAATGTTGAGCATCAAATCAATGAAAAATTTGTGTTAGGAAGTACCTTCTTAAATTTGAATGAGAGGCCATTAACACAAAAATCAAACTACGGAGTAGAGCCGGTTAATAATTCTATATTCGGATTGAATGGTAATTTTTCAACCGAAGTGCCTTGGTTGACACGTATGGTGAATAAGCTTCCGAATATTGACACAGATGTTCCGTCAAATGTATCAATTAGGGCAGAGATGGCTGTTTTACAACCAAATTCACCTAAAAATGCCGATTTTAATGGTGAAACAACTACCTATTTAGATGACTTTGAAGGAGCTCAGGCACTAATCGATATTAGAGCTTCTCTTGGTTGGTCTATTTCAAGTATGCCTTTAGAGTTTGGTAATAACGGACAGCTTTATGGTAGTTCGCCTGAAGATTCAGAAAACTTATTGAATGGCTATGGTAGAGCTAAATTATCTTGGCACACTATAGATCCAATTTTTTATACTACGCAAAGACCAGCGGCAATAAGTGATGATGATATTTCTACAAACTCTAGTCGTAGAATATATATTGATGAAGTTTTTCCGCAGACAGATGTTGCTCAAGGTCAAACTCAGGTACAAACTACCTTAGATATGGTATATTATCCAGCGCTAAAAGGTCCGTATAACAACAATCCAGATTTTGAAACTCAAGCACAAACTGAAAAATGGGGTGGAATGATGCGTTCATTAAGTAGTACAGATTTTGAACAAAGTAACGTTGAATTCGTTCAGTTTTGGGTAATGGACCCCTATGTTGATGGAATTGCAAATGGTGCTGGTGAACTGGTTCTTAATTTGGGTAATATATCTGAAGATATATTACGAGATGGTAAGAAACAGTATGAAAACGGATTGCCAGGGGTGAATAGTAACGATTTCGTTGCTCCAACTTCTTGGGGTGAGGTGCCAGCAACGCAATCATTGGTATATGCTTTTGATGCAGACGAAAATAATAGAGGTTTGCAAGATATTGGTTTTGATGGGTTAGATGATATTCGTGAAGCTGATGTGTATACCAATAACGGAGGTGAAGATCCTGCATTAGATAACTACGGCTATTACTTAAATAGAGAAGGTAGTATTCTAGAGAGATATTTAGATTTTAATAACCCACAAGGTAACTCGCCGGTTTCTGTGACTAATACAGATAGGGGCTCAACAACTTTGCCAGACGTTGAAGATATTGATCGTGATTTAACCATGAATACGGTAAATAGTTATTATGAATATAGAATAGCGATTAAGCCCAATACTACAATAAGTGATAAATATGTAACTGATATTCGTGAAGGCGTTGCTAGTGGAAATAGAGTTCCAAACGGTGACGATGTTAATTATAGATGGATTCAGTATAAGATTCCATTAAGTGATTTTACCGATGCTGTAGGTGGTATTACCGATTTTAGATCTATTAGTTTTATGCGTATGTATATGACAGGCTTTAATAGTCCTACAATACTTCGTTTTGCAACTTTAGATTTAGTTAGAGGAGATTGGCGTACCTATTCTAAATCATTACAAGATTCTGATATCGATGACGACTCAACCGATGATGGTACAACCTTTGATGTTAAGACAGTAAATATTGAAGAAAACAGTACTAGAACACCTATTCCGTATGTAATGCCTCCAGGTGTTGCGAGAGAACTATTAAATAATAATAATACAATAATTCGTCAAAACGAACAGTCTTTATCTTTGTTGGTAGAAGATTTAGAACCTCGTGATTCTCGTGGCGTTTTCAAAAATATAAATGTTGATATTCGCCAGTACGAAAAGTTGAAAATGTTCATTCATGCTGAAAAAATATCAGATAATGATTATGCTGATACATCTACACCTTTGGTTGGTTTCTTGCGAATGGGTACCGATTTTACCCAAAATTATTATCAATTAGAGCTTCCTTTAGAATTTACACCTTTTACCGCTGTTACCGATACGGAAATTTGGCCAGAAGCAAATGAAATGAATATTTCACTTAGTGATTTAAACAAAGTGAAATCTCTTTGGATATCTGATGGTGATTTATCTGAGGTTCGTTTTTTTGAAA
This sequence comes from Maribacter sp. 1_MG-2023, assembly GCF_030547005.1. Classification (GTDB taxonomy): domain Bacteria; phylum Bacteroidota; class Bacteroidia; order Flavobacteriales; family Flavobacteriaceae; genus Maribacter. The sequence goes on along the minus strand of NZ_JAUOPN010000004.1, from coordinate 104,615 downwards.
TTGAAAACGGAGAAGTTATTCCTGTTGATGAATTTGATGTTCGAACCCCAGGTAGAATTAGAATTGGAATAAAAGGTAATCCTTCTTTAGGTAGTGTTCGTACTGTAATGATAGGTATTAAGAATCAAGATATATTACCAGCTCGTGGAGAGGTTTGGTTCAACGAACTTCGCCTTGCCGGATTAGATAATAACGGTGGTTGGGCTGCTATTGCAGCAATTGATGGTAATATTGCCGATTTTGCCAATTTTAGTGCAACAGGTAGTAAAAGTACATCTGGTTTCGGGTCTATTGATCAAATGCCAAATGAGCGTGCTCGAGAAGATGCTGTTTCTTACGATGTGGTAACCAATGTTAATGTAGGTCAACTTCTTCCTAAACAATGGGGTATACAACTACCATTCAACTATGGTATCTCAGAGCAAATGATAACTCCTGAATTTGATCCAGTCTATGACGATTTGAAATTAGATGATAGAATAGCAGCAGAAACTACTCAAGAGGGTAAAGATGAGGTGTTGGAGCAGGCTGAAGATTATACAAAGCGTACTAGTATTAATTTAATAGGTGTTAGAAAGGAACGTGGGGAAGAAGCTGATGCTAATTTTTACGATATTGAGAACTTTACTTTTAACTACAGTTATAATGAAACAGATCACCGCGATTTTGAAATAGCTGAGCTTAGAGAGCAAAATGTAAATACAGGTTTAGTGTATAATCACAGTTTTGATCCTGTAGAGGTTGCTCCTTTTGCTAAAAATGATTCATTATTTACTGGTAAGTATTGGAAATGGCTAAAAGATCTAAATTTGAATCTATTACCTTCTAATATAGGTGTAACTTCTAATATTAATAGGCGATTCAATGCACAAAGGTTTAGAGACGTTTATACAGAAGATATAGATAGAATTGAATTACCCGAGTTACAACAACGTAACTATTTATTTAATTGGCAGTATGCGGTAAACTATAATTTAACCAAATCGTTACGATTAAACTTAACAGGTTCTAATAATAATATCGTTAGAAATTATTTAAACGAAGATGAGCCTATAGAATCTGCTGATAGAATTAATAATGAACTTGGATTATGGGATGGCTTCTTTAATTTAGGAGAGCCTAACAGGCATTCTCAGCAAATGCAATTAAATTATGATGTGCCTTTTTCAAAGATACCTGCGTTAGATTTTATAAGTGCACAGTATTCATATACAAGTAATTTCGATTGGCAGAGAGGTGGAGATGCATTGTTTGAAGTTGCTAGAGAGTATATTAATACGGTTCAGAATGCTAACACGCATACAATAACATCGTCATTGACAATGCAAAAGTTCTATGATATGTTAGGACTTAAGAGACGTGAGTCGCCAAAAGCATCCAATTCAAGTCCTATTCGAAGAGATAAAGCAGGTGCTCTTTTAGAGGATCAAGAAAAAATTGAACGCAAAACGAGTAATGTGTTCAATACGGTGGTTGATATTGTTACCATGGTGAAGAGATTAAACCTAAATTATAGCGAGAATAATGGTACGGTACTTCCTGGATATACGCAATCTGTCGGTTTCGTTGGTACTACCAAACCTACAATTGGCTTTCTTTTCGGTAGTCAATCTGATGTTCGTTTTGAAGCTGCTAGAAATGGTTGGTTAACTAATTTTGAACAGTTCAACGAACAATTTATCCAAAGAACAAATAAACAATTGAATATTACCGCTACAGCGCAACCAACAAAAGATATTACTATTGATTTAGTTGCCGATAGGCAGTATTCAAATAGTTATCAAGAAAATTTTAATGTTACTGATCAAGAGTATAATATTCAACTAGGAAATAACTACGGCAGTTTTAGTATTTCTTCTATGATGGTTAGTACTGCATTTGGTAAGAGCGATGAATTTGATTCAAGTACATTTCAGCAATTTAAGGATAACAGAATTACAGTAGCCAATAGAATTGCCTTAGAAAATAATATTCCAATTGACCCAGAAGGGGGATTTCCTGATGGATATGGAAAAACTCAGCAAGATGTATTATTACCTGCATTCTTTGCTGCATATACAGGTCAAAATGCTGAACGTGTAAACTTAGATACGTTTAGAGATATTCCAATACCGAACTGGAGTATAAAGTATACAGGTTTAATGAAGAGTAAATGGTTTAAAAAGAAATTCAAACGTTTTTCTTTAAGTCATGGCTATCGTTCGGCATATAGTATTAATTCTTATCAGACAAATCTTGAAAAAGTACAGTTGATAAAAGATGGTGATGAACCTATAAACCTCGAGAATGGAAATATACTTCCAGATTTAATTTTAAACAACGTCGTATTAACGGATCAGTTTAACCCGTTAATTCGTGTAGATTTCGAAATGAAAAATTCTGTTAGTGTATTAGCTGAAATAAGAACAGATAGAGCATTGTCATTAAGTTTCGATAATGATTTAATGACCGAAATTAATGGTAAAGAATATACGGTTGGTTTAGGGTATCGTTTTAAAGATGTAAAATTTGTAACCAATATTGGTGGTAACAAGACAAGGTTAAAGGGTGACTTAAACTTAAAAGCCGATGTAACTTTACGAGATAACCTTACTATTATAAGAAATCTAGACATCAATAATAACCAAATTACTTCTGGTCAGAATTTAATGTCGTTAAAATTTACGGCAGATTATGCTTTAAGTAAGAACTTAAATGCTTTGTTCTTTTACGATCATTCGTTCTCTAAATTTGCAGTCTCGACCGCTTTTCCACAAACAACTATTAATACCGGATTTACAATTCGCTACAATTTTGGTAATTAATAGGGTTGTTTAATAAGAGATAGACTTAATTATTAGCTGCACTTTTGATCAAATCATAACATTTGTAATTATTTTGATAACCTAAGTTGAAAACTTTACATTTGCCGAAGTAAAAAATTAATAAACGATTATAATGAATATACCAGCTGAATTAAAATATACAAAAGATCACGAGTGGGTTAAGATAGAAGGGGATATTGCCACTGTAGGTATTACAGATTTTGCACAAGGCGAATTAGGTGATATTGTTTATGTAGAAGTAGATACTCTGGATGAAATATTAGATCGTGAAGCTATTTTTGGTACGGTTGAAGCAGTGAAAACTGTTTCTGACTTATTCTCTCCTTTATCTGGTGAAATTGTTGAGTTCAACGAAGCACTAGAAGACGAGCCAGAAAAAGTAAATTCGGATCCTTATGGTGAAGGTTGGATGGTTAAAATTAAGTTTAGCGATGCTAGTGAATTAGAAGATTTGCTTAGTGATGCTGCATATAAAGAGATAATAGGTGGTTAAAAACACTGTTTATAAAGTACTTTTCATAAGCTGGATGATGTTTGTAACATTTTCCAGCTTATTTTCTTTTTCAGGAATTGCTACCTCAAGGTTCAATATTCCGCATATGGATAAGGCTGTGCATTTCACGTTCTATGCTGTAATGGTAGTGTTTGGTTACTTAGCGATACCTAAAAGCAAAGAACAGGGTATAGGTAAGTCTAAGTTATTGTGGTACATTGTTTTATTCGCTGTATTGTACGGCATAATTATTGAAGTAATACAGCATGTAGCTACCGCTGATAGACACGGAGATCCGCTAGATGCGCTTGCAAATTCTACCGGAGCGATTGTTGGAATGTTGGCTGTTAGATTTATATTTTTTCGGGTGCCCTCGTTAAAATGAAAATTTTAGTTGCATTTTTATGGATTAATTAGTTAAATTAGCAATCACTAAATTGAATATATATGGAACCTAAAAAGAATCCAAAAGCGGATTTAACAAAGAACAGCAGTCTTTATTTCGTTATCGGTTTGTTCGTAGTAATGCTATTTACTTTTGTAGCATTTGAATGGAAAACGTATGATGAGGTAAATGATTATGATATTTCTATGAATGTGGATGATCTTTTAGATGAAGAGGTTCCAATGACAGAACAAATCAAAACTCCACCACCACCACCACCACCAGCTGCACCTGAAATTATTGAAGTTGTAGAAGATGAAGAAGAGGTTGAAGAAACAGTAATCGAGTCTACAGAAACTAGTCAAGAAGAAGAAATCGTTGAGGTTGATGATGTTGTTGTTGATGAAATCGAAGAAGATGTAGATGTACCTTTTGCAGTTATTGAAGATGTACCTGTTTTTCCAGGTTGTGAGAACGAGAGCGATAAAAGAGCTTGTTTCAATAAAATGATTCAAAAACACATCGGTAAAAACTTCCGTTACCCAGAAATTGCTCAAGAAATGGGTGTTCAAGGTAGAGTTAGTGTAATGTTCGTAATTCAAAAAGATGGTAGTATCGGTAACGTTAGAATGCGTGGACCAGATAAGAACTTAGAGAAAGAAGCTGCGAGAATTATCGGTAAATTACCTAAAATGACTCCTGGTAAGCAAAGAGGTAGAGCAGTACGTGTTCCTTTTAGTATTCCAATTAATTTTAAATTACAATAGTATTTAGTTACTGTTTTAATCATATACAAAAAACCCCGAGTAATTTGCTCGGGGTTTTTTTTGCTTTAAACTTTCCTTAGAGATTATTGCTTCTATAATATTAAAAACTGATCTAGATATTTAAAGTTGACAACTACTTACTGTGCCGTATTTAATTCAGCCATTTAATAGTAGTAATTGAAGTTTGGTTTTTAACAAGGTCAATAATACTAGAAATAAAGCTTTTAGGTTGCAGAAATATGACTTGGGGGTTATCTTTGCAGATCTATAAAAAAGAGTATGAAAACGGCTGTTGGTTCGGAAAATGAAAGTGCTTTTGCATTGCTTTTTGCCGATTTTAAGGAGATTACCAAAGCTAGATTGGCTGTTAGTGTCGTTTTTTCTTCGATAGCAGGTTATTTTTTAGGTGCTTACGAAATACAATGGTTTCAAGTTTTGCTTCTTGCTTTTGGTGGGTATTGCATGGTTGGTGCGAGTAATGCGTATAATCAGGTTATAGAAAAAGATTTAGACGCATTAATGAAGCGTACTAAAAATAGACCTATACCTACGGGTCGTATGTCTGTTAATACGGCAATGACTCTGGCAATTGTACTAACATTGGTCGGTATATTATCGCTTTATCTTTTGAATCCTAAAACAGCAATGTTTGGGGCGATTTCTATATTTCTATATACTAGTGTTTATACTCCTTTAAAAACAATAACTCCGCTTGCAGTGTTTGTTGGTGCAATACCTGGGGCAATACCTTTTATGTTAGGTTGGGTTGCTGCTACTGATGATTTTGGTATAGAGCCCGGTACATTATTTATGATTCAATTTTTCTGGCAGTTCCCTCATTTTTGGGCATTAGGATGGATGCTGGATGATGATTATGCCGCTGGTGGATTTAAAATGTTACCGACAGGTAAAAAAGATGCAGCAACGGTATTGCAGATAATAATGTATACTATTTGGATGATGGCAGTTTCAATAATTCCGGTTTTTGGTATTACTGGTAGACTACAATTATCAGTAGTTGCTGCAGTACTAATCTTTTTAATGGGCGCGGTTATGCTAGGTTTTGCTTTTCAGTTATATAGAAAGCGAGATAATATTTCGGCAAGAAAATTAATGTTGGCAAGTGTCAGTTATATTACACTGATGCAAATAGTTTACGTAATAGATAAATTTTTAGCTTAATTATGGATTTAACACAAGGTACGGCGGCAGAGAAAAATGCAAGGGCAAAAAAGATGATGCTTTGGTTTGGTATTATCAGCCTATTAATGGGTTTCGCAGGGTGGACAAGTGCTTATATTGTAAGTAGTTCAAGAGAAGACTGGTCTAGTGATATAACGCTACCGAATTCTTTTCTATATAGTACTATAGTTATCATAATTAGTAGTCTTAGCTATATGATGGCGAAGAAAGCAATTAGTAAAGGTAAAAATGCAAGCGGTACTAAATGGCTATTGGCAACGTTAGGTTTAGGAGTACTTTTTATTTTTCTACAATTCTCGGGTTTTTCTCAATTAGTATCCGAAGGGTACTACTTTACAGGACCTACAAGTAGTATAAAAGTATCTTATGTCTTTTTGATTGCAATGGTGCATGTAGTACATGTTGTGGCAGGTATGATATCCTTATTGGTGGTGTTGTACAATCAAAACAAAGGAAAATATAGTAAAGAGAACTATTTAGGTGTTACCTTAGGGGCAACATTTTGGCATTTCTTAGATTTATTATGGGTCTATTTAGTGTTATTCATGTTCTTTGTGAAATAAAAAGTGTATCAAAGTTAGTTTTGAGTCAAATTGCGTTTTTAAATAGTTCAAAAAAATGTAAATTTGCTAAAGTTTTATTAAAACGATAATTAGTATATGAATTCTACGGTGACTACGGGAACGGAAACAAGCGTATGGGGTGGTGGCAATCAGCCTCTAGGAGCAAGCTACGGCAAATTAATGATGTGGTTTTTCCTTGTATCGGATGCGTTAACTTTCTCTGGATTTTTAGCAGCATACGGCTTTTCAAGATTTAAATTTATTGAAACATGGCCAATAGCGGACGAAGTGTTTACACACGTTCCTTTCTTTCATGGAAATTACCCCATGATTTATGTTGCACTTATGACTTTTGTTTTGATCATGTCCTCTGTAACTATGGTTTTAGCAGTTGATGCTGGTCATAAAATGAAACAGAATGCAGTGATATGGTATATGTTCGCTACAGTTATTGGAGGTATAATCTTCGTTGGTTCTCAAGCTTGGGAATGGGGTACTTTTATTAAAGGTGACCATGGAGCTTTAGAGACTAAAGGTGGTAGAATATTACAATTCGTAAAAGCTGACACGGGTGAGAGAGCTTCGTTAGCAGATTTTGCAGCGTCTATACCAGATGATAGAATTATTCACGAAAGAAAAAACGGACTTTGGTTTTTTCAAGAGCCGACACTAACTAGTGTTTCACTAGCAGAGGTGGTTGAAGGATTTAAAGCAGATTCTAATATTCTGATTAGAACTGAACAAATCAATGAAGAAGGCGAGAAAACACTTTTAGATAGAAAAGCCTCATTAGCAAAATTGGCAGAAGCAACACAAGTTGTAGAAGGTGCTAACTTGATTCATAATGAATACGGAAGTAGACTTTTTGCTGACTTCTTTTTCTTTATTACAGGTTTTCACGGTTTCCACGTATTCTCGGGTGTAGTAATTAATATTATTATTTTCTTTAATGTTGTTATTGGTACTTATGAGAGAAGAGGTCATTATGAAATGGTAGAGAAAGTTGGACTGTACTGGCACTTTGTAGATTTAGTTTGGGTATTCGTATTTACCTTCTTCTACCTAGTATAATCCATTTAAGAAAAACAGCATTACTGAAAATAGAATTTTAGATTAAAGTAAAATGGCAGACGGACATAAATTAGAAATTTTTAGAGGACTTGTAAAGTTCAAATCTAACACACAGAAAATCTGGGGAGTATTAGCTTTTTTAACGCTTATAACTGCAGTAGAGGTAGTATTAGGTATTATTAAACCGGCATCATTAACTGATACTTATGTATTGGGTATGAAATTAATCAACTGGGTCTTTATTATATTAACCTTAGTTAAAGCTTATTATATTGCTTGGGATTTTATGCACTTACGTGACGAGAAGTCTTCATTAAGAAGAGCGATTGTTTGGACACCAATATTTTTGGTTATTTATTTGACATTTATCCTACTAGTAGAAGCCGATTATATTTATAATGTATATAAAGATGGCTTTGTAAGTTGGAACTTCTAAGTTATAATTAACAGTATTAAAAGACGGTTTTATAACCGTCTTTTTTATTTTTGTATAGTTTGTAATTTATTGATTATATCTATTGTAACTAATTAAATGGTTTCAATAACTAGTCTTCCTGATTTATGAAAAAGACCTTTGTTCTTGTTGTCTTATTTGTGCTGCCAATTGTGGCATATTTATTCTTTGCTTCTGGGGTAACTAATTTTGGTAAGCTGTCGCAGCTAACAAAAAATGTTCATGAAATAGATTTTTCTGATGAAGCTAAATTTAAAGGTAAAATTACCATTTTAGGTTTCTTAGGTTCTGATGTTGAAGGTAGAAAGGGTAATGCATTCAATATAAATCAAAAAATATACAAACGCTTCTACGAGTTTAAAGACATCCAATTTGTTATGGTTGTTGCTAATGACACGGAAGGTGAAGTCGAAGCGCTTAAAACGGAGCTGGCTACACTAGCAGATAATGATAAGTGGAATTTCGTGTCTGCTAATGATATTCAAATTCAAGACCTTTTTAATAGTTTAAAAACTGACATCGTATTAGATGCTAAAAACAGTACCTCTTATGTTTTTATTATAGATAAAGACTTGACATTAAGAGGTAGGTCAGATGATGAAGATGATGGTACAAAATATGGTTTCAATTCTAACTCCGTTTCAGATTTGAATAATAAAATGATTGATGATGTAAAAATCGTACTAGCAGAATACAGGCTTGCATTAAAGAAGAATAATACTGATCAATCTAAATAATGAATAAGAAGTATACATATGTTTGGGTTTCGCTTATTGTCCTAGTTTTTGGAATTATTGTAGTGCCAAGAATAGTAGAAAGATTGTCTTCTGGATCAGTGGTTGAAAATGATCGTTTAAATGCTTCTGGTAAAAAAATTGATGCTAAACTTGGGTATGTTTTATTAGATGGCGAGCGAAGAAAAGTACCTCCTTTTGAATTTATAAATCAGGATAGTGTTCTGGTGTCAGATAAAGATTATCTGGGTAAAGTCTATGTAGTAGATTTCTTTTTTACCAGATGCCCAAGTATTTGCCCTGTAATGACAACTAACCTAGTAGATGTTCAAGATCATTTTAAGGATGCTAACGACTTTGCTGTAGCGTCTTTTAGCATTACTCCAGATTTTGATACACCACAGGTTTTAAGAGCTTATGTGGAGAAGTATGGCATTAATGGTGCAAATTGGAATTTAATGACCGGTGATCATGAAGGTATTTACCAATTGGCAAACTCCGGATTTAATATTTTTGCTGCCGAAATGCCTGATGTTCCTGGTGGGTTTGAACATTCGGGTTTATTTGCTTTAGTAGATAAAGATGGTTATCTACGATCAAGAATAGATGACTTTGGTAACGCAATAGTATATTATCGAGGTGCTATTTTAGAAGAAAAAGGAGTTAATGATCATGGAGAAATAGAAGAAATAGGGATTCTGAAAGTTGATATTCAGAAATTGTTAGAAGAATAAGTTAGAAGTATGCAAGGGAGCGTTAAAGACGAGAAAAAGTTTAATAAACTAATTACAGTTGTTTCTGTGATTATACCAATAGTTGTAGCAATTCTTTTTGGTGTTAAGTTGCCTAATGTTGAGCCACTTTCATTTTTGCCGCCAATCTATGCTGCGATAAATGGATTAACAGCTGTATTACTATTGGTAGCTGTCTGGGCTATTAAAAAAGGCAATCAAAAGTTACATCAGAATTTAATGACAACCAATATTGCGTTGTCTTTGCTATTTCTGATTATGTATATAGCCTATCACATGACATCAGACTCTACTAGTTATGGTGGAGAGGGTGCTATTAAATATGTCTATTATTTTATTTTAATAACTCATATCGTACTTTCTATTGCATTAATTCCTTTAGTGCTTAGAACTTATGCAAAGGCATATCTAAAGAAGTTTGAAGATCACCGGGCATTGGCGAAATATACATTTCCTGTTTGGTTATATGTTGCCGTTACCGGTGTTGTAGTTTATTTAATGATATCTCCGTACTATGTATACTAAACAAATAATCTTATTGGTAGTTGTAATGTTTTTGTTGATCCCAATAGATGCTGAGGCGCAATGCGCAATGTGTAGAGCGGTTTTAGAAAGTGAATCTTCTGGTAAAACAGCCGAAGGTATTAATAATGGTATCGTTTATTTAATGGCTGTACCGTATGTTTTGGTAGCTGGTCTTTTCTATTTTATCTACAAAAAGATGAGACCTTAAATCTTTTTTATAGTTTTTTTATACAAATAGTGTAACATTCTTCCTTTTGGTTAGTCTTATGATTGTGTGATAGTTGTATCGCGCTCATCAATCAAACAAACTAATCAATCAATCTTATGTTCGACCTAGAACGTTGGCAAGAAATTTTCGATACTATTCGCAAGAATAAGTTACGCACTTTTCTTACAGGACTTTCCGTTGCTTCAGGAATTTTCATTCTAGTTATTTTATTGGGTTTTGGTCAAGGCATGCAAAATGGTATTGCCAAAGAATTTGAGCAAGATGCTGCTACAAGTGTTTGGGTTTGGCCAGGAGTAACCACTATTGGTTATAAGGGTATGAATCCAGGTAGACCGATACAGTTCCGAAACGAGAACTATGACATGGCCGGTGCTTTGTTTGATGACCAAATTGAAAATAAATCCCCAAGATTATTTGTAAGAGATGTTTTTGTAAACTATGGTAGTGAGTCTTTAGCTTATAATGTACAGGGTGTTTCTGATCAATTTCAATTTATTGAAAATGAGTATATGACCTTAGGTAGATTTCTTAATCAACAAGATGTTGATGTTAAGGCTAAAGTTGCCATCATCAGTAATAAGATTAATCGAGAAGTGTTTCATGCGCTAGATAGTCCTATAGGGGAGTTTTTAGACCTATCTGGTATCCCGTTTAAAATTGTTGGGGTATACGGTGATATTGGTGGTGAACGAGAAGAAGACCGTATTTATATTCCTGTAAGTACTGCACAACAGGTTTTTAATGGAGCAGATCGTTTAAATAACCTTTCCTATACTTTGCCTCCGGTAGATGATTTCGAAACTGCCGTTGCACAATCTATCAAATTTAAGAATGAATTAAAATCGTATTTACAAAAAGCACATACGGTGGCACCAGAAGATACGAGTGCCATTCAAGTATATAACCCTATGGAAGAGGCAAAGCGCTTTTATGCACTAATGGGCGGTATCAAATTCTTCTTTTGGTTTGTTGGGGTGTGTACCATTATCGCAGGTATTGTTGGTGTTAGTAATATCATGTTGATTGTAGTTAAAGAACGTACTAGGGAAATCGGTATACGAAAAGCGCTTGGTGCTAAGCCATGGTCAATTGTTGGGATGATTTTGCACGAAGCAATTTTTATTACTGCAATTGCAGGTTTTACAGGACTTATTTTAAGTATGGGGCTTTTGGAGATTGTGGGTCCGCATATAGAGGTAGATTATGTGCTAAATCCCTCAGTGAACTTCAATGTTGCCTTAACCACTGTATTTGTACTAATTTTTGCAGGAGCGATAGCGGGATTTTTCCCTGCATGGAGAGCAGCTAAAATTCATGTTATAGAAGCACTGAGAGATGAGTAGTTCAAAAATGAAAAGTTTAAATAATTAAGATGTAACCATGTTCAATAGAGACCGGTGGAAAGAAATCTTAGAAGTATTATCTAGCAATGTATTTAGAACATTGGCTACTTCTTTTGGCGTGGGTTGGGGTATATTCATTTTGATTATACTACTTGCAGCAGGTAAAGGTCTGGAAAATGGTATTCGTGCCGATTTTGGAGACATCGCTACCAATACCATGTTTATGTGGTCTCGTAATACGACCATGTCATATAAAGGGCTGCCAAAAGGAAGACGCTTTAGTTTTAAAATTGAAGATGTACTGGCTATAAATGATAATGTTCCCAACTTAAGGTTTATTTCTCCTCGTAACCAATTAGGCGGTTTCGGTAGTGGTAATAATGTAGTAAGAGGTTTGAAAACAGGTGCTTTCAATGTCTATGGTGACTATCCTGAAATAATAAGGCAAGAACCTATGACTATAACATCTGGTAGGTTTGTGAACCATAATGATATTCAAGATAAACGAAAGGTGGCTGTCATTGGTGTTGGTGTAAGAAATGAACTTTATGACCAAGGTGAAACAGTATTGGGGACGTATATTAAAATTCAAGGGGTCAATTTCATGGTAGTGGGTACCTATCAAAAGAAAGATGATGGTGGTGGTGAAGAAGGTCAAAAAGAAATTTACGTGCCATTTACTGCATTCTCACAAGCTTTTAATATGGGTAATGATGTTGGGTGGATGGCTATTACCGCTCATGACGGTAGTTCCATTTCTAATTTAAAAGAGAAGATAGTAGGTGTGGTCAAAGAGAAAAGAAAAATTCACCCAGATGATAAACGTGCCGTCGGGTATTTTGACTTGTATGAACAGTTTAATCGAGTAGAAAGTTTGTTCGGAGCATTACGCTGGGTAGCCTATTTTGTGGGTGTGCTAGTACTACTATCCGGAATTATTGGGGTAAGTAATATTATGCTCATTGTAATTAAAGAACGAACCAAAGAAATTGGAATACGTAGGGCTCTAGGCGAAGCTCCTTGGTCTATTAAAAAACAAATTTTAATGGAGTCTATTTTCCTAACGATCATATCTGGCATGATTGGTATCGTATTCGGTGCTGCATTTATATATGGCGTTAATGCGGTTCTTGATTCCGTAGGTCCGGTAGATATGTTTGTGAACCCAAGTGTAAGTTTAGGTGTGGTGGTCAGTGCACTGGTCATTTTAATATTTTCCGGATTATTAGCCGGTTTCATACCTGCACAAAGTGCTATTAAAATAAGACCAATTGAAGCTTTGAGAACAGAATAAAATTATCATCAAAATATAACCAATCAAAAAATGAAAAAGTCAACAACAATTGTAATCCTGCTAATTATCGTACTAGCCTTTGGTGGCTCTATGTTCTATTTGTATTCTAAAAATGCAGAAGATCCCGTAGTATATCAAACAGAAGAGCCTTCTAAGCAGACCATAATAAAAAAGACAATGGCTACAGGTAGTATTCTTCCATTAGAAGAAGTGCTTATTAAGCCGAATATTTCAGGTGTAATAGAGAAGATTTTCGTGGAGGGTGGAGATTATGTAAAATCTGGCGATTTGCTGTGTACCATTAAAGTAGTGCCTAATTTAAGTTCATTGAACGATGCTAGAAACAATATCAATGAGGCCAAAATCAATTTAGATGATCAATTGAGAAACCTTGATCGTCAAAAAGGATTGTTTACCAAAGGGGTCATTTCTAAGGTAGACTTAGAGCGCGCTCAGTTGAGTTATGATCAGTCTAAACAATCTTATGCTGCTGCCAATAAAAGGTATGATATTGTAAAAACGGGTACAACTTCTGGTTTTGGTAATGCTGCAAATACACAAATAAGGGCAACTGTTAGTGGTATGGTGCTAGAAGTGCCCGTAGAAGTAGGTAATCAAGTAATTGAAAGTAATAACTTTAATGAAGGTACTACCATAGCAGCTATTGCAGATGTGGACAAAATGATTTTTGAGGGTAAGGTAGATGAATCAGAAGTTGGGAAAATTAAAGAAAATCTTCCGTTAGAAATTACCGTTGGTGCTATAGAAGATAAAGTGTTCGATGCTGTTCTAGATTATATAGCTCCGAAAGGTAATGAAGAGAATGGTGCTATACAGTTTGAAATAAAAGGGACGCTTAAGAAACAAGACTCCGTATTCATTAGAGCAGGTCTTAGTGCTAATGCCTCTATTATTTTAGCGCGTGCAGATAGTGTTTTGGCTGTTAAAGAAGCTTTGGTTCAGTTTGATGATAAAACCAAAAAACCTTTCGTGGAAATCGCTACAGGTGATCAAGAATTTGAAAGAAGAGATATTGAGTTGGGTATAAGTGATGGCATTCATGTACAGATCAATTCTGGTATAGAAGAAGGAGAAAAAATAAAGGTTTGGAACGAGGTAGTGCCAGATGAGCTTGCTGAAAACTAAAAACCACAAAAAATAATTCAATTGATGTAACAAATATTACACAACATAGTCTAATTAATAGACAGTGTAAAATTGTTCAAAACAACAACCAACATGATTCAAATTAAAGATCTTCACAAGTCCTATAAAATGGGCAAGAATTCACTTCACGTTCTTAAAGGAATAAATTTTAATGTTGAAGAAGGTGAGCTAGTAGCTATCATGGGTTCTTCTGGTTCTGGTAAATCTACCTTATTGAATATTTTAGGTATGTTAGATAGCTCTGATTCTGGAGAGTATATTCTAGACAATGTTCCAATTAAAGATTTAAACGAAACCAAAGCTGCTAGATATAGAAACAAGTTTTTAGGTTTTGTTTTTCAATCGTTCAATCTTATCAATTATAAGAGTGCAGCAGAGAATGTGGCCTTACCGTTATACTATCAAAAAGTACCTAGAAAAGAACGTCAAGAAAAAGCTTTAAAATATTTAGAACAAGTTGGTCTTAAAGAATGGGCCGGTCATTTACCTAGTGAACTTTCTGGTGGTCAAAAACAACGTGTTGCTATTGCAAGAGCTTTAGCTGCTGAACCTAAGGTATTGCTTGCCGATGAGCCTACAGGAGCATTGGATAGTAAAACATCTTATGAAGTGATGGACTTGATACAGAAAATTAACGACCAGGGTAATACTATTTTAATAGTTACTCACGAACCAGATATTGCCGATATGTGTAAGCGTATTGTGCATTTGAAGGATGGGGTTATTATTGAGGACAAGAAAATAGAACAAGTAAGAGCCGAGCAATATGTTTGATAGAGACATTTGGCAAGAAATATACCATAGTATAAGCAACAACAAGCTTAGAACTTTCCTTACTGGGTTTTCAGTAGGTTGGGGTATTTTCATTTTGGTATTGCTTTTGGCTTCTGTAAAAGGAATGCAAAACGGATTCACACTTCAATTTAGTGATGATGCTACCAACTCCATTTTTGTTAGAACAGGTACTACTTCATTGGCCTATGGCGGATTTGAAGCTGGACGGAGAATTCAAATGACGAATGATGATATTGAATATATAAAAAGAAGTTTTCCTAATGATGTAGAATATATAAGTCCGAGAGTATATCAAAATACATCGGCACGTTATAAGAGCGAAACGGGTAGTTATAATATACAGGCAGTTTACCCAGATCACCAGGCTATTGAAAAGACAATCGTAAATAAGGGTCGGTTCATAAATACTAACGATTTAATGAATGCCTCTAAAGTTGCTGTTATCGGTAGAAAAGTAGAGGAAGATTTATTCAAGAATGAAGATGCCATAGGCAAGTTCGTTGAGTTTAACGGATTACCTTTTAGGGTCATTGGTACGTTTACCGATGATGGTGATGACAATGCCGAGCGTAATATTTACGCTCCTACCACTACATATCAAAAAATGTATGGTCAAACAGATCATATTGATCAGATTGCTTTAACCTATAATCCTAATTACGATTTAACAGAGGCACTTGCTTTTTCAGATAGATTAGAAAATGTTTTTAGAAGACGTTTTAAAATTGCTCCAAAGGATCAATCGGGAATTAGAATCTTTAACTACGCAGAGGTTTTTGAAGACATCAGCAACTTTACAGGAGGTTTAGATATTGCGGTAATTATAGTGGGACTTCTAATATTACTGTCTGGTATTGTGGGTATCGGTAATATTATGGTGTTTATCATTAAAGAGCGTACAAAAGAAATTGGTGTTCGTAAAGCCTTGGGTGCTGAGCCATGGTCGATTATAAAATTAGTATTGTTTGAATCTGTTTTTATAACTGCTTTATCCGGATTTATTGGACTAGGAATTGCAACCGGATTATTGGCGGCCATTGGTCCAAGTATTAAAACAGGTGCATTTGCCAATCCGTCTGTAAGTATGTCAATGGTTGTGACCGCAACTATAATATTGATTGTAGCAGGAGTTCTCGCAGGATTAATTCCGGCAATGAAAGCGGCAAGAGTAAAACCAATTGTAGCATTAAGTGATAAATAATATGTGGATACTTGATAGAGATTTATGGTCAG
Source organism: Maribacter sp. 1_MG-2023 (assembly GCF_030547005.1). Classification (GTDB taxonomy): domain Bacteria; phylum Bacteroidota; class Bacteroidia; order Flavobacteriales; family Flavobacteriaceae; genus Maribacter. The sequence continues at coordinate 88,782 of NZ_JAUOPN010000004.1, read as the reverse complement.
AGATTTTTGCCACATTAGGTAAGAACTTGTTTCGCACATTTTTAACCATGTTGGGGGTTATTATCGCTATGATAATTCTTGTATTGCTTTTAGGTGGTGCAAACGGAATGAGCAATGGTTTTCAAAAAATATTTGCAGGTACCGCATCTAACAGTCTGTTTGTATGGAGTCAAAGTACATCAGAACCTTATAAAGGATTCGAAAGAGGGCGAAGAATTCAATTTAAACTTGAAGATGCTACCATCTTAAAAGAACAGATTCCAGAAATAGAAGTTCTTGCACCAAGAATAGAGCTTGGTAATCATAGAGGTGTGGTTACAGTATATAGAAAAGGATTAACTAGTGGGTCGGCAGTTTATGGTGATTATCCAAATGTGGATGAAATCATGAAGAAGAAACTATTAGAGGGTAGGTTTCTTAATGAAAATGATATGACCGAGTCTAAAAAGGTTTGTGTTATTGGAGAAGAAACGTATAAACTTTTATTTGAAAAAGGCGAAAATTCGATAGGGGAAGATGTACGTATTAACGGAGTGTTCTTTAATATCGTCGGTATTTATAAGCCAAATCAAAACATCAATATTGACGGAGAGAATTCAGTGTATATTCCGTTTTCAACATTTCAAAAAGCATTTGGTTCTGGAGATAGAATGGGATGGATGGCAATCTCGGTTCAGTCAGATACTAAAGTACCTGTTGTGGAAAGTCAGATAAAACGTCTGTTGAAAAACAAGTATGATATTAACCCTATAGACGAACGCGCCATTGGTAGTTTTGATATGTCTGAAGTATTCAACAATGTATCGGCATTTACAGGTGTATTACAAGGCGTATCGTTCTTCGTTGGAATTTTGACCTTACTGGCAGGTGTTATTGCTATTAGTAATATTCTTTTAATTACAGTAAAAGAACGTACAAAAGAAATAGGTATAAGACGCGCCTTGGGTGCAACCCCAAAAGTAGTTAAGAGACAAATTGTACTGGAGTCTATCGTAATTACGGTATTTGCTGGCTTTGTCGGTTTTGCAATCGCAATAGGGTTTCTAGCGATTGCGAATAATATGATAGGTGAAAACAGTGATATGCCATTTTATAATCTTATGATTAGTATACCGCAGTTTTTGGGTTCTTTTATTTTAATGGTAGGTCTGAGTGTTTTAATCGGATTGATACCTGCGAATAGAGCTATTAGAATAAAACCAATTGACGCCTTAAGAGAAGAGTAAAAGACCAAACAACAAAAGAATAAATAACAATCAAATAGTTGAGCATGAACAAGTATGTAAAGTACGCATTAATAGGAGTAGCAGTTATAGGGATACTGGCTGCAGTAGTCTATTTTTTAAAGAAGAATAGTACTCCTTTAAAAACATATGAAACGGAGACCGTTGAAAAAAGAGATATTACCAATAAGGTTGTTGTTACCGGTAAGGTAATACCACAAGATGAAATTGAGATCAAACCTCAAATTTCTGGTATTATACAAAAGGTATATTTAGAAGAAGGAGTTCAGGTAAAAGCAGGAGATTTAATAGCTACTATAAAAGTGGTTCCTAATGAGCAGTCTTTAAATCAAGCTCGTGGTAGAGTAAACAATGCCAAAATTTCTTTAAGTAATACAAAGATTGAATACGACCGAAATAAAACACTATTTGATAAAGGGGTGATTTCTAGTCAAGATTTCAATGCGTTACAATTACGTTTTGATCAGGCTACGCAAGAACTACAGAATGCTCAAGCAGACTATCAGATAATTAGAGTAGGTTCTGCAGGTGGCTCATCTAGTGCAAATACCAATATTAGGGCTACGGTAACTGGTACATTATTAGAAATACCTGTTGAGGTAGGTGATCAGGTTATTGAAAGTAATAACTTCAATGACGGTACTACGATTGCATTTATTGCAGATATGTCTAAAATGATTTTTGAAGGTGAAGTTGATGAAGCTGAAGTGGGTAAACTTAAAGTAGGTATGCCATTAGAAATTAGCATGGGTGCTTTACAAGATGAAAAATTCAATGCTAAATTAAAGTTCATTGCTCCTAAAGGAGTGGAAGAAGAGGGTGCAGTTCAGTTTAAGATAGAAGGTGATTTGGTAGTGTCTGATAGCACTAATATTAGAGCTGGTTATAGCGCAAATGCAGCTATTGTTTTAGAAGAGAAGAAAGATGTGCTTTCTATTAAAGAAGCACTGCTACAGTTCGATAAAGAAACCAATAAACCATACGTTGAAGTTGAGACAGGTGATAATGAATTTGAAAAAAGAGAGCTTGAACTTGGCGTTAGTGATGGTATCGACGTAGAAATTATTTCTGGCATCGATGCAAACTCCAAAATAAAAATCTGGAACAAGTTAGAAGCTAAGAGTGAAAATAATGGCTCGGAGGAGGATTAAGAATAATCAATCAAATCAAAAAACGAATCGAGCAACCTAGGTATAGGTTGGTTTAAAAAAGAAAAAAATGAAAGTAAAAATCACAGGATTACTACTGATATTTTCTGTTGTCTTTGGAATGGCACAACAAAAGAAATGGACTTTAGAAGAATGCGTTTACTATGCTGTAGAGAACAATCTTACCGTCAAGCAATTTGAGTTGGATTTAGAAAATGCTATAATAGATGAATCTGATGCTATCGGAAATATGCTACCTACATTAAGTGCTTCTTCAAATGCATCAAAAAACGTTGGATTTACTATCGTAAGCACCTCTAATCAACCGGTTTTAGGTAATCAATCTACCGTTAGTGTTAGTGGAAATATAAATTCTGATATAACCCTGTATAATGGATTAAGGAATTTTAAACAACTACAACGTGCAAAATTAAATGCAATTAGTAATCAGTATAGACTAGAAAATTTAAAAGATGATATAGAGTTAAGGGTAGCTAATGCATATCTACAAATCTTATCAAATAAAGAGGCGCTGGCAGTTTCAAAGTCGCAGTATGCAATAACAGAACAAGATTTAAAGAGGACAAAAGAATTGGTAGATTCAGGGATTGTCCCTAGGGGAGATTTGCTTGATTTAGAGGCGACCGCTGCCGGACAAGAACAACAAATGGTCAATAATGAAAGTTTAGTTTTGATTTCAAGGATAAATCTTGCACAACTTTTGCAAATAACCGATTATGATAATTTTGATATTACTAATGAAACTTTTGAAGTTCCGCCATCGGATATTTTAAATAATTCGCCTAAAACAATTTTTACTAAAGCATTAGAATTTAGAAATGATATTAAGTTTTCTGAATCTACGGTTGACTTAGCGGAGAAAGATTTGGAGATTGCAAAAGGGGCTTATGCGCCAACTTTAAGTGGTTTTTTTCAATATGGGGCAAGATATTCTGATGCTACCGAACCTTTACCAGATGGTAATGGAGGATTTTTTACTCCTGGTTTTATAGATCAACTTTGGATTTTTGATGGAATCGCATACGGAGCACAATTAAATGTACCTATTTTTAATGGGCATAGTACTCGTAATAGTGTAAAGCGTTCGCGAATTAATTTAGAAAAATCAAAACTTCAGTTTGAATTGGATAAGTTAGATTTGGAAACAACTGTAAATCAAAGTTATGTAGATGTTACAACATTTGCTAAAGCGTATTATGCTGCCGAGAAAACTTTAGAGGCGAGAAGATTGGCTTTTAATTATTCAAAAGAACGTTTCGATGTAGGGCTAATGAATTCATTTGAATATAGTCAAGCACAATCTAGAGTAGATAATGCAGAAGCAGATTTAATTCGCACAAAATATGATTATATCTTCAGGTTGAAAATTCTAGAATTCTATTACGGTATTCCGTTGTCGTTAGAATAGCATAAAATATTCTATAGTTGATAAGCCTGTAACATTTTCATGTATACAGGCTTTTTCATTTTGTAGTAAGTAATACCTTTGCAAACATGGGCATAATATTAAATCTAGAAACATCATCAACAAATTGTTCGGTTTGTGTTGCTAAAAAAGGTGAAGTTCTTTCATTAAAAGAATTGAATTCTGCAAACTATTCGCATGCAGAGAAACTACATATCTTCATTGAAGAGGTAATGCAAGAGGCCTCTTTGAAAATGGAAGATTTAGAAGCTGTAGCGGTTAGTAAAGGTCCTGGCTCTTATACGGGACTTAGAATTGGTGTTTCGGCGGCAAAAGGCTTGTGTTATGCATTAGGTATTCCGTTGATTTCGATTTCTACATTGAAAAGTATGGCATCCCAAGTGAAAATTAAAAATGATGAAGTATTAATACCGGTTTTAGATGCTAGACGTATGGAAGTGTATTCATTAGTTTTTGATGCTGAACTCAATGAAATAAGAGAAACGAAAGCTGAAGTAATCGATAAGCATTCTTTTCAAGAATATATCAATAAAAAGCATGTTCACTTTTTAGGTAGTGGAGCAGAGAAGATAAAAGAATTGTTTCCTTTAGAAATGATTACTTACCATTGTGAAGTAGTGCCATCAGCAAAAGAAATGGCAGCTATTTCATCGGATAAATATAATATAGCTGACTTTGAAGATGTGGCTTATTTTGAACCGTATTACTTGAAAGATTTTGTGATGCAAACCAAGAAAGCGAAAACATAAAAGTGACGTAAAATAAAAAAGCCCTTGATTACTCAAAGGCTTTTTTATTTGTTGTGATTTGTACATTAACTTTTCATCTGTGTAACTACTCTTTGTGGGAATGGTATTTCTATACCTGCAGCATCAAAACGATACTTTATTTCTTCTAAAACATAGAAATGCGCAGCCCAAAAATCGGTATTGTTCGCCCAAAACCGTAACGTCAGGTTTACCGAGCTATCTCCTAATTCACCTACATAAACTTCAGGAGCTGGAGTCTTATGTATAGTTTCATGCTCATGGCAAATAGTCAAAAGAATTTCTTTGGCTTCTTTAATATTCGAACTATAACCAATGCCGACATCAATTTTATCTCTTCTAGTATCTTGAGCGTTATAGTTTGTAATTGTATTGTTTGAAAGTTGACCATTTGGAATTATCGCAATTTGATTACCGAAGGTGCTTACTTTAGTAGTGAATATTGAAATCTCTTTTACCGTGCCATCTACACCCTGAGCAGAGATAAAATCTCCTATTCTAAATGGTTTAAATAATAAGATAAGAACACCTCCTGCGAAATTTGCCAATGAACCTTGTAGGGCTAAACCAATAGCTAAACCTGCAGAGGCTAAAATAGCAACTAAAGAACTTGTTTGCACTCCTAATTGGGTAATTACCAATATGAAAAGTATTATTTTTAAAGCAATGCTGATAAAGCTTTGTAAAAATGTTTCTAACGCTAAATCGTAGTCTTTATTTGCAAAAAAATTACGTATCATTTTATTTATGAAACGTATGACATACGTACCTGCAATTAATAGAAATATTGCCCATAATAGACTAGGTAGTACCGCCCATAGCCAAGCTATTGCATTATCTGCATGCTCTTGCAGATTCATTATTTTATCCATCATAACTTTTATTTATTTTAACTGCTAAATCGACTAGTTACTTATAACCTAAAATTAATACGAGGCTGAATAAATTGTTAAGTGATAGATGAAACTAGATCTAAAGCTTTGCTAGGTTCTTCTACGGGCATTTGACAGCTACCGTGATTACAAACGTAGATGAGCGTCTTGTTCATTACATACCTGTTCATTAACAAAGGTAAGTTGCTAGTTTTAGCATTTGAAGCAGCAAATATAGCGTTTGGCAGATAGTTCTTCATCAGGGTTTTGCATATGAGTTCAAAGTTTTCACCGATAACGACCAATTCATAGAAATTCTCACTCATTAGCTGTGCTAAGTAAAGCCAATTAGCATGATTTTGAGGATTATCAGTGATTGATGGTTTCATGGTTTTCATCATTTGATGCAAACGAATATCAAAATTATCTTCAGGGAAATATTTTGACAGCTTATGTAAATTATGTGCCATCATAGAATTAGAAGACGGAATTACGTTATCTGCAACCTCTAGGGTTTTTCTAATAAGATTGTTTTCGTTATTAGATGTAAAAAAGAATAGTCCTGTATCAGAATCTGAGAAATTTTTAATTGCATATTTTGTTAATTCTAAACTATGATCTAGCCATTTCTCATCAAAAGAAACTTCATATAGCCCTATGAATGCATCGATAATAGAGGCGTAATCCTCGAGAAAACCATGAATAGTACTTTTTCCATTTTTGAAGTTGCGGTATAAACCACCATCTTCTGTGGTCATATGTTCTAGAATAAAATTAGCATTATTAATAGCAAGGCTCAAATACTTGTCATCTTCTAAATATCTATAGGCATCTGTGAGTCCTTTTAATGTCAAGCCATTCCAAGAAGTTAAAATTTTATCATCTAACCTTGGTTTGTTTCTTTTTTCTCTCTCTACCTTCAATAGTGAAAGACACTTCGTAATTATTTTTTGTAATTCTATTTTGGTGATAGAATGATTCATTGCAATAGCTAAGGCTTCTGAATCTCTAATAAGTACATATTTGTCATCTTCCCAGTATCCATAAGAGTTAATACTGAAGTAATCACTAAAAATAGGGTAATCGTCTTTTAATAGCTCTTTAAGTTGTTCTTCTTGCCAAACATAAAATGCACCCTCTACTAACTTGTTGTCATCAGTTAAACTATCAGCATCTAAAGAAGAGTAAAATCCGTTGCTTTTATCTAATAGTTCTTCTTCTAGGAATATGACACTTTTTTCTACGACAGCTTTATAGAGATTATTGTTAGTCTTTGCATATGCATTCGCGTAAAGACTAATTAACAAGCCGTTGTCATATAACATTTTTTCGAAATGGGGTACATGCCATTTAGTGTCTACGGAATATCTAGAGAATCCACCACCGACATGATCAAATATGCCGCCCCAGGCCATTCTTGTTAGAGTGGTGTTTACATATTCATTTACAGTATTATCTTGTTTTGCGTGAGAATAGTATTGTAAAAAGTTCAGATTGGTAGGCATCATGAATTTTGGTGCCCGTTTATATCCTCCTAAAAAGGTATCAAAGTATTTGGTCCAATCGATAACCATCGTATCAATTTCAGAATCTTCAATTAAATCTTGATTTTCATCTGAAGTAATAGCATTTATTTCTTTTAGTCCTGCTGCCATGTTTTCGGCATATCCCATAATCTTATTAGGGTCTTCAACATAAAGTTGTTGAAGTTGATTCAATACTTGTATCCATTCTTGTTTTTTGACGAAGGTTGCGCCCCAGAAAGGTCTGCCGTCGGGTAGCGCAAGTATATTTAAAGGCCAGCCGCCACTACCTGTCATCATCTGTAATGCATGCATATAAATATGGTCGATATCTGGTCGTTCTTCCCTGTCCACTTTTATATTAATAAAATGGGCATTCATTGTTTCTGCGACTTCTTCATCTTCAAAACATTCATGTTCCATAACATGACACCAATGACAAGCGGCATAACCAATACTAATAAGTATTAGTTTTTGTTCTTCTTTTGCTTGTTTTAAAACATCATCATTCCACGCTTCCCAATTAACTGGGTTATGCGCGTGCTGTAGTAAATATGGACTGCTTTCTTTAATTAGATTATTAGTGTGCTTTTGTGGGGTAGGCATTGGGAGTATTTTAGTTTTAAAACAAAAAAAAGCGCCTTTTGGCGCTTTTAATCCTGTTAGGTAATTGTTATTTCACTTCAAAAGTGATTTTCACATTTACTCTATAATTTTTGATTTTACCATCTTCAACAGTAGCACTTTGCTCGTTGATGTAAACCGATTTAATATTTTTTACTGATTTAGATGCTTCAGAAACTGCTTTTTTTGCTGCGTCTTCCCATCCGTTGTCAGAATTTGCTAATATTTCGATTACTTTTAAAACTGCCATAATTAATGATTTTTAGATTTATTTAAAGTTACAAAAATTGAAGGCAATGTTTAATTCAATTCAATGATTAATTAACCATTAAGCGCAACTACCTCATTTACTTTGTCTCCCATCATATTTTTTAGCATCGTCTCGATACCGTTTTTCAAGGTAAAAGTTGATGATGGGCAGCCACTGCACGCTCCTTGTAAAATTACATTAACCGTTTTGCTTTCTACATCGTATGATTGAAACATAATATTACCACCGTCACTCGCTACGGCTGGTTTTACATATTCTTCTAAAATATCAACTATTTCTTGAGAGATTTCATCAAGTTCTATCGTGCTTTCTGCCGATACAGTTTCAGATACTTGCGCTTCTGCACCAATAGCTTTTGCATTATCAGTAACAATTTCTTTGCCATCAGCAATGAAATTTCTAATTACTTCGCGTAATTCGATATTGATATCGTCCCATTCTGCAACTTCATATTTAGAAACAGAAACGTAGTTCTCATCTATAAATACTTGTTTTACGAACGGAAATTGAAATAGCTCCATAGCTAATTTAGAATCTCTAGCTTCATCAATGTTTTTGAATTCGAATGCCGATGCTACTATTTTTTTGCTAGCTACAAACTTCATCGTAGATGGGTTAGGTGTAACCTCTGCATAAACGGTTACCGGTACTGGTTTATCCATGTCTTCTTCAATAACTATTGGTTCCCCAGCATTTAAATACTCAACTAACTGTTGTGCCACTTCATCTTTTACATCTTCCCATTGAACAATATCATAACGTTCCAATCCGATAAAATCACCAGAAATATATACCGTTTTAATAAATGGCAAATGAAATAATTGCTGTGCTAAAGGTGAGTTTTTGGCATTATCAATATTCTTGAATTCGTAATTTTTTCGTTGAACTAAAATATGATTAGTTTCGAACTTTAATATATTTGGGTTATTGGTCTTTACGACCGTAATCGAATACTCTTTCATTTCATCAAATATTTTACACAAAAATACAAAGGAAATCTTAGTTTCGCGTCACATAATAATGTTCAGGTTAACTCGTTATTAACTTTGTAATTGCGAAACTAAACCTAGTTTTAACATTCTAAGATGAAATACAACTTTTTATTGATATTAATTTTTCTTATTGTTGGTTCCAAATCTACTGCACAGGAAGGTATACCTGTGTATTTTGATTATTTGTCAGATAACTACTATTTGGTTTTTCCATCAATGGCAGGTATCGGTGAAGGTGGTAAAGTAAGAGCTACGGCTAGAAAGCAATGGTTCGATGTCGACGATGCTCCAAGTTTGCAGACGATAAACGCTCATTTTAGATTGGGTGATTCTCCAAGTGGTATTGGTGCAATTGTATTTAATGATGCAAATGGCTATCACTCGCAAACTGGAATGAAATTAACATATGCACATCATTTAAGAATGGGCAGTAATGATGTTAGGGTTTTAAATCAATTATCGTTTGGTCTAAGCGGAACCATTTTACAAAGTAGTTTAGATGAGACTGAATTTAGGTCGGTTACCCCAGATCCTGCAGTTTCAGGTATTAAATTAAGTTCTACTTACGCCAATGTTGATATAGGTATTTCTTATAATTATCAAGAGTTTTATACACATTTCGCCGTGACTAATGCACTTACTGGTAGTAAGAGAAATGTTTATTATAGAGATAGGCAAGATAATCCTGACCAGTTGGTGATTGATAATATTAGACGTTTTTTAATTTCTACAGGCTATGTTTTTGGTAAAAACGAATGGCAAGTTGAACCTTCAGTACTTTTTCAATTAACTGAATTCACCAAAGAGAAAACTATTGATATAAACGGTAAAGTTTATAAGGATGTTGACTTTGGTCGCATTTGGGGAGGAATTTCTTATAGAAGAAGTTTCGATGGAGCTCAATTTCAAGATAATGGAACTTTCGGAGAACAACGTTTGCAATTGATAACACCTATAGTGGGTGCTAATATTAATAACTTTATGGTTTCTTATAATTATTCTTATCAAATGGGAGATATCCGTTTTGATAACGGTGGTTTTCATCAAATTACTTTAGGGTACGATTTTGGACAAACAGGTCGTAAGTACGATTGTTATTGCCCATCAGCTAATTAAAAAGGTCTGCCCGTAATTGAGCAGACCTGGTATTTTATTATTCCCAACTGTAATTTTTTGTCTTAGCTTGTTTTTTAATTGCTTTAATCATAGCATTTTCAAGCTCTCCTGATTTTTCATCTTTTTGATGTTCAGAAATATAGGCTAGTCGTTTCTTGTTATATTCTTGTATCTCTTTTTGAATTTCTTCTCTTTCATTCTTTTTTGATTCGACGTAGGTTCTTATTTCTTTCTCATTTTTACCTTGTAGTTCTTCTGGTAATTCATCATTTTCTACTGAACTAATTTCAAATTCGGCATCGTCGTAAGCATCGACCAAATCCCATTTTTTATTATTATAAAGTCTAGAACTTTTGCTGACCGCTCTTTTAACGGCAACGGCTTCTTCCATCTCTAATGCATTACTGTCTTGTACTTCTTGTGCGATAATTTTTGATTGACCCATCGATCCATAAGAAACATAGGTGGTATTTAATTTAGAGTTCAGTTTAATGATAGTATCGTCATAAGGAGTTTTAATATGTACAACTTCTTTGTTGTGATCAATAGCCATATATTCCCCACCTGTTAATGAAGCGCCATTTTTCCAATCGGTTTTTATTCCCAATTCATAATTTCCACAGAAGATGGTATTTACCACTACATCTTTTTCATTGGCATTAGCTAATGCAGTTCTGTAGTTGTATCTACCTTGCGTAAAGGGTTCGTTACCGGCAATGAAAATCATTCGCAATAAATCCGGATTCTTATTCCATGGTAATTGGTGTAAAGAGGTCTGTAATACCTTTCCGCAATACTCTTCGCCGCCATTGGTAGTCAAAGAAAATAATTTTTCTGAAATTTCATCTAAATCACTACTAAAACCTAATACTTGCTGAATGTACCCTTCGTTTGCAGAAAGATTGTCGTTGCCATACTGGTATAATGCAATTTGTAAATTTGGTCTGGTATCGTTACCACATTTTGCATAGCTAAACTCATTTACAATATCCCAAAGCTGAGATTTTGCTTGGTTTATTAGCCCGTCCATACTATTACTAGTATCTAATAACAAAGCTATCTGAACGGTGTTCGTTTCTTTTGGTTCAATAGTTTCAGAAGCTTGGGCAATTAATTCAATAGGCTTTTTCTTATCAGTAGTATTACATGCAAATACTGTAGTTAAAGTGAGAAGTGCTATGCCGAATGATCCAAGTTGTTTAATCGTTTTCATCGTTTTTTGTTTTAAATTCAATACTAAACTAAAAGCAAAGTATTTCTCTGAATAACGATAATGAGCGAACTGTCCGTTTCACTTAGTAAAGTGGTATGCAGAGTTTGTAAACCCATGAAATGATGCTTTAATATTGGGTGTTTTAAGTATTTCGTATTTTTTAGTGCCACAATAATCAGCTAAGTTTACCGTAGTAATAACAGATGAAAAATTATAGTATCTATATCGTAATATGTTTTCTTTTGGGATGGAGCGCACTTTATTCTCAAGGGCAAAACGATGCTCTAAGATTTACTTTAGAGGGTAGGGTAGAAGTTAGAAATACTGGAAAACCAATATCGGGAGTTTCCATTTCTAATGATATGGGAGACTTTGTGATTACTAACGGTTTAGGAGAGTTTGAAATTAGAACTAGAATTGGTGATCAGCTAGTTATAGAGCATGATGATATTGAAACCTTACGGTACGATGTACAGAAGAATGACGATGTTTTAATCTTAGTTGAAGATTTTGAATCTTCACCAATTAGCAGTCGATCAAAATCATTACCGGATATAGCTGTCAAACATCAGCAGTTATTAGATTCGGCAGAAGAGTATAAAGCTCAAGATATTGAAAGAAGTATTGACTTGGTAGCGCAATCTATATCAATTTTAGGGAAGCGAGGGCGAAAGAAAGAACTGGCAAGGTCGCTTTCTAAACTTGGCGAGATCTATCAATATCATAAGCAATTAGATTTGGCTATTGATAATTATGAAGATGCTTTAGAAAATAATAAGACGATTTCAACTTCTTTGCTTTTAGCTAAGGCGTATAACTTAACGAACAGATATGACGAAAGCTTAGCGTTGTTGAATCCGTTATTAGAGATTAAGTCCATGCCGCCACACCAAAGTGTAGTACTTTATGAACTGCTAGGTGATGCTAAAAAAGGGAATGGTAGAACAGAAGAAGCTTTAGATTTATATAATAGAGGGTTGTTGATTGCCAATAAGAATCAGATTACATCAAAAATGATTGACCTAAATTCTAAAATAGGCGACACCTATTCTTTAGGAAATCAGAATATGGAGGCTGAAGCTTATTATGATAGTTCTTTAGAACTTGCAACTCAGTCAGCACCCAAAAGAGCATTGCAAGAGAAAGAAAAGGTAGCGGATTTCTACAATACAAAAAATAGGTTCAACGAAGAGATTACTATGCGTAAAAGTAGTCTTCAAGAATTAAAAAAGCTTAATTCGCCCAACGCAGGTGTTAAGAAATTAGAATTAGGCGACACTATTACATCACAGCGTATTAACTATAAAATTGCGAATGCGTATATCTCTCAAGATAAGTACAACGAGGCTATTCCTTTTTTAGAGAAAAGTATTGTTGAAGCAGATTCAGATGATGATTTAGTGGTTCAGAAAGATGCTACTAGAAAGTTATCTGAAGTGTATAAGGTGAAAGGTGATTTTACCAAGGCATTAGATACTTACCAAGCATATGTGGCTTTAGTAGATTCGCTATATGTTCGTAAAGAACAAGAGATTTCTAGAGCTACCAGGTTTAATCGTGAAATTTCAAATGCAGAAAACCGACTTACAGGTTTAGAGCAAGAAAGAGAACTTTCGCAAAGCAAGTATGATTTAGCACTTACGGAGCAGGAGTTGGTGAAAGAGAGTAATAAGCGGCAGCAATTGGTGATTTATTCCCTCATATTCGGGCTCTTATTAACTTTATTGGCGGCTTTTTTCTTTTACCGTAGTAATCAACAACAAAAACTGGCAAATAATTTATTGGCGTTGAAATCGTTGAGGTCGCAAATGAATCCGCATTTTATATTTAATGCACTTAATTCTGTAAATAATTTTATTTCAAAAAGTGATGAACGTAGTGCCAATAGATATCTAAGCGATTTCTCAAAGTTGATGCGCTCTGTACTTGAAAATTCTGAAGAAGATTTTATTCCGTTGGAAAAAGAATTGCAACAGTTAGAACTTTATATAAAACTAGAACATTCTAGATTCGAAGATAAGTTTGATTATCAGATAGCTGTTGATGAGAATGTACAGGTTTCTAAATTTCAAATACCACCAATGTTATTACAGCCATATATTGAAAATGCTATTTGGCACGGATTACGATATAGGGATGAAAAAGGCGAATTGTTGGTCACTATAAAAGAGAATACTGCAGATTCAATCATAATTTCTATTACTGACAATGGTATCGGAAGAAAGAAATCTGCAGAAATTAAAACCCAAAATCAACGAAAACAAAAGTCGAAAGGAATGGGCATCATTAAAAAACGTGTGGCTATTCTAAACGATATGTATACCGATAAGGTAGATATCAAAATTTCAGATTTACAGTCAGATGGTTCAGGAACTAAAGTCCTATTCATTTTAAAAAGAGAAAAATGAGCTTAAACGCAATTTTAGTAGAAGATGAGGCAAATAGTAGAGAGATATTAAGAAATTATATTGCTAAATATTGCCCAAGTGTAAATTTGTTAGGGGAGGCTTCATCAATTAAAGAAGCCTTGGTCTTAATTGGTGATAACGACTTAGATTTGGTGTTTTTAGATGTAGAGATGCCTTTTGGTAATGCTTTTGATTTGCTAGATCAATTACCGGACAGAACTTTTGAAACCGTTTTTGTTACTGCTTATGATCATTATGCAAAAGATGCTTTAAATAACCATGCTGCATATTATTTGACGAAACCTATTAATATAGATGAGTTGGTAAACGCGGTAGCTTATGTAGAAGGTGTTCGTGAGAAAGAAGCTAGTTTAGAGGGAGAGGTATTAAGTACAAAATCTAACGGAGTTGAAGGGAAGTTGACATTGCCACAGCAAGACGGATTTCAGGTTTTAAACATTGCCGAAATACTGTATTGTAAGGCAGATGATAATTATACCGAAATCTATTTATTGAATAAGAAGATTTTGGTCAGCAAAACATTAAAATATTTTGAAGATGCTTTAACCGACTATCCGTTTGCAAGAGTACATAAATCTTTTTTAGTAAATGTAAATGAGGTGGTGAATTACAGAAAAGGTAAAGGCGGTAGTGTAGTAATGTCTAACGGTAAAGAAGTAATGGTTTCCGCATCAAAGAAAAAAGATTTTCTATCCTATTTTAATTAAAAGAATTACAATGATAAAAGCAGTTAGAGGTAAAGAACCTGTTATAGGTGAAGATTGTTTTATTGCAGAAAATGCAACAATAGTTGGTGAAGTGAGCATGGGTAAACAATGTAGTGTCTGGTTTAATGCAGTTTTACGTGGCGATGTTCATTTCATTAAAATGGGTGATAAGGTTAATGTACAAGACGGTGCCGTTATACATTGTACGTATTTAAAATTTCCTACCACAATTGGTAATAATGTTTCTATTGGGCATAATGCTCTTGTACATGGCTGTACCATACATGATAATGTGCTAATTGGTATGGGTAGTATTATTATGGATGATTGTGTAGTAGAAAGTAATAGTATTATTGCTGCCGGAGCTGTGCTAACTAAAGGTACCCACGTACCATCTGGGAGTATTTTTGCGGGTATGCCTGCAAAGAAAATAAAAGATATTAGTCCCGAATTAAGTTCTGGAGAAATTAATAGAATTGCCGAAGCCTATACTATGTATTCTGGTTGGTTTAAAGAATAGGTGGGTATCCAAATATGTAATTGGGTATTGCAGTCTATGTAAAATACGTATTTTTGCCCCACCAAAACTAAAAGTTATGAACGCGTATGTTTTTCCTGGGCAAGGTGCTCAATTTGTTGGAATGGGTTTAGATCTCTATGAAAAATACCCTATTGCAAAAGAGTTGTTTCTTAAGGCAAATGATATATTAGGCTTTGAGATTACTGAGGTAATGTTCAGAGGTACTGCCGAAGGATTGAAAGAGACCAAGGTTACCCAACCTGCTATATTTCTTCATTCTGTTATTCTAAGTAAAGTAATGGGAGATTCATTTAAACCAGATATGGTTGCGGGTCATTCATTAGGAGAGTTTTCTGCTCTTGTTGCAAATAACACTCTTAGTTTTGAAGATGGATTAAAATTAGTTTCGCAACGTGCCTTGGCAATGCAGAAGGCCTGTGAACTTAAGCCATCGACAATGGCAGCCGTTTTAGGTTTGGAAGATGCTGTTGTAGAAAAAGTATGTTCAGAAATTTCAGGAATTGTTGTTGCGGCGAATTATAACTGTCCGGGTCAATTAGTGATTTCTGGTGAAATATCAGCAGTAGAAGAAGCTTGTGAAAAATTAAAAGAAGCAGGAGCAAGACGTGCATTAATGTTGCCTGTAGGTGGTGCTTTTCATTCACCTTTAATGGAGCCTGCTAGAGAAGAGTTAGCTGCGGCAATTGCTAATACTACATTTTCTGCGCCTAGTTGCCCAATATACCAGAATGTGCCTACCACTGCGGTGACTAGTGCAGATGAAATTAAAAAGAATTTAATGCTGCAATTAACTGCGCCAGTGAAATGGACGCAGAGTGTGCAGCAAATGGTAAAAGATGGCGCTACTGTTTTTACTGAAATAGGCCCTGGTAAGGTATTACAAGGGTTGGTAAGAAAAATTGAACCTTCTGTTACTACGCAAGCCCCAGAGTTAACAGACTAACCATTGTTTCCTTAATATTACCATTTAACCTATAAATCCTTTTTTCAACTGTTTGTGAGGGGTTTACCTTGATTTTTTTGTAATATTGAGACCCTCATTTTTGGCTATGGATTTAGAACATCCTTCAGCCTTATTGTTGGGAATGATAAAGAATGCTATGAAAATAAGTATATATAATAATTTTTTGACTCCTCATATTAGTAGGATTCTAAAGAAATTCCTTTTCGTTTTTGGATTCCTTTTTTTAGGTGCTTTTTCGCAAAATGTTTCTGCTCAAAACGTAACTATTGAAAAAATCAACGATGCTCTTGAAGAGGGCGAAATATCTGGTAGTTTTCGAATTAATGTTATTAATCTAGGATTTGGTGCCGGTAGTGTTACAGTTAAGTATAATGTATTATTAACTAGTACAGCCACTTCAAATATCGATTATCAGGAGTTAGATGAAGAAATTGATATATCTTATAATTTTGCTGGGGTTGGTAGTGCAACTGTAGATATTGTAGTTGACGATGATAATCTTGTTGAAGGTGAAGAAACTATTAATATCGAATTAGTTGAAGATGAACCTAACTATTTTATAGGAGTAGATAGTGAGGTTACCATTAATATTGAGGACAATGATTTTGGAGAGGTTTCTGTTACTGCTTTTGTGCCTGAAACAATAGAGGGGGCTACTACAGGAGCTGATCGTGGAAGATTCAGGTTTTTATTAGACAATGAGAATAATACTGGGGAGCCTGTAGAGATTGATTATGAACTTTCTGGTACGGCAATTAGTGGAGACGATTATTCTATTACAGGAAATGTAATTATTAATGATGGTGCCAGTGCCACGAATATTTATATAATTCCTGATGATGATGATCTTGTAGAAGGAGATGAAACTGTAGTGTTGACAATTACAGGTATTGATAGCGATTCATATACAATTGGTACTCCAGATACAGATACGGTTACTATAATTGACAATGATATTTTTGAAGCCTCTATTGAGACAACAGATGCCACAATCAACGAAAATCCTTTGATTGAAGGTGATTTTACTGTAGATGTGGGCAAAATAAATGCGACCGGTACACCTATTGAAATAGAATATACGGTTAATGTTAATAGTACAGCAGATGAGGGTGATGATTTTATTGCTCTTTCAGGTTTCGTTACAATTGAGGAAGGTGAAAGCACTGGTGTAATTACGATTACACCAATTAACGATACTGATATTGAGATTAACGAAACGGTTATGTTAACATTAGTAGATGGTCCAGATTATTCAGTTGGTGGTCCAAATAATGCTACGATGGTAATCGTAAGTGACGATATTAATGTTGCTCAAATTACAGCCTCAGATGGTACAGCTGCAGAAAGCAGTGGAGCAAATTCAACCGGAGAATTTACCGTGAGTTTAAGTGCTCCCAACAATACTAGCGGTCCAATAATTGTTAATTATGCAATAAGTGGTACTGCTGATAATGAAATAGATTTTGATGAAATAAATGAAAATGCTGTAAGAATTGAGGTTGGCGAACAAAATGCTGAAATTGATATTCTACCGATTAATGATGCAATTCAAGAGGGTACTGAAACTGTTATATTGACATTGGTTTCAGGTGCTGGTTATGAATTAGGTGCTGCGGCTACCAGAACGGCTACAGTTGAAATTGACGATAATGATCAGGCAGAATTAACTTTTTTAGATATTTCTCAGGTTAATGAAAATATTGATGCCGGTGAATTGGTTTTTGAAGTGGTATTGGATATTGCAGTTGTAGGGGGTACAACAGTTGATTACTCTTTTAACGATGATACAGCAGCTGAAGGTGAAGATTATACTGGAAATAGTGGAACTTTAATATTTGATGGTGAAGCTAATGAAGTACAGAATATTACGATTCCAATTATAAACGATGCAATCCTAGAAAATACAGAAACCTTTGTTATCGAATTGGATTCGCCTTCAAACAATGTAAATCTAGAAGGTAATAGTTCGATAATAATTTCTATTACTGATGATGATAATTGCTTGGCGGCCCCAACCCTAGATACAACGGTTTCAAATATCTATTGTGTAGAAGAGGCTGGAGATGATTTTTCTGCCAACTTATTTGATTTTACAAATAGTACAGCTCCTGCAGGTACGGTTTTGACTTGGAGTAGAGTTTCCAATCCTTTGAATACAAATTCTCACTTGACGGCTACAGAAGCTCAAGATGTAGATTTACCAGCTTCTTATTATGGTTTTTTCTATGATGAAGCCAATGATTGTGCAAGTGGTACCATAGAAGTGCAAATAGTTAGAAATGTATTGCCACAATTAACTGTAATTAATGATAATGAACGTTGTGGCCCTGGTACTTTATTGTTAAGTGTTGAACCAACTGATGGCGCTTCTGTTAATTGGTATGATTCTTTGGATGCAGTTACGCCAATTGCAATGGGCGTAACATTTACAACTCCTTCTTTAAACGCTACCGCGACATACTATGTAGAAGCAACCGAAAATGAATGTACAACAGACAGACAACCTGTTATTGCTAGAATAGGTTCTCAGGCAACTACCGGAACGGCAACAAACGGTTCTATCTGTAATGTGGCTGCGAACGGACTTACAGCGATAGATTTAGATACGAGACTATCTGGTGCGGATCCTGGGGTTTGGGTTTTTGTTTCCGGACCGCAAAACGATGTAAATATTAGTTCTACAAATGTTGTGGAATTCGAAGATTTTGCTTCTGGGGCTTATGTTTTTAGATTTACGACAACAAATTCTACTGCACCATGTGTTAACCCTACCGTAGATGTAACTATAAACGTTAGCGATTGCGAAACCGATGACGATAATGATGGTCTTTTAGGTGGTCAAGAAGTAACTCTTGGTACAGATTCTAACGATGCTGATACCGATGGTGATGGTATTGAAGATGGTGATGAGGTTGGTGATGATATTGCTAATCCTTTAGATGAGGATGAAGACGGAATTATCGATGCTTTAGAATCTAATACTGCAGATGCTGATAATGATGGAGTAAATGATCAACAAGATCCTGCCAATAATAATCCGTGTATACCTAATCGATTCAACGGTAGTTGTGATACCGATGGTGACGAAATTTCAGATTTAGACGAGCAAACAAATGGTTCTGACCCTGATGATCCTTGTGATCCGGTGGCTACGCCCAATTGTGATGATCCAATTGATTTAGAAGTGTTGAAATCTGTTGATAATATTGATGCTTTAATTGGTGATACGATTATTTTTAAAATTCTAATTACTAATTTATCTGACAGAACTGCAAGAGCTATTGTTGTTGGTGATCTTTTAGAATTAGGTTTTGATTTTGTTTCTGTAGATGCTCCTGGGGCTACTGATTATGATGAGGTATCGGGTAATTGGACCATTTCAGAAATTGCAGCTGGTATTTCTTTGGAACTATCTATCACGGTAATGGTGGCAGAACAAGGGCCGTATATTAACACTGCCGTTCTACTTGAATCTATTCCTTCAGATAATAATCCTGAAAATGATGAAGCTACTGTAGAATTGAGTACTGAAGCTCCACAAGGGGTTGATCTTAAGATAGAGAAAGAGGCTCGCCCAGATAAAGCATTGGTGGGAGATGAGGTAGAATTCATTATTCGTGTTACCAATGTTTCTGAATCTGATGTGGTAACAGATATAGTTGTCAATGATTTGATTTTGATTGAAAACGGATTTGAATTTGTTTCTGCTGAATCAGATTTTGGTGGTACGTATGAAGAAGCTTCGGGTAATTGGAATATTCCGACTTTAAATAGAGAAGAAACAGCTACATTGAGAATTATTGCTAGAGTTCCAGCAATGGGTACATATACGAATACTGCAAATATTGTTAGGTCTACACCACGTGATGGTAATACAGAAAATAATGAAGCAACCGTTGAGGTTGAGGTAATTCAGAAAAGCCCTGGGGATCCAGGTTTTCTGTTTAATCAATTCTCTCCAAACGGTAATAATCAGAATGAGGTTCTTCGTATTAATAGAACTTTAACGAATCCAGATACTGGTGCACAGTTAGAAGTTAATTTGCAATACAGAATAAAAATTTACGATCGTTATGGAAACCTTGTATTTGAAACCGAAAAAGTAAATGATGGCGATGTATGGGACGGTACTTATAAAGGAAAAGAAGTGCCAAAGGGAACTTATTTTTATATCATGAATTATAGTGTTAATAATCAACCTGCAATACTAGATAAAGGTTGGATACAGCTTATTAGATAAAATAAATTATGGATTATAACTTTTATAAATCGAGTTATACTATTGCTTTAGTACTATTTTCTCTGTTAGGCTTTAATGCATTTTCACAGAAAGAACCTCAGTACACCCAGTACATGTATAATATCGGTAGTTTTAACCCGGCTTATGTTGGTACGGTAGAAAATCCAGAATTTTCTGGATTATATAGAGCTCAATGGATTGATATACCTGGTGCACCTAGAACATTTCGTTTTGGGGCAAACCTGCCATTTAAAAATGAAAAAGTAGGTTTAGGTATTAATATTGTAAATGATGAATTAGGTCCGGCTACACAGACCTATGCCGATATTTCGTATTCTTACCAAATAAAGGTTACCGACGAGACAAAATTGTCTTTTGGTATTGATGCTGGTGGTTCGTTTCTAAATGTAGATTTTTCAAAAGGTATTTTTGAGAATCCTGGTGAGAACCTTAGTGAAGAGATGTTGAGTAAATTCTATCCAACAGTAGGTGCTGGTGCTTTCTTATACTCAGAAGATTGGTATTTAGGTGCATCTGTACCTAATTTTTTAACCGAAGGGGTGTATAATGACGAGATTGCATCTGTGGTAGAAGATAAGCTTCAATTTAATTTTATAGGGGGTTATGTTTTTGAACTATCAGATAACCTGAAATTTAAACCTGCCTTTTTGGTTAATACGATATCTGGCTCGCCAGTTAATGTTAACTTATCGAGTAACTTCTTAATTTCTGATGTGGTTACGGCAGGTGTTTCATATCGCTTAGATAATGCGTTTAGTGGTTTAGCAGGTTTTCAGATTTCAAATACTTTGTTTGCTGGGTATTCGTATGATTATAATACGAACTTACTTGGCGAATTTAATAAAGGGTCTCATGAGATCATACTTAAATTCTATTTGGGTAGAAAAGGACCTTCGAAATCTAAAGGGAGTAGTGATAATAATGCAAAGGGTAAACCAAAACAAGTTGATTCACCTCGATTCTTTTAAAGAGAACTAAAATGAAATTTAAATTAATCATAGTATTACTAGTTTTTGTACCATTTCTAAGTACGGCTCAAGACAAAAAATCTAAAGCCGATAACCTTTTTTATGGTTATCAATATGAAAAAGCGATTGCAGCGTATAATAGTGAAATGCAAAAAGATTCATTGACCAATCATCAATTACTTAACCTTGCAGATTCTTATTTTAGTACAGGCAGTTATGATAGTGCATCTGAGCTTTATTTAAAGGTCAACAAGAACGATACGATAATAACTGTAAACAGATTTAATAAAATGTTGCAGAGTCTTTCTAAAAACTCTGAAAGAGATAGAGTGAAAATGTTCTTAAAATCAAAAGCAGACAAATTATCTCCAGAACTTTTAGAAAATGCTGAATTTAATTACAGTTTATTAGATATACCTTCTGGAACTGATAATAGTAACATTCGAGATTTAGGGGTGAATAGTGCACAAGGAGATTTCTCGCCGGCATTTTATAAGAATGGTTTGCTTTTTAGTAGTAGCAGAGGTCGAAATACTAAAAACCTGTATGAACCAACGGGTGAATCATATTTAGATATTTACTTTGCTAGATTGAGCTCTGATAATAATTTGGTTGATGTAGAAACTTTTGAAGAAATACCGACAACCGACTTCCATAAATCAACTCCCTATTACTCTGAAAAACTAACTACATTTTTTTATGTCTTGTCTAATGAAGAAGATGGTGAGCTTAGATATGATGAGAATGGTAAAAATGCATTGGCAATAGGTACACTTACAAAAAATAATCGGTTTCGATTTATTTTAAAAGATTTAAGTACTTCTTTTTATTACCCCTTCTTTGACGATGCTACTGAACGATTATATTTTGCTGCCAATTTTGACGATAGCTATGGTGGTACAGATTTGTATTATGTGTACACTAATAACGGGCAGATAATGTCTGCACCTATTAATCTAGGACCTAGAATAAACTCACCGGGCAACGAGATTGCTCCGTACGTTTTTGACGGTAGTTTATATTTCTCTTCGGATGTTTTCTATGGCTTTGGAGGGATGGATATTTACAAGTCTAATATGTTACCTAATGATTCGTATACTATACCTGTAAACCTAGGAGACGGTATTAATTCAGTAGCAGATGATTTCGGATTCATTATTCAAAATATTGAAAATAAAGGATTATCTGGATTCTTTGCTTCTAATAGAGCTGGTGGTAAAGGCGGAGATGACTTATATGGTTTTGAGCTTAAAAATACTCCTGGTTTAAAAACTTTTGCCTTAGGTGGTAAAGTAGTTAACCTTCGAAATAAAGTAGGATTAAAAGGTGCTCAAGTGAGATTGTTGAACCAACAAGGAGATATTTTAAAAGAAGTTTTTGCAGGTGATGACGGTAGCTTTAGAGTAGAAGTGCCGTGGATGTCTCAAGTAACGATCCAGGCTATGAGTGATGGTTATTCTATTTTCTCTACCACGTATTCTGAAGAGGGGATGGAAGAAATTCAAAATACTGCTTATAATATGGGTCTTTCAAGAATGGAAGACTTGGTAACACAACGAGAAGATAAAACGGTATTAAAACTAAATAAATTCTATTTCGATAAAGGTAAATCAGTATTAAACGCTCAAGTAGAAGAGGAGCTTAATAAAGTTATAGACGCTGTCGTACGTTTTCCTCAAATGAGATTAAGAATACAATCTCATACAGATACCAGGGGCAGTACTTCGTCTAATAAAAGGTTATCGCAACAGCGAGCTGATGTTATTAAAAACTATCTTTTGAGCAATGGTTTAAATTCAAATAACATTATTGAGGCAACTGGTTATGGTGAAGAGATAATCGTAAACAATTGCGTAAATGGTGCTTATTGCCTAGATTTTCTTCATAAACAAAACGAACGTACATTATTTGTTGTAGAGTAATTGTTGCCTACTTCCATATCATTGTTAAAAAATAATGATATAGAAGTAATAGAAGGCGAAACCAGACAAGAATAAAATTCCTACATAGGTGAGTAATTTTAGTTTCTTACCTGGTCGAAATTTAGGTTCTAGGTCATCGCTGGTTACATTTTTTAAATTCATATAACCTACAATCGGCGCTACAACGAAAGATACAAATGTAGCCAAAGCAACCAGATTTCCCATATTTGCGCTAAACGCTGCTATAACTACAAAATTAATTAGTGTTAAGGCGAAGACGCCTGCTGCGTATGCTGTTTTTGTTCTATACCATGTGGTTTTTGGTTTTAATAGCGATATAATATCTAAGCTGACTCTAGCTAAAGCATCATGTGCGGTCATACAAGTGCTGAACATTGTGGCAAATGCAGAAATGGCTATGAATAGATATGCCCAAGATCCAATATGTTGTGTAAATAACCGAACAACTTGGTCTGCGAAACTTACTGCGTTATTACTGAGTTCTATATTCGTTCCGTATAACGTATACCAACCTATTATCATAAAGAAGACTGCTAATATGGCGGTAATGGTATATCCGATATTAAATTCTTGTAGAGATTCTTTTAAGCTAGGTTTGTCTTGAGTTTTCCATTTTTCAATACTCCACAAACTTATCCAGCTAGATGCTTCTACGCTGGTAGGCATCCACCCGATTAATCCTATTAAAAATAGTATTCCTACTTCATTTAAAATGGGTAAGGGTTTAAAGTCTGACACATGGCTTACTGGTCCTTTTGCTAGAACTAAAATAGTAGTAACCAGTAAAGCAATAAATAATACACCGACCACAAATTTTAAGCTGATTTCTAAAAACTTGTATTTTCCGAAAATCAGAAGTGCACTTATTATTAAAAATAAACTTAGCGCTACCATGGCAATATAACTATGCCCGATTCCGAATAGATTTATGAATAGACCGGCTGTAACGGTATATAAGGCAGCTAGTATGGTGAAAGTGGTAATAAAGCTAATTATAGCATAAAACCATAAATATCCTTTACCGCGATTTAAATAGCCTTCTATTAAGGTTTTATTGGTAACGTTAGTATATCGAACACCGAACTCGAAAAAGGGGTATTTTAAGATGTTAGCTAAAATTATAGGAATAATCATCAGCCAGCCATATTGCGCCCCAGCTTTGGTAGATAAGACAAGATGAGAGGTGCCTATGGCCATACTTGCAAATAAAAGTCCCGGACCTAAGTTTTTAAGTATCGTTTTTAAATTGAGCATTCTAGTTGGTTTTAGTCAGTGCTCTTAAATGTAGTGTATTTTATTGTACTGAATTTAGCGACTTATTTTATCTCTATAGGGGTACCGTAGAATTTTGGTTGGGTGTTTAGTATCATATCAATAAATACTTTTACTCGAGCTAAATATTCTCTTATTTGAACTTTTAGCCCTTGACTTGCAGAAACATCTTTAGCATTGAAACCAATTGCATTCAAGCCTTTTTGCTTTGCAATATAAATAGCTCTTTCGTTATGGAATTTTTGAGAGATAACCGTTACGTCATCTAAACCGAAAATAAACTTAGCCCTGAACATAGAATCTAAAGTTCTAAAGCCTGCATAGTCTAAGAAAATAACCTCTTCTGGTATACCAGCTTTTACTAAGTCTTTCTTGAAGGTGTCGGGTTCGTTGTAATAGATGCTACCATTGTCCCCGCTAACTAATATAAATTTAATCTTACCCTCATTGTAGAGCGCTTTGGTTGCGTTTATACGATAAGTGTAGTATGGATTAGGAGAGCCGTTGGTTAATCGATTAGAAGTGCCTAAAACGAGACCGACTCTATTGGCTGGTATTAATGCTACATCTGTATAAGTTTTGTCTTCTGCGGTACTTGAGATAATACTATTACAGGCAAATATGATTAGAATTAACGCTAATAGTAATAACCCTGATATTTTTAGTATTTTTTTTAGCATGCATTTGTAATGATAACTAAAGTTAATGAATAACTGAAGACTTCGATTTGAAAAGTATATAAAATAAAAAACCCTTGAAAATCTAAAGATTAACAAGGGTTTTGTGGTACTCGAGGCGGGACTTGAACCCGCACGCCCCAAAGAGCACAGGATTTTAAGTCCGGCGTGTCTACCAATTCCACCACTCGAGCATACTTGGCTTTGAAAAAAATGTTGACTGGCAACATTTTCTGAGCGAAAAACGGGATTCGAACCCGCGACCTCCACCTTGGCAAGGTGATGCTCTACCCCTGAGCTACTTTCGCAAATTTTTAAGAACGTGCATCTCTTGAAAGATGCGGCTGCAAATTTAAAACAATTCTGTAAAAACCAAAGTAAAAAAGTGCAAAAGAATTAAAAAATTTATGAAGTAGCCTTTTTACCCTTGGTTAACAGCCTTTTAATCTCATTTAATTTCATTAAAGCTTCTACCGGAGTTAGTGTATCTATGTCTAAATTCGTGATTTCGTCCTTGATTTCGTCCAATAAAGGGTCGTCTAAATTGAAAAAGCTCAATTGCATTTCGTCAGAATCACTTTTTAATTTGTCTCCGACATCTTCACTTACATGTTTATTTTCCAACTTCTTCAAAATTTTATTTGCCTTTTGAATTACTTGTTGAGGCATACCAGCCATTTTAGCCACATGAATACCAAAACTATGTTCACTACCACCCGGAACCAATTTTCGTAGAAATAAAACCGTATCCTTTAACTCTTTTATAGCGACATTATAGTTTTTAATGCGATTAAAGGTGTTGGTCATTTCATTGAGCTCATGGTAATGTGTAGCGAACATTGTTTTTGCTCTTGCTGGGTGCTCATGTAGATATTCAGAAATTGCCCAAGCAATAGATATACCATCATATGTACTTGTACCGCGACCAATTTCATCTAATAATACAAGGCTTCGCTCAGAGAGATTATTAAGTATCGATGCCGTTTCGTTCATTTCTACCATAAAAGTAGATTCGCCCATTGAAATATTGTCACTTGCACCAACTCGGGTAAATATTTTATCTACAACACCAATTTTAGCTGATTCTGCAGATACAAAACTTCCCATTTGTGCAAGTAGTACAATTAATGCTGTTTGTCGTAGTAATGCTGATTTACCACTCATATTCGGACCGGTAATCATTATAAATTGTTGATTAGATCTGTCTAGTTGTAAATCGTTGGCAATATACTGTTCGCCTAAAGGAAGCTGTTTTTCAATAACCGGGTGCCTTCCGTCTTTTATTTCTAAATCTGTAGAATCATTTAAAGAAGGGCAGTTGTATGCATTTTCTTTTGCAAGTTGTGCAAAACCACAAAGACAATCTAATTGAGCAATAAGGTGTGCATTGTTTTGTACAGGGGCAATATACTCTTGCATCCATACGACCAATTGAGAAAATAGTTGTTGCTCTAAAGTTGAAATACGGTCTTCTGCTCCTAGAATTTTTGCTTCGTATTCTTTAAGTTCTTCGGTAATATAGCGTTCTGCATTTACCAAAGTTTGTTTACGCGTCCATGTTTCAGGTACTTTATCTTTATGGGTGTTTCTAACTTCTATATAATAACCAAAGACATTATTAGAGGCTATTTTAAGGGATGTTATGCCGGTTGCGGCAGTTTCCCTTTCTAGCATTTTGTTTAGATAGTTTTTTCCTGAAGTTGCTAATCCTCTAAGTTCGTCTAATTCTTTAGAAAATCCTTTAGCGATAGTACTTCCTTTTAAAATATTTACAGGTGCTTCTTCGCTAAGCATCTCTTTTATTTTAGCGCGTAGTAAATCGCAAGATTGTATTTGGTCTCCTGTTAAAGCTAGTGACTCGTTTTTAGATGCCGTAGCTAATTGCTTAATGGGAATTAAAGCTTCTAAAGAATTTTTTAGTTGTACTACTTCTTTAGGGTTTACCTTGCCTGTAGCGACCTTAGAAATTAATCGTTCTAAATCGCCCATTTGTTTAATATGGTGCTGAAACTTTTCTAAAACAACTTCTTCATCATGTAAGAAAGAAACAATTTGTTGCCTCCTTTTAATTTTTTCTAAATTTTTAAGCGGTAAGGCAAGCCATCTTTTAATCATTCGCCCACCCATTGGTGAGATTGTTTTATCAATAACATCTAACAGTGTTACTGCATTAACATTGGTAGAATGGTAAAGTTCTAGGTTTTTAATGGTGAAGCGATCCATCCATATATAATCATCTTCAGCTATTCGCTGTAATTTAGATATATGCTGTAATTGGCGGTGTTGTGTTTCGCCTAAGTAATGCAAAACCACACCTGACGCTATAATACCACAGGTTAAATGATCTACACCAAAACCTTTTAACGTATTGGTATTGAAGTGAGATGTAAGGTTATCTAGAGCGTAATCTTCTTGAAAAACCCAGTCTTCTAAGTAAAACAAATGATGGTTTTTGCCAAATATCTCTAAGAATTCTTTTTTATATGCTTTGGATATTAAAATCTCATTAGGTGAGAAATTCTGTAATAATTTGTCTATTTGCTCTTGGCTACCTTCTGATGTTAAAAACTCACCCGTAGAGATATCAACAAAAGCAATTCCTATTTTTTTTCTTCCGAAGTGAACGGCACATAGAAAATTATTAGTCTTAGAGTTTAAGATATCGTCATTCATTGCCACACCTGGGGTAACCAATTCGGTCACACCTCTTTTGACAATAGTTTTTGTTTGTTTTGGATCTTCTAACTGGTCGCATATTGCAACACGCTGACCTGCTTTTACCAATTTAGGTAAATAGGTATTTAGGGAGTGATGTGGGAAGCCAGCTAACTCGGTTCGCTCGCCACCATTATTTCTATTGGTTAGAATAATACCTAGTATGCGTGAAGCCTTTACTGCATCTTCACCAAAAGTTTCATAAAAATCGCCTACTCGAAATAGCAATAATGCATCAGGATACTTGGTCTTGATGGTATTATATTGCTTCATTAAAGGGGTTACCTTTTTTGTCTTGCTTTTATCCGCCACTTTATCTTTATCTCATTAATTTTGCACCTTCACGAAAGTATGGTTTAATCTCTTGAATTTTAATCATTGTTGATATTTGAGGATAAGTTTATAACCAGTCAAACTAACGAAATTGATCAATTAAGTATGAGAAAATTAAAAAATGAGGAGTTAGATAGAATTGATGTTGAAGGGTATAAGCTTGCCGGTAAATCTCCCATAATTATTGTTCTTGATAATATAAGAAGTTTAAATAATATTGGATCTGTCTTTAGAACTGCCGATGCTTTTTTGATTGAGAAAATATATTTGTGTGGTATTACCGCTACACCGCCTCATAAAGATATTCATAAAACGGCATTAGGTGCAACCGATAGTGTCGATTGGGAGCATGTTGATGATACGGTGGTTTTGGTTGAAAAATTGAAGAAAGAGGGCTGCCACATTATTTCTGTAGAACAGGCTGAAAAAGCTACGCAGCTTAACGAATATATGCCTGCTGAAGGCAAAAAGCAGGTATTCATTTTTGGAAACGAGGTAAAGGGTGTTGCCCAAAATGTGGTTTCTGGTAGTAATGAGGTTTTGGAAATACCGCAATTCGGCACCAAGCATTCATTGAATATTTCAGTTAGCGTGGGTGTTGTAGTGTGGGATTGCTGGAGCAAGTTAAACGCATAAAAAAAGCCTGGTCGTAGACCAGGCTTTTTAGTATAGTTTGAGTTAGTTAGTTGCACGTATGCCTTCACAATAAAAGATTTTCTTTTCATTTACGCAAGAAATAATGCGATTTATTATTGTCATGTATTGGCTAAGGCAAAGTCTTCTATCTTAGCTAAAACAGTTTCATAATCACTCTTGTGACTCACAAAATCAAGCTCGCTTACGTCTATAATTAGTTGATTTTCTTTAGGGTATGTTCTTAGAAAGTCAAAATAACCACGGTTGATTTTTTCAAGATAGGTGAGTTCTATATTCTGTTCATAGTCCCTGCCACGTTTCTTTATTTGCTCTAGTAATCTTTCTGTTGTTTGATACAGATAAACGTATACTTTGGGCTTTTTAACTTCCTTGTACATAAAGTTAAACACCTTTCTATAAAGGTCAAATTCATTTTGTTGTAGGGTAACCTTGGCGAATATCAACGATTTATAAATATCATAATCACTTACCATAAAACTCTTAAAAAGGTCTAGTTGATTTGTATCTTCTGTAAATTGCTGATATCGGTCTGCTAAAAAAGACATCTCTAGAGGGAAAGCATACCTCGCTTGATCTTCATAGAAATTAGGTAAAAACGGATTCTCGGCAAAACGTTCTAAAATTAATTTTGCATTGAAGTCTTCAGAAATTTTAGTTGCCAATGTTGTTTTGCCTGCTCCAATATTTCCTTCAATGGCAACATACTCCAAACTAGCAAAAAACGTATGCCTGCTTTTGAAAAGTCTTTTTATTTGTTTTGTTATGGTGCTTTTATCTTTGCACTCTTGAAGCAAATTTCTAGTGTCTTTATTAAAAATGGGATGATAGAATTGCGGAGTAATATCTGCAAGTGGTTTCAAGATGAACTTTCTGTCTTGCATCTTAGGGTGCGGTACAGTTAACTTGGTGGTGTTTATTACATCTTTTTCGTAATAAATGATATCAATGTCCAAAGTTCTGCTTTGGTAATTGTTTCCTTCGCTCCGTTCTCTTCCAAAATCGGTTTCGATTGCCAATAATTTTGCTAATAGATCTTCTGGGGAAAGCAATGTCTGTAATTCTAAACAAGCATTCAAAAAATCTTCACCTTCAAAACCCCAAGACGGAGTTTCGTAGACAGCAGAAACCTGCCTAATTTCGCCGGCTACTTTACCGATTTCGAAAATAGCTTTTTGTAATAACAATTGACGGTTGCCTAAATTACTACCAATAGATAAGAATGCTGTTTTGTATACTCCCATAATGTTGGAACAAAATAACTAAAACATATCCACATTAGTTATCTTTGTTCACTATTATAATAAAGATTTAAATGAATTTTTTAAGAAATTTTCTTGCTTCCATTTTGGGTTCTCTGTTTGCATTCGGAATCATGTTTGTTATGTTTTTGATTTTTATAAGCTTAGTCAGTAGTGGTGAAGATACCGTTGCTATTGAAGATAACTCTATTCTTGAGTTGCAATTTAAAAGACAAATTTCAGATTATACGGGTAGTGATGAATTAGACCCCTTTGCAGGTATTTTTAAAGAGTCGCAAGGATTGGATGAAATAATACAAGCTATTGAGGTAGCGAAAAATGATGACCGTATAAAGGGAATCAGTATTAATAACAACTTTATAATGGCAGGTTTGGCACAAACACAAGCTATTAGAAAATCATTAGAAGATTTTAAGGCTGAAGGTAAATTTATTTACGCATACGCAGATATTTTTATGCAACGTGATTATTATTTGGCTAGTGTGGCAGATTCTATTTTTATAAATCCGGTAGGGATTTTAGATTTTAAAGGCTTGTCTACAGAGGTTCTTTACTATAAAGAACTGCAAGAGAAATCTGGAATTAAGATGGAGGTTATTCGTCATGGAAAATACAAAAGTGCTGTTGAGCCATATCTTGAAAATAACATGAGTGAAGCAAATAGAAGCCAATTAACTTCTTTACTTCAATCTCTTTGGAATTCTATGATTGTAGATATTTCAAAAACACGATCTATCTCTGAGTCAGATTTAAATATTATTGCAGATACTTTAGGAGGTAGAACTCCGAAATATGCAAAAAAATCAGGCTTGATTGATGATGTTGTTTTTTATGATGAGTATGAGAGCAAACTAGCAAATGCACTAAAGATTAAAAAAAACGCAGATATTAACTATAGTGCCTTGGGTGATTACGTAAAGTATTCGAATAAAAAGAAGTTAAAGTTTGGTGATGATAAAATTGCCGTTGTTTTCGCACAAGGTGAAATTTTATATGGTGAAGGTGGTCCGAATGTTATTGGTCAGGGTATTATAAATGAAGCATTGATTAAAGCGCGTGAAGATGATAAGGTGAAGGCTATTGTTCTGCGTGTTAATTCGCCAGGCGGTAGTGCTTTGACTTCAGATATTATTTGGAGAGAAGTTGCACTTGCCAAGAAAGTGAAGCCTGTAATAGTGTCAATGGGTAATGTTGCAGCATCTGGTGGTTATTACATTGCCGCTGGCGCTGATAAGATTTTTGCCGAACCAACTACCATAACTGGTTCTATAGGGGTATTTGGTACTGTACCGAACATGACTGAATTAGCTGGTGATATAGGGATTAATGCAGAGCAAGTAGGTACCAATAAAAATGCCGTCAAATATTCACTTTTTGAGCCAATGCAAGAAAGTTTTAAAAATCAAGTGCAAGAGAGTATAGAAGAAACCTACCAAACATTTCTGCAAAGAGTATCAGAAGGTAGAAATATGACCATGGCGCAAGTAGATAGTGTAGCGCAGGGTAGAGTTTGGAGCGGTACCGAAGCTTTAGAAGTTGGTTTGGTAGATGAGTTAGGTAATTTAGATGATGCTATTGAAGCGGCTGCTGATTTAGCTTCTCTAAGCTCGTACGGAATTAAGAAGTTTCCGAAATATAAAAGCGGATTTGAGCGTTTTATGGAAGATTTAGAAGGCGCTAGTCTTCAAATCAAAGAGAATTTATTAAAAGAAGAAATAGGCGAAGAGGCATATAAAGTGCTAAAGGAACTGCAATCTTTTAAAGAGCAAAAGGGTATACAGGCTAGAATGCCGTTTGTATTAGATATTAAGTAATATATGACCTTAAAAGACAGAAAACTAGCACAACGTATTTATCTGTATTTAGGGGCTTTGTTTATCACTTCTTTAGTGGTTTCTAACCTTATATTTCAAAAATTTTTTTATTGGAATCCCTTCGGGGATTTCACCGTTTTTGGGGTTTCGCTTTTTGAAGTATCCGTAGGTATTTTGCCTTATCCTATAACTTTTTTAATAACAGATCTTATATCAGAGATTTATGGTAGAAAAATGGCTAACCAGATTGTCACCGCAGGTATTTTTGCATCTTTCTTTTCTATGGGTATTATATTATTGGCAGAAGTTGCGCCAGCAATTCCTTCATCACCTTTAAACGATGAAACGTTTACGCAAGTTTTTGCGCTGTCGCCAATAGCTGTATTAGCTTCTATGATTGCATATTTGCTAGCGCAGTATGTAGATGTGGCTATTTATCATTTCTGGAAAAAATTGACCAAAGGCAAGTATTTATGGTTGCGTAATAATTTTTCGACATTCTTATCACAATTTCTTGACACGTTTACCGTTGTGGGGTTGTTATGTGTCTTCAAAGTATTACCGTGGGAGCTTTTTTTCGGTCTCGTAGTAAGCGGATTTATTTTTAAGATTTTTATAGCATTTATAGACACCCCTTTTCTCTATTTCTTCGTATATATTATGAGAAAACGTTTTAATCTAAAGCTAAATGAAGAATTGGATTTAGATGTGTTAGATTGATAACAGTAAACAATACAGTATAAAAGTATACTATGGGTAAGAAAATATTAAAAATTGTAGGGGTATTACTAGTCTTGATTATTATAGTTTTAATTGCGGCTCCTTTCTTCTTAGAAGCTAAAATAGGAGAGATTATAAAAAGTAATGTCAATCAGAATGTTAATGCCACATTAGATTTTTCTGAAGCTAATTTAAGTTTGGTCAGAAGTTTTCCGAACGCAGAAGTGGAGTTTAAAGATGTTGTGCTATTAAATAAAGCCCCTTTTGAGGGAGACACCTTATTTAAGGCTAAAAACTTAGACTTAACAATGGGTATTATGCAATTGTTTAAAAGCGAAGGCGATGCAATTGCAATTAATAATATCAATTTAGATGATGCATTCATTAATGTAGTTGTTGATAAGGACGAGAATGCCAACTATGATATAGCAAAACCTTCAGAACCAACTGCCGCTGATGAAGAATCTAGTTCAACCGATGGATTTAACTTGGACCTACAATCTTATGAAATAACCAATACTAGAATTTATTACACAGATAATTCAACAGGTATAGCCTTTAAATTAGATGATTTTCAACATAGAGGAACCGGAGATTTATCTTTGGCTACTTCTGAGTTAGATACGCATACAGATGCTTTTATTTCTTTAGAAATGGATAGTGTTAATTACTTGAACAAAAACAAGATTAAGTTAGATGCACTTGTTGGTATCGATTTAAATGAGAGCAAATATTCTTTTTTGAAAAATGAGGCGTTAATAAATCAGCTGCCACTAGTGTTTGATGGTTTTATTAAATTAAATGAGACCAGTCAAGAAATAGATTTGACATTCAAGACTCCTTCATCGGATTTTAAAAATTTCTTAGGACTGATACCAGAGGTCTATTCTAAAGACATTGAAAATGTTACTACTACAGGTGACTTTGCGGTCAATGGTAATTTTAACGGTATTGTTGACGAAACACATATTCCTAAATTTCATGTTGATCTTAAATCGGATAATGCGTCATTCAAGTATCCTGATTTGCCAAAAGCGGTAAGTAATATATTCTTTGATATTCAATTGAATAATAAAACGGGTATTGTAGAAGATACTTATGTTGATGTTAACAAAGCTTCTTTTATGATAGATGAAGATAAGTTTAATCTTACATCGCACATAACAGAGCTAATGGGTAACACTAAGGTAAAAGCTCATATAGATGGGGCTATGAACTTGGCGAATATTTCAAAAGCATACCCCGTACCGGCTGAGTATGATTTAAAAGGGTTGTTGAAGGCAGATATTACTACTGCTTTTGATATGCAGTCTGTAGAGAAAGAACAATATGAAAAAACAAGTACTACAGGCGATTTAAGTGTAACCAATTTTGAATACAATTCAGAAGAGTTGGCAAACCCTGTAAAATTTAACACCGCTCGTTTAACCTTTAACCCAAAGACAGTGACTTTAAATCAATTAAATGGTACCACAGGTACCACTGATTTTGGTGCAACAGGTACTATAAACAATCTATTAGGGTTTATGTTTAATGATGAAAAGGTGGAGGGTAATTTTAATCTGAAATCTAATTCTTTTGCTTTAAACGATTTTATGGTTGCTGAGGCAGAAGTTCCTGCAACTGCAAATGAGAGTAAGTCCACTTCTGGTGGAGCAGTACAAGAAGAAAAAATTAAAATCCCATCTTTTTTAGATGCAACCATTAATGCGGATGCTAAAAAAGTATTGTATGATGATATTGTATTAAGTGATGTAAAAGGAGTTTTGAAGATAAAAGATGAAACTGCTACCTTAAGCAATATGACTGCTGGTATGTATGGTGGTAAAATCGGCTTTAATGGCGATGTGTCTACAAAGAATGAGACGCCTACTTTTAATATGAAGTTAGACTTAAATCAACTTGGTATTCAAGAAACTTTTGCTTCTGTTGATTTGTTTAAAGCTATAGCACCAATTGCGAAAATGTTGAAAGGTAAATTAACCTCAGATATTTCTCTATCAGGTAATTTAACCGACGATTTAATGCCAAATTTATTGTCATTGAGTGGGGAGATGTTCGCTGATTTAATGACTGAAGAAGTGAATACCGAAGAGGCGCCTGTTCTAAATTCATTAGTTTCCAACTTGAATTTTATCGATTTAAAACAGCTGAATTTAAAAGACCTAAAAACCTCGTTATCTTTTAAAGATGGTATTGTGGTTGTAAAACCTTTTACTTTAAATTATAAGGATATTGTTATCAATGTTGATGGTAGCCATTCGTTTGATCAGAAACTGAATTACAAAGCTACTTTGCAAGTTCCTGCGAAATATTTAGGTTCAGATATTACAAATTTGATTGCTAAGATTGATGATCCTTCTTTGGCTGATTTGACGATACCTGTTGTCGCTAATATTGGCGGCTTATATAATAGTCCAACTGTTACTACTGATATGACTTCAGGGGTAAAGCAATTAACGACAAAGCTTATTGAGGTTGAAAAGCAAAAGCTTATAGCGAAAGGTACTGATAAGGCGAAAGATTTAATTGGGGGGCTAATAAGTGGAAATAAGGCTTCTAGCGATTCAACTAGTCAAGAGACTAGCACTACTAAGACGAATGCTAATGACATTTTAGGTGGAATCTTATCTACCAAGAAAGATACAACCGCTACCACATCTGTTAAGAAAGATTCTACTCCTGTTAAAACAGAGGAAGCTGTGAAAGAAAAGGCAAAAGACATCTTAGGTGGCTTATTCGGAAAAAAGAAAAAAGATAGTACTAACTAATAGTTAAGCCTACATAATGACCTTCGCTACCTCTTACATTGAAAACGGTGTTGT
Organism: Maribacter sp. 1_MG-2023; assembly: GCF_030547005.1. Classification (GTDB taxonomy): domain Bacteria; phylum Bacteroidota; class Bacteroidia; order Flavobacteriales; family Flavobacteriaceae; genus Maribacter. Next base: position 53,480 of record NZ_JAUOPN010000004.1, on the reverse strand, counting down.
CTTCAAAGATGAGGTATTGACCTTTGATACCTTTTAATTTACCCTCAAAGGATGGTGTTTTAGTTAGGTTCAAACTTTTAACTTTTGTTGGATACTGTAGTACCGGAAATTCTAATTCAGTTTCTGCATTAGAATCTAAAAAATAGGGTAGTGCCTCTTCAGGTATATATTTCTTTAGTTTATCGCGCCATTCTTGAAGATTTTCATCGACAACTGTATTGGTGAGCATGGTACGCCAATTTGTTTTATCGCCCACATAGTCTTTTAAGGCGACTTCAGTTATCCCAGCTAAATATCTATTTGGTACTTCTACTATTTCTATGGCTTCATGAGCACCCTGGTCGATCCATCTAGTTGGTATTTGTCCTTTTCTGGTTACACCTACTTTTACATTGCTTGAATTAGCTAGGTATACAATATGTGGTTGCAATTGCACCTTTTTCTCATAAGCTAAGTCTCGGTCTTCTTGATCTAAATGCGCTTTGCTTAATTCGGGTCTCATTATCCAATCTCCAGCAGATGGTATTTCAAAAAAACATGTTTTACAAAAACCTTGTCGGTAAATGGGGCGGTCATTACCACAGTTTAGACATTGATGTTTAATGAATTCTATTTTTAATGTTTTGTCTAGAATTTGATTTACATTCAAAAAGTCAGATTCGAACAACATATAATATTGAATCGGACTTCCTATTTCTGTCTGCATTTTTCTAAGTACTCCCTCGTATTGCATTTAAATCTTGCTTATTGAATTATCATTTGAAAATGATAGTTAGATGCGCTATTTTTAACAATACAAAGATACCTATAAATGCCAATTACCCTATTTAATTCAATTGCCTCTTGGTTGCTAAAAAAACGTTACCATCAAATCGAGCTTTTTTTAAAATATCCTGATGAGGTTCAAGAAGAGGTTTTACTTCAGTTGCTTGAATTTGCAGAAGATACTGAGGTTGGTAGAACCTATGATTTTGAGTCGATTCAATCGTACAATGATTTTAAAGAACGATTACCTATAGTTTCCTACGAAGAGATTCAACCAATTATAGAACGTACTAGAAGAGGTGAGCAAAATCTGTTTTGGCCTACTAAAGTAAAATTGTTTGCGAAAAGTAGTGGTACAACTGACGCCAAAAGTAAATTTATACCTGTTAGTGGAGAGGCATTAGAAGATTGTCATTATAAGTCTAGTAAAGATTTATTATGCCTTTATCTAAATAACAACGAAAACTCACAGCTTTTTACAGGAAAGAGTTTGCGACTAGGTGGTAGTAAAGAGCTCTACGAGGATAATGGTTCTTTATTTGGTGATTTATCTGCTATTTTGATTGATAACATGCCATTGTGGGCAGAGTACAGTAGCACGCCTAGTAATAAGGTTTCATTAATGAGTGAGTGGGAGAGTAAGCTTATGGCTATCATTCATGAAAGTGTTCAGGAGAATGTTACGAGTTTGGCAGGTGTACCTTCTTGGATGTTGGTTTTATTAAATAAAGTGCTAGAAGAAACTGGTAAAGAGCATCTCTTTCAAGTTTGGGAAAACTTAGAGGTATACTTTCACGGTGGCGTAAACTTTAATCCTTATAAAGAGCAGTACAAAAAAATACTTCCTAATAGCAATTTTAGATATTACGAAATCTATAATGCTTCTGAAGGCTTCTTTGCTATTCAAGATAGAAATGGAGCTGATGATTTGTTACTGATGTTAGACTACGGTATTTTCTATGAGTTTATTTCGATGGATGTTTATGGTTCTTTTAATGAAGAAGCTATACCCTTGTGGAGTGTAGAGTTAGGAAAGAATTATGCCATAATCATTACTACAAACTCAGGATTGTGGAGGTATAAAATAGGAGATACAGTTCGGTTTACTTCTAAAAGTCCGTATAGAATTAAAGTCACAGGTCGTACCAAACATCATATAAATGTATTTGGAGAAGAGCTTATAATAGAGAATGCCGAAGAAGCTTTAAAAATAGCTTGTGCAAAAATGGAAGCTGAAATAATGGATTATACTGCCGGGCCCGTATTTATGGAGGGTAAAGAAAAAGGTGCTCACGAATGGATTATGGAGTTTAGAACCTTACCAGAAGATTTTAGTGCATTTGTAGAAATATTTGATAACGCATTAAAATCTCTCAACTCAGATTATGAAGCTAAGAGATTAAATAATATTACCCTTAACTCGCCATTGGTACACGTAGCGCGTAAGAACTTATTCTATGATTGGCTGAAGTCAAATGACAAGCTTGGTGGTCAACACAAAATTCCGAGGCTGTCAAATAAGAGAGATTATTTAGAAGAGCTTTTGCGAATGAACAAGTAAATAACTCTATTCACACTAATTATTAGCCTAATCACAACAAACTTTTATATATCCTTAATAGTTACAATACATTTGTCTTAAATAATGTTGTGTTTGCCTTACATCATAGTTGTAGTTATTTTTTTGTCTTACTTAATTACGATAAAATGGACTACACCGATTTTTTTAAGCGTGTAAACAATTAAATGGTTGTAAGTGCAGTTATTATTTCAACTTGCTGAAGTAAAACTTAACCAAAACTATAAATACTATTATTATGGCAGATAAATTAGTGATTGTTTCCGACATGTGGGGCGCTAAGAAAGGACTATGGATTACTTCATACTTAGGGTATCTACAACAGTATTTTGATATTACTTTTTATGATAGTCAACAACTGGCTAATTTAGATATTCTCATTCAAACAGAAGAGAACGTACATAATGCTTTTATAGAAGGTGGTACTGAAACTGCTGCTACACATTTGTTAAAAAAAGAAACAGAAGCTTGTTATTATCTTGCTTTTAGTACGGGGGCTACTATAGTTTGGGAAGCTGCTAAGAAAGGTTTACCTGTTAAGTCTTTGTACGGTGTTTCGCCTACAAGAATTCGTAGAACGAATGATAAACCTAATGTTCCTTTTAATTTGGTGTACGGTGCTAATGATGCATTTAAACCAAGTGAAGAATGGGCAAGTAATTTAGGGGTAGATATGGAAGTATTACCTAATTACGGACACACACTATATACTGATGAGAAGATCATTCAAAAAGTATGTATGAACCTATTGCAAGAAGTAACGCAAATTACACCACAGATTAAAAAAGTGGTTTAAAATAATATAAAAAGTAAAGCATAAAAAAAGCGAAGATTTAAATCTTCGCTTTTTTTTGTATCTAATATTTTGATAAAATATTATGAAACTGCCTTCAGTTTTTTAATGGTATCGTGAGATAACATTTCTTCGGCATATGGTTTTGTTACTTTGAAGTTTGTGTCGCTTGTACTTGGCATCTCGAACATTGCGTCAGTAAAAATGGCTTCACATAAAGATCTTAATCCTCTTGCTCCAAGTTTGTACTCAATTGCTTTTTCTACAATATAATCTAAAGCTTGATCTGTAATGGTGAAAGTAATATCATCCATTGCAAACAACTTCTCGTATTGTTTTATAATCGCATTTTTAGGCTCGGTTAAAATAGCTCTTAATGTCTTCTTGTCTAACGGATTCATATGTGTTAAAACTGGAAGTCTACCAATAATCTCAGGTATAAGCCCGAAATCTTTTAAATCTCTAGGAATGATGTATTGCAATAAATTGCTGTCATCTAAAAAGTTGTCAGATTTAGAAGCGCTATACCCAACAGCTTGCATATTCAAACGTTTTGTAATAGCACGCTCAATACCATCAAAAGCTCCGCCGGCAATAAATAGGATGTTTTCAGTATTTACTTCAATAAATTTCTGGTCTGGGTGCTTTCTTCCTCCTTTTGGCGGAACGTTTACTACAGTACCTTCTAATAATTTTAGAAGACCTTGTTGCACTCCTTCTCCAGATACATCTCTTGTAATTGAAGGGTTATCACTCTTACGGGCAATTTTATCGATTTCATCAATAAAAACGATACCTCTTTCAGCTTTTTCAAGATTGTAATCTGCCGCTTGTAAAAGACGGGTAAGAATACTTTCTACATCTTCACCAACATAGCCAGCTTCAGTTAATACAGTTGCATCAACAATCGCCAATGGTACATTAAGTAATTTGGCAATGGTCTTAGCCATAAGGGTCTTACCGGTACCGGTTTGCCCAACCATAATAATGTTACTTTTTTGGATTTCAATATCATCTTCTGCAGATGAAGGTTGTAATAACCTTTTATAGTGGTTGTAAACAGCAACCGACATTACCTTTTTGGTACGCTCTTGTCCTATAATAAAAGTGTCTAAAAATTCCTTAATTTCTTGAGGTTTCTTTAAAACAAGTTCAGAAGAAAGATCGTTGGTCTTTGTCTGTTTTGACTCTTCGGCAACAATGCCGTGAGCTTGCTCAATACAGCGGTCACAAATATGCGCATCTAACCCAGCAATCAACAGATTGGTTTCTGGCTTTTTTCTACCGCAAAATGAACACTCTAAATTTTCCTTTGCCATTATCTATCTTCTCTATTCTATACCTTAACGATCAAAAATCGTTTTTGGTTTAAAATTCATTAATTTATTTGGTTCAATTAGTCGGACTTACTTCTTTTCCCTTACTAATATCTCATCAATCATACCGTATTTAAGAGCTTCATCAGCTTTCATCCAGTAATCACGGTCACTATCGTCACGAACTTTCTCAATATCGCTACCAGAGTGCTCTGCTATGATTTGATATAATTCATCTTTTAATTTTAATATCTCTCTGGCTGTAATTTCAATATCACTTGCTTGACCTTGAGCACCACCCATTGGTTGGTGGATCATAACACGAGAATGTTGTAGACCACTACGCTTTCCTTTTTCACCTGCGCATAAAAGTACAGCTCCCATAGAAGCGGCCATGCCAGTACAGATAGTAGCAACATCTGGCGTAATGAATTGCATAGTATCATAAATACCTAAACCTGCATATACACTACCACCTGGTGAGTTAATATAAATCTGAATATCTTTTTTAGCGTCAACACTTGCTAAAAACAATAATTGTGCTTGAATAATATTTGCTACTTGGTCATTAATACCTGTGCCCATGAAAATGATGCGGTCCATCATTAAACGTGAGTAAACGTCCATTGCAACAATATTCATAGAACGTTCTTCTATAATGTTAGGCGTCATGTTCGTTGGGTACATGCTGCTCATTATAGAGTCGTAGTAAGTGCTGCTAATGCCTTGATCGTTTATAGCGAAATTCTTGAATTCTTTTCCGTAATCCATAAATTGTATGTCTATATTTTAGAGTAAAAAAAGGTGCCGAAAATTTTATTTCCGGCACCGTAAAGATACTTAATTTATTGTTTGGAATTTATCCGTAAACTTCTTTCACGAAATTTTCATAGGTAACTTCCTTTGTCTTAAGGTTTGCCTTTTCTTTGTAAAGATTCAATAATTTTTGACTCATCAATTGTTCTGATAGTCTTTTTACTTCATCTTGGTTACCAAGAACTCTTGCAGCAATACTGTCTAATTCTTCTTCTTTAGGGTCCAATTGACCAAATTGTGCCATTTGAGAACGAATAAATCCTTTTGAGAATTCTTTCAATTCATCAAACTGAACTTGTAGTTCATTATCGCGAATTATTTTACCTTCAATTAATTGGTAGCGTAATCCTTTTTCAGATTTCGCATATTCTTCAACAGCTTGCTCTTCAGATAATGGCTCTTCACCAGTCATTTGAATCCACTTGGTTAAGAAACCGGTAGGTAATTCAAATTTTGTGTTATCAATGAAATATTCTGTAACGTCGTTCAATAATTTTTGATCGGACTGTTGCTCAAATTGCTTTTCAGAATCTTCTTTGATACGCTCTTTTAATTCCTTTTCAGTTTTTACACTGTCAGGGCCAAAAAGTTTATCGAATAATTCTTGATTTAATTCAGCAGCTTCTCTTTCGTTAATTTCAGAAATGGTGAAAGTAACTTCGGTATCCAATGCTTCAGCTTTTTGTTTATCAACACCTAAAGCGCTAGATAACATGTGATCTTCAGTGAATAAACCTTTTGTCTTCAATGTAACAACATCACCAACTTTCTTGCCTTTTAATGCATCTAAAGCTTTTTTACTCTTCAACTTGTCAGTTTCAAGTAAGGTTTTGTTATCAATTTCTTCAGCTTCATTCGTAAATGTACCGCTTACTTCATCATTCTTGCTAACAACATCTTTAGTTACAAGTTTACCGTATTGCTTTTGAATACGCTCAACTTGCTCGTCGATCATTTTTTTGTCGGCAACAATTTTATATTGGGTAATTGCTTTTTTAGTTTTCAACGAAACCTCGAAATTAGGAGCTAGACCTAATTCGAATTCAAAAGCCAATTCATCTTGATCCCAGTCAAAATTGTCTTGTTGTTTTGGTAATGGGTTACCTAAAACGTCTAACTTTTCTTCAGTTAGGTATTTGTTAAGATTGTCTTGCAACAATTTGTTTACTTCATCAACCAATACGGCTTTACCATATTGCTTTTTAATAAGACCCATAGGAACTTGGCCTTTTCTAAAACCAGGAATATTAGATTGCTTCTTGTAATCCTTTAAAATGGTATCTACCTTATCTTGGTAATCTTCTTTTGTGATAGCAACTTTAACTACTGCATTTAAATCGTCTATCTGCTCTTTCGTAATATTCATTCCTTAATATCTATTTGCATGTGTAAAATGGGATGCAAAAATACTACATTTTGCAAAGTCAACCAATTTTTTAAAGTATTGAATTTCAAATCACAAGCAACTACGACTTGTCGTCTTTTAACAGTGTAAAAAAGATTGATTGTAAAAAAGATAGCAAGAGGCTAAAAATCAATGCCCACCAAATATTGCCAACTGCAAAACCATCAATAAGTTTATCTGCCAATAAAATAATTATTGCGTTGATGATTAATAGAAATAAACCAAAGGTAATTACGGTCACAGGTAGTGTTAATATCACTAATATTGGTTTAACAAGTAGATTTAAAAGGCTTAATACAATAGCTACGATTACAGCTGTCATAAAACCGTCTACCGATACATTTGGTAGTACATTGGCTAAAATGATTACTGCTACTGCGCTTAATAGAATTCTTAAAATTAGTCTCATGGGTTTTGTTTTTAAATTAGTATAGTTATTTATCCTTTATTGAAAAAGGTAAGTGATTTATTAAAAAATTGCGCTGGATTTTCTGCATGCAACCAGTGTCCGGCATTATCTATGGTTTCTACAGTTGCTTTTGGAAAGTGGCGATGTATGATTTCTATGTCATTTTTGGTTACATATTCAGATTTGTCTCCTCTTAAAAATAATGTAGGTCCGTTAAAACTATCTGTACTATTGATGTTATCTCCAATTTCTTCCATCTTTTCGCTGAGTACATCCAAGTTAAATTTAAAGCATAATTTTTTATTATCATTTCTATATAAGTTTTTTAATAGAAATTGACGAATGCCTGCATTTGATATGTGTTGCTTTAATTGTTCGTCGGCTTCTTTTCTCGATTTCAAATTTGTAGTATCAATAGCATTTAAACCATTAATGATTTCTTGATGATGCGGCGGATAATATTTTGGTGCGATATCTGCAATAAGCAATTTGTTTACACGCTCAGGGTATGTGCATGCAAATTGCATAGCAGTTTTACCACCCATAGAATGACCGATTATAGCGGTGCTTTCGATATTATGTGCGTCTAAATAATTTAAAAAATCATCTGCAAGTATATCGTAATTGAAATCTGATGAATGAAAACTTTTGCCGTGATTTCTTTGGTCTATTAGGTGAACACAAAAACCATTTTCTGCATATAAAGTTCCTAGCGTTTTCCAATTATCTAACATGCCAAGAAATCCGTGTAAAATACACAAAGGTTTACCTTCTCCTAAAATTACTGAATGTAATATCTGTTTCATTTTAATCGATGTAAATACATGTTTACTACATTGTCAAGTCCTAAATACAATGCTTCACTAATAAGTGCGTGACCTATAGATACCTCAAGTAAGTTAGGTATATTTTTAGCAAAATATTCAATGTTGTCTAAACTTAAATCATGACCAGCATTTATGCCAATACCCAATTCGTTTGCGCGTTTGGCAGCTTCAACAAATGGTTTTATTGCCTCTTCTTTGTTTTTCGTATAATCGGTTGCGTAGCTTTCGGTATATAATTCAATTCTATCGGTACCAACTGCTTTTGCGCCTTCGATCATTTTTGGGTCTGGATCTACAAATATAGAAGTGCGAATACCGACATCTTTAAAGGTTTTAATGACATTGGTTAAAAATTCTTTGTTTTTAATGGTGTCCCAACCGGCATTAGAGGTAATGGCATCTACAGAATCTGGCACCAATGTAACTTGTTCTGGTTTCACTTCTAGAACCAATTCAATAAATTTTGGAACCGGATTACCTTCAATATTAAATTCCGTCGTTACCGTTTTTTTTAAATCTCGTGCATCTTGGTATCTAATATGGCGTTCGTCTGGTCTTGGGTGAATAGTGATCCCTTGTGCTCCAAAACCTTCTAAATCTTTAGAAACCTTAAGTAAATCTGGAACATTACCGCCACGGGCATTTCTGAGAGTTGCAATTTTGTTTACGTTAACGCTAAGTTTTGTCATTATGTCTTATTTACCTTTTAAGAGTGTCAAAAATACAAATAAGGCACGCCTTTTGATATTATTAATTGTTATTTTGCGTTATATATAGCCTATGCATATTCAAGAACATATCATTACGAACTTACCAGTATTCGATATTAAGGATACTACTGAGAAAATTCTAGAATTTTTTCAGGACTCAACCTATTCCCATATTGCTATTTTGGAGGAAGGAAGGTTTTTAGGACTTTTCTCTGAAATAGATGCAGACGGGTTGCAGCCAGATGCTAAGATCGAAGAGTTTCGGTATGAGCTGCAAAATTTTTTTGCTCGTAGAGATACCAATTGGTTAGACGTCTTGGAGATTTTTGCGCGTAATGAAGCTAATCTTCTTCCTGTAATTAATCAAAAAGAAGAAGTTACTGGTTACTACTGTTTAACCGATATTGTTGCTGAATTTATTGATACTCCATTTTTTACAGATCCCGGGAGTATTTTGGTGGTAGCAAAAGGAGCTAAAGATTATTCTTTTAGTGAAATTGCACAGATAGTTGAAAGTAATAATGCCAAACTCTACGGTGGTTTTATTACTGATACCCAAAATGATATTATTGAGGTGACATTAAAAATCACGGCTAATAATTACAATAAGGTAGTGCAGACTTTTAGGCGATATAATTATAATATTGTATTTGGTAATAGCGACGATGAGTTTCTTGAAGATTTAAAGAAGCGCTCAGATTACTTGGAAAAATACCTTAATGTTTAATATGAAAGTAGCTGTATACGGTCAAACTTATCAAGATAATGCTATTGAATATCTTGTCGAGTTATTAGATGAGTTAAGTAAGGTGTCTGCCGAAGTTTATATTGAAAAGGATTTTTACGATTTATACAGGGTTAAAAATACTACCCAAACATTTTCCACATTTACAATCGATGAAGGTCTGAATGCCTCTTTTGACATGTTCGTTAGTTTTGGTGGAGATGGTACAATATTAAGGGCTACAACTTTTGTAAAAGATTTAGGTATACCAATTGTTGGTGTTAATACCGGTAGATTGGGATTTCTTTCTACTTTTAAAAAAGAAGATGTTAGAAAAGTAGTTCGAGAGTTTAAGCAAGGTGCGTATACTGTTGTAGAACGTAGCTTGGTTCAGTTGAACACGAAGGAGCTTGATGTGGAATTCGGAGAACTTAATTTTGCATTGAACGAAATTACCGTAAGTAGAAAAGACACGACCTCTATGATAACGGTCGAAACATTTTTAAATAACGAGTACTTGACTTCTTATTGGGCAGACGGATTAATTATTTCGACCCCAACAGGGTCAACAGGGTATTCATTAAGTTGTGGTGGTCCCGTAATTGTGCCGACAGCAAAGTCATTGGTGTTGACGCCTATTGCACCACATAACTTAAACGCTAGACCTTTGGTAATTTCAGATGATACTGTAATTCGGTTAAAAGTGTCTGGTAGAGAAGAAAACCACTTGGTTTCTTTAGATTCAAGAATAGCATCATTAGAAAATGGTCAAGAGATTACCATTAGTAAAGCTCCCTTTACTATTAAAATGATAGAATATACTTCAGAAAGTTTTTTAAAGACCTTAAGAAACAAGCTTCTCTGGGGCGAGGATAGGCGAAATTGAGCCGACTTTTAAACAATAAATGCCCTTAATCGCTGTTTATCTTTTGAGAACATAAAAATTATTGCGTTTTCATTTTAAATTTAATAACCGCAATAATTGTAAAATCTATTTTATGCGTTACATAACGTTGTTAGTATTGCTTTTTTCACTTTCAGGTTTGCAGGCGCAGATGTATGAAGTGGGTATTTTTGCTGGTAGTGCCAATACAATTAGTGATGTTGGGAGAACAGATTATCTTCTACCTTCTGATATTGCATTTGGCGGATTGTTTAAATGGAATATAAGTAAAAGGTATGCATGGAGGGGGAGTTTAACTTACGGTAAATTCACCGCAGATGACAATAAGTCTAGCTCAACAGCAAGACAGCAAAGAGGTTATGTGGTAGATAATTCTATTTTAGAAGGTTCTGTTGGTTTAGAATTTAACTTTGTAGAATATAATTTACACAAACTTGGTCCGGCATTTACACCTTATTTATATACAGGTCTCACCTATTTTAGGTATGATTATCAGTATTTTAATGGTGGTGCTCTACAAGATATTAATCAAAGGGAAGGAAGTTTTGCAGTGCCAATGACTGTTGGTTTTAAATATCGTATCAATCAGTTTCTTATTTTTGGGGGCGAAATTGGTGCTAGGTATACTTTTACAGATAACTTAGATGGTAGTAACCCTGAAGGTTCTAACTTTGAAGAATTTCAATTTGGTAATATTTTTAGTGATGACTGGTATGTATTTTCTGGTTTAACCCTAACGTATACCTTTGGCAGGAAACCTTGTATGGATTGTTTTGAGTAATTTTTAAGATGAGTGATATAAACGATATTGATAAACTGAATGTTCCAAAGCACCTTGCTATTATCATGGACGGTAACGGTAGGTGGGCAAAAGAACGTGGTAAACTAAGAGTTTTTGGTCACGAACATGGTGTAAAAACGGTAAGAATAGTTGTTGAAGAATGTGTTCAACTAAAGATTGATTACCTAACATTATATACTTTTTCTACAGAAAATTGGAATAGACCAAAGATAGAAGTGCAGACGCTAATGCGCTTATTGGTGTCTTCATTAAAGAAAGAACTTAAAACTTTTAACAAAAATAACATACGTTTAAATACTATTGGTAACATAGATGCGCTTCCTTCTAAGGCGTATAGAGAGTTGGTCGAAGTAATGGGTCAAACAAAGCAAAACACAGGCATGACGCTGACTTTGGCTTTGAGCTATGGGGCTCGAGAAGAGCTTCAGTCTATGGTGAAAGAGATAAGTACCAAAGTTAAAAATAATATAATTTCAATTGAAAACATTGACCAAGAAATTATAAATAGCCATCTTTACACGCATGATTTACCAGACGTAGATTTGCTTATCCGTACTAGTGGAGAACATCGGATCAGCAATTTCTTATTATGGCAAATAGCGTATGCAGAGTTATATTTTATTGACGTATATTGGCCTGATTTTAGAGAGCACCACTTGGTGGAGGCCATAAAAAATTACCAGAACAGAGAACGAAGATTTGGAAAAACAAGCGAACAACTCACTTAAAGATATGACTAGGTTCATATCCTTGAACCACTTTTTAACTACACTTTTAATTCTAACTACCTTTATTGCCGCCGCACAGGATGATACCTATGAGGATGGTAAAAGCTATATTTTAGGAGGAATAGACGTTACCGGACTGCAAAGTTATAACGAGCAAACCGTGAAAACATACACAGGGTTAAGAGTAGGTCAGCCTATTACTTTGCCAGGAGAACAAATAAGTGAGGTCATTAAAAAATTGTGGGGTCTTGAACTTTTCAGTGAAATAGACATCTTTATTACTAATATTGAAGAAAACACTGTTTTTCTTGAATTGAACATAATAGAACGACCTACTTTGACTGATGTAAAGTTTTATGGTGTCAAAAAAGGTAAAGTAGAGGGTTTAATTAAGGATACTGACCTTAAGAAAGGAAAGAAGATTACCGAAAGTTTAATTTCCAACTCCAAAAATTACATCACCAATAAGTATAAAAAACAAGGCTATTTAAATGCCGATGTTACTATTGCTACTTCAAAAGATACTATAGAAGGTAACACCCGAAATATGGTGGTTAATGTAAATAAGGGTGATAAAGTAAAGATTCGTGAAATTATATTTGAAGGTAACGAGCAGTTATCTGATAAGAAATTACGTAAAGCTTTAAAAAGTACCAAGCAAAAAAAATTAGGTCGTTTCTGGAAAAAGTCTAAATATATTCAAGATGATTACGAAGAAGATCTTGATTTGTTGGTTGATAAGTTTGCCGAAAACGGATATCGTGATGCTCGTGTAATTTCTGATTCTATTATTAAGGTTGATGAAAATAACATTGACTTAAAAATAAAAGTTGAAGAAGGTGATAAGTATTACTTTGGTAATATTGATTTCGTTGGTAATACGGTATATACCGATCGTCAATTAAATCAAGTTTTAGGTATTAAGAAAGGTGATACCTATAACGGTGTATTATTGCGTGAAAGAATTGCAGATAATTCTAAGCCTGATCCAAGTGATGTCACTAGCTTATATCAAAACAACGGTTACTTGTTTTCTACTATTAACCCAGTTGAGATTTCAGCTGCTAATGATACTATCGATTTTGAGATTAGAATTATAGAGGGTAAAGAAACTTTCTTAGATCACGTTACAGTTTCTGGTAATGATAAAACGAATGATCACGTAATTTATCGCGAACTACGCACAAGACCAGGTCAGAAGTACAACAAGGCAGATATTATTAGAACTATTCGTGAATTAGGTCAGCTCGGCTTTTTCGATGCGGAGCAAATTACACCAGATGTCTTAAACGCTAACCCTAATGAGGGGACAGTTGATTTAGCGTGGAATTTGGTAGAGTCTGGTTCTAGTCAAATAGAATTACAAGGTGGTTATGGTGGTGGTGGTTTCATTGGTACGTTAGGCCTTTCTTTTAGCAATTTCTCTGTTCAGAATTTGTTTAAAAAAGAAAAGTACAAACCGGTACCAATGGGTGACGGTCAAACTTTTGCACTGCGTTTACAGGCAAGTAGAACTTATAGGGTGTATAGTTTAAATTTTGCAGAACCTTGGTTAGGGGGTAAAAAGCCGGTACGTTTTAACCTTAGCATGTCTAGAACACAGCAGTTTGCTGCTTCTTATGATAATAGTGGTAATGTTGATATCGACAAGGATCAGCAGTTTTCAATAACTGGTATAACAGCAGGTTTAGCTAAGCGTGTACAATGGCCAGATGATTTCTTTACCATTTCACATTCCCTTAGTTATCAATTATATGACTTTAGAAATTATAATATAGGACTATTTAACTTTGGTGACGGTAAGGCAAATTCATTGGCGTATACTTTTGGTATTTCTAGAAACGCAACACAGGGTGGTCGCATTTTTCCAAGAGGAGGATCTAACTTTGAGATTAGTGCAAAGTTTACACCGCCATGGTCAGTGTTCAGTAATAAGGATTTTAGAGGTCTAAAAAATAGATCAGAAGAACTAGAAGAAAAAAAGAATAATGGAACAATTACTCCAACTGAGAGTGTAGAGTTGCAAGAGGTTGATCAAGAGCGTTTTAGGTTATTGGAGTATTATAAAGTAAAATTTAAAGGAGATTGGTACACTACTTTGATAGATAAATTGGTTTTACGTAGTAATGCAGAATTTGGCTTCTTGGGTAGTTACAATAGCGCAGTGGGTAATGTACCTTTTGAGCGTTTTTACGTTGGTGGTGATGGTATGGGTAACTTTACTTTAGATGGTAGAGATGTTGTGCAGCTTAGAGGTTATGACAACCAATCTATAACACCATATGCACCTGGGTCAAATACACCAGATGGTGCCTTGATTTATAATAAATTCTCTTTGGAATTACGTTATCCATTAACATTAAAGCCTTCTGCATCTATTTACGGACTGGCATTTTTAGAAGGTGGTAATTCTTTCAACAATTTTCAGGACTTTAATCCGTTTGAATTAAAACGATCGGCCGGTGTGGGGCTGCGTATCTTTATGCCAGCATTTGGTTTGTTGGGTATTGATTTTGGTTATGGATTCGACGAGGATCTTGTGCCAGCTTCTGCAGGACAAGGACCTAGCGGATGGCAAACACACTTCATTATTGGTCAACAGTTTTAATTTTAATTGAATTATTATAATCGTGCTTAGTGCTAATCCTTTAATTTTAAAAGATTTAGTAATTTTGGCACGATATTTTCTATAGGATTAAACGACATTAACAATGAGTACAAAAACAAAAGTTCTTTTATTAGTTTCGGTCATCTTCATGGCAATACAGGGTTATGCCCAAAGAGGGGTAAGAATGGCTTACGTAGATATGGAGTACATTTTACAGAATGTAGATGAGTATAGAGAAGCGACCGAACAGTTAGAAACTAAGGTACAGCGTTGGAAGATTGAAGTAGAGCAGAAGCAAAGTGTTGTGGAGCAGATGAAGAAGGATCTCATGGCAGAGAAAGTGCTATTGACTTCAGAACTTATTGCCGAACGTGAAGAGGAAATTCAAATTTTGGAACGTGAAATGATCGAGTACCAACAAGATCGTTTCGGACCACAAGGAGATTTAGTATTACAGAAAAGAAGGTTGATACAGCCGATACAGGATCAAGTGTTCAATGAAGTACAAAAAATTGGCACGAATAAAAAGTATGATTTTATTTTTGATAAATCTGCGGATGTTGTAATGTTGTATTCCGAAAAAAGACATGATATCAGTGATTTAGTCTTGAGAGGTATTGCTAGAACAAGAAAAATTAGCAAACCGGCTAAAAAATCAAATGTTCGTAGTAGATTAGATGATTTTGATGATGAAGAGGAGGAAGTAGTAAGTGAAGCATTGCAAGAGCGTTTGGATAAAGCAGCTCAGGCAACAGAAACAAGAGAGAAAAGTGCGGCCGATACAAAAGCCGAACAGTTAAAATTGCGAGAAGAGCGAAAGAAAGCGTATGAAGAAAGAAGAAAGAAGTTGTTAGAAGAACGCGAGGCTAAGAAGCAAGAGAAATTAAAAGAGAGAAATAGCGATACCGAAAAAGATGATAATAACGGTACTATTTAAATAGGTTTAACGACCATAAAATTAACACTCAATTACAATTAAAATTACACTCATGAAACAAGTAAAACAAATTGCGGTAGCCTTATTGTTGTTCGTAGCAACGACAAGTTTTGTAAATGCCCAAAGTAAGGTAGCTCATATAGACGTTACTCAATTATTATCTGCAATGCCAGAAATGAAATCTGCAGAAGCTGAGCTTAAAAAATTACAGGAAACTTATAATGCAGACATTCAAGCTTCAATGACAGAGTTACGTAATAAGTACACACAGTACCAAAACGAAGCAGCAGCAAAGTCTAAAGAAGAGAACGAAAAAAGAGCTGTAGAATTACAAGGTTATGAAAAGAATATTGGTGATGCACAACAAGCTGCTCAACAAGAATTCCAAAAGAAACAAGCCGAGTTATTCGCTCCTATTTCTGAAAAAGCAAAAGCGGCAATAGAACAAGTTGCAGCAGCACAAGGGTTTGACTACGTTATCGATGCGCAAGCAGGTGGTGGTCTAATCGTAGCAAAAGGTAAAAACCTTTTAGCTGACGTTAAAAAACAATTAGGTTTCTAATAAGAGACTTAGAGAATAAAAAAAAGCCATCTTTTTAGATGGCTTTTTTTATGCTTTGATTTTTCTTTTAATATTCGTCCAGCGGAGATTTTTAATGAACTTGCCTTCTTCTTCAGTTACCAGGTAAGCGGTTTTATTTCGAGCGGCTTGTATGTAGCCAGACATATTATTCCAGAATGATTTTACAGATTTATTTTTCATTGCCATTTTCATAGAAGCAATACAGGTGATTACGAATCCATAACGCATGGTGTACATTGCCTTGCCTTGTAACCTTTTCGCTTCTGCGTTATATGCTTTTCCCGTAGGTCTTAGGTGTTTTACTTTGAGTGTTGCATCAGTTTGTGTGTTGAAGTCATTAAACCTCGCTAAGAGCTCGTCTACCGTATCCCATCCCATTGCATTCTTCAATCCTCCTATGGCATTAAAACAAGCTTTAGAATAGGCTTTAATGGCGCCTCGAATATGATCCTTATCCATAGGGTGGTTCAATATCCATTCTCCAGCCTTATTTTGCTCATATATGAATCCGCCGCAAATACCTAAATTCTTAATTCGCAGATAGTGCGAACAAATTACTTTAAAGTAATTAGAAGGTAAAATAACATCGGCATCTAGTTTTACGATAACATCATAATTATCATCTAAAACTTCTAGTCCCTTATTAAATGCATTAATGACTTTGCTGCCTGGCATATGTTGTGTTGAAGAGGTTGTATTCAACTTTTGAAACAGACTATTCACTGAACAGTATTGGTCTATGATATTTTCTGTGCCGTCGGTAGAATTATCATTAACTAGAACAACTTTTTTAGGGGGTAAGGTTTGTGATAAAATAGAGTCCAAAGTACTTTTTAAAAAAGCCTCTTCGTTGTGTATAGGAATAACAATGTAGTAATCCATATTTAATATAGTCTCTTATTTTCTGGTAGCGTAAATAATGTAATACCTCGGTGTAAATAAACGTAGAAAAGGTCTGAAGCCTATTTTTTTTACTGGATGGGCCCATTTTTTAGAATCTTGTATTTCCCATCCGGCTTTTTCCAATAACCAGTCAAATTGCCAATCTTCAAATTCATGATAATGCCTGTCCCATTTATCAGTTTTGCTTCTATAGGCGGCAGAAAACCACAATTTCAGAGGTATGCTTGCAACTAA
Source organism: Maribacter sp. 1_MG-2023 (assembly GCF_030547005.1). Classification (GTDB taxonomy): domain Bacteria; phylum Bacteroidota; class Bacteroidia; order Flavobacteriales; family Flavobacteriaceae; genus Maribacter. The sequence goes on along the minus strand of NZ_JAUOPN010000004.1, from coordinate 36,437 downwards.
TTTAGTAGCCTTGGAATTTGAAAGTAAATTCAGGGGTGCTAAAAGATGTTCAAAAATTTCGAATGCAGTAATGACATCTGCATTTGTGTTTGATACCGTGCTATAATCGATATCTAAATCTTCACCTTGGGTATTCTTTACCGAATACCCATCTTCTACCATGATTTTGGTAAACGGATTCTCTACACCCAGGTCTAATATAGACTCGTTGGTGTTTATGTGTTTACGTAAAAAATGAAGTGTGTGTTCGTAACGTTTGTTTGGAAAACTATTTTCGTACATGTTTAGATTCTGTATACCATTGCATTGACGTTCATTCCGGCGCCAACACTAGCAAAGATAACAACATCTCCCTTTTTAATTTCCTGATTTTCTAATTTACCGTCCTTTACAAGGTCAAATAAAGTGGGTATAGTGGCGACAGAGCTGTTGCCTAGCTTTGAAATACTCATGGGCATAATACCTTCGGGCATTTCTTTGCCATATATTTTGTAGAAACGTTTTACTATCGCCTCATCCATTTTTTCATTTGCTTGGTGAATAAATATCTTTTTCACCTCATCAATCTTAATACCGCTGTTATCTAAGCATGACGCCATAGCAGATGGTACGTTTGTTACCGCAAATTCATAAATTTTTCTACCAAGCATTTTTATATAGTAAGCCTTTTTCTCGTCCTCTTTATTGTAAGATTCTCCAAAGAAAAGAAAGTTGGCTTCATCGTTTGCATAGGTTGCAGATTCGTGTCCTAATATTTCACCGCCATCACTAACGTTTTCTAAAATGGCAGCACCTGCACCATCAGAATATATCATAGAATCACGATCATTATTGTCTACAATTCTCGATAAAGTTTCTGCACCAATAACTAAGCATTTTTTGGCAATACCACTTTTGATAAAAGCATTGGCTTGAATCATACCTTCGAGCCAACCTGGGCAGCCAAAGATTAAATCGTAAGCAACACATTTCGGATTCTTTATCTGTAATTGGTGTTTTACTCTAGTGGCTAAACTTGGTAGCGTATCACCTTGAATATATCCGTCTTTTAAGTCCCCGAAATTATGGGCAACAATGATATAGTCTAATGTTTCTTTGTCTATATTAGCATTTTCAATTGCCTTTTCGGCAGCGAAAAATGCTAGGTTAGATGTAGTGTATTCTTTGGGAGCATATCGCCTTTCTTCAATACCGGTTATGGCTTTAAATTTCTCTATAATAATCTCGTTATTATGTTTGAAAGAAGTGCCGTCTATATTTAAAAAATTATGGTTATTAAAATCTGTATTAGAAATTTTTAAATCAGGAATATAGCTTCCTGTTCCCGTAATTGATATGCTCATTTTAATTTTTTGAATTGTGCCCGACAATTTAAGCAAATTATAAAAATATTATATGCATGCATAGTAAATTTTACGATGGTCAAGGCATTTTATTTTAAATACATTGAATAAGAAAAGCCTTTTCGAAATGTTGAAAAGGCTTTGTATTATGGGTTTGAAACGGTTATTCAGTTTCCATATACGCTTCGATAGGTGCGCATGTGCAAATTAAATTACGGTCTCCATATGCATCGTCAACTCTACGTACCGAAGGCCAAAATTTATTTTCGGCAATATACGGTAGAGGAAAAGTTGCTTTTTGTCTTGAGTATGGAAATTGCCAATCATCTGTTGTGGCCATTTCTAAGGTATGCGGAGCGTTTTTAAGTACGTTATTTGGCTCATTAGCATTAGATTCATCTATTTCTGCTCGAATAGAAGTCATTGCTTCGCAGAACCTGTCTAGCTCAGCTAAATTTTCACTTTCGGTAGGCTCGATCATTACTGTTCCCGCAACTGGAAAAGATACTGTTGGAGCGTGAAATCCGTAGTCCATTAATCGCTTTGCAATATCGGTTACCTCAATGCCGTTTTTCTTGAAAGGCCTACAGTCTAATATCATTTCATGAGCTGCTCTCCCTTTTTCACCTGTGTATAAAACATCAAATTTACCTTCAAGCTTGTGTTTAATATAATTGGCATTAAGAATAGCGATTTTTGTTGATTGGGTAAGACCATACTCACCTAACATTTTAATATATCCGTAAGAAATAAGGCAAACCAATGAGCTACCCCACGGTGCTGCAGAAATTGCTGTAATAGCATCTTCGCCGCCAGTTGTTATTACTGGGTTACTTGGTAAAAATGGAACCAGCTGTGGAGCAACGCATATAGGACCAACACCTGGTCCGCCACCACCATGTGGTATCGCAAAAGTTTTGTGTAAGTTCAAATGACAAACATCTGCACCAATGGTTGCTGGGTTTGTTAATCCAACTTGTGCATTCATGTTGGCACCATCCATATAGACTTGACCGCCGTGATCATGAATTAATTTTGTAATCTGCTTTATAGATGATTCAAATACACCATGTGTAGATGGGTATGTTACCATCAACGCAGCTAAGTTGTCTGAGTGTAATTTTGCTTTCTCTTCAAGGTCTGCAACATCAATATTTCCTTTTTCATCTGTTTTGGTTACTACAACTTTCATACCTGCCATTACAGCAGAAGCCGGATTGGTACCGTGTGCAGATGAAGGAATCAAGCATATGTTTCTTTGAGATTCTCCTCTAGATTCATGATACGCTCTAATAACCATCAAACCTGCATATTCACCTTGTGCACCAGAATTTGGTTGCAAAGAAGTGTCTGCAAAACCAGTAATTACCGAAAGATCTTTTGCTAGTTCTCTTAGAATAGTTTGATATCCTACTGCTTGGTCAACCGGTACGAATGGATGGATATTTCCCCAGTTAGATGAGCTTAATGGCAACATTTCACTAGCTGCATTTAGCTTCATGGTACAGCTGCCCAAAGAAATCATACTATGATTTAGAGCTAAATCTTTACGTTCCAATTTTTTAATGTAGCGCATTAATTCGGTCTCTGAATGATACGAGTTAAATACCTTGTTCTCCATGAAAGAACTGCGACGCTGAATATTACTTGGTATTGAAGTTGCGTTTAGTAAACTGGTAACTTCTGTTGTAGATTTGCCAAGAGCCTCTGCGAATATGGATATAATCTGATTAAGATCATTTAAAGAAGTAGCTTCATTAATTGCTATTGAAATGGTGTCATTATCTACATAGTAGAAATTAACTTCATTTGCTTCTGCAATTGGGCGTACTTTTTTAGCATCTGCTTTTACCGTAATGGTATCGAAATAAGCTGAGTTAACCTGGTATAGGCCCAAATTCTCAAGAGTATCAACTAACGTAACCGCTGTAGCGTGAATTTTTGAAGCTATGTATTTTAATCCTTTTGGACCGTGATAAACTCCGTACATACCTGCCATTACAGCCAATAATACCTGCGCCGTACAAATGTTAGATGTTGCTTTGTCTCTTTTAATATGTTGTTCCCTAGTCTGCAATGCCATTCTTAATGCAGGCTTGCCATCGGTATCTTTCGTTACACCGATTATTCTACCAGGTATATTTCTTTTAAATTCTTCTTTTGTAGCAAAGAAGGCAGCGTGAGGACCACCATAACCTAACGGAATTCCAAAACGCTGTGTAGTACCAACAACTACGTCTACACCAAAATCTCCAGGAGGAGTCAATAGTACTAAGCTCATGATATCTGCAGCTACAGCTACCTTGATTTCATTTTCCTTTGCTTTAGCAACAAAACCAGCATAATCATAAACCTGTCCGTATTTGCCAGGATACTGCAATAAAGTACCATAAAAATCTACACTGAAGTCGAATTCTTCATGGTTGCCAATTACCAGTTCGATACCTAAAGGAGTCGATCGGGTTTTTAAAAGAGATAGTGTTTGCGGTAAGATCTCTTCTGATACAAAGAATTTTACAATATTGTTCTTTTTTTGCTCACGGCTTCTTACATCAAAAAGCATGGTCATTGCTTCTGCAGCAGCTGTACTTTCATCTAAAAGTGAAGCATTTGCAAGTTTCATTCCTGTTAAATCTGAAACTATGGTCTGAAAGTTTAATAAAGCTTCTAATCTACCTTGAGCAATTTCAGCTTGATACGGAGTGTAAGCAGTGTACCAACCCGGATTCTCAAGAATGTTTCTTTTGATTACTGACGGTATCAAACTTTCGTGATACCCTAAACCGATATAAGTTCTAAAAACTTTATTTTTTTTAGATAACGCTTCTGTGTGTGCAAGAAACTTATGCTCACTCATTGGTGGATCTAATTTTAGGGGCTCTTTAAGGCGAATATGTTCTGGTATGGTCTCAAAAATAAGCTGTTCCAGATTTTCAACACCTACCGTGTTGAACATGGTATTTAAATCTTCATCCCTAATGCCGATATGGCGTAATGCAAACACGTCAGTCTTCATAGATACTATTGTTATATAATGTGTAAAATTACCACTTTTATGTGTTTTAATTAGTGCTGTAAGCTGTTGATATCTTGAAAGTTTTTAACCAAAACAAAAGGTTATAAACACTTTAACTACTTTTGTTTAATGACCATAATCAAAAAGATTTTTGATTTTTATCTTGATGCCAGTATTCATGTCGCAATGGCGATATTTAGCTTGGTTCATGTTACTGCGCTGACCTTAAACATAAATGTACCTTTAGAACTCTATTTTTTTATTTTTTTCGGTTCTATTAACTGTTATAATTTTGTAAAATTTGGAGTAGAGGCAGAGAAGTATATTCTTGTAACCAATACCTATCAAAAAAACATTCAATTTTTTAGTTTTGGATGTTTGCTCGTTGCAGGGTATCAGTTGTTTTTTCTATCGGAAAGAGTATTTGTAGGTCTCTTTATCCTAGCAGCAATTACAGGACTTTATGCATTGCCTGTTTTGCCAAAGAATAAAAATTTTAGAAGTTTTAGTGGATTGAAGATTTTAATCGTCGCAGCAGTTTGGGCAGGGGCTACAGTGATATTGCCCGCTATTTCTGTTTTAGATGATATTTCTTGGAATGTAAAAGTCGAAGCGCTACAACGTTTTCTGTTTGTGCTGATTTTATTGGTGCCTTTTGAAATCAGAGATTTAAAATACGATAGTGCTTCCTTAAAAACTCTGCCACAAAGAGTAGGGGTTAAGGGTGCAAAAATGATTGGGTATAGTTGGGCAATTCTTTTTTACGCTGCCACTTTCTTGAAAACAGATTTAGATACTGCCCACATTACTGTGAAATCAATTCTATTCTTAGTGTTAATGTTAATGTTATTTAAAACAAAATTAGACCAACAGAAATACTTTTCATCTTTTTGGGTAGAAGCAATTCCATTATTTTGGTGGTTGCTTTTTATTATAAGTAAGAAGTATTTTATTTTGCTTTAGAAAAAGTTTCTTTCATTTTTTTCTTTTCTTCTTCAGATAGTACAGCAAGTCTAGCTTGATTGCAAAGAGAAGTTAACTTAGTGTTGTCTTTACTGTGCTTTGCACAGGTTTTACACATAAGTAAATGAAACTTTAATTTTATTTTATCCCAACCAGAAGCTTCTTCGTATTGGGCTTTGTCGCAAATATTTGCTGCCTTTTCACATGAAATCATCATAACTAAAACCAATTTTGATTTAAACAACCCATTAAGCCAGTTCTGGCTCTATGTATCATTACCCAAAGGTTAGACGCATTAATTCCTAAAGCATTACAAATATCTTCAGTTTCCATTCCCTCAATAGTTTTCATGGTAAAAACTTGAGCTTGCTTTTTAGGTAATTTAGAAATACAATTTTGAATGGCAAGTCCTAATTCTTCGTTCTCAAGAGCGTCATTCTCAAAATTACTATTAGGATCGGCAATGCGTTCTTCTAGCCAATCACCTTCAGCATCGGTCTGTGAACTATAGCTCATACGAACCTCTGCTTTTCCCTTCTTTGAATTAATTTTACGATAGTGATCAATGACCTTGCGTTTTAGAATTGCAATTAGCCAAGTTCGCTCTGCCGCATCACCTTTAAAGTTTTTAGCAGACTTTAGCCCAGCTATAAAAGTGTCTTGTACGAGGTCTTTTGCAATTTCTGCATCGCTTACTCTAGTTACGGCGTAGTTAAATAGATAATCTGCATAGAGATCGACCCACTTATCAGGATTTAGGTTGTTTATTTCCATTTTTTATTCTGCACTTCAAAAGTAATTGAATTTTAGCTATTATGTTTACTTTTGACTCTAAACGGTATTATCATGAGAAATATACTATTTTTTTCTGCTGCTTCTTGTTACTCAGTTTGCTACAAGTCAAATAGAGTCAAAGCCGATTTCTGAGTTTATCAGTTTTGATGAATCTGCAGAGGTTTTGTTAGATGTAAGAACGCCAGCAGAGTTTGATGCAGGGTGTATAGATGGAGCCGTTAATATTAATTGGCTATCGGATGAATTTAATCAGCAAATACAAGGCATGGATAAAAGCAAAAAAATCTTTGTTTACTGTAAAATGGGAGGTAGGAGTTTGAAATCTCAAGAAAGGTTGGTAGAACTTGGCTTTAAGAATGTAGTGAACTTAGAAGGCGGGTATGACGCTTATTCTAGTAAATAATATAAATTAAATTTATTTTTAGGCGTTTATAATTCTGCTAAAATTTTTGTCAACTGGTTATCTCTTATAGGTTTAACGATGTAGTCTGATACTTCTTTTATCTTTTTGGTCTTTTCAAAATCTACCAAATCTACAGATGAAGAAAGAATATAAACGGCTATTTTTTTGGTTGCTTTTGCTATTAACTTAATGTATTCATCCATAAACTTGTACCCATCCATTACTGGCATATTAACATCCAGAAAAATAACATCTGGTAATATGGTGTTATTGTCTATGTTTTTATTAAAAAAGTTCATTGCCTCTGCCCCATCGGTAAATGGCATGATGTTGCTGACAGAATTATGAGACTGTAACGTGTGAAGTATGGTGTATTGAAATACTTCGTCATCATCTATTACGCAAACTTGAATATTGTTGTCCATCTTTTTTAGTTTAAAATGATAAAAAATGTTGTGCCGACATTAACTGTACTTTTTGCCGAAATCGAACCACCCATTGCAACTATTTGGGCTTTTGTCAAAAATAGACCAATGCCTTTTGCTTCAGGGTGTTTATGAAATACTTTATTAAGTCCGAATAATTTATGACCATTGCTTTTCATATCTATTCCGAGTCCATTATCTTCAAATTTTAATGTTATTCTTCCGTTTACTGTATTTGAGGTAATAGAGATTTCTGGCACCCTATCTTCTGATCTGTATTTCAATGAGTTACTTACTAAGTTAAGAAAAATACTTTCTAAATAGATTGGATTGTATTTTACATTTTTCGCTTTAGAAAAATCACATCTTATATCGGCCTTACTTTCTATTAATTCGGCAGCTAATATTTCTTTGGTTTTTAATAGCGTCTGTGCAAAGTAAAGCTCTTGAGTAATCTCATTAGCTGAGTGTTTTATTGATATCGTTTCTATTAGGGCGTTTAGCGTTTCTGTCAAATGGTCTATTACGATTTCAAACTTTCCGAAAATTTCTACTTTTTTACTTTCGTTTTGGGTGTTTTTATATAGCCCCAATAGTGCATTCAAGTTGCTTACAGGAGATCTTAAATTGTGTGAAGTAATATGATTAAATTCAGCAAGTTGCTTATTTTTTGAGGTTAGGTTTATCGTTGATTTTTCTAAACTTCTATTGGCGTCCAATATTTTTTTCTGAGCTTCAATTTGCTCAGTAATATCTTGACTAGAACCTATTAGTTCTATAACATTGCCCTCTGAGTCTAGTATTACTTCTCCAATTAATTTTATTGATCTAATAGAATTATCATTCTTTATGATTCTATGATGAAATTTATCAAACTTTTTTGTTTCTATTATTTTTCGGCTAACATCAATTACTTTTTCACGATCAGCTGGGTGAACTCTATTTATATATGTATTGAAATTAAGTTTCGTTTCTTGATTAAAATCTAAAATTTTCAATAAATTTTCCGAATTCTCCATAACATCATTGACAATGTCCCATTTCCAATGACCTATGCTAGATAATTGCTCTGCAAAATTTAGAAGTTGATTTTTTTCTAATATGTCTTTTTCTATTTTTAAACGTTCGGTAATATCTTGAGCTGTACCCGCTATTTCTACTACCTCTCCAAGGTGGTTTTTTGTAATACCAGCTATCGACTCTATGTAGAGAATATTACCGTTATTGAGGATTATTCTAAAAAATATAGGCTTAATATTCTCATCCCCTTCTATACATTTTTGAACTTGCTCTTTTACAATTTCTAAGTCATCTGGGTGTATTTTAGAGTAAAAAACATTCATGCTCATAGGGGAATTCACTTCTAAACCATAAATTTTATAAAGGTTGTCTGACCATTTTAATTTATTGTTATGTACGTCAAAATGCCAAGAGCCCATCATCGCTATTTCTTCTGCATAAGAGAGCAATTGGTTTTTTTTATTAATTTTTTCTTCAGCCTTTATTTTTGCCGTAACGTCTTGTGTTGTTCCTATTAATTCTTTAATATTTCCATTTTGATCTTCTATGATTTCAGATACCAAATCTAAAGAGCGTATATCTCCGTTTTGTTTTATGATACGAAATGATAACTTTTTATCACTTTTATGAGTGTCAAGAATACTTTTAATATGTTTATTTGTTTTATCTACATCATCTGGGTGTACTATAGATAAAAACAGGTCAATAGTTATTGGGTCGTGTAACTCTAATCCATAAATTTTATAAAGATTATCTGACCAAGTAGAAACTCCTGTGCTAGGATTCCATTTCCAGGATCCCATGATTGCCATTTCCTCAGATACAGAGAGTAAGTGGTTTTTTTCTTTAATTTCTTTCTCAGCTTTAACACGACTGGTAATATCTTGAGTAGTACCGGTAATTTCTAAATCGCCAGCCTCATTGATGGCGGTAATTCCTCTAACTTCAAGAGTTTTGATAGTATCTTCATCTAATTTAATTCTATAATTTATTTCATTATGCTCTATTCCTGAAATTATCTCATAGGTAACTCTCTTAACTTTCTCTAAATCTGGCGGATATATTTTTGCTAAAGATTTTTCTAAATCTATGAGCTCTCCAGGTTCATACCCATATATTCTATAATGATTATCTGACCATTTAAATATTTCCTTCTCAGGTTGCCATTGCCATGATCCTAGTTTGGCCATCTGTTCCGCTAAACTTAATTGTTGGTTTTTTTGTATAAGTTCTAGTTCTCTAGTTTTGGCTTCAGTAATATCTTGACAAACACCGGTCATTTCTAAAACTTCTCCTTTTTTATTACGTGTTATTTTACCTAAAGATTTTATGGTTTTAATAGTTCCGTCTTCTAATTGAATTCTATACGTAGATTCTGGGAAGGCACCATGCTCCATGGCGTTTGTAAGCTTAGTGACTATGTGCTCACGGTCTTCTTTATGAATATAATTTATATAGGTCTCGAAAGTTATAGGAGTTTCTTCGTCATGGCCATAAATATCATATAGATTATCTGACCATATAACTTCATTTGTTGGGGTGTTCCATTGCCAGTAACCAATCATTGCCATTTTTTCGGCAACATTTAGGCGGTAGTTTTTTTCTGTTAATTCTAAATCTTTAGAATGACTTTCGGTAATGTCTAGGCATGTTCCCAATAATTCTTGCAAGCCATCAATTTTATTAACTGTGACCTTACCAATGATTTGGATTACTCTTATCTTATTGCTCTTAAGAATAATTCTATGCGTAAAGTCATAGAATTTATTTTCTTTAATAGACTGGAGTATTCTTTTTTTTACAAAATTTTTATCATCCGGATGTATTTTATGAAAATAAGTTTCAAATGTTACATCGTTTTTTTTAGATTGGTCAAAAATGTGATACAGGTTGTCTGACCAGTAAACGTCGTTGATACTGGGTTTGTACTTCCAATAACCCATTGTTGTAAGTTGTTCCGAAAAATTAAGAAGTTGGTCTTTTTGGTTTAATTCTTGGGCTATATTTAATGTATTTGTAATGTCGCGAGCAGTACCAATAAACTCAGGTTGGTTATTAAATTTATTAGAAACAATATCTGCAACAATTTCTAAAGTTCTAATACTGCCGTCATTAATTATGATACGATGAGTAAAGGTGCGCTTTACTCCTGTATCTTGTACCAATTGCATAGAATCATCTACAATATGTTTGTCTTCGGGATGTATACGGGTATACAATACCTCAAAATTCATAGGAATGTTCTTGTCAAAATCCATAATTTCATATAGATTCTCTGACCATTTAAACATACCTGTTATAGGGTTCCATGACCATGTACCTGCTTCGTTACTGTTTTCGGTTAATTCTAGTTGTTGATTTTTTTGTAGTAGCTGTTGATTTCTTTCTTTGCTTTCTGTGATGTCTTGACAGGTGCCCATCACTGTTATGACCTCACCATGCACATCGGTTATAACCTCACCAATAGATTTCATGTTTTTGATGGTCCCGTCTTTTAATACAATACGATAATTTGAATTTGGAAAGCGCTTTGTTTTTAACGCTAGATCAAATTTTGCTGCTATTTTTTCTTTATCGTCTTCGTGAACATATTCTAAAAATGTTTCAAATGACAAAGGACTTTCGTTATTGTGTTTTAGAATATTGTAAAAATTGTTAGTCCAGGTCAATTTATTTGAACATATATCCCATTTCCATGAACCAGAATTTGCTAGTTTTTCAGCGAATTCTAATTGCTTTTTTAATATGTAAGTATCTGTGTTATTCTTATTAATATTGGTGATATCGGTTATAATGCCATGTAAACTTGTGCATTTGCCATTATCATTAATAGCATGTACATCTACATTCAGAAGGCGAGAATTGCCTGTAGCGGTAATAACTTCATATTCCAATTCAAAAGAATCTCCACTTGATAATGCTTGTGTGTGTTCTTTTGAAAGGCGCTCCTTATAAATGCCTTCTTTGCAGTTGCCATATATACTTTCTGCATCTGGTATATATGCTTTTGGTACTTGATGAATCTCTTTCAGCGCATCGTTCCAGGATACTTTGTTAGAATCTACTTCAAATTGAAAAATGCCTATGTTTTTAATACCACTTGAGGTAGTATTAATTTCATCTGTTTGAAGAAGAGTGTTTTCTTTACTCATTTCATTCAAGAGTTTAATAATTAACAAGTGAAAACAAAACCGGGGATGGTTTTGAATGTAAGGTTATGTTGTAGTTAATTGGCTACAATATAATTAATAAATATTTGATTTGTAGAAGGTTTGTAAGTTTTTTAGATATCTAAAGCCAGTTGCTTCAATGTCTGAACATTTATTTTTCGTAATGCGTACAAGGATAATATGAAGGTGGGATTTAGGGTTCACCTAAGGGGTGTTCGTTTTATTTGTTCTCCGTAGATGTTTAACCACATATATTGCAGTGATTTCGGAGTTTATTTACGAAAAGGATTTTAATCTGGATATAACTTATAATTATAATATGTATTGGTTAAAATTAACCTAAATAAGAATGATTGGCGGATAAAATTAGAGGTTGAAATTATAAATACTATTCACCAATTTAGTTCTAAAAGAAATGAGTCTTATGGTCGGTATTATAATGGGTATACAGTTTTACTATTTTAATGAAGTACGTAGTTTCTTGTACTAAATTAACCTGATATGGATTCTGAATAATATTCATAAGTCAATATCAGGTTTTTTAATTTTTCTGTAGAGTTGCTAGATATTTTTGAAATTGAACTAGTTCAGTAATCCAGCTCTTTCTAGCAATGCCTCAACCTTTGGTTCTGCTCCTCTAAATCTTTTATACAAAATCATTGGGTTTTCAGTACCACCTTGTGAAAGCACATTGTCTTTAAATTTAGTTGCGACTTCTTTATTGAAAATACCTTCTTCTTTAAAGTATGCAAAGGCGTCTGCATCTAAAACTTCTGCCCATTTATAACTATAATATCCAGATGAATAACCTCCTTGAAAAATATGCGAGAATGCTGTACTCATACAAGTTTCTGGTGTTTCTGGGTATAGGCTTGTGTCTTTGAAAGCCTCATCTTCATGTGCTTTTACATCGGTAATACCTGATGGGTCAATACCGTGCCAAGACATATCTAATAATCCAAAACTTAATTGACGTAAGGTCTGCATCCCTTCTTGAAAAGTGGCAGACTCTTTTATTTTTTCAACCAGTTCCATAGGTATGGTTTCGCCGGTTTCGTAGTGTTTTGCAAACAGTTCCAATGCTTCTTTTTCATAACACCAGTTTTCTAAAACCTGACTTGGTAATTCTACAAAGTCCCAAAAAACAGATGTTCCAGATAAGCTAGGGTAAGTGGTGTTTGCCAACATGCCGTGTAAACCGTGTCCGAATTCATGAAACAAGGTCGTAACCTCGTTAAATGTCAGTAATGAAGGCTTACTTTTTGTTGACGGAGTAAAGTTGCACACGTTTGATATATGCGGACGCACATTTTCTCCATTTCGCTTCCATTGCGATTTGTAAGATGTCATCCATGCGCCACCGCGTTTACCTGCTCTTGGGTGAAAATCGGCATAAAAAAGTGATACGAAATTTTTATCGGCATCATAAACCTTATAAGTTTTTACCTCGTCATGATATTTTTCAATGTCATGTACTTCTTCGAACTGTAAGTCGAATAAGTTTTCTGCTACTTTAAATACGCCGTTAATGACATTTTCAAGTTTGAAATACGGCTTCAGTTTTTCGTCATCTAAATTAAATAATTCTTGCTTTAATTTTTCAGAATAATAACTACTGTCCCATTTTTCTAAACGGTCAATATTATCTAGTTTTTTGGCGAAATCTTCTAGTTGTTTAAACTCACGTTCTGCAGCTGGCTTCGCTTTTGCTAATAACTCGTTTAAGAATGAATGTACTTTTTCTGGTGTTTCTGCCATACGTTCTTCAAGAACGAAGTTGGCGTGTGTTTTATACCCTAAAAGATTGGCTCTCTCAAAACGTAACTTTGCAATATCAAGAACGTTTTCTTGATTATCTAACTTGTCGTTATGAAATGCTCTACTACCAAATGCCATTGAAAGTTCTTTTCTTAACTCCCTATTTTTGGCGTACTTCATAAAAGGAATATAGCTAGGATAATCTAAAGTAATCATCCAACCATCTTCTTTACCTTTTGAAATAGCCAACTGTGCAGCAGCTTCTTTTTCACCTTCCGGTAATCCGTCTAAATCAGCTTCATCCGTAAGGTGTAATTGATATTTATTGGTTTCGGCTAGTACATTCTCACCAAAAGTCAATTTAAGTTTAGCCAATTTGGCATCTATAGCTCTTAAGCGTGTTTTCTTTTCTTCGGATAGATTAGCTCCGTTTCTACTAAAACTCTTGTACTTTTTATCTAATAATGTGTTTTGCTCAACAGTTAGGTCTAAATTATCCTTTTGATCATAAACTGCTTTTACTCTTTTGAACAGGTCTTCGTTTAATGTAATGTCATTACCGAATTCTGATAATAACGGAGAAACCTCTTGAGCGATTTTCTGAATCTCGTCATTTGTTTCTGCAGAATTCAAGTTGAAAAACACACTTGATATTCTATCTAATTGCTGTCCTGAAAATTCTAAGGCTTCGATCGTGTTTTCAAATGTAGGCGCATCGGTATTTTTAGTGATGGCATCTATTTCTGCCCTAGCGTCTTCAATAGATTGTAGAAATGCTGGCTTAAAATGCTCGTTTTCTATTTGTGAAAATGGAGCGGTATCAAATGGGGATAATAATGGATTCATATTTCTAGTATTGTGAAATTAGATTTGAGTATTGAGACTATTTGCTATTTACAGCTTTAGCGCCATCGATAACTTTTTGTTTCAAACCTTCTTTGTATAGAATAATTTTGTCCAACACACATTTGTCTGAACTACCAATAATCTGTGCAGCTAAAATTCCTGCATTTTTAGCGCCGTTAAGTGCGACAGTGGCAACTGGTACGCCGCCTGGCATTTGAAGAATAGATAGCACAGAATCCCATCCATCAATAGAATTGCTACTTTTTACAGGAACACCAATTACAGGTAACGGAGACATAGAAGCTACCATGCCTGGTAAATGAGCTGCACCGCCAGCGCCTGCAATAATTACAGAATAGCCGTTGGTATGAGCGTTTTTACTGAAATCGAACAATTTTTCTGGTGTTCTATGGGCAGATACAATATCTACATCTACCTCTATATCAAAACCTTTTAAAATGTCTATGGCATCTTGCATTACAGGCATGTCACTTGTACTACCCATTACTACGGCTACTTTACTCATGTTTTTTATTTTGAAATCACTTGAATTGTTGACTTAACTTTTTCAGCAATAGCTCTAGCTTTTGCTAAATCATTATTTACGATAGTTACATGTCCCATTTTACGAAATGGTCTGGTTTGTGCCTTTCCATATATATGCGGGGTAACACCTTCCATCGCTAAAATTTCTTCTATATTTTTATAAAGCACATCACCAGTATGATTTTCCGATCCTACCAAATTCACCATTACACCAGCTACTTTGCTATCGGTGTTGCCCAAAGGTAAAGCTAGAATGCTACGTATATGTTGCTCAAATTGGTTCGTGTAACTAGCTTCTATACTATAATGCCCACTGTTATGTGGTCTGGGTGCTACTTCGTTCACCAATATTTTGTCATCTTCGGTTTGGAACATTTCAACGGCTAACAAACCTGTAAGCCCTATTTTATCCGCTACTTTTAATGCTAGTGCTCTTGCTTTTTTAGCCACGTTTTCATCAATACGAGCAGGACAAATCACGTATTCTACTTGGTTGGCTTCTGGATGAAATTCCATTTCTACCACTGGATAGGTTTTAATTTCTCCTTCAGTATTTCTTGAAACGATTACTGCTAATTCGTTTTTAAACGGAATCATAGTTTCTGTAATACACTCACCAGCGGGTAATCCTTTTAAATCGGCTAAACTGCGAACAACTTTTACTCCCTGTCCGTCATAACCAAATTGAGCTACTTTCCAAACAAATGGAAATTTTAAGCCTCCGTTTTCAATACTATCTTCAATTTCACTCAAATACGCAAAGCGCTGAAAATCTGCATTAGGTATGTCATTGTCAACGTAGAATAATTTCTGTTTTGCCTTATTTTGAATAATACGTAACGCTTTTGGTTGTGGGTATACTTTTATGCCTTCATCTTCTAATTTCTCTAAAGCATCAAGATTTACATTTTCAATCTCAATGGTCAAGACATCTACATCTTTACCGAAATTGTATACTGTATCAAAATCTAATAGACTGCCTTGAACAAACTCGTTACAAGACATTCTACTTGGAGCTTCAGAAGAAGCGTCTAGAACTTTAGTGTAAATATCCCATTTTCGTGTTTCGTACAACATCATTTTACCGAGTTGACCACCACCTAAAATGCCTAATTTAAAACCTGATGAAAAATAATCCATATAATTGTTGCTTTGGGCAGTTAAGAAAACGCCTTAAGTACTACAAAAATACGGTTAAATCTTAGAAACCAATTCCTTTCTAATCAAAAACACAAGGCAATACCTTATCTTTGCAAACCTTGATAATTTATGAAAATTGATACAAATTCACGACAAGTTTTTTAAACCTTATCTCAGCGAATCTGAAATTTTGCAGGCTGTAAAAACGGTTGCAGATAAAATTGCCGAAGATTATAAAGATGAGACACCCATTTTTGTTGGCGTGTTAAATGGCTCTTTTATGTTCATTTCAGATTTATTAAAAGCTTATAATTATCCATGTGAAGTCTCTTTTGTAAGGTTAAGTTCTTACCAAGGCTTAACATCTACGGGTATTGTAGAGACATTGTTAGATGTGCCAGACAATATAGAGGGGCGTAGTGTCATTATTTTAGAAGATATTATTGATACAGGGCGTACCTTGCAGAAATTGGTGCATTTATTTTCTAAAACCAAGGTTAAAGAATTTAAAATAGCCAGTCTTTTTTATAAGCCAGATGTATACAAGGGCGAATACGCCATTGACTATTTCGGCTTGGCTATACCCGACAATTTTATTGTTGGTTATGGTCTAGATTATAAAGAACAAGGACGAAATTTAAAAGAAGTATACCAATTAAACCAGAAACATATGATTAATCTTGTACTCTTTGGTAAGCCAGGAGCCGGCAAGGGCACACAAGCACAATTTCTAAAAGAAAAATATAATTTAAAGCATATTTCTACCGGAGATGTTTTTAGATTCAATATCAAAAACGGAACGGAGTTGGGCACTTTGGCTAAGTCTTATATTGATAAAGGAGAGCTAGTGCCAGATGAAGTTACGATTAAAATGTTACAAGAAGAAGTGGAGAAGAACGCTGATGCTGACGGTTTCATTTTTGACGGTTTCCCTAGAACTGCTGCACAAGCCGAAGCTCTTGATAATTTCTTAGAGTCTAAAGATATGGGCGTTAATGCCACTATCGCTTTAGAGGCAAATGACGAAATTTTAATTGATCGTCTTTTAGAGCGAGGTAAGGTAAGTGGTAGAACAGATGATCAAGATGTAGCTAAAATTAGAAATCGTTTTGATGAGTACAATGCAAAAACTACTCCTGTAAAAGAATTTTACGAAGCTCAAGGTAAGTTTCATAGCGTAAATGGTATTGGCTCAATAGCTGATATTACCGAACGCCTGACCGAAGTAATCGAAGGCTTAAAATAATATCGATTTTTTATAGCAATTTGTTTGCTATAATCTTTTGAACTGAAAGAATAACAATGACCGAAGGTAATTTTGTTGACTACGTAAAAGTGGGTTTGACTTCTGGTAAAGGAGGCAAGGGATCTGTGCATTTGCATCGTGAAAAATTTATTACCAAAGGTGGTCCTGATGGTGGTGATGGTGGTCGTGGGGGACATATAATTGTTCGAGGTAACGAGAACCTTTGGACCTTAATCAATTTTAAATACACAAAGCATTTTAAGGCTGGTCATGGTTCTCACGGTAGTAAAAGCCGAAGTACTGGGGCAGATGGCGAAGATGTGTACTTAGATGTGCCATTAGGTACGGTAGTTAAAGATTTTGAGACCAAAGAAGTGCTTTTTGAAGTTACTGAACATGGCGAAGAAACAGTTCTGCTGAAAGGTGGTATGGGTGGTCGAGGTAACTGGCACTTTAGAACTTCTACAAACCAAACACCTAGATATGCTCAACCAGGTATGGACGGTCTAGAAGGTGAGTTTCTTTTAGAGCTTAAAGTATTGGCAGATGTTGGTCTTGTTGGTTTCCCTAATGCAGGTAAGTCTACTTTATTATCTGTGATAACTTCGGCAAAACCAAAAATTGCCGATTACGAGTTTACCACATTAAAACCTAATTTAGGTATTGTGGAATATCGAGACTTTAAGAGTTTTGTAATGGCAGATATTCCTGGTATTATTGAAGGTGCTGCAGAAGGTAAAGGCTTAGGTCATTATTTTTTAAGACATATTGAACGTAACTCGAATCTATTATTTTTAATACCAGCCGATAGTAAAGATATCAGCAAGGAATATGAAATTTTACTAGATGAGTTAAGACGTTATAATCCTGAGTTGTTAGATAAAGAACGACTTATTTGTGTTTCTAAAAGCGATATGCTAGATCAGGAATTGATGGATGAAATGAGAGAAGAATTGAACAAAGATTTGAACGGTACGCCTTTCATGTTTATATCGTCTGTAGCGCAAATGGGTATCGTAGAATTGAAAGATAAACTTTGGGCTATGCTTAACTCTTAAAACGAATTATGAAACAATACCTCAAAAATATTGTTGAAATAAATGATAACGGAAAAAGTAGGATTTTCGCCTATTTCATTCAGATTTTAATCTTCATTTCTATTGTTGCTTTTTCATTTGAAACTGTACCAGATTTAGAGCCCAATACTAGAAAAATTTTAAGAGTAATTGAAATTTTCTGTGTGGTAGTCTTTACCATAGAATACTTGCTTCGTATTTATGTTGCAGATACCAAACATAAATTTATATTTAGTTTCTTCGGAATAATTGACTTTTTAGCAATACTACCTTTTTATTTAGCATTAGGGGTTGATTTAAGGTCCCTTAGGGCGTTACGGTTTTTAAGATTATTCCGTATTCTTAAACTAATGCGGTATAATAAAGCCATTAAGCGTTTTACAGCTGCAATTAGTACGGCAAAAGAAGAAATACTTCTGTTCTTATTTGTTACTTTAATATTGATATATTTTGCGTCTGTAGGTATTTACTACTTTGAAAATGAAGCTCAGCCTGAGCATTTTGCATCTATTTTTGATAGTCTTTGGTGGGCAATTATTACACTAACTACTGTTGGTTATGGAGATGTTTACCCGATTACAGTTGGTGGTAAAGTTTTTACTTTTCTTATTTTAATGATTGGTTTAGGAGTCGTAGCTATTCCTACAGGAATAATTTCTTCAGCGCTTACTACGTCTGTTGATAAGAAAGAATAGGAGTATTGGAAGTTTTAGGTATACCGCTTAGTCGAATACCTTCTCAAAAACATATATTACTCTTTTATTTTCTTTAAATTTAAGAAAATGCAATATCATGAGAATCCTTTTTTTTAGTGTTGTAATACTAGTTTTAACTTCTTGCGGATCTGCGAGGGTCAATTATGATTACGATGATCAGACCGATTTTACATCATATGCCACCTATAACTATTTTGGTGATATGGAAACTGGTTTAAGCAAATTGGACGAGAAAAGGTTAATGGATGCCATGGATGCTACTCTAGGCGAAAAAGGATTTATGTTTGCTGAAGAACCAGACATGTTCATTAATATCAAAAGTTCCGTATTTAGGGAGCAAACAGGAGGAAGCAATGTTGGCGTAGGTCTTGGAGGAGGTAATGGTGGTATTGGTGGCGGAGTGTCCATTGGTATTCCGGTTGGTGGTCCAAAAATGACCAGAGAATTAAAGATTGATTTTGTTGATTCTAATAAAGATATGTTGATTTGGCAAGCCGTTAGCGAAAGTCCGTTTCGTGAAGGTGATACACCTCAAGAAAAGTCAGAAAAACTACAAGCTGTAGTCGATAAGATATTCAGCAAATATCCGCCAGAATAGTCCTATTTTACTTTAATGACATAAGTAGCAATCAGTTGATCTTCGACTGAAATATGAACGTCATAAAGTCCTTTCTTTTCAAAGTGTTGTACTAGATTTATTTTGCCTTCTTTCTTTATAATATTCGGATTCCCATTTTTTTGACTCCCACCTTTGTTCAGCAATAGTTGTGTATTTCCAATAAATTCTTTTGGTACTTGTAGTGTAAAGGTTACCGATGCTCCTTTTGGAATATTATTATGCATTGCAACTGGGGCAATAGGAATTATCGGTGCTAAAAAAGCTTCTTTGTAAATGACTGGTCCCGCAATAAAAGCATCTAGATTTTCCTTTTTTATAGGTTGACCTTCTTCTTTTTGTATTGGAAAATGATTTTTTGCAAATAATTCAGCATCCGCAAGAAAATATCCGTCGAAATAATCTTGCTGAAATAATGGTGTGCCGTTAATAATGATTGTTTGCCCGGCAGACCAAGTAGCATCACACAGATACCATTTTTCATTAACCTTGATATTGTTCCAAGAATGGTTGGGTGCACTATCTTCTTCTAACAATAGGGTTGGCGTACGCCCGTAGCCATCGATAATATCACATTTAAATCCTGCCAAATTTGCCATTTCCTTTACCAGATATGCATAACCCGTACAGGCAGTTTTTCGGTCTTCTAATAAATTTTTAAAGACTTTAGGTGTAATACTTGTATTCCAATCTAAAAAGGCTTGCCTGTCTTTAGCAAACCTTTTTCTTTTGGTGCTTATTTTTACATAAGAAGTATAGTCATTGGCTATGTTTGTGCTGATCCATGTGTATATCGCTCTAAATTTTTCGACATCAGTTTCTAATGATGTGGTCAAATTATGAGTAAGTACGGGTAAATTTCTTAGGCTAGCATCTTTATAATAATCAGCTATGCTATCTGCTTTTTTAAAATCGATATGATTAAAATCTGAGCGTTGAGCAAAGCTTATTAATGAAAATAAGAGCGTTGAAAGGAATATGAATTTTCTCATTATTTAAAAATATCTCCAATCTTCTGAAAAATATTTCTTTTGCTAGAGTAGGTGCCATCGATTACAATATCACCCATCAAAACCATGTCGTATTCATCAAAAGTAATATTGATATCTATGTTAGAACTACCGTTTGCTGCAACTTTGTACGTTTTGGTTTCATAACCTATAAAGCTAAGTACTAGAATGTCATTTTGCACAAGCTGTTGTGGGAATTCAAATTTACCGTCAAAATCTGTCTGTGTGCCTATTGTAGTTCCTTTCAAAACCACATTTACACCAGGTAATGGTTCATTTGCTTCATCGACAATGGTACCTGTTACAGTGTGTTTTTCTTGTACTATTTGTACTTTACCTACAACACCTTCTAATGAAGACACCAATTCAATAGTTGGCTCTATACTAGCAGTTTCTTGACCTTTAACTTCAGTAGCGCAAAGAGCCAATAAAGAAAAACTCATCATTGCAATTCCTTTATGGAACATAGAATTATTCATGGTTTGAAGTGTATGGGTTTCATAAGATTTTAATTGCGATGCTTTAAACATACCACAAGTTTTTTTCTTTGAGTTACTTAAATAGTTTACCAGTTCTGTATCGGAAAAATTGGTAAAATCAATTACCTCTTTTTCACAACTTTGGCAAAAACCTCCTTTTTCGGTTTTACTAAAATTAGTGAAATTTTCTTTGCATGGTTCTTTTACGTCAATTGTTAATGTGCTTTTCATAATTCGGTTTTTTAATTAGTACACCTGTAAAGTATAAGAAGCATTGATTTTATAAAATACAAAATGAGTGTAGTGGTACTTTCAATGAGTCAACTTGGTTTTAAAGTTGTTATAAGATTTTGAAATTACTTTTTCTGATGTAATAAGTTAATCTTCAAATGTTAATGTTAGTATTTGTGAGTGTAAAAAAACGTATTGAAAGTAAAATCCTGTTATTTTTGTAACAAAACTCAAAATGTGCGTCATATAGACTGACACATTAAAAACTAACTCACACAAAATGAAAAAGATTTATTTTCTAGCTGCCGGACTGGTAGCCTTAGCTTCTTGTAAAGAGGAAGCGAAACCTACTGTAGAAGTAGAAACAATACCTGGTATTGTTCTTACGAACATGGATACTACTCAAAACCCTAGGTCAGATTTTTATAACTATGTGAACGGAAACTGGATGAAGTTTACCGAAATTCCTGATGATAGAACTAGCTGGGGCGGCTTCAGTGTACTTCGTAAATCTACAGACGACGATGTTTTAAAAATATTAGCTACTGCAAAAGAAAGTGGTAATTACGCTTCAGATACCGATCAAGCGAAAGCTTTGGCAATTTTTGATACAAAGTTAGATACTGCCGCTAGAAATAAAGCAGGTATTGCTCCCTTAACTTCTGCATTTGAAGCAATTTCTTCGGTAAAGAGTTTAAATGATTTGCAAACTGTTTTGGCAACTAATGCTGCTGTATCTTCTCCGTTCTTAAATATTGGTGCTGGTGCAGATTTAAATAACAGTAGTATGAATGCTGTGTATTTAGGTGCGAACGGATTAGGTTTACCTGATCGTGATTTCTATTTGGATGAAGATGAGAAGTCTGTAGAAATACGTGAAGAGTATAAAAAACACGTATCTAAAATGTTGCAGAAATTAGGTGATTCTGAAGCTGATGCAACAAAAGCTGCAGATAAAATTCTAGCTCTAGAAACGCAATTAGCAGAACCACGTTTGAATAAAGTAGAACGTAGAGATGCCAGAAATTACAATAACCCAAGAACAATTGCTGAGGTAGATATAATGATGTCTACTATCGACATGCAAAAACTTATCTCTGATTTAGGGATTACTAAAAAGTTCGATACACTTTTGGTTACTCAATTAAGATATACCGAAGCTTTAGATAAGTTCTTGAAAACGACACCGATTGAAGATATCAAAACTTTGGTGAGATGGGATACCTTTAATAGTGCTGCCGGAAAATTAACAACTGAAATTGAAACTGCAGATTGGGAATTTTATAGCAAATACCTTAGAGGAGCAAAAGAACAACGTGCTGCAGACGAGCGTGCATTGGCAACGGTAAACGGTACTGTTGGTGAGGCTTTAGGTCAATTGTATGTAGACGCTAAGTTTCCGCCAGAAGCAAAGGCTAAAGCTGAGTTGATGATTGCAAATGTAATCGATGCTTTTAAAGAACGTATTTCTGTTTTGGATTGGATGAGCGATTCTACAAAAACAAAAGCAATTGAAAAGTTAGATAAATTCACCGTGAAGATTGCTTACCCAGATAAGTGGGAAGATTATTCTACGATGGAAGTTTCTGCAGACAAGTCGTACTTTGAAAATATGACTGCGGTGAACAAATGGGGAGAGTTGAAGAATTACTCTGAAATTGGTGAGCTTGTTGATAAAACGGAATGGGGAATGTCTCCACAGACTGTGAATGCATATTTCAATCCTTTGAATAACGAGATTGTTTTTCCTGCTGCAATCTTACAGCCTCCTTTCTATAACTATACTGCTGATGAAGCTGTAAATTATGGTGGAATTGGTGCTGTTATTGGACATGAAATCTCTCATGCTTTTGATGATAGCGGTTCTCGTTTCGATGCTGATGGAAATCTTAAAAACTGGTGGACAGATGCTGATTTAGCTGCTTTTACAGAAAGAGCTGATGCTTTAGCGGTACAGTATGATAGCGTAATGGTATTGCCAGAAGTTTATGTTAATGGTAAATTCACCTTAGGTGAGAATATCGGTGACTTAGGTGGATTACTAGGTGCTTATGACGGACTTCAGAAATACTATGTAGAAAATGGTCGTCCTGAAGATATTGATGGTTTTACTGCTGAGCAACGTTTCTTTATGTCTTGGGCTACAGTTTGGAGAACTAAAAGTAGAGATGAGGCTTTAAGAACTCAGATCAAAACTGATCCACACTCTCCAGGTATGGTTAGAGCAACACAACCTTTGTTAAACATTCAAGAATTTTACGATGCCTTTGATATTAAAGAAGGTGATGCTATGTATTTAGCTCCTGAAAAGAGAGTTAGTATTTGGTAGATTATTTTTTAGTAAAAGACGAAAAGGGCGCTACATAGTAGCGCCCTTTTTTTGTGTTTTAACTCGTCTTTGCGAGGAGTATTTTCGCGACGTGGCAATCTGTTTGTCATTAGTAGTGGGTGAGTTTTTAGTCAGCAATAAGCAGATTACTTCACTACGTTCTTAATGACGTTAATTCCCCACCGAAACACGAACTCCTTCACTATGACTACTAAACTCTGGTGCATACATACTTTGTATGGTAGTAATGCCATTACTAAAATCTCCGGCATTATTTACACGTACATCATATTCAAACACATAAACTCCTTTTGGTAAATAGTCAAAGAAGAAATTGGTACTAGCATCTTTAGTGCTTTCGTAATACCCTAAGCCGTCTTGCCACTTGTATCTTGAAATTACATTTACAGGTTCAAAACCAGCAGCACGCATATCTTTCATGTGTAAAAATTCCATATCTCGGTCGGATCTCAATTCAATTCTTATCTTAACCAAGTCGCCCACTTTTAAATTGGTATTATCGGTCACTTCAGAAATCACTTCGCCAGAATCAGTATTCTTTTTCAAAAAGATTTTTTTCTTTAATTTCAACGGAGTCTCGGCACTTGTAATTTTATCTAAGTCCTCAAAATATTGCCAGTACAAAGCTCCCCAAGCAATTCCGTCGCCTTTTTTGCTAATTTGTACTTCACCCATTTTTGGTTCAATCTCGGTAGTGTTCCAAGAGGTTTTAAAGTAACCAGTTCCTGCTTCTACCTTTACATCTTCTAGGGTAGAAGGATCAATCTTTTCACCGCCAATTAAAACTTCAACTGCGTCTGTAACTGACAACCACTCGCTACCTTGTAATAATAAGGCGTAGACAGCTTCTGTGGTTGCTTTTGTAGTGCTCCATTGATTGGTCTGCTTATTTTTAAGTAGCCATATTTTTAGATTGTCTATAGTTTCTATGTCGGCAGGGTGGATTTCAGAAAATGCTTCTATCAGTAAAGCTTGAGTTTCTATAGGTGCTTGATACCAAAACCATGAGCTGGTATTACTTTTCCAGTACATGCCCAATTCATCGCTGGTAATGCTATTTTCTTCTAAAGCACGTAAAATTTTGGCAGATGTTTTTATATCATCTTTTCTGTTTAGAATTAATGCTAACATTCCCTGTGCATACAAACCTCTTTTTGTCCAATATTTCTGAGATTGCTTTAAATAATACGCGGTTATCTCATCTACTTTCTTAGAGGTTTTAATTTCTGGAAAAAGACTACGCATATATAAATAATGAACCTGATTCGCACTTAAATGATCATCGTTAATATTCGATGTGTATTTCTTCATTTGCTTATACTCTTTCACAAACTCAGCATCTAAATATGAAATTGCACTTTCAATCATTTCTGATTGAGAGTTGAACGAAGTTGATAAATTTTGGTTGTTGGTATTTGTTGAGGTGATTAATTTGTTCAAATGCCCCATTCCCGAAATAATATGTTGGGTAATGTATCTATTATCTGGACCACCATTGAACCACGACCAAGCTCCACTTGAATTCTGATTTTGAGCCAGCTTGTTTAAAGCTGATTGCTGCTCGTTTTTCATCTTGTTCAAATTGAATAACAAACCGATTCTTTTCTTTTGCTCGGTTTCAGATTGTGCATCGCGTAACCATGGTGTTTCTTGAATTAACAGCGATTTTAATTCCTCGTTCTTTTCTAAATTGCTTAATAACGCATCTGAATTTGCCCATTGATTAAACACTTCACGAATCCTAGGGTTACTGTTCGCAATATGACTAGCCAAGGTGTTTGCGTAATACCTTGAGAATGTCTGCTCGTTACAATCGTACGGGTACTCCATTAAGTAGGGTAATGCCTGTACTGCGTACCAAGCTGGGTTAGATGTCATTTCTAAAGTTAGCTTATGGTGCTTCAGCGTAGTCGATGAGGTATTACTTAACTTATCTAAAGTAAACGTCTTGGTCTGGTTGCTACGAATCCACATTGGTAATGTTTCCGTTACCAAAGTTCTGTTTGATAATACAGGCAGCATGTTTTGTTCGCCATCAGAGAAATCACTTGCTTTCGCAATAATTTTATATTGAACCGATTGCAACCCTTCCGAAATGTTCAATTTCCATGATACTTGGGTATTCCCCATAGCATCCACTTTAAAAGATGCTGTCTCTAGTGTACTGGAAATGGCTAACATTTGTTTTGAAATATCTATGCCAGTTACCGCATCTGTCAGCTCTAATTTCACTTGACCAGAAAGTAGCTTTTCAGTAAGGTTAGAAATTTTAGTGCTAATTATGATCTCATCACCCTCACGTAAAAACCGTGGTGCATTTGGGATTACCATCAATTCTTTTTGGGTTACCGTAGATAGATTTGTTATCGTGCTTTCCAAATTTTTGGTATGTGCCAAAAGTTGTAAATTCCAACGGGTCAATGCTTCGGGAGTAGTAAAATTGAAACTTACATTTCCTTCTTTATCGGTCTGTAATTTTGGAAAGAAAAAAGCGGTTTCCTGTAAATTTTTACGAATACTAACCGAACCAAAATCTTCGCTATCTGTCTCTGGTTCCAGTTCTGTTGGTTCTATACTTTCAACAGCACTTGATAATTCATTTTCTTTTCTGACAGTACCATAGCCAACGGTAACAACCTCATCTAATGCAGCATCGTCTGCCATCATAGATTTCCTTAAGGGTGCGGAACTATAATTAATAGCACGCGATTTATAGAAGTTTCCTCGTGACATAAAATCTAACCCGAACGAATCGAAAGAATCAAATCTTAGACTTGGGTAGCTCATGTCTTTATAATTCGAAAATGTATAGAAGCTATTTGTCGAAAAACTGTCATGAGCATTCGTTCTGATTCGCGAATAGTAATTTGGTCTGTTTAATGGATAAAAACTCCAAGAATGAGGGCTGAATTGGTCTAAAGAGGCATCGTACATACTAGCCAATAACTCAGCGCTTACTTTTTCACCTTTAGGACCTTTGACCTTAAAAGACCAAGTTTCATCAACACCCGGAGCAATTTTATCTCTAAAGGTCGTAGTCTCTATTTGTAAATCGCTAGAAGGGTAGGGTACCAAAATATTATGAGCGTTCCATTCAAAATAATTGGCAAATGCATAACCGTAAGTAACTACAAATCCGCCTAAATCATTTTCGGTAACCGGTACCGATATGGTTTTAGAGTTGTTGTTCAGCGTAATCAACTTTTCTTCAACAATTGTATTGTTTTTTTCGACTCTTACATAAATATTCAAATTTTCTGCGCTTGAAAGAAATGTTATTTGAGCTTTGTCGCCAATCTCATATTGTGCCTTATCTGTTTTTATATGAAACAATTGATTGTCAGCTAATGTTTGCTCGTTACCAGTAAATGTAATAATGGCGATATCTTTTACGGCATGCCCAAATTTGTCTTTTGAGTGTAATTCTAATCTGTATTTACCAGATTCCCAATTCTTGGTTTTACCGAAATTTATATCCTTAGCATTTTGAGTGTTGAAGTTAGATTTCCAAACCATTTTACCTTTTTTCCAATTGGCAGAATTGTCTTCGTCTTCATAAGCGTCATGCGGATAAAGCTTCAGGAATTCATCTTTTGAAAAACTTTGATAATCTGGGGCAGACCACTGTCTGGGACGTATTACATTTTCGAGTGCCTGTAATTTATATAATTTCACCTCGCCTGTTGCCGCTACAAATTCTCCGTTTAAGTTTCTGCTGGTAATAGTAAAGCCTGTATCCTTCAGGGTCTTGTCAATGGACTCCTGCATTACTAAATTTACGTTTAGAGCATGATAGCCAACGGCAACATTTGTAACTGTACTTCTTGTTTCTCCATTAATATCGGTTACATCTGCTGTAACTTCATAATTAAAAGTAGGTAGGTTTTCTTTGGCAATACTATTGTCAGGAATAGCCTTAAACTTTATCTCATAATTACCTGCTGCATCGGTAACGGTTTCTCCTTGTTCAATTTCTTGAGAAGAGCCATTAAGATGAGGTCTGAACCAATAATACCATCTTGGTAAATTCACCACTCTTTTTACACGGTAAACTACTTTTGCATCTGAGATGGAACTACCTGCATATGCGGTTGCTTTACCAATTACCGTTATACTATCATTTACTTTAAAGGTCTCTGTAACTGGTTCGAAATTTGTTTCGAATTTAGGTCGTTTGTACTCCTCAACTGAAATGCCGGTATATCCACTTAAACTATAATTGCTTGAAGAAACCCGAATAGAAAACTGACCTGTGAGTCCGGAATTTGGTAGTATGAATTCACCCGAAATAGAACCATAATCATTTGTAGTCAATGCAAGGGTCTCTAATTCTTGTCCGTTAACATCTGCGAGCGTAACTTTAATTTTAGCGTTTTCTAAAACTTTAGAAACACCTTTGTCTTGGCTAATAGCAATACCTTTAAAATATATGGGCTGACCTGGTCTGTAAATACTTCTGTCCGTAAACAAAAAGCATGAATAGTTAATTCGCTCTTCATTTTGGGCATACCCTCTGTTTATGTAGTACTCACCAAAATATGCAGTTTCGCTATCCTTTTTAGTGGTTATAAAAACTTCACTCCAACTTTCTTCATTTTTTTCGATAGCGATGTTACCATTTTTATCAGTGGTATAGGTTTTACGTTTTATCGGTTGATTATAATTTTTTCGATACCTTAAAAAAACTTCAGCACCTACAATAGGTTTGCCATTATTACGATTGATTACTTGGTAGAACTGATGTGTAAGGTTTTGCGTTTCTATTACTGCTAAATTGGTTACCTGAACAGTAGTGAAGCTAAATGAATTTACTTTTTCATTGTCAGATTCTGCAACGATCACATAATTTCCATTTTCTAAAGCCGGCATGGAAATTTCAGTACTATGCGTTTGATAATCGTTCTCTGTTTTTAAAGATGTGGACCAGGTTTTAGCGAGAGGTAGATTTTTTATATAGTCTTGTTTCTTAGGGTCTTGATATAATTTTTCAAGCTCTTTTAATTGTTTCTGGGTAATTTGGTAAGCCTTTAAAGTCAGGCTCTCCATATTTTTATAACTAACCAGTAATCTACTTACCATATTGGTAGGTATATGCTTTTCTGAAGTCAGTTGAATATTGGTATTTTGAATTTCAGATTTTAAGACTATGCATTTTTGCGCCCCTAAACTTTTAGGGAATCTCGCAATTACATCATCGCAAAGTACAATGGCTTCTTTTAATTTCCATTGATGTTCTTCATTCGTTTTAGGGGAATAGGTGAGACCTAATTGTTGGTACTGAAGTGCAATTTCAAAGGTGTATAAACTAGATAGGGGACTATGCTTTATGTTTTCGGCTGAATTCTGTAGCACTTCAAGAAATAGATTGTTCTTATTATCGAAAGTGGCATTTGCATGAATAAAGCGTAATCGCTCTATATCTACCAATACTAACGGACTCATATCTGGGTTGCCAAAATGAAATGCTACTAATTGTTGATAAATTTCAAGTGCTCTAGATTGTAATGATAGGTTTTTACTATCATTAAAATTTAGAAAACTGGCAGTATATGCCTCGCATAAAATAACTTCGTTGTCAATCTCAAAAGAATCTGCAGGCTTGTTGATGCTATTTTCACTCGTTGTGTAAAATTGTAAAGCAGTATGTGCAAGAACGTCAAATAACGTAGGTCTGTACTTTCTATTTTCTTCGTTCTTCTCTAAGATTGTATCAAAATCTGAAATAGGAAGTTGCTGAGTTATGCTAGCATTTTCTAAGGATGCGGTAAAATGAAAATCTATTTCTTTAAATAACGTATCTAAATCCCAGGTTCTAAAATTTACCGAATCAACCTTAACAGCTGTCTTGGTTCTATTATTAAATCGATACCTGTTTTGCTGGTAGTATTGCCAATATAAGTTCGCTAAATGACTATGAAGAATGCTTTTCGTTGCACTATCTGATACTGCTATTTCAGATTTGATATCATTAACGATATTTAATTTAGAATCTTCTTCAAGCCTATTAATAAAGTTAGATTTATAAAGAAGGGCCTTTATAGTCTGTACCTCATTTTTTTCGCTTTTCGCCTTTACAAAGATGGCTTCAGCTTGCTTTAATGCCGATTTACTCAAGTTTTCCATCTCCAAATCAAGAACTTTATCCCAAAGTGAATCATAAGAATTGTGCTCTTGGGCATTACCAAATTGTACGGACATAAATAAGATTAGAATTAAATATAGCTTTTTCATCATAGTAAAATTACAATACAAAACTGTGCCAAGGTAATTTTATATGCAATGATAAATTAGTGAAACGTACTTTTCAATTAGGCAGGTAAGGTTGTTCGAAGTTTTTGAAGGTGATTACAAAAAGAATGATGCAATGTAATTTCCCAAAATATTAATGGACCGTTTATCAATCTTAATAATTACAGATCGATTACCTTGTTATTTAAGGCTACTATATTCAGCACCAAAAAATCAATCGGCTGATTGATGCACTTGAAATCCGTCAAAATAATTACCAGCTTGTAGCGATACAGTTAAGGTTCTATCTGAACCTGTGTTATTTTGCGTCATTGAGACATGAATCTCTTTCGCATTTTTTCTTTCAATGATAAAGTCTTCCGTTTCAATCAAGAAGTCTTCTTGGGTGGTATCAACGTCAGAAATGTCATTATCTGTATCATCATAAAGTAATATCTCGGCAACCCACCAAGAACTACCTTCTGTAGTAATAAGAACAGTAGTTGCTTCCGCTGAAATAGTTATATTTTTCTCAGAAAGATGTATGTTGTCATCCCATTCACCATCGATGGTAGATTTATCGCATGAATTAGCACTTAATATTATAAAAAGTAAAAAGGCAATATGTGTAAAACCTTTCATTATAACAATATTTCTTTTTTGATTATTAGGGCACATCTATAAAATACTTTTCAGTCAATGGTTCGTCTTGCCAAAAGGCAAGCTCAAAGGTCCAGTATGGGTTGTCTTCGTATATGAGATGATAATCACCCCAGGTATATTGAAAAGAATAGCTTTCTTGTTTTTCTTGACTATAGACATTACCAAAAAGATAAACGCTAGATGTACCGCTAACCCTATTGGTATGGATTTCTATTTTGTCTATTTCTACTTCTGTGCCAATTGGTATTTCTACTATCGTTTCTAAATCAGATTCCATACCAAAACCATTACCATCTTCTAAATGATAGCTATAGTCTTCATATATAGGTAGATCATAATTTAAAATCAGGGTAGGTTTTTTCGTGATTATTTTCTGTCTCAAAATTTCTGAAAATGGTTTTTCAGTAGCTACATCTCTGTATTTAGGTCTAGTAAGTATATAGAAGAGTAATGTAACAGTACCAATGACCAATACTAAAAATATTCCGCAACCAATTGCTACTTTTTTCATAGGATATTTAAATATTTGATATTTTGGTTGGTTTTTGTTTAAAGGGGTTAATTTTATATTATTCCGTTGTATTTTTTGAATAAAAGCAATAAGAATAAGTAAAAGCCCAACAAAATTAGATTGTTTTCTAGTCAGAAATTTGTGGAATTGTACTTTTAATGCAGGTCATTTAGAATCAATGAAATATTGAAACGAAAAATAATTTATTGTAAAGTAGTTTGCCGTCTTGCACTTCATTTTAATTGCTGCCAACCAAGAATATATATATATATCTATATGTCGTAGTAGCGTAAAATGAAATTTTGCATTCAAATATTTCTTCTTATTTATTTAGCTCTTATTATAAATTGGTATTGTAATAAATCTACATTAACATTAAGTTGAGTAAATCCTGCTTCTTTTAATTCTTTTTTTACGGTTTCTAAATCTACCTTATGGTTTGCTGGTGGTCCCACAGGTATTTCTTTTTTGAAGTAATCGATAACCACTAATTCACCATTGGGTTTAATTCCTTTTTTTACTTTAGAAAAATAATCAACTCTATTTTCTATATGATGGTAGGTATTTACGATGAGTACTTTATCTACTTCTGCATCGGCTAGATCTGGGCTATCATAAGGTATTTTACGTAGTTCAATGTTTTCAATCTCATTCTCTTCAATTCGCTTTTTAATAATCTCTTGAAATTCATCACTTACATCTGCAGCAATTACGTGTGCGCCTTTTTCGGCAAGTTTAATAGAGAAATAACCAGAACCAGCTCCGATGTCCATAATTTTATTTCCACTTAAATCTCCTAAGTAGGCTATCACTTTTTCTGGTTGTTGATAAGCGTCTCGCTCTGGCGACTCAAATCGCTCTATTAATTCTTCAGTAGAGCTGCGGTGCATATAATCATTGGCCGTTTTACTGTTGTCTCCACCGTGTTTTTTTCCATCGTGTTGCTCTTCTTTCGCTTCGTTATTTATTTCGGGCTGCGCTGTTTTTTTCTGGTTTTGTTTACAAGCGCTTAATGCTAGCATTGCAATTGCCGCTATAAAAAGTTGTTTTATATTCATTTTAAGTTTATTATTCATTCGTTTTCTTACTGAATAGGATTGCTGATTATAATAGCATATTACCTAACTCTACTAAGATCAATTAATAAAAGCATATACAATAATCTATATTGATAAAATTATGAATTCTATTTTATAGAATGGATATAGTGGACTTTTTAAGCTATCTAGTGTTTTTGTTTTGAAATCTAAATCTAAGAACCCCTATACCGGTTGTAATAGAAGAAACGGTAATTAGAAATGTCACAGTAAATTATTATTTGTACAAAGGTTCTTGTCAATATTGAAAAGCTGATCGGAAATTAAAACCACAAAGTATTCTGTGTATTTTCAATTAGCAAGTATAAACTGTAGAATATGTTATGCAAGAACCTTAAGGCTAAGGAAACTAAATACTATAGGTAACAAGCAGGTGAACTAGGTCATGTCTATATATATATATATATATATATATATATATATATAGACAATCGTCTACAATCTCAAAACCTGTCTGCCGGCAGGCGGGTATACATAGACTTTTCCGTTCAAGCCCAAAAGTCCGTATTACTTACAGGCTTTGATAGCCACTAGCTATTATGTTTTGCGTATTAGTTTTTGCTCTATTATTAGGCATAAGTAGTTAAAAAAGACAGACCAACCACTTAATTTGGGGTTAGTTTTTTTACCTTGACCTATTCGTTTTATTTGAGATTCATACCATACAATATTCATCATTCCATCAATTGCTTTTACTCCTGTTTTTTTAATTTTTGTTGTAAAATCAGCTTGGCTTTCGTTGAATATTTCATTTCCAATATTAGGGAATATAGCAAAAGGTCTGGCAATACCAATAATATCTAATTGGTTAGAAGCAATGGCATCTTGCATTACAGCGGTAGTACGAAATCCTCCAGTTAACATTATGGGAGTACTTGTAATTTGCCTCACTTTATCAATATAATCCATAAAATAAGCTTCTCTTTTTATGGTACTCTCTTTGCGTTTTCCCATCATTGCCGGTGCTTCATAGGTTCCTCCTGATATTTCTATTAGATCAATACCTTCCTTTGAAAGAATTTTAACAACTTCCATTGATTCTTCTTCTGAAAATCCGCCTTTTTGAAAGTCCGTAGAGTTCAATTTAATTCCAACAGGAAAATTAGGTCCTACACGTTCTCTGATTTTTCTATAAACTTCAACGACAAACCTGGACCTATTCTCTAAAGTACCACCCCATTTATCTTTTCTAATGTTTGTATAGGGCGATAAAAACTGACTAACTAAATACCCATGGGCACCATGAATTTGAATACCTGAAAAGCCTGCTTCTTTTAAAATGATAGATGTATTTGCAAAAGCTTCAATGATTTCTAGAATCTCACTTTCACTTAAAACCTCAGGTATTTTTTTTGTCGTTTTTTTTCTTCCACCAGTTTTTAGAGCTATGGCAGAAGGTGCTTTTAAACTACTGTTAATTTGTTCCATAGCTTGTCTGCCAGGATGGTTTATTTGAGCCCACAAATGCGTATTTGTACCTTTTACACTTTCAGCCCAATCTTTAAGAACTGTAATGTTCTTTCTATTTTCAACAACTACATTTCTTGGTTCTCCAATTGCCCTGGAATCAATCATAATGTTTCCAGTAATCAATAATCCGGCACCACTATTTGCCCATGTTTTATATGTATTTATCAGAATAGATGTTGGCTCATGATGCTTATTAGATAAATTTTCACTCATTGCTGATTTAGCAATCCTATTACTTAAGATTACTCCATTTGGTAAAATCATTTCTTCCTGTAATACATTCATAGGATTAGTTGTAACAATGTTTTAAATAAAATAAAGTTTATAATAGTATGATTCAATTTGAATTTATTGAGTACAGCGAGATTTTTTTAACGGTTTGATTATGCGGAGTGCGGTAGTAAGGAAACTTTTCGTTTCCGTCTGCGCACGAAGCTAAAGCTTTTGATTTATTTTTTCTTGTCCAAAGCTAAATCCATAAGATTTAGCGACCTTATAAATATACACAGACCTTTCGGTTTTGCCCTAAAGTCCGCATTACGTTTAGGCATTGTTGTGTGCAGTTTTATTCCGCAATTTTTTTCTTCAAATCCATTCTTTCATGCAATATCCTTGTTATTTCAACATACTCATTACTAGAAGTTCTATAGAATATTATGTGTCGGTTTGTTTTCAGTCCAAGCAATTTTTTTGATATTCCCTTGTAGTTTTTCCCCAAATCTGGATTTTCCGCAATGTCTTGACAATTAGAAATTAGTCCATCATAATATTTGTCCGCTTGTTTTTCCGACCAAACCTCAAATGTGTAATCCCAAATCTTAGATAAATCCTCAACGGCTTTGTTGGTCAGTTTATATTTAGCCATTCGAGCGTTTTTTGGCTTTTAAGGATTCAAGATGCTGTTTTGGGTCGAAGTCGTGAACAATTCCGCTGTCAATCCCTTCTTGAATAGCCTTTTTCAATGCAATAACTTTACTTTCTTCTTCTTCTAAAAGTCTCAGCCCTGCACGTATAACTTCACTAACGTTTTTAAACCGTCCTTCACTTATGCTACTTTGCACAAATTGGTCGAAATAACTTCCGAGTGATATTGATGTGTTTTTGTTCATTTGAGTACTGATTTAGTTCAAATATACCAAAAAATGGTATAATGTCGAAATTTTTAAAATTGCACACAACGTTCCGTGTATGGTGGCGTAGCATCCCGCAGGGCGCTATGCACTATACATATTGTGTGTGCCCAGTATGGGCATCTTTGAGCTACTTATTAAAAGTAGTTTATTTATTTAGAGGGTGCAAGTCCCTTATGGGCAGGGGTAACGCCTTGAACCATTAGTAAGCTGCAAGGTTGATAGCTGCGAAGCTATAACTGAAGAAAGCAGGACTACAAAACTCGGTACTGACGAACAGGAACCGTATACGAGGCATAATTATCTGGGTAAGCAAGCACATCATTGTAACGCCCTAAGATTACCAAAATGGTAGATATGTAGATACGGCAGGCATTGAGTGAAAGAAGATGTTCTTACCTGGGGAGGTCTCTACAACCACGAGTTTGGTTAAGTAGAGAAGTCAGCAGAAGTCATAGTACTTGTAAGAAACGAGTTGTGAATAGAAATCACATAGGTCTCACAAGCAAGGAAGGACTGAACGTAGACCTTTTGGAAATTAAAATTGGAGCATATTTTCGTTACTGGGTGACCGATTCCCTAGAAAGTATGTAGCCTTTTTCTAAAGTACAAAATAGTTTTGAGTGGTGTAAAGAGCATTCAAAAAGATGGTTTACGAACCGCCGTATACGAGACCCGTACGTACGGTGGTGTGAGAGGCGCACTCTCCTCAATTATGAGGAGAGCAGTCTACTCGATTGTGTGTAGTTTTTTTTAGTCGGTTGATTATTTTTCGTGCGTTACTTTCTACGATTTTCCATTCCCATAATTCTGGATTCCCAAACTCAGGGTTAGTATTATTCCAGTTTTGGGCTCTTGTTTTTGAATTAACAGAAA
The DNA here is from genome assembly GCF_030547005.1 of Maribacter sp. 1_MG-2023. GTDB lineage: Bacteria > Bacteroidota > Bacteroidia > Flavobacteriales > Flavobacteriaceae > Maribacter. Next base: position 1,313 of record NZ_JAUOPN010000004.1, on the reverse strand, counting down.
CTCTGCATTCAATCTCATTTTCATTTTTTTGTAAATCCAGATGTAGGTAAATCACTCCCCATCCATTCGTATTAAATCTGTAGGTTTTTCCATTACAGTATTTTGGATTGAGCTTTATTCTTGACGTAAAAAATTTACCTTTAAATTCAGGATTATAAATTCCAAATCCGAAATGCACATTTCCATTTGCAAGTCCGTCCTCTAAATAGTATTTAAATTCAGAAAGAGTTTGTATCCGAACAATTTCTTTTTCCATTTCAGAGTACGATTCATAGAGTTCAGTTTTAGGGTCTGAAAGAATATATTCAATCAGTTCATAAAGTCCATTTGCCTAAAATTGCTCAATTCTAGCTAAGATTGAGTATTAGCTTTTATCAAGTCCTTTCTGGTTAATTATAACACTACCTATTAGAGCTATTCCGATAAAAATTCCGCTATATGTCGCTGTAGAATCGGCATTAGTAATAAAACCATATATCCCAGCAAGGATACTTAAAGTACCGATTATGATTATAACGGTTCTGGTTGATTTGTTCATTTTCTTAAATATTTAGTGGTTTTTTTCTTTTTTCAAAATAGTTGGTAACGGTTCGTATAAGAATAGTAGCCGACTGCGTGGCACTTTCCTGTCAAGTTACACAAAAGTTGAAGCGGGCTACAACCCTTGAATTTACTGCTGTCTCGGCTATGTTTTTTATATGGTGTGTGTGCCCAGCATGGGCATCTTTAAACTATTAGAAAGATAGTTTATTCATCTAGAGGGTGCAAGTCCCTTATGGGCAGGGGTAACGCCTTGAACCATTAGTAAGCTGCAAGGTTGCTAGTTGTGAGACTAGGACTGAAGGAAGCAGGACTACAAAACTCTGTACTGACGAACAGAAACCGTATATGAGGCATAATTACTTGGGTAAGCAATCACATCATTGTTACGCCCTAAAGAGTACAAAAATGGTAGTTATGTAGATACGGCAGGGATCGAGAGAAAGAAGATGTTCTTACCTGGGGAGGTCTCTACAACCACGAGTTTGGTTATGTAGAGAAGTCAGCAGAAGTCATAGTAGCTAGAGGCTGATACTTTAGTGAAGGACAGAACGATAATTGTTTTTAATGAACAAAGGAGTTGTTTTATGTTACGGATAGTTTTCTAGTAAAATAGCAGCCTTTGATTAAGCGAGACAGCAAATCAAATTAGTAGTATTGATTAAACAAGTAACAAGTAAAAAGAATCTAAACGACGCCTATGCGCGAGTGTATCGCAACAAGGGATCTGCAGGTGTGGATAAAGTTCACATTAATGAGTTAAAATCTACACT
>NZ_JAUOPN010000039.1 GCF_030547005.1 Maribacter sp. 1_MG-2023 | reverse complement strand
TGTAGGCTTCCCTAAAAATAGGACAGTTCATAATTCGAATTTACTAACTTTAAATTCAAACTGTCACGATGAAAAACAGCAAATTTAGCGAGAGCCAGATTATTAAAGCTCTTAAGGAAAATGAACAAGGAAGATCTGTAGGTGATTTATCTAGAGAATTAGGAATAGATAAAAGCACTTTCTACTATTGGCGCAAGAAGTACGGAGGCATGGAACAACAGCAGCTTAAACGTTTAAAAGAGCTTGAAGAAGAGAACAATAAGCTCAAACAGATGTATGCCGATGTGAGTCTTGATAATAAGATGCTAAAGGACGTATTATCAAAAAAGTTCTAAAGCCTTCCGACAAGAGAGTTCGTGTAAAGTATCTTATCAAAACGTTTGTAGTTCCTATCATCCGTGCCTGTAAAGTTGTAGGCCTTAGTAGATCGATGTGGTATTACCAAAGTAAGAAAGATGATAGCGAGGTTATTGATAAGCTAACAGCATTAGCGGAATCATACCCAACTAGAGGTTTTGATGAATATTATTACAAGATCCGTCGTGAAGGCTTAAAATGGAACAGAAAACGAGTGTTACGTGTGTACCGCGAGATGAAACTCAGTCTACGCCGTAAACATAAAAAGCGTTTGGTCAAACGTATAAAACAACCTTTGGAAACACCTTTAACACTAAATGAGTGCTGGAGTATGGATTTTATGAGCGATGCGCTTACCGATGGCAGAAAGTTGCGTGTATTTAATGTTATAGATGATTGTAATCGGGAAGCTCTAGCAATAGATGCAGGACTTTCTTATCCAGCGAGAGCCGTAATTGAAACATTGGATCATTTAAAAGATGAAATAGGAATACCTAAATACGTGAGGTGTGATAATGGTCCGGAGTTTACCTCTAAGACTTTTATGAACTGGTGTAAAAAGAATTTTATAGAAATAAAATATACACAACCGGGAAAGCCAATGCAAAACGGATATATAGAACGATTTAATCGTTTTTTTAGAGAAGACATATTGGATGCCTATTATTTCAATGACATTTATCAGCTTCAAAAAATAAGCGATAACTGGCGGGAGGATTATAATTTTAACCATCCGCATAAATCATTAGGTAATATATCACCTAAAGAATTCAAGCCCAGATTTGATGAAGAATTTAAATTCTTCATCAAATCTGACCTAAATAATAATTATTTATCGAATTTAGAGGTGTCCTAAGAAGGGGAAGCCTACA
>NZ_JAUOPN010000038.1 GCF_030547005.1 Maribacter sp. 1_MG-2023 | reverse complement strand
CCGGCTGGACCTTGTGCTCCCGTTGCTCCATCATTTCCTGGTATTCCTTGTGGACCTGTCGCACCTGTTGCTCCATCGTTTCCATCTGCTCCCGCTGGCCCTACTGGACCGGCTGGACCTTGTGCTCCCGTTGCTCCATCATTTCCTGGTATTCCTTGTGGACCTGTCGCACCTGTTGCTCCATCATTCCCTGGTATTCCTTGTGGACCCGTTGCTCCTGTTGCGCCATCCGCTCCCGCTGGTCCTACTGGACCTTGAGGACCTGTATCTGCGTCAACCCATGTATATGTTCCAGAACCGTCGGTAGACAAAACTTGTCCGTTAGTACCACCTGTTGGTAATTCTATTTCATTATTTGGATCGTTATCTGCATCGTCTACATTATCTACACCATCATTATCTAAAATGATAGATCCTCCATCTGCTAATGCAACTGTTGATGTTCCATCACCGTTATTTGTTATTGTTGAGGCTTGGAATGATACCGGTGCTCCGCTTTCATTAGTATAAGTAAAGCTACCATCTCCATTATCCGCAAGGGTTGTTACAGTTTCTGATATTGTTACAGAAGCTACATTTAAATACAATGCACCATCTGTACCAAAGGCTAAATCGTTATTAGCATTAGTACTGATAAGATTAACCGATTCTGTACCGCCACCATCGGTAATCTCTAAACTACCGTCTGTAATTGCACTTCCTGTGTTATATTCGTTTCCGATAAAATTATCCGCATCATCAACATTATCTACTCCATCGTTATCAACAATAATTGTTCCGCCATCAGCTAGTACAATTGTTGAAGTACCATCTCCATTATCACTAATTGTAGATGCTCGGAATAAAACTGAAGTTCCACTTTCATTGGTATAAGTAAAACTACCATCGCCATTATTAACCAATGTGGTTACTGTATTGTTCGTATCTAATGTTACCGAAGTTCCAGAATCATCCGTAATGGTAAATGTACCATCGCCATTATCTAATACTGTTGAACGCTTTGCATCGAATGTAGTTACTACTCCGTCTTCATTTGTGTATGTAAATGTTCCGTCTGCATTGTCTACTAAAGTTGATAGTGTTTCTGTAAATGTTGTTACCGTACCATCTTCTGAGGTATACGTGAAACTACCATCACCGTTATTTACCAAGGTAGTTACCGTATTGTTGGTATCTACTACTGCCGAGTTTCCTGAATCATCCGTGATTGTAAAGGTACCATCACCATTATCTAATACTGTTGAACGCTTTGCATCGAATGTAGTTACTACTCCGTCTTCATTTGTGTATGTAAATGTTCCGTCTGCATTGTCTACTAAAGTTGATAGTGTTTCTGTAAATGTT
>NZ_JAUOPN010000037.1 GCF_030547005.1 Maribacter sp. 1_MG-2023 | reverse complement strand
GCCCTGTTCGCCGATAATGTCATGTTGTACGCATCGTTAGCACGTGAATCGGTATGCGAACGTACCTGTACGTTGACATTCGGGTATTCGTTCAAATATGCCAATACCTTGTTGATACTGATCCTCGCATCTTCTCGGATGAAGTACTTGTCGAAATCGAAGTAGATCGGTTCTATGTTCAGGTATTTGGCAAGGTCGGTGCCTATCGGTGCAGATGGGTCTACCTGTGCCAGTACGATCTCTATGCCGGTCGCGTCTTCTGCTTTTACGGTCATGAAGGTCTTGTTGCCTTCCTCGTAATCCGTCTTGGTGGCTACTACCTTATAACTACCTTCGCCACAATTACCTTTCATTTCGAACGCCCCGTTCGCATCGGTGTTCGAACTTGATACTACTTTGTTATCCTTGTCGTATACCGTTACCGATGCATCCGTTAACAGTGCATTGGTTTTTTGGTCCTTTACGATTCCCGTAATATTTGTATGACAGGTGAAGTCCAACGGGGTCATTTCTACAAAACTGTAGATATCGTCATTGCCCTGTCCTCCTTTTCGGTTCGATGCGAAAAAGCCTTTCTTGGTCTCTTCGTTTATAATGTATGAGAAGTCGTCTTCCTCTCCGTTCAAAGGGCGTCCTACATTGTAGATCTCTCCCCTTTCATTGTTCAGGTCCGTTGCGAAGACGTCAAGTCCTCCAAGTCCCGGATGCCCGTCCGATGAAAAATATAATTTATCGGATTCCGTTACGAACGGGAAGGTCTCCCTTGCCTCCGTATTGATTCTTGGTCCTAGGTTCTTCGGTGTACCGAAACTGCCGTCCGTGTTGATGTCCACCACGTAGATATCCGACTCCCCTTTCGTTCCCGGCATATCGGAAGCGAAGTACAATTTGGTTTCGTCGTTGTTCAGCGTCGGGTGTGCTACCGAATAACTGTCCCCGTTGAAAGGTAGTTCTTCGATTTCGTTCCATTCACTGTTTTCTTTTGTCGCCCTGTATATCTTTAGTCTACTTACCCCTTCCTCGTCCCTTTCGAATTTTCCCTCATCGGAATTGTTCCTTGTAAAGTACATCGTCTGTCCGTCCTTGGTGAATGCCGTTGATGATTCATGGGTCTTTTTGTTCAATCTTTTACTGAGCTTGTCTACATTGGTAAAGTTACCCTGATCGTCCTGTTCAGCTTTGTACAGGTTCAAGAAAGATCCGTTGTTCCATCTATGGATGTTCTTCGTTAATAGTCCGCTGTCCCTTGCCGTAGAAAACACCAATCCGTCTTCATAGAAAGAGGGTGCAAAGTCCGATACCTTCGAGTTCAGACCTATGTTCTTTAGTTCGTACCTGCCCGAGCGTTCCTCGATCTGTTCCAGGTAGTCTTGGTTCTCTCCAAAAGTGATGGCGCGTTGGTCGTTCGTTTTTGCACTCTTGAACTTCTGCATCCAAGTGTCGGATTCTGTATAGTTTTCCAACGACTTCAAAGTCTGTGCGTAGCGGTACATATACTCCGGGTCGATATCCGTCCCCTCAAGTGCGAACAGTTTGCCGTACCAGCTAGATGCTTCTTCGTAGTTTGCATTTAAATAGTTCGCGTTGCCTAAATTCTTGTACACCTCTTCTTCGGTATATCCGTCCTTTACCAATTGCTCGTACGATTGTATCGCCGAGGCATAGGCATAGTCCGTGAATTTTGTATCCGCTTTCTTTATCTTCTTGTCCTGTGCGTTCGCCATCATAGCCATTACCGCCAAGCCACAAAAAATATATCCTGTTTTTTTCATGTCGTTTTTTATTAAAAGAATCTTGGGGTGATCACTCGTTTGTACTTGTTCAAGAATTCATAGCGCAGCATGATCTCGAAAGAACCGTCGTTGAACGTTGTCGCTCCCAGATCGGTCGTTTCTTTATCATATGCCAGACCTATCATGAACTGGTCGTTCAGCTGAAAACCGAACAGTGCGCTGAGTGCCGCGTCCCATCTATACGCAGCTCCCAAAGAGAACTTGTCGTTGAACAGAAAGTTTGCACTAAGGTCAACTTGTAACGGTGCTCCCTTTACTGCTTTTATAAGTGCCGCAGGCTTGAACTTTACGTTGCCATTAAGATCGAACACATAGCCCGTGATCAGATAGAAGTTCATACGCTCTTGTGCGATCAGGCTAGAACTGTTCGTATCCGAACTGTCGAAATGCTCGGTCTGTAAAAAGTTCGGAACCGATAGCCCTGCATAGAACTGGTCCGTATGGTAATAGATCCCCGCTCCGAAGTTCGGTGAGAACTTGTTGTCGATGTTCGGTAGGTTGCTCTCCGCTCCGTAGTTCCTCAGTTTCGTGAAATCTACGTTCAATAGGTGTCCGCCCGCTTTAAGTCCGAAGGAAAGCTTCCCTTCCTCAGAGGTATTTACCGTATAGCTGAAAGCTGCATCGATATAAGTATCCTGGTTCGCACCGTTACCGATCTCGTCGTTCACCACTGATAGCCCAAGACCTACATGGTCCGATACCGGTGTATGGAAGTTCAGCGTCTGCGTCGTCGGTGCGCCGTCAAGCCCCACCCACTGCGAACGGTGCAGTGCCGCTATGCTCAACACTCCCCGTGAACCTGCATACGCAGGGTTCACCGATATCGTATTGTACATGTACTGCGTGTA
>NZ_JAUOPN010000036.1 GCF_030547005.1 Maribacter sp. 1_MG-2023 | reverse complement strand
GTCAACGTACAGGTACGTTCGCATACCGATTCACGTGCTAACGATGCGTACAACATGACATTATCGGCGAACAGGGCAAAGGCGACAGCCGATTACCTCATAGCAGCGGGTATACCAAGCAACAGAATCTCATATGAGGGCTATGGAGAGACCGAGCTTACCAATGGGTGTAGCAATGGTGTACCATGTAGCAAAGAGAACCATCAACTCAACAGAAGATCGGAGTTTATTGTGGTTGAATAGAATCAAACATTTTAAGTAAATAAAAAAGGGAAGGAGCATAGCTCCTTCCCTTTTTTTGGTTGAATAGGATTTTAGCTAATTTGAAATTTTTCATACATCTAAATCATTTAGTACATTTATTACGCTAGGGAATTATCATAATTTTGCAGTAAATTCGAATCCTCTATGGTCATATTTCATTGATTATTAAACTCTTTATAGTAATAGAAAATTATGAAAAAATATATACTAATCACCTTTGGTTTATTTGTATTCAGCCAAAGTAACCACGCACAGACAAAAGTAGATGTGGTAGTAGAAAAGAAGATAGACTCCTTAATGGAGCTAATGACTCTTGAGGAAAAGGTAGGTCAAATGAACCAGTATAATGGTTTTTGGAATGTTACAGGCCCTATACCAAAAGAAGGTGATGCCTCTAGTAAATTTGACCATCTTAAAAATGGTTGGGTAGGCTCTATGTTAAATGTAACAGGAGTAGAAGAAGTTCGTAAAGTACAAAAGATTGTGGTTGAAGAATCTAGATTAGGTATTCCTTTGATTATTGGTTATGATGTTATTCATGGGTACAGAACACAGAGCCCAATACCACTGGCAGAATCATCTAGTTGGGATATGGACGCAATTAAAGCCTCTGCTGCAATGGCTGCCGATGAAGCATCTGCAACGGGTATAAACTGGACTTTCGCTCCAATGGTAGATATATCAAGAGATGCACGATGGGGTAGAGTAATGGAAGGCGCAGGCGAGGATCCATATTTGGGTAGTCAAATAGCCAAGGCAAGAATTACCGGGTTTCAAGGAGAAGACCTTTCTGCACCAAATACGATAGCGGCAACAGCTAAACATTTTGCTGGTTATGGCTTTTCTGAAGCAGGTAGAGATTACAATACGGTAGATGTGGGTACATCAACATTATACAATACCATTTTTCCTCCGTTTATGGCAGCAATAGAAGCTGATGTAAAAACATTCATGAATTCATTTAATGTACTTAATGGAATACCAGCTACCGGAAATTCTTTTTTACAAAGAGATGTTTTAAAAGGAGAATGGGACTATCAAGGTTTTGTAGTTTCTGACTGGGGTTCAATGTCTGAAATGGTGGCTCATGGGTATTCTAAAGATGGCAAATCTGCTGCTGAAAGTGCTGCAAATGCCGGTAGTGATATGGATATGGAATCTTATTTATATGTAAAACATTTAAAAAATTTGGTAGAGGAAGGTAAAGTTTCCGTTGATAAAATTGATGATGCCGTTCGAAGAATTTTAAGGGTGAAATATGAATTAGGTCTTTTTGATGACCCTTACAAATATTGTAACGAAGAGCGAGAAAAAGCAGTGATAGGAAGCGACAAAAATAAAGGGATAGCATTAGATATGGCTGAAAAGTCTATAGTGCTTCTAAAAAATGATGACCAGTTGCTGCCTTTGAAAAAGAAGGGAATGAACATAGCGGTTATTGGTCCGTTAGCGGCAGATAAAAATAGTCCATTAGGTGGTTGGAGACTTGCTGCGGAAGATAATTCTGCAGTATCGGTAATGGAAGGCTTAAAGAAATACAAAGGAAATAAACTGCATCATGAAAAAGGAGTGGAGTTGGTAAAAGGTAAGGAAGCTTTTGTCTTTGAAATTGATATAAATACTACAGACAGAACAGGTATTGCAGAAGCTGTAGAAGTAGCTAAAAATAAAGATATAGTAGTAATGGTCTTGGGTGAGCATGGTTTTCAATCAGGCGAGGGTAGAAGTAGGGCAAATTTAGATTTGCCTGGTTTGCAACAAGAATTACTAGAAGCTGTATATGCGGTAAATAAGAACATAGTTTTGGTTTTAATGAATGGAAGACCGTTGACTATTAATTGGGCAGATGAAAATATACCTGCAATAGTAGAAGCTTGGCAATTGGGTTCAACTAGTGGCGATGCTATTGCCAAGGTGCTTTATGGTGATTATAACCCAAGTGGAAAATTACCAATGACTTTTCCAAGAAATGTTGGACAAGTACCATTGTATTATAACTATTTAAGTACAGGAAGGCCAACGTACCCTGGTGATGATCTTGTTTTCTGGACGCACTATACAGATGAAGTAAACACACCTTTATATGAGTTTGGTTATGGATTAAGTTATACTGAATTTACCTATGACAACTTAAAATTAAATACAAATTCCTTAAGCAAAACTGGAGAGTTGAAAGTCAGTTTCGATTTGTCTAATACCGGTAAATATGAAGGTAAAGAAGTGGTTCAATTATATATTCAAGATTTGTTTGCCAGTATCGCTAGACCTGTAAAAGAATTAAAAGATTTTAGAATGATTTCTTTAAAGCCTGGTGAGACTAAAAATGTGAGCTTTACTATCACTCCTAAGACTTTAGAATTCTATTCCGCAAATAATTTATGGGAATCTGAAACGGGCGACTTTAAGGTCTTTATTGGTGGAAGTTCTAATACTCAGTTAGCTTCTGATTTTACATTGAACGACTAAAAAGAATAGCTTCTAATTTTCAGTTTCTGAAAATTAGAAGCTATCATTAGTTTGTTGATCCTATCAATCTTATATAATAATTTATTCTTTGGTCATCACATTGCGGACCATGACCTGTGGGCAATCTATAGTGTCACCATTTTTTGAATTGCTACGCTACGTGATTGTCCCGTTTATATCCAACTGTAAACCTTTCATGTTGTTATCTTAATTAGAATTATTTGTGCTTGACCAATAAAAAAGGATAGTCTTTTTGAAATTGTTTTTTTAAAATATTTTAAAACTTTCTATAATCAACTTAGTAGATTCGTATATTATATTTTAGATAGTAATGTTTTAGTATAGATTCAGAAGAAGAATAGTTTGGGTTTAGCTAGGAAAGTGCTTCTTTATAAACTATTAAAATTAGTAGAAACAAAAAAACCTCCAAATAATAAATATTTGAAGGTTTAAAAGTGACCGGGCTGGGGCTCGAACCCAGGACCCTCTCCTTAAAAGGGAGATGCTCTACCAACTGAGCTACCAGGTCAAA
>NZ_JAUOPN010000035.1 GCF_030547005.1 Maribacter sp. 1_MG-2023 | reverse complement strand
TAAATTCTTCATCAAATCTGACCTAAATAATAATTATTTATCGAATTTAGAGGTGTCCTAAGAAGGGGAAGCCTACAAATGGTATCACAAATGAGCAGTTTTGACGATAATGATAAAATCATGTATTCACAACTGCCTACCAAAGGTGTCACCACATTATACTCAATTATTCAAGATAGTTTCGTCTACCTGTGTATTGGGTTCTTGCTGTTATTTATTGTGCTTATGGTTCGATCAAATAAAAGGAAATCTACTATTCAGTCATAATAGGCAATTGAATAAATATGTCGATTTATAAAAACCTGTAATTAATTGCAGGTTTTTATGTTTACCATATTTCCCATACTGTTTTTGAGATGAATGCTGTATATTACTTGCTACAACACGCGGTAAAAATCATTGCGCAGAAAGTGCTATATTTAAGCTGTAAAACATTTAATAAACGGTTTTGTATCGGGAAACTGATGCGCCCCGAAATGCGCAACGATTCTTACCGCAATCCGTTGTAAGTAATTTAAAAAAAGGAATTTCCAATGCTTAAAAAGAATCCAATATTCGCTTTTCTATTTGGTTCCTTATTTTTTAACGTTATTTCCTGTAGAGAAAAATCCTTTGAAGAATATAATGAAAATGAATTTTACAAAGCTCAAGGTGTTGTTGTTTCTGCAAAAATGACAAGTACGATTATGGACAGCCCTTTTATGAAAGAAATCGAATTCGAATACTTCATAAATGATTCTTTAATATTAAAAAAATCAGAGGACTTATCTTTTATGGACTTAGAGAAAGGTATCCCAATAGAAGTTCTTGTGCATAAAGAAAATCAAGAAGTGTCTTTTTATTGGAGAAATGGATTTACCGACAGCATTACTCCTTTTCAGGTACAATATGTAAAAGCTAAAATGGATAAAGCTGTGTCAGAAATCAAAAAAGCTATGAATAAAAGATAAAAACCACTTACAACAGGTCCTATAATCAATGTCCTTAAAAACATATTAGCCTGAAAAAAGGACACTGATCATAGCCCTGTCGTTAGGCATAATTTAAAAACTGAAACTACATAGTGATTAATGCATATGAATACTTTAAAAATCATCCAAAATTCAACAAGCTTGTTGGAAATGATTTCTTATTCGTAGAATATAAATGTCCTCTCAATATTGAAGAGTATCAATTGTGGATTGAAAATCATTTAATTACTTATGTCATTAGCGGAAAAAAGGATTGGATTACTTCAAAAAAAACACACAAACTTATTGCTGGTGACACCCTATTTGTTAGAAAAGGTGTTTATACTACAAAGCAATATTTAGAAAGTGAGTATTGTGTAATGCTATTTTTCATTAATGATAATTTCATAAAAAGGTTTATTTCAGAGAATCCAACTTTTAAGAGAGAATTCAATAATAAGAAAGAGTATAATCAAATTTTCGACATTACTACTAATGATGTATTTAAAACATTAATAGAAAGTATATTCCAATATTTAAACCAAGAAGTGGAAATGCCTAAAGAATTAGTGGAAATTAAATTTAAAGAATTACTCTTCAATATCGTACTAAACTCAAACAATAAAGAACTGCTGTTTTTCTTTAATTCAATAATGAAAAACAGTAAAACAACTATTGAAAATATAATGACAGAAAATTTTCAATACGATTTAAAAATAGCTGATTTTGCAAAACTTTGTGGAAAAAGCCTATCTTCTTTTAAGCGTGAATTTAAAAAAATATTTAATACAACACCAAGTAGGTGGTTAATCAACAAAAGATTAGACTACTCTAAAACACTATTATTAGGCACAAATTTAACCGTAAGTGAGGTAGGTCATGAATGTGGTTTTAAAAATAATTCCCATTTTATTCAAGCTTTTAAAAAGTTAGCAAAAGTAACGCCCAATAGATATAGAATACTCAAAAAAGAAGCGTAACTATATTTCTTGAACTTTTAAGAACATTATTTGGGCTTTTAAGAAATCCTGATTGGCAATATAAATACAACCTTTACATCATTAGTAAATTAATAAAATGATGTGATGCCAAATCAAAAATTTTCAACCAAGAATACAAAATCCAATAAAGACACTTCCATTGTTCACCAAAGACATTTAGTTCTTAATGAAAAATATCGAAAAGATATTATATCTGCTTGGATTACTGATTCTGCGGAGGTTATTGGAATTAATTTACACGATTCATTTAGAACCACGGTTTCCATCAATGATAAAATGAAGGTTCCATTTAAAATTGGAGTTCATAAAGCAGTTGGTGGCGATCACGATTTTCCAAATCCTGGAGATTTACTTTGTGCTTCACTAGCATCTTGTTTTGAAAGCACTATTAGACTGATTTCTAATAAATTGAGAATAGAACTTATTGAAACAAAAATATACGCAAAGGCTCAAATTGATGTAAGAGGAACTTTAATGATTCATAAATCTGTGCCAGTTGAGTTTCAATCTATGCATATTGATGCTTTAATTATTGCAAAAAACACTAATGAAAAACTCTTAAATACACTCGTAAATGGAGCTAAAAAGAGTTGTATAGTTTATCAAACAATAAAAAAAGGCATCCCAATTACTTTAAATACAAACCTTAAAATCGAAAACTAAAAAACATAATTTATGAAAAAATCAATCATCTTACTTTACGGAATTTTAGCCTATGTGGTATTTCTAATTGCATTTTTATATGCCATTGGTTTTGTAGGTAATATTATAGTGCCAAAAACAATTGATTCTGGAGTCGAACCTACGTTACTAAAAGCTATTTTAACCAATGTAATTTTATTAAATGTTTTTGCTTTGCAACATAGTATTATGGCAAGACCAGCGTTTAAAAAATGGTTTACTACTATAATTAGTCCTGCAATGGAACGTAGCACCTATATTCTATTGTCTAGTTTAGCACTATTACTAATTTATTGGCAATGGCAACCCATAACCACAATAGTATGGAAAATTGAAAATGAAATTGTTAGTCTGGTTATAACAGGTATATTCTTTCTAGGTTGGTTAATCGTTCTGCTATCAACATTTATGATTAATCATTTTGAGCTTTTTGGATTAGCACAAATTTTCGATAATCTAAAAAATAAACAAACTGCTAATCCAAAATTTCAGACCAACTATTTATATAAAATTGTTAGACATCCAATAATGCTAGGTTTCATAATTGCCTTTTGGGCAACTCCTACTATGACAGTTGGACATTTACTATTTGCCCTAGTAACTACTATTTATATTTTTATAGCTGTAAAATATTTGGAGGAAAAAGACCTTCGTAAATTTATTGGAGAAAAATATGAAACTTACCAAAAAGAAGTGCCAATGATTATTCCTTTTACCAAAAACAAGCAGAAGGTATAAGAAAAAACTATGCCTAATCGAGTAGACGGCTCCGCCCCTAATTAGGAACGGAGTGCGCCTCTCACACCACCGTACATACGGGTCTCGTATAC
>NZ_JAUOPN010000034.1 GCF_030547005.1 Maribacter sp. 1_MG-2023 | reverse complement strand
ATAAGGGACTTGCACCCTCTAGATGAATAAACTATCTTTCTAATAGTTTAAAGATGCCCATGCTGGGCACACACACCGTGTATAATTAATTGCTTTGGTGTCTAAGTGCCAATCGGAAAATTCTCTGAATTTTCCTCAGGTTCGTACCCTTTTGCTATCTTTAGTCCCAGCGCAACTAACCATACACAACAACGTTAGGTGCAAGCAAAAAAAAAACCAATCGCACAAAGCAAAGAGTGCCGAAAAAGGCACACATTGCTTTCTTCCAAACACAGAATGACATATTTTACGTAACTTGTGAACTAAAATTAAACTTGACCAAATTGCTTCTAAAAGAAAAAATATCGATTGAAAATTTTGAAGATAAAAAATTCAAAATCAGACTAGTAGAATCTGATAAAGATACAGAAGCTGCATTTACACATTATTTGCATAATCACCGAAATGGAGTATCACAATTCTACAAACCTGATGCAATTGAACACGTAAAGAACTTATTTGAATACAAATTTCCAGAAGAAAAAATATCAAATACAGTTGCCGAGGAAGCTTTACAATATTTAATATTTCAACAAGAAAACATTCCTTTTCCCGCACCAAAAAAACCTGACTTTAAGTTCATTGACTTATTTGCTGGTATTGGTGGATTTAGATTAGCATTTCAAAACCTGAAAGGAAAATGCGTGTTTACAAGTGAATGGGACAAATATTCAAAACAAACATATCAAGCAAATTTTGGCGAAGTTCCATTTGGAGACATTACTAAAAAAGCTACTAAAAATTATATTCCAGACGGATTTGACGTTTTATGCGCTGGATTTCCCTGTCAAGCATTTTCAATTGCCGGAAAACGAGGAGGATTTGAAGATACAAGAGGAACTTTGTTTTTTGATGTAGCCGAAATCATAAAAAAGAAAAAGCCAAAAGCAATTTTCTTAGAAAATGTAAAAGGTTTAAGAAGCCACGATAAAGGAAAAACTTTGGCGACAATCTTAAATGTTTTGCGAGAAGATTTAGGTTATTTTGTTCCAGAACCACAAATTATGAATGCCAAAGAATTTGGTGTTCCGCAAAATAGAGAACGAATTTTTATAGTTGGTTTTAGAAAGGATTTAGAAGTTACAGAATTTGAATATCCAAAACCCGTTAAGAAAAAACCAACACTTGAAGATATTTTAGAAACAGAAACTGTTTCTGTAAAGTACTATTTATCTGAAACTTATGTAAATACTTTAAGAAACCACAAAGCCAGACACGAAAGTAAAGGCAATGGTTTTGGTTACGAAATCATTCCAAATACTGGAACTGCAAACGCAGTTGTTTGCGGAGGAATGGGAAGAGAACGGAATTTAGTTTACGATTTTAGACTTGAAGATTTTACGCCAGTAACTCATATAACTGGCGAAGTAAATAGAGAAGGAATTCGTAAAATGACACCCAGAGAATGGGCAAGATTACAAGGTTTTCCTGACAATTACAAAATTGTAGTTTCGGATGCTCAAGCATATAAACAATTTGGCAATTCAGTTGCTGTTCCAGCAATTCAAGCAACCGCAAAAAAGATTATAGAAAAACTTAAAACTTTATGATTACAGGAAATAAAGGCGAATGGAGTGAAATTTACACGCTATTCAAATTACTTGGAGACAAACAATTATTTCTTGGAAATAAAGACATTGAGAGATTAGAAGGAATAGTTTATCCGATTTTACGAGTTTTAAGAACAGAAAATAACGGAGATTTTGAATATTCAATTCAAGATGAAATCATACTGATTTCTGGCGGAGAAGAAGTTTTGAAAATTGCAATTTCTGAGTTTAAAGAAAAAGCAAAATTCTTGCTCGAAAAAATCAAAGCTAATAAAGAAAGAACTTTTTCAGTTCCTGAAATTGAGCAGTTTATGCAATCCATAAATTGCCTTTCTTTAAAAGCTAGTTCAACTGCCAAAACAGATATTACAATTGTTGTTCACGACCAAAGAACTAATCAGCAACCAACTTTAGGATTTAGCATAAAATCACAATTAGGAAGCCCTTCTACCCTACTTAATGCAGGAAAAACTACAAATTTTATTTTTAAAATAGACAATCTAAAATTAACAAGTTCTGAAATTGAGGAAATTAACTCAATAGATTCTAGAAGTAAAATAATGGACAGAATTAATGTCGTTTTAGAATCAAAAGGACAATTAAATTTCACTAAAACTGAAAGACAAATATTCTCGAATAATCTTATCCTAATTGACAGTAAACTGCCAGAAATATTATCACAAATCGTTTATGAATTTTATTCGAGCGACAAATCAAGCGTTTCAGATTTAGTAGAAAATATAAACACCAAGAATCCTTTAGGTTTTGACGTTTCTAACGAGCATAAATTTTACGAATACAAAATTAAGCGGTTTTTAACAGACATTGCGTTAGGAATGATGCCTTCTAAAGTTTGGACTGGAGAATATGATGCTACTGGTGGATATTTGATTGTAAAGGAAAACGGAGATGTATTGTGTTACCATATTTACAATAGAAATGAATTTGAAAACTATCTATTTAATAATACAAAATTAGATACCGCTAGTTCTAGTAGACACGATTTCGGAACGATTTACGAAGAAAATGGCGATTTATATTTTAAGTTGAATTTACAAATAAGGTTCATAAGGTAAAGCAACCGCAAGTTCAAGCACATTTATTTTTGCCAACGCTAAAAGCCAACGCACAAAAAAATAAAAGAGCTTAAACGCCAACGCTAGCAAGTTTACGGAAAAGAAAGCCAGCACCTAACAGTGTATAAAAAACATAGGGCATTTGTGCTAAACCGAAAGTTCTGTGCATATTTACAAAGTCCGCTAAATATAAAATTTGGCGTTTATAGAAGAAAAGATAAAAGCAAAATATTTATATTTAGCTAAGTAATAAACCGAAACGGAAGTGCTTATCAACTGCCCTACGTTTCTTATACGAGACGTTGTAACACATTTTGATGAACCCAGAAGAATTCAATAAATATTGGGACAAAAATTATCCCGAAGCCAACCTAATCGGGCACGAATTGAAAAATGTTTATCCGAATACATGGTTACGAATTCACAGTTTACCCGAATCGAAACGATATGCAGAAACGGAAGATGAATATCAAATAATCCTAAGCAGACAAAATAAACTGATTTCTGAACTTATTGGAGAAAATACAGAAATCGTAATTACGTCTGGACAGTACGAAATGGGATTGACAGACGAAATCTCATACGAATTATCTGATTTTGGAATATTTGAAAAATGCAGAACAATTGAACTTCATAAAATCTATCCAGAAGAATATGAAGATGATTTCTATTATGATGTCTATTTCAGAAATGACATTTGGAAGCTCGATTCTCAAAATGAAATATTGAGGAGTATTGCTGATGACGACTTTCGAGCAATGTTTATCGCTCCAAAAAAGAAATGTATTATTGCTCCTTATGATGGTGGAATGGACATAATTGTTGATTCTCAAGGAAAAAGAGACGGATTAAAAGCAAAATATAAGGATTGGCTTTCAGAAAGAGAAGACGGATTGTAGCGCAGAAAAAACGTGTTACAATCGAGTAGACGGCTCCGCCCCTAATTAGGAACGGAGTGCGCCTCTCACACCACCGTACATACGGGTCTCGTA
>NZ_JAUOPN010000033.1 GCF_030547005.1 Maribacter sp. 1_MG-2023 | reverse complement strand
GATCAAAATGAAATTGAATTACCCGACGATGCTACTGCAACTTCAGGAGATGTTCTTTCGACGGATGCTGCTGGTAATTATTCTTGGATATCTAACAGCGGTCTCACAGGCACAACTGGCTCATTATTTTTTGCAGATGGTATCACAGGAGCACCAATTGAAAACAACAATCAATTAAGATGGAATGAAGGAAATAACAGATTAGCCATAGGAAATATTTCACCCCAAAGCAAACTTGATGTTGATGGGCAAATTCAAGCAAGAGGTGGGTTTGCATCTACGGAGGGAAGTGTAACAAATCCTGGTTATGGCTTTTACACAAATGGCGATACAAACACTGGTATGTTTAGAGTCAGGGATGATGTATTGGCATTTTCAACCGCGGGCGAAGAAAGATTAAGAATGATTGAAGATGGAAATGTAGGTATCGGCATTACAGTGCCTTTAGAAAACTTACATGTAGCTGGAAATATTAGAACTGATGGAGAATTTCGATCTATCATTACGACTATTCAAACTCCTGATTACGTATTTCAAAAGTACTTTATTGGTAATTCCAATTTAAACCCTAATTATGAGTTTTATGATTTAGCTGAAATTGAAGCTTTTGTAAAAGAGAATAATCACCTCCCAGGTGTTAAATCTGCTGCTACTAATAATGAATTGGGCTATTGGAATTTAACCGAATCTTCTAGAGTTAACCTAGAAAAAATAGAAGAACTATTTTTACATACCATTGAGCAAGAAAAGAAAATTAAAGAATTACAAAGTGCCAATACTAACATGAGTACAGAATTAGAGGAGTTAAAAGCTCAAATAGCAGAGATCAAAACCATGTTATTAGAAAAGCAAAACGACTAATGAAAAAATACACACACATACTTTTCTTTCTGTTTGCGGTAACTATTTCTGCCCAAACAGCATTATACAATAACGGTAACTTACGTATTCACGAAGGTGGGCAAATTGGTTTTCATACCAACTTCATTAACGAATCGCCTTTAGATAATAATCTTGGGTTAGCAGGTTTTTACGGATCTGAGCTTTTGACTGTTTCTGGTAATGTTACTCCGCAGTTCCATGATATGGAAATTGCTTTGGAGAACAATATGCAGCTGAATCTTGGTATGGACAATACCAATAACACCAATTTCATTTTTGGTAGTATTCTAACCCCAACTGCGCAACCAGATATATTTTACAATTTCGTAGATAATTCATTTTACAGCGGCGAGAATGACTTTAGTAAAATTGAGGGTTATGCGGCTATTACCAATCAACAGAATTTTGGTTTCCCAGTTGGTGATGTGCAATTTTTAAGACCTTTGATCATAAATTCTGAGAGCGTTAATTTATTTGCTAAATGTTCGTATTATTTTGAAAATCCGAATAATGCACCAGCTCCTTTAGGCAGCTATGATACGGCAACAACTGCCCTAGATGTTGAATTGGTAAATACATTTGAATTCTGGAGATTAGAAGGTTCTATACCTTCGACCGTAACCCTAAGTTGGAACATACGTAGTACTATTGAAAGTTTAACCGATAACGTTGATGAAGTCATACCTGTTGGGTGGAGCAAAGCTTCTCAAAGTTGGGTCAACTTAATTGGTAGTGTTCCTGTAGGTACTTTAACCGAAGGTTTTGTTACTACAGAATCTTTTACCCCAGATGATTATGAAGTTATTACCTTGGGCTCATCTAAAAGTCTGTTTGAACCGTTATCTAGAGATGTACTTTTTATAGATAACTTCTTTGTTTCTGTAAATGGTGACGGTATTAACGACAACTTTTACATTGAAGAATTAGAAGAATATGACAGTAACTTTCTTCAAATCTATGATCGTTACGGACTAAAAGTGTTCGAAAAGACAGACTATGTAAATGATTTTGTCGGATTCTCTAATCTAAACAATGTGCCTTTTGGTGAAGAAAAAGGACTACCTACTGGCGTTTATTTCTATACGATTTACATTCCTGAAGGTGACTTAAATTATCAAGGCTTTTTGTATTTATCTAGATAAACAAGCATTAGAGTTAATCATGCTTTATATAATTCAGGTAAGAATAATCTTTCTAATTTATTGAATTCCTACAAAATTTACATAAAATTTGTATCGCTAAAAGGCACGTTTAAACGTTGTAACTATAGACTTCTCTTGTTTAACAACAAATTTGTCTAGCTACACAACATATTCTATTTTTCCTACAAGACTCGTTTTATTTTTGTGAATGTTAACTATTCCCCCAATATTACGATGTCTACAAAAATTAAATTGCTCCTTTTTCTCGTTCTATTTTCTTTCTGCGTAAACGCTCAGGTTAAAATTGGCGAAAACCCTAATATTATCGATTCCGCTTCCATTGTAGAGCTAGAAAGTACAGATAAAGCATTTGTACTTACCAGACTCACTACTGCACAAATGCAAGCAATTTCTCCACTGAACGGAGCCGTAGTCTATAATACCGACACGCAATGTGTGCATTATTATAACGGATTGATATGGACAAACCTTTGCGATGGTAATTCTTCTTCATCATTTGCATTTAATGATAACGGCGATGGCACCATTACACTTTCTGACGGAAACGGAAACAATGTAACTTTCAATGGAGCAGCACAAACTATATCTACACTTGCAGATAATGGCGATGGTACATATACCTACACCAATGAAAACGGTTTAGAAACGGTTATTTCAATTGCAGTAACCGACAACCAAAATTTACAAACCGACAATACACCTGGGAATATTAGTATTGATAACGGCAACGCTATTGTAATCAATGTAGATGATGCAGATGCAGATGACCAAAATGAAATACAGACGTTAAACTATACTTCGGGAGTATTAACACTATCTAACGACCCAAATGCAACAACTGTTGATTTATCAGCATTTGACCAAGATGCTGCCGATGACTTTTCAGGAAGCTTTAACGATTTAAGTGACCTACCTCTAAATTTAGATACAGATGCTACAGATGATTTTAATACAGGAATCTCTTTTGACGGAACAAATTTAACTGTATCCGATGCCGGTGGCGATGTAAGCACTAATATTAGCGGACTTGCATATGACGATACTGCTATTAGAGCGGATGTTAATCAGAACTCTGCAGACATTGTTAATATAGAAGCTGAGCAAACAACTCAGAATACCACAATTGCTACCAATACAACTGACATCGCAACGAATGCGACAGATATTGATACTCTTGAAGCAGAACAAACAACTCAGAATACCGCAATAGCTACAAACGCTACTGACATCGCTGCGCATAATGCAGCCGATGGTGATTTGAGCGCTACAAACGAATACAACACAGGTATCAGTTTTGATGGAACCGACTTAACCGTTACTGACCTTGGTGGTGACCAAACAATAGACATTAGCGGTCTGGCTTATGACGACACTGCTATCCAAACGGATGTTGATCAGAATACTACCGACATTGCTACCAATGTAACCAATATCGCTACTAACGTAACGGATATCGACAACCTTGAAGCGGAACAAACAACTCAGAATACTGCAATAGCTGCCAATACAACGAACATCGCAACCAATGCGACAGATATTGATGCTCTTGAAGCAGAGCAAACAACTCAGAATACTGCTATCGCTACAAATGCTACAGACATCGCCGCGCATAATGCTGCCGATGGAGATTTAAGTGATTCTAACGAATACAACACAGGTATCAGTTTTGATGGAACAGACCTTACGGTTACAGATCTTGGTGGTGACCAAACAATAGACATTAGCGGTCTGGCTTATGACGACACTGCAATCAGAACCGATGTTGATCAGAATACTGCCGACATTGCTACCAATGTAACCAATATCGCTACTAACGTTACTGACATAGACAATCTTGAAGCGGAACAAACAACTCAGAATACTGCAATAGCTACAAATACAACGAACATCGCCGCGCATAATGCTGCCGATGGAGATTTGAGCGCTACGAACGAATACAACACAGGCATCAGTTTTGATGGA
>NZ_JAUOPN010000032.1 GCF_030547005.1 Maribacter sp. 1_MG-2023 | reverse complement strand
GCCATTTTACTTTGAACATAAATACTGAAATCGTCAGCATATCTTACATAGCGATGCCCACGTTTCTCTAATTCTTTTAGCTGCTAATCATCTACAAAAGCGAATTGGTAATTATGAAATTGATTTTAGCTTCTTATGCTGTTCAAAGTATATTAAGCGCAATGAGTCATTACTTTGTAAACTATGAGCCTTAAATAAATAATATCGGTTAAAGAAAATAAAATTTGATAAAAGCATAATTGAAATTGCGCTTTGATTTAGCTTTTTTCTTCTTTACACTCGAAAAAGAAATGTATGAACCAAAATCTTGTTTGGCTAGCCTTTGATGGACAAAGATTAATGTATATTAGCACAATTAATACTTCTTATTATATTTTGTTAAGGGATATAACTGTAAACAAACTAATGTAACAAATTCAACGGTTAATTATACCCTCGTATGGTAAACTCTATTATTGCATGAAATGCTCATTCAATCTAAAAGTGTGGTTTTTACTTCTGTTATTGATACCCAAAACAGCTATTATCGCACAAGTAAAAATTCCTGAAACCAGTGGTTTTTGGGGGGGTCTTTCTTATAGGTCCTGGTGTTTTCAATGTTAAAAGCAATCTTTTGGTTACAGGCCCTCCTCTAACAGGTGATGTTGGGGACCCTATAATAAGCTCGATTTTTGATCAAGCTGGAAGCAATATTACATTTGCCTTTCCTGTAGCCGGAGAACTCAACTATACCTTTTCTAAAAGCAAGACTCAGCTGTTTTTCGGCAATGGCCTGGAAGATATTTTAAGACTGGATGTACCTATTGGAATTGGAATACGAAAGCAACTGAGGGATAGTAGCATTATCTCCCTGAAATTTATTTCTACCCCTCTTACCTTAAAATACTGGAAGGACCCATACGTTGAGAACGAAGCACGAGAAAAGACCGAACTTAACTTTCCCGGGTTGCGTTTTAGATGGTCGAAGATATTTAAGAGCGGTTTCGATTTTACTACTACCATCAGAAAATATAGTTTTGACGAAGAAAATAGTGGCGATTGGTTAATTCAGGAAGGTCGCCTGGATTCTAAACTCCAGCCTTTAATAAACAGAGATGGATATGTATATCGCATCCGATTATTTTATCAGTTTAATCTGGATCAAAAAAACATTCTCCGACCTGCAATTAGTTATATAAACGATGATCACAAAGGTGCTGCTATAGCTAATCAGGGCTATGCACTAAATCTGAACTATTTACATCGCACACAAAAATATATTTTCGATGCGAATTTAAGATTTGGTAAAAGGTTTGCTTCTGCAGATCACCCTGTATATGACGATAGAATTGGTTCCTTTAGATTTGGTGCTGCCGCTTCGCTTATTGTTCCTGTAAAAATTGCTAATTCTAATCGATGGAATATTTGGGTAACCGCGGATTATATGCTGGAAAATTCACAGATCACATTCTTTGATGCGAACCTCGCAGTCATAATGGGTGGATTGATGTACCATTTCGATAGAAAATAAAAAGCCAGTGGCTAACAATGGTAACCGTTGCACAAGTCATTAATCCCTAAAAAAAACGGATTTATAAAAGCCTCTTTACGGGGGTTTTTTTCTCCGCTCAGAAAGGGAAAGCTAATTTTGGACGCTTTAAAGAAGGACCGAACAGTAATTCAAAGGCACTTTTGACAAGTGTTGCAAAAACGAGTGTTCCTACCCCGCTTTCCACAAGTTTTTGGTCGAATTTCAGGTACTTTTTGAGATTGTAGGCAATCGCCGATAGGTGCATTACCTTGTTCGCCTGTTCGATCCCGATGGTATTTATCTTCCTCAGTCCCATGAACTGGGTCAACGTTCCGAATACGGGCTCTACCGTACTTTGAAATTTGCCCTTCATATAGCGCCCCTGTGGGCTCTGCACCCTGGTGATGTTACGAAAATATTCCGCCCGGTAATAGGTGACGCTGAACTTCTTCTCCTGTGCACTTTTGCCCAGGCAGCTAGTGCGTATAGGGCATCCGGTACAGATATGCTTTCTTGCACGGTATTCCTTCTTTCTCGTTCCCGTGCGATGATCCCTGAATTCATTGGTGAACGGTATCGTTTTTCCCTGAGGACACATGTAGCAGTCCGTTTCTTGATTATAAACGAAATTATCGGAACCTCCCTTAAACGTTCCGTGTGCAGGTATAAAGCTCTTCAGCCCCCTACTTTCCAAAAAAGCATAGTTCTCTCCACTGCTATAGCCCGTATCGGCTACACAGTTCTCAAAAACGAAGCTTTGTTGCCATAGCCGCCTCTGTAAGCGCTTTACGATATCCTGAAGTTGTTGGTTGTCCTTGCCATCGGCATGGTACGCTCTAATATCCGTTATCACATGATGTGCCATATCTACACTCAATTGTGAAAGGTAGTTCAGCTTTCTTGCCTTACCGGGTTTTACACTTATCCTGGCATCTGGGTCCGTTGGGCTATAATGTGTTTTGTTACTGGTATACTTGGCTCCCTTGTTGCCGGCACCAGGCCTTTGGTCCTGGTCCTTCGCCCATTATCGTTGGCGGTAACACTTCGTTGTCCTTTATCCGACTTATCGTCTTTACTCTTACGGTGGGGCGCTTCTTTATCCATCGAACTAAGGGCACGTACCTTTCTAAGATGCTCGTCAAGTTCATCTTCCGGTACCTTGAGCTCCAAGGTATCCATAGAAGCGTTCGCTTTCTCGGGCACACTGTCGATTGCCTGGGTATGACCGCTGACCATTCCCTTTTCAACACACAACTCTAAAACATTCGTGAACACTTCCTCGAATACCGACTCGGGGAACAGTTGCCGGGTACGGCTTATGGTAGAATGCCATGGCAGCTCCTCGTCGATATCGTAGCCTATGAAATATAGAATATCTAAGCGCATGGAACAATGGTCGATAAGCTTACGGTCGCTGATGATGTTCTAAAAGTAGCCTACCAGACATATCTTGAAGAACACAACGGGGTCGATGCTCTTCTGGCCGCTCTCACCATAATAGGGACGAGTAAGCATATAAAGAAATTCCAAATCCAGGACGCCTTTCAAACGCCTGTAAAAATTGTTCTTGGGAATGCGTTCGCTCAGTTGAAATTGTGCAAAAAGCTTTTCCTGATACTCCTTCTTTCCCTGCACACCTAAAGTTACGATCGTTCTCCCTATTGGCAATGATCACAACCCGTTTTTTTCCTAACTTGTGCAACAGGCACAACGTGTATAATTAATAGTATATTCAAACTAAAAATCAAACATACGAGCTCAAACCGTTGTGTTTCATTACCACAGACCGCTAAACAATGATTAAATTATTAAGAAAATATAATACTTAAATTATTCAAAATTAAATTTAAATATGGATTGGCTGAAAGTTTTAGTATCAGTAATTGCAGCAATAGGATTGTTTACCCATAGTCTTGAAAGCTTTTCTGAAAAATTTTTAATATATGTTGGTGGAGGTCTTAAATCGGCAATAGGAAACCTCTCCCAAAATAAATTAAAAGGTTTGTTTTTTGGGTTTATTGCGACTGCACTTGTACAGTCAAGTAGTGCAGTTGTCGCAATAGTAATAAGTATTGTAGACAGTGGTGTTATTACTTTTAGCAATTCTTTACCCATACTATTAGGAAGTAATATTGGAACTACTATAACCGCTTGGCTGGTATCACTTAAAATAGAAGCTTTGGGGATTTCATTAATTGCTTTAGGTTTCATACTAGGTCACTTTAAAGGAAGGTTGGCAATGTTTTCAAAACCTGTCTTTTATCTTGGATTAATTCTTTTCAGTTTAGATTTAATTAGTGAAAACCTTGAGCCTATAAAAGACAGTCCAGCTATGGAATTTATGCTGTCATATGCAACAACACCTATTATTGGGATTTTAATAGGTGCATTAGTTACCGCAATATGTCAATCGAGTTCAGTAACAATTGGACTGGCAATAATTCTTTGTGATAGTGGAGTTTTAGGACTAAGTGGTGCTATTGCTATTGTAGTAGGATCTAATATTGGAACTACTAGCACTGCATATATTGCTGCAATAAAATTAAAACAAGCAGCTAAAAGAACAGCATTTGCAAATTTAATATTCAATGCAATTGGCGTTATAATTTATTTGCCATTAGCATCGCTTTTTGTAATTCTAGTTCAAAACTTAACAAATGTCCTAGCATATCAAGTTGCATATGCGCATTTATTTTTCAATATTCTAATTGCAATCATATTAATTCCATTCACGAATAAAATAGCAATTCTGTTAGAAAGAAAGACTTTAAGTTCTATTGAGAGTAAAGATTCGACTATAAATAATAAGAAATAAGTAACGAAAGCACAATCGAATGGATGGCTCCGCCATCAAATGACGGAGTGCACCCCTCACACCACCGTACGTACGGGTCTCGTATACGGTGGTTCGTAAATCATCAAACCAAGGCTCTTTTCACCCTTGGCACTATCCTCTAATTTAGGCATAGGCTACAACATATGCTTCTATGCGAATTTTGAAGGGAATTACGTTCGGTACTTCCTTACTCGTACTGTAGGCTTCCCCTTCTTAGGACACCTCTAAATTCGATAAATAATTATTATTTAGGTCAGATTTGATGAAGAAT
>NZ_JAUOPN010000031.1 GCF_030547005.1 Maribacter sp. 1_MG-2023 | reverse complement strand
TTTTATGGTATAAAAAAAGCCCTTTACATTACTGTAAAGGGCTTTCGAAAAAGGCGGCTACCTACTCTCCCACTTGATATAGCAGTACCATCGGCGCAAACGGTCTTAACTTCCCTGTTCGGAATGGTAAGGGGTGGGCCCCGTCGCCATGGCCACCTAAGTTTTAGATCGGATATTACCGACCGCGGCCTTCGCCGCAATATCGTTGACATGAATGGAACAGGATCCTATAAAGGAAAGAAGCACTTATAGTATTAAGTATATTTCGTAATAAAAAGAAAGAAGTAAAGATCGTCGTCCGCCCCGTTCCGAAGAACGGGACGAGCGTATGCGCAAGCCTGACGGGCAATTAGTACTACTCGGCTACGGACATTACTGCCCTTCTACCTATAGCCTATCAACGTGGTCATCTCCCACGGCCCTTTAAAGAAATCTCATCTTGTGGCTGGTTTCGCGCTTATATGCTTTCAGCGCTTATCCAATCCCGACATAGCTACCCAGCGATGCTCCTGGCGGAACAACTGGTGCACCAGCGGTCAGTCCAACTCGGTCCTCTCGTACTAGAGTCAGATCCACTCAAATTTCTAACGCCCGCAGTAGATAGAGACCGAACTGTCTCACGACGTTCTGAACCCAGCTCGCGTGCCACTTTAATGGGCGAACAGCCCAACCCTTGGGACCTTCTCCAGCCCCAGGATGTGACGAGCCGACATCGAGGTGCCAAACCCCCCCGTCGATATGAGCTCTTGGGGGAGATCAGCCTGTTATCCCCGGCGTACCTTTTATCCTTTGAGCGATGGCCCTTCCATGCGGAACCACCGGATCACTATGCTCTTGTTTCCAACCTGATCGACCTGTATGTCTCTCAGTCAAGCGCCCTTGTGCCATTGCACTCTACACACGATTGCCAACCGTATTGAGGGCACCTTTAGAAGCCTCCGTTACTCTTTTGGAGGCGACCACCCCAGTCAAACTACCCACCACGCACTGTTCTCTCATCGAGAGTTAGGCCCCGGACAAGCAAAGGCTGGTATTTCAACAATGACTCCACCACACCTAGCGATGCAGCTTCAAAGTCTCCCAGCTATCCTACACATTGCTTGACCAAGGTCAATACGAAGCTATAGTAAAGGTGCACGGGGTCTTTTCGTCCCACTGCGGGTAACCGGCATCTTCACCGATACTACAATTTCACCGAGCTCATGGCCGAGACAGTGTCCAGATCGTTGCACCATTCGTGCAGGTCGGAACTTACCCGACAAGGAATTTCGCTACCTTAGGACCGTTATAGTTACGGCCGCCGTTTACTGGGGCTTCAATTCAATGCTTCTCCCCGAAGGAATGACATCTCCTCTTAACCTTCCAGCACCGGGCAGGTGTCAGGCCCTATACTTCATCTTTCGATTTTGCAGAGCCCTGTGTTTTTGATAAACAGTCGCCTGGACCTCTTCACTGCGGCCCCCCATAAGGGGGCGACCCTTCTCCCGAAGTTACGGGTCTATTTTGCCTAGTTCCTTAGCCATGAATCTCTCGAGCGCCTTAGAATACTCATCCCAACCACCTGTGTCGGTTTACGGTACGGGCTGCTTCACTCGCTTTTCTTGGAAGTCGATATGCTGGATTATCACCTTGACCGTGGTCTCGGTGTACTATCGGGGCGTTACCGCTCCCTTCAACGTACAATTCCGTCTGTACGCACCAACTTCTCGCCTCCGTCACTTTTAGCGTGAGCAGGTACAGAAATATTAATCTGTTGTCCATCCACTATCCCCTTCGGGTTCGCGTTAGGTCCCGACTGACCCCCAGCTGATTAGCATAGCTGGGGAAACCTTGGTCTTTCGGCGTGCGGGTTTCTCGCCCGCATTATCGTTACTTATGCCTACATTTTCGTTTGTAATCGCTCCAGCATCCCTCGCAGGTACACCTTCGACGCAATTACAATGCTCCCCTACCCCTCATATAAATATGAAGTCACAGCTTCGGTGATATACTTATGCCCGATTATTATCCATGCGGAATCGCTCGACCAGTGAGCTGTTACGCACTCTTTAAATGAATGGCTGCTTCCAAGCCAACATCCTGGCTGTCAATGCAATTCCACCGCGTTATATCAACTTAGTATATACTTTGGGACCTTAGCCGGTGATCTGGGTTCTTTCCCTCTCGGACATGGACCTTAGCACCCATGCCCTCACTGCGCAGAAACATTTTATAGCATTCGGAGTTTGTCAGGAATTGGTAGGCGGTGAAGCCCCCGCATCCAATCAGTAGCTCTACCTCTATAAAACTATCTACACGCTGCACCTAAATGCATTTCGGGGAGTACGAGCTATTTCCGAGCTTGATTGGCCTTTCACCCCTACCCACAGGTCATCCCAAGACTTTTCAACGTCAACGGGTTCGGTCCTCCACTATGTGTTACCACAGCTTCAACCTGCCCATGGGTAGATCGCACGGTTTCGCGTCTACTACTACTAACTATGGTCGCCCTATTCAGACTCGCTTTCGCTACGGCTCCGGACCTGAAGTCCTTAACCTTGCTAGTAAAAGTAACTCGTAGGCTCATTATGCAAAAGGCACGCCGTCACCCATATGGGCTCCGACCGCTTGTAAGCGTATGGTTTCAGGATCTATTTCACTCCGTTATTCACGGTTCTTTTCACCTTTCCCTCACGGTACTGGTTCACTATCGGTCTCTCAGGAGTATTTAGTCTTGGCGGATGGTCCCGCCGGATTCATACAGGGTTTCACGTGCCCCGCACTACTCAGGATACCACTATCTAAATGCTCTTTACCTATACGGGACTATCACCCTCTATGGTCGCTATTTCCAAAGCGTTCTAGTTCATTACACCTCGAATGTCGTGGTCCTACAACCCCGCACATGCCGGAACATGTACGGTTTGGACTAATCCAATTTCGCTCGCCGCTACTATCGGAATCACTTTTGTTTTCTCCTCCTCCGGGTACTTAGATGTTTCAGTTCCCCGGGTTTACTTCCATTACTGGATAACATATCTTCAATATGCTGGGTTGCCCCATTCGGATATCTACGGATCATATCGTGTGTGCCGATCCCCGTAGCTTTTCGCAGCTTATCACGTCCTTCATCGCCTCTGAGAGCCTAGGCATTCCCCATACGCCCTTTTCCAGCTTGTCGCCAGATCTTTAATCTATTCTATATTATTCGTACTCTTTACTTAATAAAGATTCGTGTTTCTTTCTTTTTTAGTCGATAATACATCTAAATGTATTACCTCCTGTTCCAATATGTCAATGAACGTTGTCGACTTTCGTCGCTGTGGAGAATATCGGAGTCGAACCGATGACCTCCTGCGTGCAAGGCAGGCGCTCTAGCCAGCTGAGCTAATCCCCCATTCTATAAGTTGGCAGTTGCCACTTTACAGTTGACAGGTAGCACAACTTCTAAAATTTCCTTCAATACTTAATGAACGTATCGCCTATTGCTAAACGAATTTCTTTTTTGTAGTCCCAGGCAGACTCGAACTGCCGACCTCTACATTATCAGTGTAGCGCTCTAACCAGCTGAGCTATGGGACTGTCCCTACTCTTTCCTCTCGGTATAAATACCTCGCAAAAAAAGCAATTACTTATATATCATAATTATGGAGATGTATCATTTGAACAATGCAATAAAGAAACTATTATTAAATCAAAAGACCGGGACCGTAGTTCCATTCTTTACTTCGTCAGGGACTGTCCTTAAAAGGACAATCTCTAGAAAGGAGGTGTTCCAGCCGCACCTTCCGGTACGGCTACCTTGTTACGACTTAGCCCTAGTTACCGATCTTGCCCTAGGCCGCTCCTTACGGTGACGGACTTCAGGCACTCCCGGCTTCCATGGCTTGACGGGCGGTGTGTACAAGGCCCGGGAACGTATTCACCGGATCATGGCTGATATCCGATTACTAGCGATTCCAGCTTCACGGGGTCGAGTTGCAGACCCCGATCCGAACTGTGACAGGTTTTGTAGATTCGCTCTGCCTTGCGACATGGCTGCTCTCTGTACCTGCCATTGTAGCACGTGTGTGGCCCAGGACGTAAGGGCCGTGATGATTTGACGTCATCCCCACCTTCCTCACGGTTTGCACCGGCAGTCCCGTTAGAGTCCCCATCATGACATGCTGGCAACTAACGGTAGGGGTTGCGCTCGTTATAGGACTTAACCTGACACCTCACGGCACGAGCTGACGACAACCATGCAGCACCTTGCAAATTGCCCGAAGGAAAATCTATCTCTAGACCTGTCAATATGCATTTAAGCCCTGGTAAGGTTCCTCGCGTATCATCGAATTAAACCACATGCTCCACCGCTTGTGCGGGCCCCCGTCAATTCCTTTGAGTTTCATTCTTGCGAACGTACTCCCCAGGTGGGATACTTATCACTTTCGCTTGGCCGCCCAGAACTCAAGGTTCCGGACAGCTAGTATCCATCGTTTACGGCGTGGACTACCAGGGTATCTAATCCTGTTCGCTCCCCACGCTTTCGTCCATCAGCGTCAGTATATAGTTAGTCACCTGCCTTCGCAATCGGTGTTCTATGTAATATCTATGCATTTCACCGCTACACTACATATTCCGGCAACTTCACTATAACTCAAGACCAACAGTATCAAAGGCAATTTTACAGTTGAGCTGCAAACTTTCACCCCTGACTTATCGGCCCGCCTACGGACCCTTTAAACCCAATAATTCCGGATAACGCTCGGACCCTCCGTATTACCGCGGCTGCTGGCACGGAGTTAGCCGGTCCTTATTCTTACAGTACCGTCAGTAAGCTACACGTAGCTCTTTTTCTTCCTGTATAAAAGCAGTTTACTACCCATAGGGCATTCTTCCTGCACGCGGCATGGCTGGATCAGAGTCTCCTCCATTGTCCAATATTCCTCACTGCTGCCTCCCGTAGGAGTCTGGTCCGTGTCTCAGTACCAGTGTGGGGGATCCCCCTCTCAGGGCCCCTACCCATCGTAGTCTTGGTAAGCCGTTACCTTACCAACAAACTAATGGGACGCATGGCCATCTTATACCGCCCGAAGGCTTTAACCACATCCCGATGCCGGGGCGTGGTACTACGGGGCATTAATCCAAGTTTCCCTGGGCTATTCCCCTGTACAAGGTAGGTTCCATACGCGGTGCGCACCCGTGCGCCGGTCGTCATCTTGTGCAAGCACAAATGTTACCCCTCGACTTGCATGTGTTAGGCCTGCCGCTAGCGTTCATCCTGAGCCAGGATCAAACTCTTCATCGTTGTTTTGTAAATATTCGTCCCAACGAAGTCTAAATTTCTCCCGGCCCCGACTCTCGATTCAATTCCTTATATATACCTTACGATATACTAAATTGTATGTTTCCTTAATTCTTGTTCCTCTCGCCCAGGTCCTCACCTGAACTCGATTCTTATCTCCACAATATTTCAATGAACTTCTATCCACTCCGCATCAAATCTCTCGATTTCTTCGCTTCGTTTCCCTTAGGTGTTTCCCTAAGCGGCTGCAAATATACAACTGTTTTTTAACCTGACAACTTTTATCGAAAAAAATATTTTTCTTTTTTTCTCAGATCAAATCAACATATATATGAACCTTTTT
Source organism: Maribacter sp. 1_MG-2023 (assembly GCF_030547005.1). Lineage (GTDB taxonomy): Bacteria > Bacteroidota > Bacteroidia > Flavobacteriales > Flavobacteriaceae > Maribacter. Next base: position 64 of record NZ_JAUOPN010000031.1, on the reverse strand, counting down.
CCAACTAACGATTCAGAACTTATCTTCCTCGTTTGCGGGGTGCAAATGTACACACTATTCTTAA
>NZ_JAUOPN010000030.1 GCF_030547005.1 Maribacter sp. 1_MG-2023 | reverse complement strand
CATTAGAAAGTTTAATTATAATAACCCAATTGAAGTCCTAAATGATAAGTGTGTTGCACTTATGGGTTGAACTCAGCGTTAAATAAAATAAGTTTTTAATTCAAAGCAAAAATCGGATTAATACCAAGAATTTGATTCAAGACAACTTATTCTTTACTCTTAAATTTAAAGTGTTGTCCCCCGACTGAAGCTTCGTACATTAAACCTCCTTTGATGAATGTAAAAACGGCAACTCCGTTTTGGTATGCTACATCAATTGATGCGCCTTTAGTTATTACCACTGCAGATGCTTGGGCATCTAGCTTTAATTTGCCGTTAGTAAATTTTTTAAAAGATTCTTTGTTTTCAAAGAAGATAACTTCACTATACTGTTGACCCCCAGCTTGCAAACCAAAAGACGCTTGTTTTAATTTAGAAGATCCTACTATTTTGGCTTCTTTATAAACAATACCATTGCCTGCAGCTCCACCGACTCCTAGACCAGCCTTGGTAATTTTAGGGAAGACAGCATAGCCATATGCCTCATTTACAAATTTTTCAAGTTTTGGTGATTCTTCAAGCATTTTAATCATAGCTTTTTCAGAATCTTCTTGCAGTGCTGGATTCCAGCCTCCAATTTGGGCGCTCCCTACGTGTGAAATTGCAAGACCAATTAGAAATAATACTATTTGCGATTTTTTAATTAATGTTATCATAATAATATTTTTAAATTTTAAGTTTACTCTTGTGCTGAGACCATTTTCAATATATAGTCTTCAAGATAATAATACATTATCTTAAAAAGATACAAGTTCAGTTTTTTTAATGAAAATTTACACGAATTACGTTTTTAAAACCACATTAGAAATGAAAATAGTATCAGTATATATCTATTCATTACTTCATCTCGAAAATTTCTTTTATTTTTATTTCAGACAATTGTTTAAAAAATAGCTTGTAGCATTTTTCTTTTCTATTTGGCTATAAAAACTATCAAGGTAACTAAGCATATTTTTTTTACTACGTTCTTTTAGCAGATCAAAGTTTTCAATCATATTATAGATTTCGCTTTTTTTGGTTATAAACTCTTTAAGCATGATTTCATAGGTTTCTTTACTGTAGCAGGGGCCTAAAAAATACCTTTCAGTTACCGAATTAATATCTAAATTCTCTGAAGGAATTGCATAAATAGCATTGACAATACCTGAATAATCGAAATCATATGGTACCGCTATGGCTTTAGTATTGTTTCCTGTTTTATGAGTGAATAGTTTAATATTATGAAGACCGGTAACAGACCAATCTGAATTACCAATTGCATACTGAAAAATTGAAATTTTTGCCATTTGAAGATCTTCGATATCTTTTCTTATAGCCCTTTTAGATTTGGCTTCATATAAATTGTTTCTTTTTGCTAATTTTTGAGTTTCTTCAATTAAAAAAGCATGCCCCGATTCTATTTTTTTACTTTTTTTCCTGTGTCAATATAATCTATATCTAGAAGATGTACCTTAAAACTGTAGGGAGAGAGTATGTTGTATATTTTATAAGCTAAAAATTCTTTAAGTAAATACTGATCGTAAACATCATTGCGTCTACAGTCATAAACCATTTTCATCTTTTCAAGACTTTCAATATCCTTAATGAAGAATTTGGTTTTTTTGAAATTTAATTTTAGTGGTGGTCTTGAACAATATTGTCTTCTAAATTTTCCACGAGGCTTCACTCTTATTACCCGTTTCACCACTAGGCTGTCATCAAGTGGAAAATGTAATAATGCATCTAAATAATCATTTTTATTTCTATCTCTACTCAGTTTTTTAAAATTTGTTTCAAATGTAATTTTAAGAGGTGCTTGCTCTTCAAAGATGTCATAGTGATCAGGTATTCGTTTCATCCACTCATCATAAGAAAGCTTTTGACCATTATTTTTATTGAACAGTCCTTCATTATCATTTATTTGTGATGAAACTGTAAAGGTCAAAGTTATAATTAGACCCAAACTTAAAAATTTACGCAATTGCAACACTCTTATCATTTTTACAGCAATTTTTCTTAGCATGTTAATAGTCTTCATATTTAATAATTCTTTGTAATAATCTAATGATAAATCTAAAATTCATAAGTGTCTTGTTGAAAGAATCTTATTCGCTTAACATCTTAAGCGAAAAATACTAATAAGCTACATTGTTTATCAATGAACACATATTAATCACTTTAATAGAAAATATTTTAAATGTACATTTTAAGAGGGTAGAATTACGTTCAATTATAAATCGTATAAATAAATTTCTTACGCTACTACTTTTGTATTTATCATATTCTAAATTATAAGATCTTTTTATTTGTAAATCAACGCCAATCAATAGGTATATTTTTTTAAACAAAACGGTTTGTATAAAATAAATCAGATGTAATTTTTAATTATAAAATATATTAATAAGTATTTCATTTTATGATGCTTGTAACTGTCTATTTTTTTTTCAATTTAATAAGATTAATGATTTGGGTACTGTTGTTATTATCCGTTCAAGACATTTGGTGAACTAAAGTAATTCGTTGTATGTGTTCTGGTAAGTTAGCAAATCTAAAATCGTGTCGTTAAGGCTAATTTATCAAATTTTTGAATTTGAAGGCCATCAATAAAAACAACATCTCCTCCGTTACGAAGGTTGAAATCTATCAAATCGCCAATGATATCTTTGGTAAAAAAACCGTGTTGTCCATTTTTAAATGTATTTACAGGGAAAACTTCATCGTCAAATAATAATGCTGGTTGAAAATATGCTTTTTGAACAAAAAGCGTACGACCTCTGCCGTTTTTTACGTACCTGTAAATAACATTAAGGTCAGTAACAATTTTTTTCTCATTCATGGCTTCTGTTAGTTCATCTATACGCTTATTATTTTCTCTATTCAAAATTGGTGCAAGCTGTTCCCATGACTTTAAAACAATATTGTTGTTCTTCTCGTGAACCCAGTTTTTAGTTACGTTCTTTTTAATTAGTAAAGAATTTTTTGAAACTTTTAAATAGTGTTCAAAATTTTGCAATTCGGTCGCTAATATTATGGGCAATGGTGTTCTTTTAGTAATATTCGAGACCATTGTATCGACTCTTTCGAAAAAATCATCAATTGGTTTGTTTTTCTCTTGCAGCATTATGTTTTTTAAACCATTATTGGTATTTTGTGTATTATCAATATTGAACAATTCTAAATGATTTTCAAGAATGGTAATGTCTTTTACTTTAATCATTCGAGCTTGTTTTCTGCTCAATACTAAAATATAAAATGCAGATTGCAAGAACGTATTTCTTATGAGATTTCGGTCGCCTAAAATATAGCCATCACAAACGTTTTCAGTCAAAATTAGAGGTAGTCGTACATATTCGGCAATATCTTGATTCAAAAAAAGAATGAGACTTTCAAGGTTTTTACTATGGTCGATTTTTGATATAAGATCGTTTGCACGTTCTATTATTAGATTAACAAATTGCTGATCATGACGCGGTAAGAGTTTATCTTGAACCTGTTTTGATATCTTTTTTAATAAAAATCCGTCTTTAATATACTCAGGTTTTATTCTATGGGTATTCAGTGTTATTGTTATGCAATCTTCTTCATACACATTTTTTAGTTTAACCAAGAAGTCGCCTAAAGGTATTTTCGATTTTCCTATCATTCAACTCAGTTTTAATAGAATTAATTCATTTAATAGATATGCTATTGAGGCGTGTTACATCATAATTCAAGGAAGGCTTACTAATTATTGCATGGTTTTTATTTTTTTCAATTTAATTTCATGCTTTGTATGAGAATTCAAGTAATTTATTTTCAAAATGTTGATTAACTCAAAGTTTTTTAAAGTTAAGTAGCTTATTAGATATTATAATTATCATCGTAGGACAATTAAACTTTTACATATTAAAGGAGAAGACTAATAAGTAAATAAACTAGGAATGATATGTCGGAGTAAAACTGTTTTATATATAAATGTACTGTATTGATAAGATATGGCTACTGAGCTTAGATAGTTTCGAATAATTTTAGCCAATAGAGTAAAGAAGAATCTGTCATAAGATCTCTTACTTGACTTTAATTGGTGTTACAGAATGATTATAATATAAATTCGTCGCAATTAATCTCTACCAGCTATTCTGAATAGATGCTATTTTAGTCGACCTTTATATCAATAAAAATCTCTGAGCTAGAATCGTAGTCTAGCCCAAATTTGAACAATTTTACCAGATGATGAAAGAAGGAATAAAAGATCAAGTGCTTTTAGTTAACGATAATTGGTCAAGACACCCTATTTTTGTAATAGAGCTGATCGAAAAAGAAAGTAGTGAAATTTGTTAGAATCATGGCTTATATATAATTAAATAAAAAAAGCAAGCTAATCTACTTGATGCTTTGACAATGATATAGACATTAAGAAAATATTTAACAATATAAATGCATAACAAAATGAAAATAATCCAAACATCAATATTGTTCTCAAGTGCGTTACTTTTTTTTAGCACACAAAGTATTTTTTGCCATGCCAATTCGAAGCCGAAACTAGTTTTACAAATTACTGTGGATCAATTACGTGCTGATTTACCAAATACCGTTTTTGATAGATTGCCCGAAGGCGGATTTAAATACTTATATAACCAAGGTATAGTTTATCAAAATGCACAACATGGTCACGCCAATACAGAAACTGTTGTAGGTCACACTACTCTGGCAACAGGAGCTAACCCTTCAGAACATGGAATGATTGGGAATCTGTGGTATGACAAAGAATTGAAAAGAAGCATATACAATGTTGAAGACTATCGGTATCCATTAATTGGTTCTGGGGCAGGGGTGGACAAAAACACCGAAGTTGATCCGACTCAGGCAGCTGCATCTACTGATGGGCGATCGCCTTCTGCCATAATTTCTACTACATTTTCTGATGAACTAGCTATGTCTACCAATGGTAAGGCAAAAATATTTGGTGTATCAGTTAAAGATCGAGGTGCAATTACTATGGCTGGTCATGCTGGTAAAGCATTTTGGTTCAGTAAAGCTAAAGGTCAGTTTGTAAGTAGTTCATATTATTATGACGAATATCCAAGTTGGGTAAATAAATGGAATAGCAAAGAAGTTTATAAAAGCTACGCCAATACCAGTTGGCAATTGACAAACGATATTTCGACATATATTCATGGAGAAGAAGATGATATGCCTTATGAAACAAAGTTTCCTGGGTATGGTGTAGTTTTTCCTCATAATTTTGGTAATGCAGACAACAAATATTTTACAACATTTTTGACCTTAAGCCCTGCCGGAGATGAAATTACTTTAGATTTTGCTAAGGCATTATTTGAGTCTGAGAAACTGGGTTTAGATAATATTACCGATTATTTATCCATTAGTTTTTCATGTACAGATTATGTTGGTCATGTTTTCGGACCTTCAAGTCTAGAGGCTGAAGATAATTTGTTTAAGCTAGACAGAACCCTGGCAGATTTAATAAAATTTGTTGATGACAAAATTGGTTTAGATAATGTTTTGATTGTTCTTTCGGCTGATCATGGTGCGCCAGATGTGCCTGAAAGATTAAAAACAATTGGTGTTGATGCTGGTTACTTTGATTTAGATTCTGTTGACACCTTGTCTATACAATCAGTAATTGAAAAAAAGTTTAAGATTAGCGAAAAAGTTGTTTCTGGATATTTTCACCCATATGTATATTTAGACAATGAGGTTATTGAAAAGTATAATTTAGATTTAGATGAAGTTTCTCGAACGCTAGCCAAAGAGTTACAAAAACAAGAAGGGATTGCTTTTGCGATACCGTCTATAGACCTTTTAGAAGGTAAAATTTCAAGAACTAAGCTAACTACTTCTATTTTAAATAATTATAATCCAAAAAGATCAGGGGAGATATATATAGTTACAGAGCCTTATTGGTTTGTAAATGACATGGATGGGCTAACAGTTGCTAGCCACCACGGTTCTCCTTGGAAATATGACACAAGCGTACCTGTAATTTTTGCTGGTAATGGTTTAAAAAAGCAAACTATTTATCGCACAATACAAACAACTGATGTTGCATTGACACTGTCGAATTATCTGAATATAAAAATTCCATCTGGTTCATCAGGCGAGCCATTGTTAGAGGTATTGAAAAAACTGAAGTAGTTTGTTTGAAGTACTAATTTTACCATTTTCTAGGTCTAAGGTTTATTTTTCAAACTAATAATTCGAAAAATATTTTCTTTAAAAGACTAGAAAATAAATAATATTCCGATAGTTAATTATAGAAATGGCTCGGCAATTAAGCTGTGGTTTTAAAATATAATCTTAAATCATGAATTTACTTTTTCAAACCAGTAATATGCTAATACTTATTAAATACTTGAAATCTATATTCAGTTATAAGGATTACTATAGTATTTGGATGATTATTTTACTTTTTGGTATTGTGCAATTATCCTTTGGTCAGCGTAATTCTATTTCTTTTGATAGTATAAATAGTAAAGAGAATTTTGGGCGTTTTAAATACATTGAACTAAAAGGGCATTCAGGAATGCATATATATACAGGGGGTGGATTAACCGACGAGATTGATTCTGGTTATAGTTCATTCGATTTGCGCTTTGGTTGGCAGCCTAGCAATGAAGAAAGTTGGACCAATCCTTATGGGTTTAGTTCTTATGGGGTTGGGTGGTATTCCGGTTTTGTAGGTGACCCAAAGGTTTTTGGAAAACCAAATGCACTTTTTGGGTTTATTAATTTTCCTTTAAGTAAATACAGTAAAAGAAATGTAATGGAGATTAGCCCGGCACTTGGTTTAACTTATAATCTTGAACCTTTTGATGCTGAAAACAATCCTCTGAATGATGCGATTGGAGCAAGAATGGCAGTTTATTTTAGTCTACATTACGGTGGTACCTATCGTATTAACAGAGAGATGGATTTGATTTATGGTATAGACTTTACACATTTTAGTAACGGTAGAACATATCAGCCGAATTACGGTCTTAACATGTTCGGTTTTAATCTAGGATTCAGATATCACTACAATGCAGATCAACATTTAGTAAACAATGATCCATATACATCTGAGTTGTTACAATCTCGATTTAAAAGACCAAAAAGTAGAAGTCGAGTGAAAAACTTTGATAAAGCCAATTCGTTCAGCTTTCATGCGGCGATTGGTACAGTTCAAAATGATGAAGATGCAGGAACTTCAAATCGATATAACACTTTTTCTGGAGTAATGGATTATCGTCATAAATTTGATGAGATGCATGGTTTAACCACAGGGTTAGATTTGTTTTATGACGGTAGCTTAAAGGGGGGCAACACTGGTGAAACTAGTAATAATTATTCTTATGGTATTCATGTTGGTTATGATTTAATGTTTTGGAGAATGGCTTTGAGGGTTCAGATGGGAACTACTTTAGGGTCAGAAAACGGTAAAAATTCTAATTTTATACGTCCTGGACTTCAGTATAATATTAATGATTGGTTGCACACCCAAGTTGCTTTAAAAACAAAGAATGGAGCAGTTGCCGATTGGGTTGAATTCGGTATCGGAATTACTCCTTTTAAATGGTAAAATAAAAGGCTAAATCTATCTTAATTTCTAACGATTATTTGAAGTTTTGATTATGGTCTTAAACAATTATAAATAAGACAGGTTTAAAATAGAAAAATAAAGGCCTTAAAACAGATGTTTAGATTACTAGTAATAGAATTGCGAAAACTTATGCTCTTTGTAATTTGATATTAGATGTCTAAAGAGTAGGTCTATTTATACTTGAATAGAATAAAGTGGGTACTATTAGAATTTGTGGTCTTAAACTCAATTTGCTCTTAGAATTGTTTTAATAATTGAAACATTATGTTATAAAAAGGCAATACCATAGAATGTTCTCATCTTTGAGTTTGAGAAATAGCACTTAACACTCTGAAATAGGTAAAAGTTAAAAATTCCATCCGCAACCTATACCAATATTAAAATGCTTTAAGTTGTCTATTGGAAAAAAATCACTTGAATTGGTGGCATAACTATAAGATGTATTAGCTAAAATTGTGAATTCTGAATTAATTTGAAATTGCACACCAATTTCAGGACGAACTAAAAATCCCCAATTTTTATCATCTATAACAAAAGCATTAAAGAATGCTTCTTGTTGGCTGAATTGGGCACCCAAGCCTATTCCCATAAATGGTCTAATATTGCCGTTGTTGTTAAAATTATAGTAAGCATTTGCTGTAAACGGTAAAAGGTATACTTGTCTTACTAGATCAGTATAAACGGCATTTGAACCGTCTTCTGTTTCATATAATTGCTTGTCTGTTTTTTCATCAAAGGAGTTCCATCCTAAAGAAATACCAACGGCAAAATTATTTTCAATATAATGGCGATACTCCAGCCTTACATTTCTAAAACTGATTTTTGACAAATAATCGTTATTTAAAGGAACGCCTAAACCCCAACTTACTAAAAATTGATCTTCATTATAGTTGTTACTGTATGATTTCGTGTCGCTTTGACCAAAAATAGTTTGACTAAGGCAAAGTATTATTATTACAATAAAGGTTCTCATGATTTAGATTATTTATTGGTTAAATATGGCGATTGTTCAAATGATTGGTCTATAGCCGTAAGAGCCCTCGTAAGGTTGGTTCTATCAGAAGAACTTAAAATACCGAACATTGCTGATCCCCAAACTGCTTTTAGATTTTTATTTTCATCTGCATTTTCTAAATCGAATAGTTCAACATTGAGCGATCCGGTATCATATGTATAAAATCCGCAATATGGATAATAGTAGCCATAACCTGGATAACCCCAATAATATGGATCCCAATAGCCTGGATAACCGCCCCACCAACCTGAACAAATTTGGTTAACAACTTCAACATCGATAATTGAAGGAATTACCGCAAGATCTGGGTTGTCTGACCTTTCAACAAATCTATAACCTCGTGCATCTAAATTTGCTTTAATCTTCGCGATTATTTGATCAGCACCCGCACCTACTAAAATTGTATCTGTTTCACTATCGGATATTCTTGGAATAGTATCAGAAATATGATAAGTTTCGTAATCAGAATAATCTGCCTGTAAATCTCTATTTGTTGCCACTACTAAATCAGATGAAAGTGAATTAGTAGTTGGTGATTTATAGCAAGACTGAAAAAAGAGCCCTGTAATTATCACCATAGTAAAAGTTATTAATTTTTTCATGTCATACAATTTTATTATGCCTATTACTTGCTTGCAATTATGACTTGGGTGTAAGTTTTTATTTCGAATTGTTTCTTTGTTATTTATAAAATTTATGCTAACAAATTCAGTTGTTTGTTAAAGAAAATATTCCTCAGAATTAATAATGTAAATTTAGCAAATTAGCTTAATATTTTTGTTATCATTTAAGGTCAATTGTAACTATGGTAAGTTGTTACCAAAAATTAAATTATAACCATTTGTGTTTTTTATAAAATTTTAGAATAACAACGGTTATATTCGGTCTATTAAGTGAAAACTAAAGACAAGTTGTTTGTTTAGAGAAACGTTGTTTTTTAAATCACTTGTAGGCTTCCCTAAAAATAGGACAGTTCATAATTCGAATTTACTAACTTTAAATTCAAACTGTCACGATGAAAA
>NZ_JAUOPN010000003.1 GCF_030547005.1 Maribacter sp. 1_MG-2023 | reverse complement strand
AAAAGACGGAGCATTGCTCCGTCTTTTCCCCAAATCTTACCATGAACTTAACCTACTTATGCTATGGTTCTGTAAATATATAGGCATACGGGCTTTTATAAAAAGCTATTCGTTGTACGTCACAAACTTAGGTTGTACTACTAGAATTAAAAATTTAGGAAGATTTTGTGGTTATGAAGTTAGAAATGGATGTAAAATAAAAAGACGGAGCATTGCTCCGTCTTTTCCCCAAATCTTACCATGAACTTAACCTACTTATGCTATGGTTCTGTAAATGTATATGCATATGGGCTTTTATAAAAAGCTATTCGTTGTACGTCACAAACTTAAGTTGTAATGCTAGAATTGAAAGTTTAAGAAGATTTTGTGTGGTTGTGAAGTTAGAAATGGCTGTAAAATAAAAAGACGGAGCATTGCTCCGTCTTTTTCCCCAAATCTTACCATGAACTTAACCTACTTATGCTATGGTTCTGTAAATGTAATAGGCTTGTTAATGATTGTAAAAGGTATTGGCTGAAAGTCTCGTAATTACGTTAAAAAGAGCGTTGTGAAGAAACGGATTACAAAGTTGTAGTGTCCGAAATATTAGTACATAAAAAAGGTGGAGAAACCTCCACCTTTTTTGCCCCAAATCTTACCATGAACTTAACCTACTTATGCTATGGTAGCTCTAAAAGTAAAGCTGGTTAAGTCAAATCGACCATTCAGTCGTTAAAATACTTTATTCATCGATGAAATACATAAATAGAGTGCATTTCATCGATATATTATTTAATATGCGCGTTCGTTGTTGCCTTCATAAAAGTTTATAAAAGCCTTATTTACTACTCTATTTCCACCTGGTGTTGGATAGTTACCTGTAAAATACCAATCGCCTAGGTTTTTAGGGCAAGCCTCATGTAGGTTTTCAATGGTTTGGTAAATTATAGAAACTTCAGCGTTTATTCCCTCAGGACTAAGCAGCTCTCCTGTTTTCTTTGAAATTTGTTTCGCTGTAAAAGGAGCATAGAATTCTTTAACGTAATTAATTACGTCGTTATCATGACTATCGACCTGTGTCAAGCACTTTTTGTAAATATCTTCTACGATATGCATAGAGTTATTGTCTTCGTGTAAAGCTAAAGCTGCTTTGAAGGCTATAAAATCTTCTAGTTTTGCCATGTCAATACCATAACAATCTGGGTATCTAATTTGCGGTGCAGAAGACACTACGATAATTTTCTCAGGAGATAATCTATCTAATATTCTAAGAATACTCTTTTTAAGCGTAGTACCTCGAACAATACTATCATCTATAATAACTAGATTATCACCTTTTTTAACTGATCCATAAGAAATGTCATAGACGTGTGCTACAAGATCATCTCTACTGCTATCTTGAGTAATGAATGTTCTAAGTTTCGCATCTTTAATGGCAACTTTCTCTATTCTAGGGCGTACATCTAATATCTCATGTAGTTGTTCACCTGTAATACCTGTGCCTAAAGCTAGTATTTGCTCTTCCTTTTTCTTGTTCAGGTAATTTTGAGCTTCCTTAACCATTCCGTAGAAAGAAGTTTCGGCTGTATTTGGTATGTATGAGAAAACGGTATTTTTAATATCCTCGTTGATAGATTCTAATATTTGAGGGAATACCAACTTACCCAAAGCTTTACGCTCTTGGTAAATTTCTTTATCGCTACCTCTAGAGAAATAGATACGTTCAAAAGAACATGCCTTTCGCTCTTTAGGTTCTAGTATTTGTTTAATATCGCTTGTGCCATTCTTTTTAATAATGATAGCAGCACCTGGATCCAATTCTTTCACCTCTTCGTAAGGTACATTGAATACCGTTTGTATTGCCGGCCTTTCTGATGCTACTACGACAACTTCGTCATCTCTATAGTAGTATGCGGGTCTAATACCGCTTGGGTCTCTTAGTACAAAAGCATCACCATGACCAAGTAAACCGGCCATCGCATAACCACCATCAAAATTTTTGGCAGCCCTTCTTAATATTTTGTACACCTTTAAACGTTCGGCTATAAGTGGGGAAGCTTCTTGTTTGGTGTAACCTTCTTTTTTAATTTGCTTGTATAATTTAGCAACTGCATCATCTAGAAAATGACCTATCTTTTCCATTACGGTTACCGTATCAGCCATTTCTTTTGGGTGTTGCCCTAGCTGAATTAAATTATCGAACAGTTCATGAACATTGGTCATATTGAAGTTACCTGCGACAATAAGGTTACGGTGCATCCAATTGTTTTGTCTTAAAAATGGGTGAACACTTTCAATGCTATTTTTACCAAAAGTACCGTAACGCACATGGCCTAAAAGTAATTCTCCTATATAAGGTATGTGTTTTTTTTGCAAAGCAACATCATCTTCATACTCCGGATGCTCTTTAAGCTCAGAATTAATACGATCGTTAATTTGGGCAAAAATATCTTGTATAGGTTGTTGTTGGCATGAACGAACACGGCTCATATAACGTTCCCCTGCTTCCACATCTAATTTTATACTGGCAAAACCTGCACCATCTTGACCACGATTGTGCTGTTTTTCCATCATTAGATACATCTTATTTACACCATAAAATGCTGTTCCATACTTTTCCTTGTAATACTCTAAGGGTTTTAATAACCGTATTACAGAAATACCACACTCATGCTTAATTGCGTCACTCATTGTTTTTGGTATTAAAAAAGCCCCAAAAAATTTGAGGCTAGGGGATTATTGTAATTCTATATCAAACTGAGTCAGTCTTTTAAACTGATGCAGTCTCTCTCTAATTTCTTTACGATCTAAATCAATCATTCTTTCTGTTCCAAATTTCTCAACACTGAAAGAAGCTAAGTTAGATCCATGAATGATAGCTTTTTTCATATTTTCAAAAGAGCTGTCATTGGTTGCTGCCAGATATCCTGAAAAGCCACCGGCAAATGTATCACCAGCGCCTGTAGGATCAAATACTTCTTCTAAAGGTAATGCCGGTGCAAAGAAGATTTGGTCGTCATTAAATAATAAAGCCCCATGTTCCCCTTTTTTGATAACCACATATTTAGGACCCATGGTAAAAATCTTTTGCGCAGCTTTCACCAAAGAGTATTCACCAGTCAATTGTCTGGCTTCCTCATCGTTAATAGTTAATACATCTATATGTTTAATTACTTCCATTAAATCATTAAGCGCATTGTCCATCCAAAAATTCATGGTGTCCAATATGATTAATTTCGGTCGTTTTTTCATTTGGTTGATGACGCCTAATTGTACAATTGGGTGAAGATTGCCTAGCATTACTACATCGGCATCATTGTAATTTTCAGGCACAACGGGGTTGAAGTGTTCTAAAGTGTTTAGTTCTGTAGCTAACGTATCTCTAGAATTTAAATCGTTATGGTATTTGCCTTTCCAGAAGAACGTCTTGCCGCCTTTTACAATTTCTAATGCAGAAATGTCAATACCTCTATCGGTTAAAAGGTCTAGATATTCTTGTGGTAAATCATCACCAACTATAGATATAATGGCTGAATCAACCTCGAATTGAGATGCTGCTAATCCAATATAGGTAGCTGCGCCGCCCAAAATTTTATCTGTTTTGCCAAAAGGAGTTTCAATGGCGTCAAAAGCGACAGTACCTACTATTAAAAGCTTGCCCATAAAATTGTAAAAATTTAAGCTGCAAATATACGATTTTGAGGGGCTAATTAAAATGGTTTTTCAAATACAAATTGTAATAGTTATCAAAGGCGAATTGTTGATATAAAATGCAAATTATTTCCTACCAAAATCAGCAGGAATTTCTCCCCAAGCCTTCGTTTCCCATTTTACGATAACTGTAGTGTATTTATTTTTCTTTAACCAGTCTTCTGCTCTCGCTATAAGTTCAAAAAGGTTTTTGTTTTTGGCAGATGCTGTTAGTTTAGTATTGCATTTCTTTTTTCGTACCCAACTCATGGCAGTTCTAGAATCTGTATAGATGATACGATCACTATTACGCTCTTTCAAAAATGCTAGTCCGTGAACCAGAGCTAAAAACTCCCCAATATTATTGGTCCCTTGCGGAAAAGGACCTTGTTTAAATAATTTTTTACCCGTTTTAGTATCTACACCTTGGTATTCCATAACTCCGGGATTTCCACTAGAAGCTGCATCAACAGAAATAGAATGATAATTTGGTAAACCTATTTTTACCAGTTCTTCTTTAGATAAGGTAGAAGCTGTTTTTTTCTTTCCTTTGAAATCGGCATAATTACCATTGTAGGCTTTTTTGGCGACATCAAAAGATTCAAAAGATTTGTATTCTGCACCGGCATAGTTTGCAATAGATTTTTTGCATTCCTTCCAAGAATCGAAAATACCTGGCTTTTTGCCTTTCCAAACCACATAGAATTTTCCTTTTTTAGCCATTACTGTTTCGATAAAATTTCGTCAATAACTTTAGGGAAATACTCATATTCTAATTGGTGTACTTTAGATGCAATATCTTCGGCAGTATCGGTAATAGCTATAGATGCTTTTGCTTGTTTAATGATTGCGCCTTCATCGTATTGTGCATTTACATAATGTATGGTAATGCCAGTTTCGGTCTCTTTTTGTTCCTTAACGGCATTATGAACGTTCATGCCATACATGCCTCTGCCACCATACTTTGGTAATAATGCAGGATGAATATTTATGATTTGCTTTGGAAATGCATTCGTAATAGCTTCTGGTATTTTCCATAAAAACCCAGCTAATACTATAAGGTCTGGCTCTAGCGACTGCATCATATTTAAAATAAAGTCACTTTTAGAAAACGCTTGGCGGTTAAAGAACAAAGCGTTTATTTCAAGTCTATTGCACCGTTCTATGACTTTGGCATCGCTTTTGTTAGTTAATACACAGCATATAGTAACATCTTTGCGGAGTTTAAAATAGTTGGCAATGTTTTCAACATTAGATCCAGAACCTGAGGCAAAAAGAATAATTTTTTTGGTTTTCAATACAAATGGTCTTTTAAGAGAGCGAACAATAAAATTAAAGTTCTGCAAATAAAACAAATTTAAAGCTTGTCAGAATTTAGAAAAAAACGATTATCATTTACAGTTCTAATTACCTCACTACTTTTCAATACCTTTTATCAACGTTACCGAAACAAAATATTAATGTGGTAAAATTACAGCACATGTATTTAATTTTATTAAATTACCATACATTTTAACGACAATTAGTGTAATTAAACCAAAGTTTTTTATTTTTGCCTTCAATTTAAATTTTTAAAACAAATATTATTATGTCAGACATTGCATCAAGAGTTAAAGCTATCATCGTTGATAAATTAGGAGTTGATGAAAACGAAGTGGTAACCGAAGCTAGCTTTACTAACGATTTAGGCGCAGATTCATTAGACACGGTAGAGTTGATAATGGAGTTCGAAAAAGAATTTGATATCCAAATTCCAGACGATCAAGCTGAGAATATCGCAACTGTTGGTCAAGCGATCAGCTATATAGAAGAAGCGAAGTAAAGCATGTTTTCTTAAATAGAATTCAAATTATCCATGTGGTAAACACTCCGCATGGATAATTTTTTTTAATTTACGCTTGGTTTAGATTTAAACAAACAAAAGTTAAATGCAGTTAAAGCGAGTTGTAGTTACAGGTTTGGGGGCACTTACCCCAATTGGTAACAATATTGAAGAGTATTGGAATGCCTTGATTAACGGTAAAAGTGGATCGGCACCAATTACTTATTACGATACAGAAAAATTCAAAGTAAAGTTCGCGTGTGAGTTGAAGAACTACAAAACCGAAGATCACTTTGAAAGAAAAGAAGGGCGTAAGCTAGATAGATTTGCACAATATGCACTTGTATCTTCTGACGAAGCTATTCTTGATTCTAAATTGGATTTAGAAAAACTTGATAAATTTCGTGTTGGTGTTATTTGGGGAGCAGGAATCGGAGGATTGGAAACTTTTCAGAACGAAGTCATGAATTTTGCTAATGGTGATGGTACACCAAGATTCAATCCATTCTTTATACCAAAGATGATTGCAGATATTGCACCAGGAAACATTTCTATAAAACATGGTTTTATGGGACCTAACTATACAACAGTTTCAGCATGTGCCTCTTCGGCAAATGCAATGATAGATGCCTTGAACTATATACGTTTAGGTCATTGCGATGTCATCGTAACAGGTGGTAGTGAGGCGGCCGTAACTATTGCAGGTATGGGTGGTTTCGGGGCAATGCACGCATTATCAACAAGAAATGATAGTCCAGAAACGGCTTCAAGACCTTTTGATGCAACTAGAGATGGTTTTGTTTTAGGTGAAGGAGCAGGGGCATTAGTTCTTGAAGAATATGAGCATGCAGTAGCCAGAGGAGCAAAAATTTATGCAGAAGTAGCAGGTGGTGGTATGACAAGTGATGCTTACCATATGACTGCACCACACCCAGATGGGGTAGGAGTAGTTAGAGTAATGCAAAACTGTTTAAAAGATGCAGGCCTATCAATTGAAGATGTAGATGCTATTAATACACATGGTACTTCTACACCTTTAGGTGATGTTGCAGAGCTTAAGGCAATTACCAAAGTATTTGGTGAACATGCAAAAGATATAAATATAAATTCTACCAAGTCTATGACCGGTCACCTATTAGGAGCAGCCGGAGCTATTGAAGCAATTGCATCGATTTTGGCAATGGAACATGGTATAGTGCCACCAACTATTAACCATACTACGGTAGATGAGAATATAGATCCTAGTTTAAACCTTACATTGAACAAAGCTCAAAAACGACATGTAAAAGTTGCTATGAGTAACACATTTGGTTTTGGTGGGCACAATGCATGTGTGGTTTTTAAAAAAATTGATTAATTAGTTTTATGTCATTTCCCACAAACTTATTTAATTCCCATCCAAAAGAGGATGGGGATTTTTTTTTGGGAATAACCAAGATTTTAGGTTTTAAGCCAAAAACATTATCTTTTTATAAAAAGGCCTTTCTACACAGGTCAATGAATATAAAAGATGAAAAGGGTAATGCTATGAATTACGAACGGCTAGAATTCTTAGGTGATTCTATGCTAGGCACTATAATATCTAAGCATCTTTACAGTGAAGTTCCAGAAGGTGACGAAGGTTACCTTACTAAAATGCGATCTAAAATTGTTAGTAGGGAGCATTTAAATGAACTGGGTAAAGATTTGGGTTTAATTAATTATGTAGAAAGTAGAATACCTAAATCGCACTTTGGTCAAAATATACATGGTAATGTATTTGAAGCTTTAGTAGGTGCAATTTACCTTGATCGTGGTTATAAATATTGCGAAAAATTTATTTACAAAAGAGTAGTAGAACCCTATGTTGATATTGAGCAACTAGAAGGTAGGGTCATTAGTTATAAGAGTTTAGTAATCGAATGGTGTCAGAAGAAAAAGAAATCTTTCGATTTTGACGTATATGAAGATACTGGCAATGATCCATTAAAACATTTTGCCGTTAAACTTTCAATTGGCGGTAATGTTGTTGCAAAAGCTAGAGCAACTTCAAAGAAGAAAGCAGAAGAGAGAGCCTCAAAAAGAGCTTTTTTTGCTTTGCAGGATAAGATGGAAAATTAATCATTTCCCAAAATGATAAAAAGCTAACATTTTATTAACTTTTAATGTGTTTTTATCAATTTATCTAACTAGGCTTTATAGCTTAGAAGTTCTATATTTACCGTTTTGTTGAAGTATGGCTACGACTTATAAAATAAATGATGATTTTTATGATGAATCTTTTAGCCTTATAGCTTTACACACTACCTTAGAAGATTTTGCTTTAGCCTACGGATTAAACGAAAGTGTTAAGTCAAAATTTGTAAGAGCAAAAAAGAATTTTATTCTTGCTGAAAATAAATCGTTTCCCATTTTTGAATGGGAAGATGAGTATAATGATATGTATTGGGTGTTAATCGCCAATCATAGTAGTGAAAAAGAGCTCATTGTACGAGACGATTTATTTAAGAACGAAACAACATATAAGACACCTCGGCTCATACCTGAGTATAAGGATGTTGACTATCTATTAAAAATAGAAACTGAAAAGGATTTTGATATAAATTCCTTAATAAAGAACATATTAATGTTGCCTAGGGTTATGGCAGCTTATGAAATAAGTACAGACAAACTAAAATCAAAGAACAATCTAATTTTTTAAATATGCCAACTGTAAAAAAGACGAAAATTGTTGCCACCTTAGGGCCTGCAACTAGTAAGAAAGAGGTACTCAGGAGCATGATTGATGCGGGAGTAGATGTATTCAGAATAAATTTTTCTCATGCCGATTACGATGATGTTAAAGAGCGTGTAAAAATGATACGTGAGTTAAATGATGAAATGGATACGTACACATCTATTTTAGCAGATTTACAAGGACCTAAATTGCGTGTAGGCGTAATGGCCGGTGACGTTGTAGTTAGCCCGGGTGATGAAATAACATTTGTAACTGGTGAGCCTTTTGAAGGTTCTGCAGAACGTGTTTACATGAATTACAAAGAATTTCCTAGAGATGTAAAAGCTGGGGAGCGTATTCTTTTAGATGATGGTAAACTTATGTTCGAAGTAGTAACAACTAATGGAGATGATGAGGTTTTAGCCAAGGTAATACAAGGTGGACCATTGAAATCTAAAAAGGGTGTTAACTTACCGAATACTAATATTTCTTTACCTGCACTTACAAAAAAGGATATTGCAGATGCCGAATTTGCTATTTCTTTAGAGGTAGATTGGATCGCGCTTTCTTTTGTTCGTTTTAGTCAAGATTTAATTGACTTACAGAACATCATCAATAAGCACTCAGATCATAAAATTCCGATTATTGCTAAAATTGAAAAGCCAGAGGCAGTTGAAAATATCGATAAGATTGTTGCTTATTGTGACGGTTTAATGGTTGCTCGTGGAGATTTAGGTGTTGAAGTTCCTGCTCATGAAGTGCCATTAATTCAAAAGCAATTGGTTTTAAAGGCTAAGAAAGCAAGAATACCGGTAATTATTGCTACCCAAATGATGGAGACAATGATTACTAGCCTTACACCAACAAGAGCAGAAGTAAATGATGTAGCAAACTCTGTTATGGATGGTGCTGATGCAGTAATGTTATCTGGTGAAACTTCTGTTGGTAATTACCCAGTACAGGTTATTGAAAAAATGGCAAGTATTTTAGAGAGCGTTGAAGGTTCAGATTTAATACATGTACCGCATGATCCACCACATATTCGTACGAAAAGATTTATTACTAAATCTATTTGCTATCATGCAGCTACAATGGCAAATGATATTAAAGCGAAGGCAATTTCTACATTAACGAATAGTGGGTATACCGCTTTTCAAATTTCTGCATGGAGACCTAGTGCACATATTTTGGTGTTTACATCGAACAAAAGAATACTTACGCAGTTAAATTTATTATGGGGCGTAAAAGCTTTTTACTATGATAAATTTGTGTCTACAGATGATACTATTGATGATGTAAACCGTATAGCTTTCAATAAAGGATATTTGGCAATAGGCGATATGATTATTAGCCTTGCTGCAATGCCTATTAAAGATAAAGGAATGGTAAATACATTAAGAGTTAGTGAAATAGAATCAGGTGATATATAGTCTTATTTAGAATATATAATACAATAAAAAGGGTCGCTAATTAGCGACCCTTTTTTTATGCTTTAACAAGAACAGTTAAGCAACTTCTTTTTCAAAGGCGATAAAATTAACGACATCACCTTTGTTGTCAAAAATAGGTTCTCCTTGTATCCAACACTTATAAGTAGATCCATCTTTTCTATAGTTGACTACAGTGACCTCAAATGGTTTCTTTTCTTTTACAGCATCAGATACGACCTTTAATGTAGACTTAGAGGTCAAATTACCCTGAAACATTTTAGGACTTTTACCTATTATTTCTTCAGGATGGTATTGACTCATATTCCACATGTTTTTGGTAGCAAAAACAATGTTTAATTTGGCGTCAGTTACGACTATAACATTCTTATCTACTTTTAATTTAGTATCGAGAATGTCGGTATCGATATTCCAAGAATTGGTAGTAACCAAACTTAATAAAGTAACAGCATCTTCTTCGGTTTGTTTTATTTCTTCATAATTAGAAGCATAAAAATCCCAAGAGAGAATAGGTAACATAGTAAAGTCTAGACTTTTTCTAAACTTGATTACGGCGTTATCGTAATCTTTTAAATCTATCATACTGTGTAGTTTAGAGTAATAATTAAAATTTCTTTTTCATAGCAATTTGTTATAAAGCTAAAATTTTACTTTTAACAGTTATAATTTTTAGAGAGGATTAGCATAAATGTTTAAGTGTTCGTTGGTTATACTTTAAAATGTGATTAAAAAAGTTGAACACAAAAGAGGTGATTTTTACTAAAAAAACAGCTAAAACAATAAAAAAACCCTAATAGAAATTACTCCTATTAGGGTTAAAAAAATCATTTTTACTTATAACAATACTAGTTCCACCCGCCACCTAAGGTTTGATATACATTTACTCTGGCCATTAATTGGTCTTTTTTTGTTTCAACCAAATCCATTTTAGATTCAAGAGCTTCACGTTGTGTTAGCAATACTTCGATGTATTCAATTCTTGCCGACTGAAATAATCGTGTAGACAAATCAATAGGTTCTGTCAATGCCTTTACTTGGTTTTCTTTAGTGTATAACTTTGCCTCAGGTTTTTCATTTTAGACAATAAAACTATCATAGCCAATAATATTTATGATTATTGGTTTAAAGAGAGAAAATGAACGATGATTAATTAGAAATCGAATTTTAATTGAACTAAAATTGATTTATCGTCAATTTTTTTAACCGTCTTGTCTTCTGTATTTAAATTAGATAAGGAGATTCCTAGAAGTCTAACAGAGTTTTGTAACTCTTCTTGATATAAAAGATCTTTTGCAGTTTCTAAAATTAGATCTTTATCTGATATAAAATAAGGCATAGTTTTACTTCTGGTATTCAAGGTAAAATCACTGTATTTTATTTTTAACGTAATTGTTTTACCGGCTACCTTAGATTTTGTTAATCTTCTTTCTAGTTCTTGGGCAATATGTTCTAGGCGTTCTAGCATAAAAACCTCGCTACTTAGGTTTTCGTTAAAGGTTCTTTCTGCACCAACAGATTTAGGTATGCGGTGAGGTTTAACTTCGTTATTATGTATACCACGTACCACATGATAATAATAAGGACCACTCTTGCCAAAGTTTTCTGCTAAAAATTCTATTGATTTGTTTTTTAAATCGTTTCCGGTAAAAATGCCAAGCTTGTACATTTTTTCGGCAGTAACTTTACCAACACCGTAGAACTTTCTAATATCTAATTCTTCTAAAAAAGGGATGACCTCTTCTGGGTTCACTGTTTTTTGTCCGTTTGGCTTATTGATATCACTTGCAATTTTGGCAATAAATTTATTGATAGAAATACCTGCGGATGCATTCAACCCCGTTTTTTCTAAAATACGTTGCCGAATTTCAGTGGCGAGCATAGTAGCCGATGGGTTTCCTTTTTTATTAATAGTAACATCGAGATAAGCTTCATCAAGAGATAAGGGTTCAACCAGATCAGTGTATTCAAAAAATATAGAACGTATAATTTTCGAAATCTCTTTATACCGTTCAAATCTGGGTTTTACGAAGGTTAACTGCGGACAGTTTTTTTTAGCCATAAATCCGCTCATGGCGCTACGAACACCAAATTTTCTGGCTTCATAATTTGCTGCGGACACTACACCTCTTTTTTCACTACCACCTACTGCCAAAGGTTTTCCCTTTAAGTCAGGATTATCCAGTTCTTCTACAGATGCATAAAACGCATCCATATCAACATGAATAATTTTTCGAAGAGGCATTTCATTGGGCATAAGCAAATTTAAGACTTATCTTAGTTTTTGGATAGTAGTTTTAACCATTCATATGATAGAAATAGAACGTAAATTTTTGGTGAAATCTGACGATTATAAATCTGAAGCAGCATCTAAAACACGTATTGTTCAAGGTTTTTTAAATACCGACCCTAATAGAACGGTGCGAGTTAGAATTAAGGGTGATTTAGGTTTCATAACCGTTAAGGGTAAATCAAATGAAACAGGAACTTCTCGTTTTGAATGGGAAAAAGAAATTTCTGTTGAAGAAGCCGAAAGTCTATTGAAATTATGTGAAAAAGGAATTCTGAACAAAACCAGGTATGAAATTACTATTGGAAATCACGTTTATGAAGTTGATGAATTCTATGATGATAATGAAGGCTTAACCGTTGCTGAAATTGAATTAAACGATGAGAATGAATCTTTTCAAAAACCTGCTTGGTTAGGCATTGAGGTAACCGGAGAGGTTAAATATTATAACTCTCAAATCAGTAAAAATCCTTTTAAGAATTGGAAAGATTAGGTGGTCTTTTAATCCCCTGTAAGGGCACAATAATTAAATGCTCTAATAATTCTTCGTTACTATAGCTGTCGAAAAAATCGCGATTCGGTAGCATTACTTCATTCGTTCGAAGTATAAATAGCTCACAAATTAGTTTAATATTTATTTTTTCTCTTAATAACCCATTGCTTTCAGTAGCTTTTAGTAGGTCTAAAACATAGGTGCAAACAATTGCTTGGGTGAAATCATCGTAAAGATTGAATGCTTTAGGGTAGTATTTTTTAAGTCCGTATAAAAAGTAGGACTTAAGTTTCTCAACTCCTTAAGTCCTGCGCTATAATTATGTGTAATTTCACTAAATGGGTCTGATGTTTGTTCAGACATTTTAAAAAAGCTACTCATGTTTTCATAAATACGCTTAAATAATAAGGTAACACTTTCTTGAACTAGATTATCTTTATTTTCAAACAGTTCGTACAGTGTTTTTTTAGAGATGCCAAGGGTCTCAGCAACATCATCCATTCCGACCCTTTCACATCTATATTTAGAGAAAAGCGCTAACGCTTACTCAGTATATTCGCTTCTTTTTAGCATTAACCTATTGCCATCCGCCACCAAGAGAACGATATAATTCAACCGTTGCTGATAGTTGCGAAAACTTGTTGTCAACTAGGTTTAGCTCTGCATTTAGAGAATTCTCTCTAGCTGTTAAAAGATCTAGATACGTTAAATAACCACTATTCAATAATTCTTCTGAATTATTTTCGGCACGTTTTAATGCTAATACTTGCTTAGAGATAAACTCTTCTTTTTCAACTGCAATATTGTAGTCATGTAAAGCTTCAGATACTTCTCTACCAGCAGTTAAAAGAGCCTTTTTAAAACTCAGTAAAGACTGCTCTTGTTGTACTTGGGCAACCTCGTAAGCCGTTCTGATTTTTCTACCATTGAAAATCGGTTGTGTAAGTCCGCCTACTAAATTTGCAAATATTGAACTGGAATCTAACCAATTGTCAAACTCTAAACTTTGAAATCCACCTTGTGCCGACAAAGTTATAGATGGGTAGAAATTACTTCTCGCAACGTTCGTTAGTTCAAAACTGTTCATTAAACTATATTCTGCTTGCATAATATCTGGTCTATTACGAAGTAAAAGCGCCGGTACCCCAAGCTGCATTTCACTAGCTAAAGATTGTTCATCGAGCGTATTACGAGAATAGGTCTGTGGTTGTTCGCTTAATAAAATACTTAATGTATTTTCTGCTTGGTACATTAAATTTTTAATATCCAATAGTTGGCTCTGAGCGCTATATAATTGAGCTGCAGTTTGGTCAACACCAACTTGGTTTGTTTGCCCTGCTTCTTTTAAGGCAGTAATAGTCTCTAAACTTTTAGAGCGGTTTTCAATCGTCTCTTCAGTAACTAAAATCTGCTTATCTAATGATAGAATTCTATAATAGGTCGTGGCAATTTGGGCTACTAGGCTCGTTTTTACCGCTTTATGCGCAGCTACAGTTTGTAAGTAACTAGCATCACTTGCCCGTTTAGTACTTCTAATTTTTCCCCATATATCTGCTTCCCAAGAAACAGTACCAGAAGTTTCGAATTGGTTATAAGGTTGCGTAAAAAAGCTTCCAAATTGTCCGTTCTCGCTTGTTCTTGCAACTCTTGTTGCACTTGCAGCACCATTAATGGTAGGCAAATAGCCTGCTTTACCCTGCTTAACATAAGACTCGGCAGCTGCAATGCTCTGTAGCGCAATGCGAATGTCAAGGTTATTTTGTAATCCTCTTTGAATATACGTCTTCAAATGAGCATCTGTAAAAAGGTCTTGGTATGAAACCGACGCAAATGATACACTGTCTTGCGGTAAATTATCGGTTCGATACAAATTTTCTGTTTCGACATCTGGTCGCTCGTATGTTTTTGCTATAAAGCAAGATTGCAACAACAATGGCAGTATAGCAACCAGTATAAGTTTATTTGATATTATTTTATTCATGATTTCTTTAGTTCTATTATTCTTCAATAGTTGGTTGTGGAGCACCTGTAAAACGCTCTTGAATAGTCTGGAAAATAACGTACAATGCCGGTATAACGAATACACCGAATATGGTGCCAATTAACATACCACCAACAGCACTCATACCAATAGATCTATTACCAACAGCACCAATACCCGATGATAATGCCAATGGCATTAAACCAAGAATGAATGCGAATGATGTCATTAAAATTGGTCTAAGTCTCGCTTTTGCACCGTCGATAGCAGAGTCGATAATCGACATACCGTGTTTTCTACGTTGCAATGCGAACTCTACAATAAGAATGGCATTTTTCGAAAGCAGACCAATAAGCATAATCAATGCAATCTGAAAATAGATATTGTTTTCAAGTCCGGCAATGCTAACAAAACCAATAGCGCCAGCAATACCTACGGGTAATGAAAGTAGAATTGATAAAGGTAGAATATATGATTCGTACTGCGCACTTAATAAGAAGTATACAAATACCAAACTCAAAATAAAAATAATGATGGTTTGGCTACCTGCGCTATTTTCTTCTTTAGTAAGTCCAGAATATTCATAGGTATAATTATTAGGTAATACCTCTGCAGCTACTTCTTCAATTGCTTTAATCGCATCACCAGTTGAATACCCAGGGTTCATAGCTCCGTTGATTTTTACAGAACTCAATAAGTTAAATCTACTTACCACCTCTGGACCATAAATTTTCTTCAACCCTACAAATTGCGAAACGGCAACCGATTCTCCATTAGCATTGGTTACGAAAATATGGTTCAATGAATTTTCATCGGCTCTATCTTCGGGTTTAGCTTGAATCATTACACGGTATTGCTTACCGAATTTATTGAAATCGGTAGTATAAAGACCACCATAATAACCTTGCATAGCACTAAAAACATCAGTAACAGCTAAGCCTGCCATTTTAGTTTTCTCAACATCTACATCTAATTCATATTGAGGGAAATTGGCGTTAAAGTTAGTAATCGCGTATTGTACCTCTGGTCGTGCATTAATGGCACCTAAGAACTCATTGGTAACTTTACTTACGGTTTGCCAATCATCAGCATCTTTACTCTGTAAGTTCATCTCAAAACCAGTAGAGTTACCAAAACCACGAACACTTGGCGGCGTAAAGAAGAATATTTTAGCATCTTTTAATCCCGCTGTTTTTGCGAACAGGCTTCCTACCACTTCTTGAACAGATTCTCCTTCACCTTCTCTTTCACCCCAATCTTTAAGACGAAGAACAGAGAAACCATATGATCCACCGTTAACACTGTTTAGAATACTGAACCCGGTAATGTTCATTCTAGCTTCTATGATATCCATAGATTCATAAATAGAATCGAGCTTCTTTACAGTTTTTTGTGTTTGTTCTAAAGTAGTACCAGGAGGCATTGTAACATCAGCAAATAATAACCCTTGATCCTCATTCGGTATAAACCCAGTAGGTGTAGATTGAAATAGTAAAACTGCAATAACTGCGAATATGACAAGCGAAACTCCAGTTAGCCATTTTCTTTTGGCTATATATTTTACTGATCCAACATATTTATTAGTTACCGCATCAAAACCAGTATTGAAAGCTGAGAAGAAACGTTTTACAACACCTTTCTTTTTTTCTTCGGATGTATGGTGGGGTTTCAATAAAAGAGCGGCCAAAGCCGGACTCAGTGTCAAAGCGTTTACAGCGGAAATAAGAATGGCAATTGCCAATGTGATACCAAATTGTTGGTAGAACACACCTGATGATCCACTAATAAATGATACAGGAATGAATACTGCCGACATTACCAAGGTAATAGAAATAATTGCACCTGATATTTCTGACATGGCAGATTTCGTAGCCGTTTTAGCATTTGTAGCGCCTTCTTCCATTTTAGCATGCACGGCTTCTACCACCACAATAGCATCATCCACTACAATACCAATAGCGAGTATCATTGCAAATAGCGTTAACATGTTAATAGAATACCCAAATAAAGAGAGGAAGAAGAACGTACCGATAATTGCAACTGGTACTGCAATAGCCGGTATTAATGTTGATCGAAAGTCTTGTAAAAATATGAATACCACTAAGAATACTAATAAAAAGGCCTCGATCAAGGTTTGTATAACATGATCTATAGATGCACTTAAGAAATCTTTAGTGTTATAAGGAATTACATAGTCTAATCCTTTAGGAAAATCGACTTTACTCTCCTCTAAAATTGTTTGAATTTCATCAATAATAGCATTTGCATTTGAACCAGAAGTTTGAAAAACACCAACGGCAGCACCAGGCTTGCCCATACCTTCATTTTTAGTTCCATAATTAAAAGCTCCCAATTCAATTTCGGCAACATCTCTAAGTCTTAAAAATTGTCCATTTTCTTGAGCTTTAATAATAATATTTTCATATTCAGCTTCATTTGAAAGACGACCTTTATATTTTAATACATATTCGTAAACACCATCGGCATTTTCACCAATTTTACCCGTTGCAGCTTCGAGATTTTGTTCTGTAAGCGCAGCTTGAATATCAGATGGCATTAGCTTGTATGCCGCCATTTTTTCTGGATTTATCCAAATACGCATAGAATAATCTTTAGCTCCAAAAACAGTAACGTTACCTACACCTTCAATACGTTGTAATTTTGGAACGATGTTAATTTTAGCATAGTTTTCTACAAACGTTGCATCATACTCATCATTATCAGAAAATAAAGAGAAGAATAATAATGCACTGGTCTGAGATTTTTGAGTAATAACTCCTGTTTGAACAACACTTTGTGGTAATACACTGTTTGCTCTTGCAACCCTGTTTTGCACGTTTACAGTAGCAATATCTGGATCAGTACCTAATTTAAAAAATACGTTTATGGTTGAGGCACCGTCATTACTTGCGTTAGAAGTCATGTACAACATGTCTTCAACACCATTAATTTGCTCTTCTAATGGAATTACAACACTATTTAGAACGGTTTCTGCATTTGCACCTGTATAGGTACTTGTAACTTGCACCGTTGGAGGTGCTATTTCTGGGTATTGTTCTATAGGCAAGGTCGTTAAACCTAAAACACCTAGAATAACTATAATGATCGAAATCACCGTAGAAAGTACGGGACGATCTATAAATCTTTGAAACATTGTTGTTTATTTATATGTTTTAATGAATAACGGATGCTTACTTGGCTGGGTTAATAGCCATTCCGTCTTTTAATTTAGAAACTCCTTCAATTACGATAGTAGTTCCGTCTTCAATTCCATTTTCAACTACAAAGCCTTTTTGAGTAGTGGTAATGATATCTAATGGCATTGTAGTAACCGTATTATCAGCTTTTAAAACGTAAATCAGTTTTTTACCTTGAAGATCAATAGTTGCAGTTTGAGGTATTTCATATGCACCACTGTAAATAGTCGGAATTTTAATTTTACCTGTACTACCACTACTTAGTAAATTATTTTTGTTGTCAAAATCAGCTCTTGCCGTTACACTACCGGTAGTACTATTAATAATAGTATTGATCATAGCAATTTTACCAGGTTCAGCGTAATCTTCACCGTTGATCATTATTAAGGTAACCTCTGGGGCTTTCTCTAAGTCTAAAACGTTATTATCATTTTTAGGCAAAGACTCCTTTAATTTTAAAAGCTCTTTCTCGTTCATTGAAAAATAAGCACGAACCTCGCTAATATCAGAAACAGTAGTTAATGGTTTAGCCATTGCAGAACTTACAAGCGCACCAATTTTGAAAGGAATCTCGCCAATATAACCGTCTACAGGGCTAGTAATTCGAGAATAACCAATATTAGAAATAACACTATGGTAATTTGCCTGTGCTTGTACAAGTTGTGCTTTTGCAGTTTCTAATTGTACAGGGCTAATGATATTTTTATCTACTAAAGGCTTCAATTTGTTAACCTCAACTTGTGCTACATTTACAGAAGCTTTTGCAGCGTTAGCATCTTGATTTAAAGTTTGGGTTTCTAATTTAAAAAGTAACTGACCTTTTTTAATTTTTTGACCCTCTTCAACATATACTTCTTGAACAAAACCAGATATTTTTGACCATATCTCTACATTTTGTTTACCTTCAAGAGTAGTTGAGAATTCATTATATATAGTTAAGTCTTGCTTTTCTAATTTAGCGACTTTCAAACTTAGTGGCTGAGGTGCAGCTGGACCTTGGGCTGGTTTTTCTGATGAACCAAAGCACGAGCTTAAAAGAAGCACTGCACTTAATATTCCTATAATTGATAACTTTTTCATTTTAATTGGATGTTTATTTGCATTTAAAAATATAACTGCACCTGTTAAGGTTTTGTTAATTCAGTTTGTTCGGTATAAAACGAACTTAATTTATAAATTTTTTTAAATCAGCTTTCTTAGGGCTTCTATCGTTTCTTTATTAGTAGCTTCGTTTTGGTCAAGACAATTTAAATACGCTTCCATTTTTGCTTTATTAGAAATGTATTTTTCATTGTTGTACTGCTGATCATACTCCGCAACTTTTTGAATCATTTTAGATTCATTAGCAGCTTTCTTAATAGCCTGCTCTAATTTTTTAATGAAGAAAGTGCTCTTGTCAGATATTTTAAAATACCTTCTTCTATCGCCAGATTTAGTAAAATAGGTTATTATACCTAATTGTAATAGTAAATTGAGCGATGTAGAAATAGAGCTTTTACTTGCCCCTCTTTTCATTTGACAATCGTCGAATGTAAGACCTACTTCTTCAGTTACTACAAGGTTTCCAAATATTCTTGCAGCCAATGGAGGTAGATTATATTCAGCTTCAAAATGTACACCTAGCTCTTCTATTAATCTTTGTTTATGTTCTTCTTTTTCCATGATTCGAAATTTGAAGGGACAAAGGTATAGTTAGTTCGGTCACAAACAAACTAAAAGAACTTAAATTTTGTTAAAGCTTGTTAAACTTTTGTTGCAGTCACAAAGATATATGATAACTATCTGAAAATTAATTAAATAAAAAATATTTTTAACTGTTTGGGTATTTAAAAAACGTTGTGTTCTCTGAGGTGGAAAAGAGTTTGTTAGGTAACTTAAAATAATTGTTATGGTAGAGAGAAGTGATTTATGAGGCAAAAATGCCCTCTTTTTCAATTAGTGAAATAGTAATGAGGCTTGCTTCAGTGACTGAATTTTTCTCGAATACAAATCGTTTCTCGAATAATTTGTTATCTGCGTAGAAGGTAACATAAAACTCGTTGTTCAATGTTAAGACATTTTCTTGTACAACTTCAATTTTTTTAAATGATTTGGCTTCTACCGCACCAATATTATGTCTCATTATTGAAGTTTTACGGTCACCTTCATAACCTTTTGAAACTACCATTGTCATTTCAATAGCAGTTTCACGATCATTTAAGATATAAGCATTCCAGTCTTTATTTAAGAATTCTTCGTTCCATTCACGAATAATGGCGACGTGTACATCTTTTACAACAGGTATTTCAATATCTTTTTTCACAAGGTGATATTATAGGGCGCTTCTAAATTGCTCTAAAAAGCGTAAATCGTTTTCACTCAATAAACGTATATCAGTTATTTGATGAAGAAGCATAGCTATACGATCAATACCAACTCCAAAAGCGAAACCTGAATAAACCTCAGGATCTAGTCCGCAATTTGTTAGCACATTTGGGTCTACCATACCGCAACCACCAATTTCTAACCAGCCAGTACCTTTGGTTATTTTATAGTCAGATTCAGTTTCTAGTCCCCAGTACACATCAACTTCTGCACTAGGCTCTGTGAATGGAAAGTAAGAAGGTCTTAGCCTAATTTTAGATTTTCCGAAGAGCTCGGCCGTAAAGTATTGAAGTGTTTGTTTTAAATCTGCAAAAGAAACATCTTTATCAATATACAAACCTTCTACTTGGTGAAAGAAGCAATGAGAACGTGCTGAAATAGCTTCGTTTCTATATACTCTACCCGGAGATATTGTACGAATAGGAGGTTGGTGGTTTTCCATATAACGCACTTGAACCGATGAGGTGTGTGTACGTAAAAGGATATCTGGATCGGTTTGAACAAAGAAAGTATCTTGCATATCTCTTGCAGGATGGTATTCTGGTAAGTTCAACGCCGTAAAATTGTGCCAATCATCTTCTATCTCTGGACCTTCAGAAACATTGAAACCAATTCTAGAGAAAATATCGATGATTTTATTCTTAACTATTGAAATAGGATGACGTGCACCTAATTCTATAGTATTGCCAGGTCTCGATAAATCACCATATACCTGTTCGTCTGTTTGGTTATTTTCAAAAACCTCTTTTAAAGTTTCTACTTTTTCTGTAGCAGCTTTTTTAAGCTCGTTTATAGTTTGCCCGAACTCTTTTTTCTGGTCGTTTGGTACATTTTTAAACTCCGCAAAGAAGTCATTAAGAAGCCCTTTTTTACCTAAGTATTTAATTCGAAAAGTTTCAACGGCTTCCATATTGTCAGCTGTGAACGATGTTACTGCAGAAATTTCTTCTTTTATCTTATCAATCATGAATGTTGATTAAAGCAGCAAATTTAAAACTTTTAAAACAGGAATGGTATGTTTTTGTTGCTTTTGATGGGTGAGTGTTCGAAAAATTTGCTATTTATATTTAAGCGAAAAAGAAAATTCTTTCAACTTTTAACTAGAGAATTATTTGTGTGGTATATATTAGAGAGATTCACTAGAAGACTGGGATTAATAGGTTTTGCAGTTTGCAAAGTCTAATATATTAAAAAGAAGAAAACTGATGTAGATACATCAGTTTTCTTTAACATTAAGGTTGTAATGAATCGGTTTAACTGTAAAATTCAACAGCACCCGATGTGATGTCATACATGGCTCCAACTATCATGAGTTCTGCGTTTTCTTCCATTTCGGCTAAAACCGGACTCTGTTTTCTGATATTATCTATAGTCATTTCCACATTTTTAGTAGAAACCTTATCCACAAAATCTAAATTTTTAGAATTTCTTAAACTCTCATCTGTAGGTTCTTTGACAGCATCAACAGCTGGTTCAATTTTGTTGATCAAGGCGGTTAAATTACCCAATCTGGCATGGTCACAGGCACCTTTAATGGCACCACAACTTGTATGGCCCAAAACTACTATTAATTTGGTGCCGGCTAGTTTACAGCCAAATTCCATACTACCTAATATATCTTCATTTACAAAATTACCAGCTATTCTAACGCTAAATATATCTCCTAATCCCTGATCAAAAACCAGTTCGGCAGAAACTCTAGAATCTATACAACTTAATATGGTAGCAAAAGGGAATTGGCCTTCGCTAGTATCGTTTACCTGTTCTAAAAGGTTACGGTTCGCTTTTAAGTTACTCTGAAATCTCTGATTTCCTTCTTTCAAGAAATCTAAAGATTTCTTAGGGGTCATCGTTGCTTGAGTTTCTTTAGTATGTGCTTTCATGTTATTTCTTATTAAGTTATGTTTTAATTAATACTCTAAGATCAGTATTAAGTTTTTAATATTTTTTTAGCTTAAGCTTAGATCCGATTTTGGTCTTTGCTCAAAGAACTGAATATAACTTGGCGGGTTTTCTACCACACCACGCTTAGAAATTAGCTTAATGTCAATATTTCTTTCTTTGGCCTTTAGGCTGAAATCTTCTAATATCTCTATAATATCATAATCTAGGAACCTTGTCTTTAATACATCTAGCTCTAAGTAAGTGTTATCAGGAAGACTGTCCAATTCTTTTAAAATAGCACCTTTGTTAAAGAAAGTAACCTCTTCTGCCAAGGTCATTTTAATTTTATGCTTACCATCACTATTATCCTCAATATGAAGAAAGTGAGAGTTTTGGTAACTTTTTAGTAAAATAACAACGATACCAACTGCAAGACCTAAACTAATACCTACCAATAAATCTGTGAAAACAATACCTATTACGGTTACAAAGAAAGGTATTGATTGTTTCCATCCCAATTTGTACATTTTAAGGAATAGAGATGGTTTTGCTAATTTAAATCCAACAATAAATAAAATTGCAGCTAAAACTGATAATGGGATCATATTTAACAATGTAGGAATCAAGACTACAGAAATTAATAGTAAGAAACCATGAATTATAGCAGATAATTTGGTTCTACCACCAGATTGTATGTTGGCTGAGCTACGAACGATTACTTGAGTTATTGGTAGACCACCAATAAGACCAGATACGATGTTACCGGCACCTTGTGCAAGTAATTCTCTGTTGGTCGGAGTCACATTTTTATGCGGATCTAATTTGTCGGTTGCTTCTACACAAAGCAAGGTCTCTAAACTGGCTACCAGTGCTATGGTAAAGGCAGTGATCCAAACTTGCGGATTAGTTATGGCGCTAAAATTAGGAAAGCGAAACTGACCTATAAAAGATGAAAAATCTTCTGGTACCGGAACACTTACCAAGTGATCTTTTGAGATACCTAAGACTTCATTGTCTTGGGTAAAAACATAAAACAAGATACCAATGGCAACAGCTACTAACGGACCTTGTATAATTTGAAATACTTTGCCTTTCTTAGAAAGTACTTTGTCCCAAAGTAAAAGGATTGCAAGACCAATAATGGCAATTAAGGTAGCACCTGGGCTAATATTATTAATAGTATTAAGAATCTCAGAAAACGTATTTTCTCCATCTACTTGAAAAAATGCCCAATCACCTTCTGGATCAGGATCATAACCAAAAAAGTGAGGAATCTGTTTTAGAATGATAATGATACCAATACCGGTAAGCATTCCTTTAATTACAGAAGAAGGAAAATAATAACCAATTACACCGGCCTTTAAAATCCCGAATACCATTTGGATAATACCACCTAGTACAACAGCCACTAAGAAATTTTCATAACCGCCTAGAGTACCAATTGCTGTTAGTACAATTGCAGCGAGACCTGCAGCAGGACCACTAACTCCGATTTTAGAGCCACTAAGGGCACCCACTAAAACACCACCGATAATACCGGCAATTACTCCTGAAAATAATGGTGCACCACTAGCTAAAGCAATACCTAGACATAATGGTAGTGCAACGAAAAATACAACGATACTCGCAGGAATATCATTTTTGATATGTTTGAACATGAAATAATATAATTGTGCCCTCGAATTAGTTCAGGACAGATTAGTTAATTGATAAAATACGAAAATGACTAACTAAATTGGTCGGGAGGTGGAGATAATACCTCTAATGATAGGTCTTGGTAACCTTCAATATTAAAATTGCTATTAATTGAATTTTCAAAAATGGCAACTATTGAAAAATCCAAAGAATTTTCTTTAACGAACTTTTCTTCACCCATAGATTTTTTACCAGACTCTTGTTCTTCTTCGTTAAGATTGGTAATTACAATTGGGTTTTCAACATCGCATAGCGTTATAATGCTCGGTGCAGTAACTGCAAAAAGCCATAATAACAATAAAGTAAAGCGTGCGAAAAAAGTCATATACTAAAAATCAATCGTAAAGATAGTGTTGAAATGGTTAAATACTGTTAACAATTTTCTAAAAATCCTTTAACAGTTTAAGTTCGTTGTTTTGAATCCACCCTGTTTTACCATCTGATAACTTAATTTTATTCCAATCATTTAATTGGTCTAAAACATTTACTTTGGTGCCTGCATGAATCAAAAATACTTCTGCACTGGTGTTATTAGGCTCAGATTTTACAATGCTTTCTTCGGCGAATATTATTGCAGGTTGATTTTCATCAAAATCATTTCGTTGAATAAATGCGAAAAGAACAGAAATTAAACATAAGAACAGCGCAAGTAAACTAGCAATAAATGTAAATCGTTTTCTAGTGCTGTAACTTGAGTTGTAAAAGTAGATATATAAAAGAACAAAAAGTAACATGAAGCCTATGGCTACATATGCCCATTGGTCAAATGTTAGTTTGCCTGTTATGTTGTTATACAATTTTGATAATCCTGTTTCGGGCATGGTATCAATAGCATCTATGGTCATATTCTGAGCATAGCTTAAATTTGTTTTTATCTCTGAATCGTTTGGTGATAGCAGTAAAGCTTTCTCATAAAAATAGATGCTCTCAGCAATTTTATTAAGCTTGTAATACGAATTACCTAGGTTATAGTATACCGCAGCAGAATGCTTGCCATTACTTAGAATATCGTCATAATAAGTTACCGCCTGGTCATACTCACCGGCATTATATGCTTCGGTAGCCTGCTCAAATAATTTGTTGTTCTGAGCGGTGCAAAATAGAACCGAGAAAAGGCTAATAAGAGTAGCTAGCTTTTTGAACATACTTATAATTGTTTATCCATTATAGAAATTACATCGCTTGCCTTATCATAATCGGCTTGCATTTGTACGTTTGAGAATGGGCTATATCTTGCCGCTTCGCAATTTTTAAGAAGCGCTATAAAACTATCTACAGCAGTGTTGTCTATTTGCTTCTCTGTAAGTAGCTCGGTAATTTTATCTTTACTGAATTCTGAAGTTTCAATTTTCAGTTTGGCCTTTAAGTAATTATGTAGCGCTCGTTCAAGGGCGACATAAAAAGATTCTTTATTACCTAGTTGTTTTCTTGCGTCAGATAAATACTTACGTGCAAGTTTATTTGCTTTTCTAATTTTATTACCTACAATATCACCAGCGACAGCATCTCTTTTCTTTCTAAAGAAAATGGCTAAAGGAATTAGTAATAGCGGACTCAATAACCACACGTAAAAAGAGGTGGAATCAAAAAAGTATGAAGCCGATTTGCTTGTTAGATTTGGTGTAAGTTTCAAGAAATTGAATTCATTTCCGCTGCTAATAACAGATTGTTTGTTGCTATTGGTATTTGCATCAGAATTAGACGAAGCGCTTAACGGACCTTCTAAAACGTTAATGACTATTTCATCAGATGTAAGTGTTTTATATTTTCCGGTGGAAGGATTAAAATAACTAAAGCTTAAAGGTGAAATAGGATATTTACCTCTAAAAGAAGGCACAATGGTGTATTGGTTGCTAACCTTACCCTGCATACCTGCCAAAGTTGTTCTAACACCCTCTGTAAACTCAGGCTCATAAACTTCTAGCGCACTTGGTAATTCAGGTTCTGGAAGTTTAAATAATTTTAAATTTCCCTTACCACTAACTTCTACCGTTGCTTGCAAAGATTCTGAAGCATTTAAACTCGTTTTGCTTGTTGTGACCGCAAAATCAAAATCACCTACAGCGCCATTAAAATCAGCAGGTTGATTATCAATTGGCAATGCTTTTACATTAATTGTTCTACTACCTGCAGATACGGTTTTGTTGGTTTGAGCATACATTCGTTGACCAAAGAAATCCCGTCTTGCAGTAGGTACATCTACGGTTACCTCAAGAGATAAAGGTTCGATGTTTAATTTTCCAGCTTTTTGCGGATAAAGAACAACACGTTTTAAGATTACATAACGATATGGTTTGCCTTTATAAGTGCCATTTTGCGCACTAAGCATATTTACCTTAATATCTTGACTCCAAAAATTATTATAAGTAGGGTTGTCTAAAGGTTGATAATTCGACACCCTAATATCTGGACTAACATACAACTTGTAAATAACAGTAATGGCTTCGTTTAAATACGGGTTGGTTTTTGAAATCTCGGCAACCAAATGTAAATTTTCATCTGCTATATCATCCGCCGTCATTTGATCACTAGGCTTATCTACAGCTGCAGTTACTTCTACATTTTGCGCCAATGATTTATAGGTTTCGCCACCAATTACAATGGATGCTTGTTTAATGGTGAATTTTCCTCTTGCAGTAGGGGATAGTGTATATGAATAGGATTTCGAGTAACTTCTAACCCCATTAATCCATGAAGAACTAATAGATTGAGAAGGTCCCATAACTACTTTGAATCCGTTGAAATCTGGAGGGCTAAAATTATCGCCATCACGGTTCATAATAAAATCTACGCGTAGTCTTTCGTTTAAACCAAGCTTTGGTTTGCTTAGTTTCATCTCAAAAGTAACGGCATTGTTATCTTGGCCCATCATCAAAATTGATGATAGAAAAACGGTTAATACTAACCCAAGTTTAGCTATGGACTTAAAGTCTACCAATCTTTTTCGGTTTTAATTTTAGCACCTTTTACTTTTTTAGCATCGATTTTATCTTGCACCTTTTTTTCTGCATTTTGCATGGCTCTCAATAAATTCTCAACCTGTTGCTTAGAAAGTTGATTAGGTCTAGGTTGTTGTTGTTCTTGTTCGTTCTCGCCTTCACCTTGTTCAGGTTTCTTCTTTTGATCAGATTTGTTGTCCCCTTCACCATCCTTATTATCGTCTTTCTTCTCTTCGTCTTTATCGCCTTCGTCGCCCTTGTCACCGTCCTCGCCTTCATCTTTCTTATCCTCGTTGTCGCCTTCGTCTTTTTTATCTTGGTCTTTGTTCTCGTCTTGATCTTTATCCTTGTCCTTGTCGTCTTGGTCTTGCTTATTTTCGTCTTGTTCTTTTTTCAAAAGCTCTTTTGCCAAGGCTAAATTATAACGGGTTTCTTCATCTGTAGGATCTTTGCGTAAGGCCTCTTTATAAGCTTCTACCGCTTTAGCATAATCTTTACGCTTCATAAAAACATTACCCATATTGTGGTAAGCTTTATGTTTGTCCGCTTTAGATGTAGATGCTTCGCCTGCTTCTTTAAATCTGCCAAAGGCTTCATTATAGGTTTGATTTTCGTAATAGGCGTTACCTAAATTATATGGGGCTGCGCTATTATCTGAACTTTTTGAAATTGCCTTTCTGTAATCTACTTCTGCAGCAATAAAGTCATCTTCTGATAATGCCTTGTTAGCATCCCAAGTAAGATTGGTAGATGATTGCAAAGACTTTTGTTTTTCTTTCTCATCAACCTCTTGCGCAAAAGATGAAAAGCAAACAAAAAGTAGTATTAAAACTGTATTTATTTTATTCATTTCTTTTCTCATTGAACAAATTGAGTTTCTTTAACCAGCTTGTCTTGCGGTCCAAGATAAATATATCTAAAAAGAGAAGCAACAATGCCCCGCCAATAAACCATTGAAACTGATCTTTATATTCTGCGAATTGTTTGGCTTCAAATTCCTTTTTATCCATTTTCAACAATTCTTCTTTAATAAATTCTACGGCTTCATCAGTGTTAGAACCATCTATATATTGCCCGTCACCTTCATTAGCAATATCTACTAAAACACTCTCGTTTAAACGAGTGATTACGGTTTCTCCTTGACTATCCTTTTTTAAGCTTTCTAATATTCCGTTTCTTTTAATCGGTATCGGAGCACCCTTTTCTTTACCAACACCAATGGTGTAAATAATAATACCTTCATCAACGGCATCTTCTACAGCATCTAATGTAGAACCTTCAGAATGATCTTCACCGTCAGAGATAATGAATAATACACGGTTGGTCTGTTCTGCATCATCGTAATAGGTAGTAGCTAATTCAATTGCTTGGTCAATAGCCGTACCTTGAGATGTTAGCATATCTGTATTCATGCCCTGTAAGAACATTTTTGCAGCGCCATAATCTGTTGTAATCGGTAGCTGTGGGTATGCTTTTCCTGCGTAGGCTATAATGCCAATACGGTCACTTGCAAGTTGATTTATTATTTCAGAAACCAATCTTTTTGCCTTCTCCAATCTGTTTGGGGCAATGTCTTCTGCAAGCATACTTTTACTTACATCAACAGCAAAAACAATATCTACACCTTCTCTTTTAACGGTCTCTAGTTTTGTGCCTATTTTAGGATTTACCAGCCCTGTGATCATTAATGCCAATGCTAGAATAAAAACGACCAATTTTAGACCTCCTTTATTATAAGAACGATTTGGTGTTAGCCTTTTTAAAAGTTCGGTGTCCGCAAATTTCTTTTGCGTTCTCTTTTTCCATACCAATAATAATAGGAACAACACCACTATCACCGGAATGATGATGAGTAAATAAAAATATATTTTTTCGTCGTACTGTACCATATTATACAAAGCTTCTAAAAAGCGTGTTTCTTAAAATCCATTCTAATAAAAGCAAACCTCCAGCCAATAAAACCCAAAGTCTAAATTTCTCTTCGTAACGGTAATATTTAAATTCCTCTACCTCCGTTTTTTCTAGTTTGTTAATTTCATCATAGATTTCTTCTAGAGATTCGTTGTCAGTGGCTCTAAAATATCTTCCGCCTGTAGTATTTGCGATATCTTTCAGCAATTCTTCGTCTATTTCTACTTGTCGCATGCCAAATCTAAAAGAGCCATCGGCATTATAAGAAATAGGTGTAAGGGCATTGCCGTTAGTACCTAAGCCTATAGTGTATGTTTTAATACCAAATTCGAGTGCAAGTTCAGATGCGGTTTGTGGCTCTATAAAACCAGTGTTGTTAACGCCATCGGTCAACAAGATGATTATTTTACTTTTCGCCTTACTATCTTTTAAACGGTTAACAGAAGTTGCTAGTCCCATACCAATTGCCGTACCATCATCTAATTGACCATATGAAATTTCTGAAAGAGCATTTAGTACAATGGCTTTATCTGTAGTAATAGGTGTTTTAGTATACCCTTCACCAGCGTAAGCAACAAGACCAATACGGTCATTGGGTCTTTGCTTGATGAAATCTGCGGCAACTTCTTTCAGTGCCGATAGTCTGTTGGGTTTTAAATCTCTTGCCAGCATACTAGAAGAAACATCAATGGCCATTACAATATCAATCCCCTTTGTGGTTTTGGTTCGTGTAGATATATCTTCTGTCTGAGGTCTTGCCAATGCTACAATTATGGCGCCTAATGCCAATACACGTAGAATGAACAAGCCTGGCTTTAGTTTTGGTAAAATACTACTGTAGGTAAAACCTTTTGCGCTAGAAATTCGCAAAGATGCGGTTTGCTCTTTTTGTTTAAATATATACCACACAATTGCTAATGGCAGTAATAAAAACAGCCAAAAGAAATCAGGATTTGCAAATGATATATTCTCGAACATTTATAATTCTGTTTTTACTTCAACCGATGCTAAAATTCGGTCTACTATTTCTTGTGCGTATGTATCATCTTTTAACCAAGTAAGAATTACATACTGTTGAAAACCTTTTCCTCCAAAAAGGAGCACGGTATATTCGCCTTCCATTAATTCTTCGGATCCTGGCGCTAAAAATTTACCGCTTCCAAAAACTTTTACCCCTTTAACACCACTTATGGTGCTAAACTCTTCTTGTTTGGTAATGATGTTCTTTGCGCCCTGACTTTCAAAATTCGATAAAATCTGTTCAATGGTTTTATCAAACTCTGGCTCCACATCTTTCTGTGCTAGCGTTACAGATGTTGTTGCAACATTAAAAAGACCGATCGGACTAGAATATTGAAATGCTTGTATATCTTCAATGACAGCTTTAGCTTCTGCTGGCAATTTTATTTTTTGACGTACCAG
Source organism: Maribacter sp. 1_MG-2023 (assembly GCF_030547005.1). Classification (GTDB taxonomy): domain Bacteria; phylum Bacteroidota; class Bacteroidia; order Flavobacteriales; family Flavobacteriaceae; genus Maribacter. The sequence goes on along the minus strand of NZ_JAUOPN010000003.1, from coordinate 310,499 downwards.
AACTTGCGGAGTCTCTATTTGAATAGGAGGAAAGCCATAACTACTACGTACCCATTCGCCTTCTAAAAGTTCTTTTGTAGGGTGCCCTAAGACGGTATCTTTTAAATAACCAAATCCGAATTTTACGCCGGCAATGGTAATACCTATTAGAATTAAGGCTACGGCAGATATTATTGCAATTTTTATTTTCTTCTTTTTCGCTTTGCGCTCTAATTCTTCTTGGTATTCGGCTTGTTCCAGCAACTCTTCTTCTGTTGGTTCTGGTAAAGCTTCGTGTGTTTTTTCTACAATCTGCTCAACTAGCTTTCTATCTTGTTCTGCAACCGATGTAGAAGGCTTGTTCTTGGCAAATTTTACTAAATCTGCAGTTTGTAATATTTGTGAAAACTGTTTGATGGTTTCATCATCTAATTCTAATTCTCCTGCAGCTTTTAAAAGTTCTAATTTCTCAATCAATTGACCTGTGGTACTTTCTAGAGCTGTAACATTTGCGTCTTCTTCTAAATAAGAACGTACAATGGTGGTCAATTCAGAATAGTATTCTTTATACTCGTCTTGTATTAAATACTTAGAATTTTCTAAACGTTTAAGTTCTAATAAAGCTCTGTCGTATGGTGGTAAAAGTGCTACTTTTTCTTCTTCGGTAAGTGGCTTTTTACGAAATACGAACCAGTAAAGAAGTGCACCTAAAATTAATAATATCAGTAAGCCAATCAGCAAATACTTCCAAAAAGCTAGATTGCTTTTTTCTACATTGATAAGTGGTTTGATGTCGTACATTTTCTGATTTAATGTATCTACTGGTATAGTAGCTACATTGATCAGTGTAGAATCGGTCATATAACCAGTTCCATTAATATCTATACGTTGCGATGGTAATTTGTAGGCGCCAGAATCGAATTGGGTAAGGGCATATATTTTTTGAAGTGTAAGTCTGTCTTTTTTTCTTGTGGTATCTGTCGCAAATGCCTCTACGGTTTCTAAAGGAGAAAATGTTTGCCCTTCAGGGAAAATAACAAAATCGGTAGAATCTATATCGACGGTAACCGTCCATTGAACCTGTTCTCCAATTTTAATAAAAGTGGTATCGACCTTTGTTGTAATATTTGGTCGTTCTTGAGCAGATAGTTCAACGAAGAATAGTAGAAATACCAATAAAGGTGAAATTCGTTTTATGAACGAAACACCGCTTTCAATTGTTCTATTAGTAGTAATCATTCGTATCAACCTCTTCGTTTAAAATAGCCCAATAATTTTTTTACATAACTTTCATCGACCCTGCAATCTAAAACTCCGCAACCAGCTTTGGTAAACGATTCTTTAAAATAAGCAACACGTTCTCTGTTATATGTAGCATAAGCGTTACGTACTTTTTTAGATTTGGTATTCACCAATTGTAATTTACCGGTCTCGGTATCTTCAATTTGGACCATACCTATATTCGGGATGGTTTCTTCGCGTTCATCGTAAACGCGAATACCTGTTACATCGTGCTTGTTACCTGTAATCTTTAAAGTCTTTTCATATCCTTCATCAATAAAATCTGAAAGAACAAAAACGATAGCTTTCTTTTTCATGATACTGCTCAAGAATTTTAATGCCTGTGCAATATCTGTTTTGTTACTTTTAGGCTTAAACTCTATCAATTCTCTAATAATGCGTAAAACGTGTGTTTTTCCCTTTTTTGGAGGAATAAAAAGTTCTATTTGATCAGAGAACAATATGACACCGACCTTGTCATTATTTTGTAGTGCACTAAAAGCTAATGTTGCTGATATTTCGGTAACGATTTCATTTTTAAATTGATTGGTAGTACCGAATAATTCAGATCCGCTAATATCTACCATAAGCATCATGGTCAATTCTCGTTCCTCTTCAAAAACCTTTATGTAAGGTTCGTTGTAACGGGCGGTAACGTTCCAATCAATATTTCTTACATCATCACCAAATTGATACTGTCGTACTTCACTAAAAGTCATACCACGACCTTTAAAGGTAGAGTGGTATTCCCCACCAAACATATGGTCAGAAAGACGTCTCGTCTTTATTTCAATTTTTCGTACTTTTTTGAGTAGCTCTTTGGTATCCATTTTTTAAGTAAACAGTTTACAGTCTCCGTTAGCAGTGTGTCATATTCGGTATCAAATAATTTCATTTACCGAATATCACAAGCAGATCAAGGTACTTCTATCTCGTTTACAATCTTGTTGATGATATCAACAGAGGTAATATTTTCAGCTTCTGCCTCGTAAGTGATTCCTATTCTATGTCTTAAAACATCATGTACAATAGCTCGTACATCTTCAGGAACAACATAACCTCTTCTTTTAATGAAAGCATAACATTTAGCAGCAGTACCTAAGTTGATACTTCCCCTTGGTGATGCACCAAAACTGATTAAAGGTTTTAAGCTTTCTAAATTATATTTTTCAGGATATCTAGTGGCGAAAACAATATCAAGAATGTATTTCTCGATCTTTTCATCCATATATACTTCACGTACTGCTTTCTGTGCACTAAGTATTTGTTCTATGGATACAACAGCATTTACGGTCTCATAATTACCCAATAAATTCTGACGCATAATTAACTGCTCTTCATTAATTTTCGGATAATCAATAACAGTTTTCAACATAAAACGGTCAATTTGCGCTTCAGGTAACGGGTACGTACCTTCTTGCTCAACCGGGTTTTGAGTTGCCATTACTAAGAAGGGCTTGTCAAGAATAAAAGTCTCGTCACCAATGGTCACTTGCTTCTCTTGCATAGCTTCTAATAAAGCAGATTGAACTTTAGCAGGTGCACGGTTAATCTCATCTGCAAGAACGAAATTTGCGAAAATCGGACCTTTCTTAATAGAAAAGTCGTTCAGTTTCATATTGTAGATCATCGTACCTACAACATCTGCCGGAAGCAAATCTGGTGTAAACTGTATTCTACTAAAACTACCTTTAACAGCTTTTGAAAGTGTGTTAATTGCCAAGGTTTTTGCTAAACCGGGTACACCTTCTAGCAATATATGACCTTGCCCTAAAAGTCCGATTAATAATCGCTCGACCATATATTTTTGGCCAACGATTACCTTATTCATTTCAAGCATCAGTAAATCGATAAAAGCGCTTTCTTTTGCTATTTTCTCATTAACAGCACTAATGTCAATTGAAGTATTTTCTTCCATTTAAAACTATATATTATTGATTGTTAAGGCTTCTAATTTTAACAGTTCTGCAAATTGAAAATTTATTCACTCAGTCCCTGTTAATGATAGGTTAAAAAAATGGAAAACACCATATTTTTATGAAGGTTTTAAGGGATTTCTTTTTAATTTCATTAATCAAATAATAATACGTTGAAATATTCTAGAATAATTGCAGGTACGATGACTTGGGGCAAATGGGGCAAACAGCATTCTACCACCGAGATGATTTCACTAATGAATCATTGTTTAGAAAATAACATTACCACTTTTGATCATGCCGATATTTATGGTGATTATACCAATGAAGAGGATTTTGGTAAAGCATTTAAAAAAAGTGCTATCAAAAGAGAAGATGTTCAACTCATAAGTAAATGTGGTATTCAGTTCGATGTAAAACAACGTTCGAATAGGGTCAAGCACTACGATTATGATAAAGACTATATTGTCTCATCGGTAGAGCGGTCTCTGAAAATGCTACAGACAGATTATTTAGATATGCTGTTATTGCATAGACCTAGCCCTTTAATGAATCCTTCAGAAATTGCAGAAGCTATAGATAAATTGAAGAATGATGGAAAAATCAGGCAATTTGGAGTGTCAAATTTTACGCCATCTCAAATTCAACTTATAGAAAAGGAAATTCAAGTTGAGGCGAATCAAGTTGAGTTTTCATTATCATCTAACACGGTAATGAACGATGGTACTTTAGATGATTGTATTACGTTTGATAGACTTGCAATGAGCTGGAGTCCACTTGGTAATTATTTTAGAGAAGAGTCAAAGGCGAATGCAAGAATTAAAAAAGTATTGGCAGATTTCACTAAAAAATATGATGCAACAGAAGATCAGCTTTTATTGGCTTGGATTTTAAAACATCCTTCTAATGTTCACCCGGTGGTAGGTACTGCGACACCAAGACGTTTAAAAGTTGCAATGGATGCAGTTTCAATTGATATGGATGTACAAGATTGGTTTATCTTGCTAGAAGCTAACGAAGGGCATGAAGTTGCATAATTAAAAAATATAATGACGAAAACAGCATTTATTACAGGAGCTACAAGTGGTATTGGAAAATCAACAGCGATTCAATTTGCCTTAAACGGAATTAATTTGGTCTTATGCGGTCGACGTCAAGATCGGCTAGATGCGCTAAAAGAAGAATTGGGTAAAGAAGTTCAGGTACATACTTTAAATTTTGATATTCGTAATAAGGAAGCTGTTCAAGAAGCGGTTGATTCGGTACCAAAAGAATTTTCTCAAATAGATATTTTAATCAATAATGCAGGTAACGCCCATGGAATGGATACCATACAAGATGGTAATATTGATGATTGGGATGCTATGTTAGATATTAATGTGAAGGGATTATTATATGTTTCTAAAGCGATAATTCCGCAAATGGTGGTTCGAAAATCTGGTCATATTATAAATATTGGTTCTACGGCCGGTAAAGAAGTTTACCCAAAAGGCAATGTGTATTGCGCAAGTAAACATGCTGTCGATGCTATCAACCAAGGAATGCGAATAGATCTTAACGGCACGGGAGTGCGTGTTGGTGCAGTAAACCCAGGGCTGGTAGAAACCGAGTTCAGTAATGTTCGTTTTAAGGGCGATGACGATAGAGCTGAGAATGTGTATAAAGGATTTCAACCCTTAAAACCGGAAGATATAGCGGACATCATTCATTTTGTAGTTACAAGACCGTATCATGTAAATATTGCGGATTTGGTAGTAATGCCAACAGCACAAGCTTCTTCAACCATTGTGGATAAAAATTGATATTATGAAAAGATTTTAGAATAAAATCTTTAAAGCCAAAAGCCAAAAGCCAAAAGCCAAAAGCCAAAAGCCAAAATTATAACTTATGATTAATAAACGCCTTTTGGTAAAAAACTTGCTCGCTCATAACGACGAGAATAGTTTTTACGATAAAAAGCGGTTTATTTCAATTGGAGAAAAAGAAGGTAAGGGGAAATTTTTAAAGCATGTTTGTGCATTGGCAAATAGCAATCCTGCGAATAATTCTTTCATTGTTGTTGGAGTTGAAGATGAGGATAATAAGATTGTTGGAGTTGACTTCTTTGATGATAGTAAGATCCAGAATTTGGTGAATGCTTATTTAGATAATCCCCCGTTAATATCTTACGAGAATATTCCATTTCCGCATTTGCCAGAAGGTAAAGTGGTGGGTTTAGTGACTATAAAATCTATTGGTAAAATTTGTTCACTTAGAAAAAACATCTGGAAGTATTATGGTGGTTCTGTATTTTTTAGAGAGGGTAGTATAAGCCTTCCCAAAGTATTTGATATTGAATTAAAAGATAGCAACTCTGAGGCTGTCGCCACAATTGAACAGCATGCGAAAAATAATATAGAGCTTACTTTAGATGGTGTCATAGATTTTTTAAATCATCGACATAAAGATTTAGAAAGTGACTATAAGGTTTTTAAAGAGCAATTTGTTGTATGCTGGGCAGGCAATAAAAAAGTAGTGAATGGAGAAACATATTTCTATCGGGTCGATATTGAATTAATAAACGAACAGGTAAAATTATTCTACTCTAATTTAGATGAGGTTACTATTACATATAACAATGATTCTTTTACTACCATTGAATACGTGCAGCTTGGGTTAGCAGCTAAGCAAAAATACTATCCTTTAGAAAAGGTGGTCATAAATTTCAGTGAAAACGGCACTTACCAAATTACGAGCGACTTACTTTTTGATCCCCCAATACATGATAAAGAAGAACTAGTAAGAATTTATAAAAGCAATAATGCTTTGGTAGCAAAGGCAAAGAAAAATACCGAATTGAGTATTGCCGAAGTGAAGCAGTTGAAATACTTAGCAGATTCTTACTTGATATGTTTTCTTAACGGGTTCGAAGAAGCTAAAGAGCGAATGGAAAATGCTAGGAAAATTTTAAAGCCAAAATACCCAAGAATAAATGCTTCGCTTAAAGAAGCACTTCGTGTTCTTAGAAAAGTGAAGTATAGTTAGATTTAAGTTTTATGCATTTAAAATAGCTTCGTTTAGCAATTGTTTTGCTTTGTGGGCTTTATCAATATCATCATTAGAAAGCCATATTTTTATACTAGAATCTTCAAGGTCTATTTTTAAGTGTGCTTTGTTTTTGTAATTACTTCCTGATGCACTACCAATAAAAATATCTACTATAAAACTTAAAACGGTAATGTACCAATCCGTTTTTCTTTCAATGACATCGACATTTAGAAGTTTGTCGAACAAATAAAATCCATTATTGCTACTATCTTTCGAATCAATTATCTCAAACTTTTCTTCATTGAAAATAATTGAAGCCTTGGGTTTATTTCTTATTTCAATTGTTGAATTCATTTTATTCAAATATTCTTAATCCAAAGTTGTTCGTAAGGCTTTAGGGGAAGTTCGTTATGAATAAGTTCAAAGGTCTTACCGGTAAGCAGATTAATAGAATTTTTACCAGTATGAATTCCTATTGAAAGTAACCAAGCTACGTTCAAGGTTTCGGTAACCTCGTTAAAGTTCGACAATACCCAAACACTATTGCCTTCGTGAATACGCTCATAAACGAATACATGTTCGTTAGGACAACCGTAGATTTTTAAATCGTTAGCATCTGCGAAAACATTATGTTCTTTACGTAAACGAATCATGTTTTTTAAGCCGTTGAAAATGATAGTTGCAGGACTATCTTTTTCTGTTTTCAATTTAGCAACAACATCCCAATTTTGCATAGGTCTATTTACCCATCTATTGTCATTGACATGGTCTTCATTTTGCTCGTAAGAATAGTCGTTTAACGTGCCAATTTCATCCCCGGCATAAATCATAGGTATACCGCCAAAGGTCAAAATAATACCGTGCATCATTAAGATTTTAGTGATGGCATAGTCGATAATATTTTTGTTGTTCTGCACCAAGGCAGTTTCTAAACCTAGTAATGATGCAGCGCTTCCGGTAATTCTGCCATCACCATTTTTAGGATTGTACATGAACATTAGCCCTTTTGCAGGTGACCATTCTAGTTTGCCACAGTAATAATTTAATATAAACTGTTTGTGAGCTGTTGGGTCAAAGCCCACGGCACGAACAAAATCATCGTCATAACCAAGTCCGATATCATCGTGGCAACGAATGTAGTTGATCCAAGTGGCGTCATTGGGTTTATTCGGAATCTCGGTAACACTCTTCACCATTAAATTGGCTTTTTTAGTGGCAATCGAATTCCATAATAAAGCCATTAAAGAGGCGTTGTATGCCACTTCGCACTCGTTACCTTCGGTGGTGTCTTCACCAAAATACTTTATAATATTTCTAGGAGCCACAATAGCTTCCGCCAACAGAATAACACCTGGTGCAATTACTTGCAGGCACATTCTAAAAAGTGAAATAAGTGTATGCGCCTCAGGAAGATTTTGTGATGATGTTCCTAATTTTTTCCATAGAAAAGCAAGAGCATCAAAACGTATAACATCTACGCCCAAGTTTGCCAAAGACATTAAATTGCCGAGCATTTCAATAAATACTTTTGGGTTTCTATAATTTAAATCCCATTGGTAATTGTTAAAGCAGGTCATTACCCACTTCTCCATTTCTTTATTATAGGTAAAATTTCCTGGTGCAGATTGCGGAAATATTTCTGGCAGCGTCTTTTCAAACTCATCTGGTATGTGACGGTCAGAATAGGTGTAATAGTAATTTTGATGGTGCTGGCTACCTTCTTTCGCTTTCTTCGCCCATATAAACTCATCTGAGGTATGGTTGACAACGAAATCTAGCATTAAGAACATGTTGTTCTCTCGTGCTTTTTTGGTGAACGTAGTAAAATCTTTTTTTGTTCCGTATTTAGGATCAATTTCATGATAGCTGTTTACAGCATAGCCACCATCGTTTTCGCCATCAGGCCTTGTAGTTATCGGCATTAGGTGAAGAAAATTGATGCCTAGATCTTCAAAATAAGGTAGCTTTTCTTTGAGTCCGTTAATATCTTGATTGAAACGATCAACATACAATTGCATACCTACCATTTGTTCACTTTGGTACCAGTTTCCTGAATTTAAACGTACAATATCTTGTTTTTGAAGTTCTGTTGGGCGGTCGTTAAAAAGTGTTTCTAAAGTATCTAAAACAGTATAGAAATATACTTTATGTTCTGATTCTTGGTATAATGAAAAAAACTGATTTTTAATTAGCGAAAGATTGGTCGCTAATCGTTGGTCGAATAAGGAAGCTAAAGATAGTGCACCTTTTTTCTTTTGACCTTTTACGGTCATTAACCTATGTAATTCAGCTTGGTTCATTTTAAGAATCTAATTGTTGTATTGTAGGTAGTGATTCAATAGCGCCAAAATTTTCAGTGGTGATGGCGCCAGCTTTATTAGCTCTAGACACCATATTACTAAGAAGATATTCGTCGGCTAATAAATTTTCAAACTTCGTATGTTCTGCAATTTGCTGTAAAAGACAACCTATAAATGCATCACCAGCACCAGTGGTGTCTTTTGGTGTTACTTTTATACTAGGTATTGTTTTGCTGAAATTTGATGTGCTTAACAAGGTGCCTTCGCTGCCAAGGGTAACAACTATTATTTGCGTTCCCATTTCATGAAACACTTTACAGGCATCCTCAAGATTATCTTTGCCAGATAGTAATTGAGCCTCTTCTAGGCTAAACTTACACAGATGAGATTTTTCAATAAAAGCATGGCACTTGCGTATAAAAACATCTTCTTTATTTTTCCAAAGATCAATTCTAAAATTTGGATCAAAACTGATAAATGCATTTTTTGTTAGTCCGTCAAATAAATACCTACTGTAGGTCTCTTCTAATGAACCACCTAAAAATGCTGTAGCAGCACCAAAGTGTAAAATATTATTTTCAAAACTAGATTTTAGCGATGAGTTATAGGTAAGTTCTTTATCTGCGCCACGATTAAAAACGAAATCTCGTTCCCCGTCTTTGTCAATAGATACAAAGGCTAGGGTGGTAAACGTATTACTTTTTTGTGCTAAAGAGATATCAACTTTCTCATTTTTAAGAATGTTTAATAGAAAAGATCCGAAAGGATCATCACCAACACAGCCAACAAAAAAACTATCGCCACCAAGCTTGCTAATTGCACAAGCAACATTTGCAGGTGCACCACCTGCTTTTTTTGAGAACTCTTTAGCTTTTGTTATATCTTTACCTTGATTTTCGGCAACGAAATCAATCAACAATTCTCCAATACAGAATACCTTTTTCATAAATTTAAAAAGAAAATTAGGAAGTCTAAGTTAATTAGAAAAAGCAGCTACTTCCTAAATAATCTTAAGTAAATGTCAAATTATAGCAGTTTATAGAAGTTTTTTTGAATTAATATGTTTCTGGTTTTGGGTCTGTTAATGAAATGCATATCTTGAATATCATATTTAAAACACATTTTGACCATGAGCATATTTGATGAAATAAAGAAAAAACTGAGCCACGAGTTTATAGATATAATTGAATGGCTAGATAATACGAACGATACTATAGTTCATCGTTTTGAGCGTTACCAAAATGAAATAAAAAACAATGCACAGTTAATTGTACGCGAAGGACAAACTGCAGTTTTTATAAATGAAGGTCAATTAGCAGATGTTTTCAAACCAGGTACGTATACGTTAAATACGCAAAACTTACCCATATTAACCACGTTAAAAGGGTGGAAATATGGATTTGATAGTCCGTTTAAAGCGGAGGTTTATTTTGTAAACACACGCCTTTTTACAGATGAAAAGTGGGGAACCAAAAATCCGTTCATGTTAAGCGATGACCGTTTCGGTTTGGTAGAAATACGTGCTTTTGGTACGTATAGTTTTAGGATCAATGATCCAGGTAAATTTATAGTAGATGTGGTGGGTACAGATGGTAATTTCACTAACTATGAGATTAACGAACATTTAAAAAGCTTAATAGTAACCCGTTTTACAGATACCGTAGGTGAAGCTAATTTGCCTATAGAATTATATGCAGCAAATACTAGCGAACTTTCTGAAACATGCCAAGATGTAATGCAGCCGGAGTTTAATAGAGTAGGTATTGAGTTAGAGAAATTCTACATCGAAAATGTATCGATGCCAGAAGAGCTTAAAAAAGAAATTTTTGAATACAGCCGCTTAGATAAATTGGATATGGGCAAATTGGCACAATTCAAAGCAGCGAAAGCAATGGAACTAGCAGCTAAAAATGAAGGTGGTACCGCTGGTGCCGGTATGGGCATGGGTATGGGCTTTGTATTAGCACAACAAATGGGTGGTTTAATGGGTCAGCCGGCAACACAACCTTTTGGTGGGCAAGCTGCACAGCAGCCACAGGCACCACCGCCAATGCCAACACAGGTAACATATTTCTATGCCGTAAACGGACACCAGTTAGGACCGGTAGCTATTGATAAATTAAAAGAGTTGTTCGCTAGCAGAACCATTAATAGAGATTCATTGATTTGGAAACAAGGAATGGCAAGCTGGACTGCATTGAAAGAGATAGAAGAACTAAAATCTTTCTTGGGCGGTAATACGCCGCCACCATTACCAACGGCATAATCTTAAGCAATACATATACTAACATACCTTTCTAAGACAAGGGATACTTTCTATGGACGATATTCAACAATCGGAGTATAAAAAAGCATGTGCAAATTGTGGTGCCGAGCTAAAATTTAAGCCAGGTTCACATCAATTAACATGTGAGTACTGTGGCTATGAAGAATTTATTGAGCAATCTAAAACGAGCTTTGAAGAATTAGAATTAGAGCATTACTTAAAGATTGTAGGTGAAAATGCCTATACCGAAACTATAGAGCTTTTACATTGTAAAAATTGTGGTGCCAACCAACATGTAGAAGAAAACTACAAATCGCTTAATTGTGTGTATTGTAGCGAACCTTTAATAAGAGAAGATATTGAAAAGGAAGGATGGATCTTACCAGGTGCTTTAGTTCCTTTTCAATTAGATAGCAATAAAGCCCAAGCCATATTTAAGGCGTGGGTAGATAAAATTTGGTTTGCGCCAGACAATTTAAAGAAGGCAGCACTAGATCCAGAAGGTTTGCATGGGTTGTATATTCCGTATTGGACGTTTGATGCTAACCTATTTGCTTCTTATCAAGGGCAAAGAGGAGATTATTATTATGAAACTCAAAGTTACAATAGTAATAAAGCAAGAAAAACAAGGCGGGTTAGAAAAACAAAATGGACGTATGCTTCAGGTAAAATAGATGGTTTTGTAGATGATATTCTAATAAGTGCTTCTGAAAAGAAACGCAAAGAGATTCCGGCAAAAGTCGCCTTTTGGAATTTAAAAGATTTAGTGGCTTTTAATTCGAAATATCTATCTGGTTTTGTAACCGAAAAATATACGGTTTCATTAAAAGAAGGGCATCACAAATCATTTCAAGAAGCTAAGAATATTGCCTATAATTGGATAAAACGCGATATTGGTGGTGATACTCAAAGAGTGGCAAATGCCGATATTAAATTATCTGATGAAAAGTTCAAACATATTTTACTTCCCATTTACTTAAGTTCATATAGGTATGATGGTAAAGAGTTTAATTTTTATATAAATGGGCAAACAGGGGTATTAAGTGGAAATAGACCATATTCATTTTGGAAAATTTTCTTTTTAGTGATATTTATCCTTGTCATAATAGCCATAATTGCGATTTTTGCTAAATGAGTACAAAAAGAGCACTGGTTGTAGGTGACATTCATTCAGGATTACAAGCTTTAAAGCAAGTACTTGAAAAAGCAGCTATAACGGAAGATGATACTATAATTTTTTTAGGAGATTACATTGATGGATGGAGCGAGGCTGTTGAAACTATAAATTTTCTTTTAGAATTAAAAGAAACCTATAATTGTATATACCTACGCGGTAATCATGATGAGCTTTGTTATGAGTGGTTAACCGATAAGGCAGACAATCCAACATGGTTTCTACATGGTGGTGAGGCAACATCTAATTCGTATGGTAAGGCTTCTAAAGAAACGAAAGATAGGCACATCAAGTTTTATGAAAGCTTAGAAAATTATTATCTAGATTCAGAAAACAGATTGTTTTTACATGCGGGTTTTACGAACCTAAAAGGTATAGAGCATGAATATTTTAAAAAAACGTTCTATTGGGATCGCACCCTTTGGGAATTGGCACTTTCGTTAAATACAGATTTAGATAAAGATCATATTCATTATCCGAAGCGATTAAAAAACTATTCTGAAATTTATATAGGGCACACACCCGTTACTCGTATTGGTAAAACGACACCACAGAAAGCAGCTAATGTTTGGAATATTGATACAGGTGCAGCCTTTAAAGGACCGTTAACTGTATTTAATGCAGATACAAAAGAATATTGGCAAAGTGATCCAGTGTACACCTTTTATCCCAATGAAATGGGCAGAAACTAAGAAAACCGTTAACTTTACTGAAAAATAGATTGTTTTATTAACGATCTTTGAAAAAAAATAAACTATGTCTACTAAAAATATAAGATTAGAAGTGATGCAGGCCTTAGAGCCTAAGGTAGAAAGTTTCATGGATTCTTTCCTTATAAAACCAGAGGATATATGGCAACCAACAGATTTTTTACCAGATTCTCAAAAGGATACATTCTTGCAAGAGGTGAAAGAAATTCGTGAAGAGTCTAAAGATTTAGGATATGATTTTTGGGTAACCATGGTGGCAGATACCATTACCGAAGAGGCATTACCAACTTATGAATCGTGGTTAATGGATGTTGTTGGTGTTGACCAACACGGTGACCATAAAACAAACGGTTGGGCAAAATGGGTTCGCGCTTGGACGGCTGAAGAAAATAGACACGGTGATGTGTTGAATAAATATCTTTATTTATCTGGAAGGGTAAATATGAAAGAAATTGAGATTACTACTCAACATTTAATTTCTGATGGGTTTGATATTGGTACTGATCGTGATCCATATAAAAACTTTGTATATACCTCTTTTCAAGAATTAGCTACCAATATTTCGCATAAGCGTGTTGGGCAAATGGCGAAGAAAAAAGGAAATGCCTTATTGGGTAAAATGTGTACTATTATTGCTGGTGATGAAATGAGACACCATTTAGCATATAGAGAATTTGTAAAGACTATAATGGGTGAAGATCCATCGGGTATGATGATTGCCTTTGCAGATATGATGAAGAAGAAAATTGTAATGCCAGCACACTTTTTACGTGAGTCTGGTGGTACAATAGGATCGGCATTTGAGAACTTCTCTAACTGTGCGCAACGTTTAGGTGTGTATACTGCACAAGATTATGTTGATATTCTAAGTAAGCTTAATGCGTATTGGGAATTAGAAACTGTTCGTTCTTTAAATGAAGAAGCAGAAAAGGCACGTGACTATTTAATTAAGTTGCCTTCAAGGTTAGAAAGAATTGCAGAGCGCATGAAATTTCCGCAAGATCAATATCACTTTAAGTGGGTTGAGGCAAACGGAGCATTATAAAATAAAAAATCCCGATCAGTAATGATCGGGATTTTTTTTGCTTTAAACGGTATGTTATAGTTTACCGTGTTTGTGTTCATCTTGCCACTTTACAAGTTCTGTCCACTTACCTTCGTAACACATTTTAGCTTGTAATGGCCAAGAAGCAGGATCGTGAATTTTATATCTTGTTCCACCAGTATCCAATATTTTCTGACATGCTTCTAAGCTAGCCTCAGAAAGTTCTTTCCATGTTTTAATACCATGGTCTTTGAACATGCCTTCAATTTTTGGACCAATACCTTCTACAAGTTTTAAGTCATCTTGCTTAATGGTTTTTCCAAAAGCAGCTTTTGCAGCTGAGCCATCAAAGGCTAGAGCACTACTTGTAGCGGCGCCAGCAGCAAAAGAGGCGGCAGATGCACCTAAATTAGTACTTGGTGCGCTAGGGGCAACCGGAGCAGGTGTTACTACTTTGCTTGCTGCAATTACTCTTTGGTTACACGCATCTAAATCAGCTTTTAGTTTGCTGTTGCTTGCTTTTAGATTGTTTAAATCTGACAATTCGCCTTTTAACTTTGTATTACTAGCGGTAAGACTATTGATTTCAGCAGAGTTGTCTATTACCTTGGCAGAACGGCTACCAAGTAGATAACCTAAAATACCGCAGATAAGACCTACTAATAATGGAATTATCCAGCACCAAATGTTCATATTTTCAAAATTCATGATTTTACTTATTTATAGGATTAGTGTATGTTTTATTTTAATGTAATAACTGTTCGTCTATTTTTTACTCTGCCTTCTTCAGTGGCATTAGTAGCAATTGGTTGCGTTTGTCCTTTAGACGTAGCAATTATTTTATCTGCAGCTATTCCGTTTTGCATTAAGTAATTTTTAGCGAATTCTGCTCTGTCTTGCCCTAGTCTCATATTTGTACTTGCTTGTCCAGTGGCATCTGTATGACCAACTACGCTTGTCTTAGCATCAGAAACTTTATCTAAATATCTAGAAATATCAGCAATTTTTTGTCTTTGTTCAGCATCTAGATTTATTGATGCCTCTGCAGTGTCGAAATATAGGATTAATGGGTTAGCATTAATTTTTTCATATAATGCTTTAAGGTCATCTTCTGCATCAACAGATTTTTCTTCAAGACCAAATGAAGCAGCTCCCCAGTAGGTACCATCTTTTGGAATCATTTCATCCATAAGTTTACCTTGGGTATTAATTTGAGCAGTTGAAAATCCTTTAGAAGCTAAGTCATTTTTAATTGAATTTGCTCTTGCAAGTCCTAAATTAGGAAACGCAGTATTGTTCTCTTCTTCGCTTGTGTAATATCCTGTTACTTTTATAACATTACTTCCATTTGATTCTAAATGACTTTGCAGACCAGAAACTCCTTGTGTCAATTCAGCACTTAAAGGCATTAAAATGTCGTGAGACGAAATGTTAAAGTTATAATTGTCATTTGTGTTATAGGCAAATCCGTTTCCATCTATAGCGAAGGGGTAAGATGTAGCCGAGGGCGCTTTAATGATTTCCTTTTGTGTAGTGGGCTCTGTACTTGTAACCGCCGCACCGCATTCGCTGCAATAGGTTATAAATAAGTAAGTACCGACTACAATGGTAATCAACATCAATAATAAATACTTGATTGTTCTTGTCATTGTACGTAATGTTTAGTGTTTAGCGCACAATTTATTAAAAAAATCTTAAAAATGTTAAAAGATTCGCACCTAATTACCTTACAATCAACATTATCTTAATATTAGATATGTTAAAATACATACCAACTATACAATAATAGGGTGAAACGATAAAAAAACTGTATGGTGCAACAACTATTATTTGCATTTTTACGTAAGTATTGAAACGGTATATATCTCCCCACAAAGTTTGGGCATTGAATATATAATTTCAAGTTTTGAGTTAGTTGGTTAAAAAATCCTGTCCTCTTGTAGTCGATAGGATTTTTTTATGTCTATAATTGAAGGAAGAAAAAAACCAACTATACAATATTTGTGTAAAGCTGTACAGAATTAGTTTACAAGAGTAAAATAATTTACTAGTTTAATAAAGAGGTATTTACACTATAAAATGAAGAAAAAAATAAAAGGTATTATAAATTTCCTTTGCATGTTTATTGTTCTAGGCGTACAAACTTTGCTTCATGGTAGCTGGTCAAATGAACCAACCAATTAAAAAGCAACCTAGTTATTAAATATACAAAGGAATTTATGTTTTTGTTATAGATCAAACTTTATGCCCTGAGCCAAAGGAAGCTCAGTTGTATAATTAATAGTATTGGTTTGTCTTCTCATGTACACTTTCCAAGCATCAGAACCGCTTTCGCGACCACCGCCAGTTTCTTTCTCACCACCGAAGGCTCCACCTATTTCAGCACCAGAAGTACCGATGTTTACATTGGCAATACCACAATCGCTACCCCAAGCAGAAAGAAAATGTTCCGCTTCACGAAGATTGTTGGTCATAATAGCAGATGAAAGTCCTTGTACTACACCATTTTGAATAGCAATGGCATTTTCAACATCACCAGAATATTTTAATAGATAAAGAACAGGCGCAAATGTTTCGTGTTGAACAATTTTGAAGTCGTTTTTAGCTTCTGCGATTGCAGGCTTAACGTAGCAACCACTTTCAAAGCCATCACCGTCTAACACACCACCTTCAACTATTAATTTTCCACCTTCTTTAACCACTTTTTCTAGAGCCGTTTTATATTGAGCAACCGCATCGGTATCAATTAATGGACCTACGTGATTGTTTTCATCTAGAGGGTTACCAATTCTTAATTGTTGATATGCAGCTACAACAGCTTCTTTTACTTTATCATACATTGATTCGTGAATGATCAATCTTCTAGTAGAAGTACAACGTTGACCCGCTGTACCTACAGCACCGAATACGGCACCGATAACAGTCATTTTTAAGTCGGCATCTGGTGTAACTATGATAGCATTGTTACCACCAAGTTCAAGCAAGGATTTTCCAAGTCTGGCTGCAACTGCTTGAGCTACTATTTTTCCCATTCTAATTGATCCCGTAGCAGACACTAACGGTACTCTATTATCTTGTGTCATTAATTCACCGATCTTATAATCACCGTTGATCAAACAAGAAATACCTTCAGGTAAGTTATTCGCTTTCATAACTGCAGCAGCTATATTTTGACAGGCTATACCACATAAAGGAGTTTTTTCTGATGGTTTCCAAACACAAACATCACCACAGATCCAAGCAAGAGCAGTATTCCATGCCCAAACGGCTACTGGGAAATTAAAAGCAGAAATAATACCAACCACACCTAATGAATGATATTGCTCGTACATTCTATGTCCAGGTCTTTCTGAATGCATAGTTAAACCGTGTAGCTGACGAGAAAGACCAACTGCGAAATCACAGATATCTATCATTTCTTGAACTTCACCTAATCCTTCTTGGTAGCTTTTTCCCATTTCATAAGAAACAAGTTTGCCTAAGGGTTCTTTAAGCTCTCTTAATTTTTCGCCGAATTGTCTAACAATTTCACCACGTAGCGGTGCAGGTTTTGTTCTCCACTCTTTAAAAGTTGTCGTAGCAGTAGACATTACTATTTCGTAATCTTCTTTTGTCGTTGTTTTGACCTTTGCAATTAGTGAACCATCTACTGGTGAGTATGATGAAATAATATCGCCTGAAGAAAAATTGTTAGATCCAGTTGAAGTACCCTCGTTAACATCTTTAATTCCTAATGCTTTTAGAGCATCGTGTATTCCGAAATCTGCTGCTATTTTTGACATTTTATAACTTTTTACGTAATTAATGTTAGATATATTACAAAAATACAAAGAATTTAATCTTTAAGTACATCTAATTTATTCTAAGAAAATTTTAATATCGACCAAAATATAATTCCGATGAAAGCAGGAATACTTTGAACAATAAATATTTTTTTACTTAC
Organism: Maribacter sp. 1_MG-2023; assembly: GCF_030547005.1. Classification (GTDB taxonomy): domain Bacteria; phylum Bacteroidota; class Bacteroidia; order Flavobacteriales; family Flavobacteriaceae; genus Maribacter. The sequence goes on along the minus strand of NZ_JAUOPN010000003.1, from coordinate 292,858 downwards.
GGTTAGTGCACCATAAACACCAGCAATAGCAACGCAACCTAAAAAGAAGAGTGCAACATTTGCAGACCATTGTATGTTGGTTATGAAGAAAGACCAAATTAGCCCAGCAGCTAAAAAGCCATTGTATAACCCTTGGTTTGCCGCCATAGACTTTGTGGGTTCAAATAAATCTTTCGGAAAATTTCTAAATACTTTTCTACCGGTCGTCGTCCATGCGAACATTTCAAACCAGAGAATATAAATATGAATGAGGGCTACGAGAGCCGTAATAATTTTTGCTGTTATTATCATTATTCTTTAGCTATAAAACGTTCATCAACTGGCATTACAGTACCGCAATTATTACAAGTCCTTAATTCTTCTGAGCTATAAAAATGCTTAAAATGAGCTAAGAAATCTTTTTCTATATCATGAAGGGTAAAATAGGTTTCATATAGTTTGTGATTGCAATTATCACAGAACCATAATAAGCCGTCATCAACGTTCATTTCTGCTCGTTTACGTTCTATAACTAAACCAATAGAACCTTCTTTACGTACTGGAGAATGTGGTACTTTGGCTGGGTGCAAATACATATCTCCAGGACCCAATTGCATGGTTCGTTTTTTACCGTCTTCTTGAATGTGAACTTCTATATGACCTTCAAGTTGATAAAATAACTCTTCAGTTTCATTATAGTGGTAGTCTTTTCTGGCGTTAGGTCCAGCAACGATCATAACAATATAATCGCCCGCATCTTTATACAGATTTTTATTTCCGACGGGGGGTTTAAGTGAAGCTCTGTTTTCTTCTATCCATTTGTTAAGATTAAATGGTGCTTGTATACTCATTTCTGTGATTTTTAGTGAAAGTTAAAGAAACGATCATTTCTCACCTAAAAGGTAAGCATAAAAAAAGCCTTTGAGTTACAAAGGCTTTCATAAAAAATAAGTTATCACTTAAGTTATTTCACAAATATTTGAGTAAAATAAAAATCTCCATTACTGCTTTGAATGATGCTGATTGCCGAGTAATTGTACTCACCTTCTATATTTTTCTTATGTCCTGGATTTTTCAACCAAGCTGCAAAAGCATCTTCTATGGTTTCATAGTTGCGAGCAACATTTTCAGAAACAAAATCAGCATCTAATCGTTCAGAAATATATTCAGCACGTTTACTGAAATTATCATGACTTGTACTTTTTTTAGAAATCATATAATTCGTATGAAGGCTCGCATAGTAATAGGTAGCGTTTTCAAATACCAATTCATTTAAACCTAAATCTGTTCTATAGTTATTTATTAGCTCAAAAAGTTCAGCTTCAATTGTATTGTGGTTTTTAGAAGAGGCTAAAGTGTATTTTGTTAGCGTATATTCAGAATTTTCTTCGAATTCTGTAGAGTTTTGGGTTTTTGAGCAAGAGGATAAAAGGACTAAAATTAAAGCGGAAAAGATGAAGGTGGATTTCATATAGGGAAACTATTTTTTTAGTGAGTGCCAAAAATAACCCCGTTGATTATAGTTAGAAGTAAAACATCTATAGAGGGGATGAAATATTCGTTAAGAGACGAATAATTAACATATTAAGTGTTATAATGAAAAATCATATTATTTTTCATCGTGATTAAATGCACTTTAAATGATTTTTCTCACTTTATCTAAATAGGTAATCTTGCAGACCGATACTTGCTAAGATAAACTAAGGTAGCCTCTTCTTTTACCTTATAATATAAGATACGTTTACTGCTTGTAAAAAAGTTGGGTAAAGTAATAGTTGCCTAGATCATCTTTCTTTACACTTATACCTGTGTGTGTAAAATCGCCTTCCATCGTTTTTTTATGGCTGCTGCTAATATACCATCCTTCAAAAGCCTCTAAAGCAGATTGATAATCTTTAGCAACATTTTCTGCAACCATTTCAACGCTTATCTCAGAATCGATCTTAGATGCTCTGGAGCTAAAATTATCGTGGCTAATGCTACCTTTAGATATCATGTAGTCAGTATGGAGGTTAGCATATTTATATGCTACATCGCTAAAAGCTAATGTGTTGGTATTTAAACTTAACCTGTGTGCATTAACAATATCTAGTAGGTCCTGCTCTATAGTTAAAACATTTTCAGCTTCAAGTACCGGCGTATCATCTATAGAGTCGCTAGTGCAGGAACCAAGAAAAAGTAATAGAAAGACAGGGACCGCGTAAAGCAATCTCATTTTCATATAAGTGTCTTTAAATTGTGTAGCCTCTCGGCGTAGCGCAGTAGGTAAAAAAGTTAAGAGTGTTCTAAGCTCTCGTAATCGATTTGGGTTATCGATGTAGTAATATTATTGAAAAATTAAACGCAGGGCAGTAACAAAAATGCATATTCGTTAAAGTGTACAAAAAGTTAGATTACCGGACTAACTGATTATATGATCACAGGTTCTTCAGAAGATTCATTTTGAAGCTCTTCATTTTGTAAGACTGTATCAAAAATTAGTGCACCTATATCTTTAATAGGTTGATAAAGAATTGATTCTTGCTTAGTCTCGTCATCTAATAAATTAAATGTACTGTCCATTCTATCAATAAATATAAAAGCGGCACCTAATAAAATAGCAACTTTTAAAGCACCAAAAATTCCCCCTGCAATTTTATTTAAAGCGCCAAGCATTGCGAAGTTGGCAACTTTAGTCAGTAGTTTTCCAATTAAATTTACAATGATGATGATAAGTATCAATGTTATAATAAAGGCAATGATACTCATGTTGCGTTCATCCCAATTCAAATGCTCAGATAAATAGTTGCCTGTGATATACGAAAAATGGATTGCTCCGAAAATACCTGCAACAAGTGCGACAATAGATGCTATTTCCATGAATAGTCCGTTTTTATATCCTTTCCATAGACCCCATATTAAGGGTAATCCAAGTAAAATATCTAAAAGTCCCATTCGTAAAGTGTTTTAACAAATATAGAACTTTGATTTGTACCTTTGCAAGGTCTATATCATAGATAAGGTTGAAGGAAATTATATGGCTAGGGATACACAATTAAAAGAACGATGGGATTATTTGGTAGAAAAGCTTTCAGGAAAGTTTTCTGATGGCGATCCTCTAGAATTAGATGCCATAATTTATTTGGTAGGAGTTCAAGAATTAGGGCAGTACCATAGAAAATATAAAAAGGATGATAAGTTAGACTTAATGCATATTGCTATTTGTCGTCTTTTAGAACCTTACGGATTTTATGAATTCAGTTTTTTCGATGAAGATGGCTGGCCTCATTATAATGTTATGGAAGAATTGCCATCTCTAAAAGCCGGAGAGCAAACGGTTCTTATGAAAGAAGCAATTGTTACCTATTTTGTAGAAAAAGAGTTTATTCAATAAACTATGAAGAAGCCATATTACGCTGTTATTTTTACTTCTACCAGAATTGCTGGTGATGATGGCTATGGCGAAATGGCAGATTTCATGGAGCAGTTGGCAAAAAAACAATCTGGCTATATTGGTATTGAAAGTGCCAAATAAGAAATAGGAATTACTGTAAGTTACTGGGAGAGCCTAAATGCAATTCACGATTGGAAACAACAGGCAAACCATTTACTGGCTCAAAAAAAAGGTATAGCAGATTGGTATGATTCTTATACGGTTCGCATTTGTTTGGTAGAACGAGAATATAATTTTAACAGAAACACATAATTCTTCACATCGCTTCGAAATTCGCTGCTTTGCATTAATTTTTATTTCCGCTATATTTAGAGAAATAACTTAAAGCACATGTCAAGGCAATTTATAATATCATTAGATCAGGGTACAACGAGCTCTAGGGCTTTATTAGTAGACCATGATGGTACTATTCAAGGAATGGTACAAAAAGAATTCAAACAGATTTTTCCTAAATCAGGTTGGGTAGAGCATGATCCGAAAGAAATATTAGCTTCTCAGATGGCTGTTTTCAAAGAGCTTCTTGAAAAGGAAAAAGTGAAACCTATAGAAATTGTAGGTATAGGCATTACCAACCAAAGAGAAACCACCGTAGTTTGGGATAAAAATACAGGGGAGCCTGTTTATAACGCTATTGTGTGGCAAGACAAACGTACGGCAGATATTTGTGAGCATTTGAAAAAAATCGGACTCACAGAGCATGTAAAGACAACTACAGGCTTGGTCATTGATTCTTATTTTTCGGGTACTAAAGTAAAATGGATTCTCGATAATGTTGAAGGAGCCAAGAAGAAAGCTCAAGCTGGTGATTTATTAATGGGCACCATTGATACTTGGTTAGTTTGGAACATGACGAAAGATCACAACCACGTAACCGATTATACCAATGCATCGCGTACCATGATTTACGATATTGTAAATCTAAAGTGGGACGATAAAATGTTGAAGGCTTTAGATATACCTAAAACAATGTTGCCAGAAGTAAAACCATCTGCAGCGAATTTTGGAGAATATGAGATTGACGGAGTAAAAATTCCTATAGCAGGAATTGCTGGTGATCAGCAAGCAGCACTTTTTGGTCAGGCTTGTTTTAAGAAAGGGTCTGCAAAAAATACCTATGGTACAGGTTGTTTTATGTTAATGAATACCGGTGAAAAACCACAGTTTTCTAAGAACGGACTATTAACCACTATCGCATACGGTATAGATGGTAAGGTCAATTACGCGCTTGAGGGCAGTATTTTTATTGCTGGTGCGGCAATACAATGGTTAAGAGATGGTTTAGAACTTATTAAAGATGCTAAAGAAACAGAAGACTTGGCAAATTCGATAGAAGGTGAGAATCCTGTTTATGTGGTGCCGGCTTTTGCAGGTCTTGGTGCACCGTATTGGGATATGTATGCAAGAGGAGCCGTTTTCGGTTTAACTAGAGATACAGGCAAAGCCCATTTGGCAAAGGCAACACTAGAAGCACTTGCATATCAAACAAAAGATATTTTAAAGGCTATGGAAGATGATTCGGGCATTCAGCTAAAGAATTTACGGGTTGATGGTGGTGCGTGTGCAAACAATCATTTAATGCAGTTTCAGGCAGATATTTTAGATTCTGAAGTACACCGACCAGAAATTATAGAATCTACTGCTATGGGTGCTGCTTTCTTAGCAGGTATTCAAGTAGGTTTTTGGCAGCAATCTGATATTGATCAAAGCCGACCAATAGACCGAATTTTTAAACCAACTTTTGACCGTGTTAAAAGAAAACGTCTGTACAAAAAATGGCAAAAGGCAGTTGAAAGATCAAAAGGTTGGGAAGAAGAGGAATAGCCTAGTAATCAATTTTACAATTTATTAATTTTATAGAGCATAGAATAGCATATAACTAGCTATATCTTTGTTTAGGGATGTTAGGTTTTACTTAAGTTACGACCAAGATATCCGCTTAAAAATTAAAATACATCTACTGATGAAAAATATAAAATTTACCAATTTAGAACGCCAAAAAACGATAGATAGCTTAGAATCGGAGGATTTTGATTTAGTGGTAATCGGCGGTGGAATTACCGGTGGAGGTATCGCCTTAGATGCTGCATCACGCGGATTAAAAGTAGCCTTGTTAGAAAAAGGAGATTTTGCTTCTGGTACAAGTAGTAAATCGACCAAATTGATACATGGCGGACTCCGATATTTAAAGCAGTTCGATTTTTGGTTGGTGAAAGAAGTAGGATCCGAGCGTGCAATCGTACATAAATTGGCTCCGCATTTAGTACTGCCAGAAAAGATGTTGTTACCGTTAATAGAAAATGGTTCTTACGGTAAATGGTTAACATCTATTGGGCTTAAAGTATATGATATTCTAGCTCAGGTTACAGGAGATGATAAGCGAAAAATGCTAGAAAAAAAGGAAGCCTTGAAATTGGAGCCTTTATTGCCGAAAAAGATTTTGAACGGTGCCGGTTATTATGCAGAATATAGAACCGATGATGCCCGTTTAACCATTGAAAATATAAAAAGTAGTCTTTTATTTGGTGCACAAGCATTGAATTATGCTAAGGTAAATGAGTTTGTATATGATGATGAGAAAATTGCAGGTGTTAAGGCGATAGATACAGTTACAGGCAAAGAATTTACAATCAAATCTAAATATGTAATTAGCGCCGCTGGCCCGTGGGTAGATGAATTAAGAAGTCTTAACAATTCTAAAAAAGGAAAGCAACTTCATTTGACCAAAGGGGTGCATTTGGTTTTTCCGTACGAAAAATTACCAGTGAAACAATCTTGCTATTTTGATATACCAGATGGCAGAATGATGTTTGCTATACCGAGGGGTAAAATAACCTATGTAGGTACAACAGATACCAACTTTAATGATAATAAAGATAATGTAAGAACAGATCTTGCCGATGCCATTTATTTGATTTCTGCAGTAAATAATATGTTTCCTGATATTAATCTAGAGTTAGAAGATATTGTTTCTTCTTGGGCGGGTTTAAGACCTTTAATACATGAAGAAGGTAAGTCTGCGTCAGAATTATCAAGAAAAGATGAGATTTTTGTGTCAGATACGGGCTTAATAAGTATTGCAGGTGGTAAGCTAACAGGTTACCGTAAAATGGCAGAAAGAGTGGTGGATCGTATCGCCAAGAAAATGGAAGAGGAATATGATACCGAACTTAAAGAATGTTACACAGAGAAAATATTTCTGTGCGGTAATGTAGAATTCAAGAAATTTAAACATGTTAAAAAATATATTGATCAGGTATATGACCAAATCAAAGAAGAAGGTTTTACAAAACACGATGCTTGGTTTTTAGTAACTAACTATGGTAAACAGACAGAAACTATTCTTGAAAATTATAAGGGTATTGTAGAAGATGATAAATACGTACGTTTAGCTAAAGCCGAATTAGCTTTTGGTATCGATTATGAAATGGTGCAAACTCCTATGGATTTCTTCATTAGAAGAACTGGTAGGTTATATTTCGACATAGAAAGTATTAGAACCTTAATGGGGCCGCTAATGGCGGATTTTCAAAGCAAGTTTAAGGTAGGTGATGCCAAAATTGAAGAATGGACAACAACCTTGAACGCAGAATTAAAAGATCATTCAGATTTTTCATTAGAAAGGCGTTAATCTAATTGATTAGTTAAATCAAGAAAAACCTTTTTAGGATTCTTATTTTCATAGAGAACTTTATAAACAGCGTCAATAATTGGAGTTTTGACCTTTTTTGTAAAGTTCTCTTTTATATTATAAGCACTTTTTGCAGCATAATATCCTTCTGCGATCATACTCATTTCCATCTGTGCACTTTTTACAGTGTATCCTTTACCAATCATATTTCCAAACATTCTGTTTCGGCTAAAAATTGAGTATCCTGTTACTAATAAATCACCTAAATAGGCAGATTTATTAATATTGCGGTCTAATTTATGAATACGCTTGGTGTACCGTTTCATTTCACGTATGGCATTACTCATTAATACACTCTGAAAATTATCACCATAACCCAATCCGTGGGCAATACCCGCTGCAATAGCATAGATGTTCTTGAGCATAGCGGCATATTCGGTACCTATGATGTCTTTACTAATGCTGGTTTTAATATAATTACTGGCAAGATTATCGGCAACCAATTCTGCCTTTTCAGTATCTGCGCAAGCAATGGTTAAGTATGAAAGACGCTCCATAGCTACTTCTTCAGCATGGCAAGGACCGGTAATAACACCAATATTTTCAAAAGGAATTTCATACGTATTATGAAAATGCTCGCCTACTATCAATCCAGATTCTGGAACAATACCCTTAATTGCAGAGAAAATAATTTTATCCTTCAACGATATCTTTAGTTTTTCTAACTCACCAACTAAAAAAGCAGAAGGTATTGCAAAAATTAAAACATCGGCATAGTTGACAGCTTCGTTAATATCGTTTGTCAATACTAATTGTTCAGTCTTAAACTCTACCGAAGTCAGGTAGTTTGGGTTGTGCTTTTGAGTTTTAATATGCTCAATAGCATCGGTATTACGCATATACCAACCAATTTTTTCTTGGTTATTGGTCAGCATTTTCACAATAGCCGTAGCCCAACTTCCACCACCTAAAACCGCAAATTTCGCATTCTCGTTCATGTTGCAAATTTACCAATTATTTGTATGATCATCATATGATTAGAATCAGTCCCTTAAAAATTTTGGCATGGAGATTGTTTCTACATAGACAACCTATTAAATGAGATCTTATGAAAACACTAAAACTACTTACGGGATATTTCCTATTAGCAACTTTAATGGTTTCGTGTTATACAGAAGTAATTATTGAAGATGATTTTATAGAAGAGTCGGCATTCAATACCGATCAAGTTTTACAAAGCTATGATTTATGGTATATAGATATTAATGCGACGCGTGGTAATGGTGAAGTGCCTTTTTTACAAAGGGCATTTACGGTTTCTTTTGATCGCGGAGTGCTTTATGCGAATAATAACATTGTTGGTATCGGTAAAACGGGTGGTGGTTATGGTATTGATGTAGGTGCCTACGGCACGCTTAGAGGTACGGTAGATATTGACCACGATATTGATGGATCTTGGTTTCTAGAAGTTTTTGCGGTAAACAATAATACAATAGAGTTGTATGATGCAAGTTCAGATACCTCGTATTATTTGAAAGGATATCAAATTATTAATTTTGATTATGACACTGTATTTTATGATAACATCAACTATTTCATACAAGAATATGATGCTTGGGAGAAAATTTATACCAGTGAAGCTGGAGCGTTAAATGACTTTGATAATGAGAATTACATACAGTTTTTACCAAACTTTTTTAGGTCTTCTTTAGATGCGCCGAATACAAATGTTTCTAATTTACAATGGGATTTTGAAGGTGATTACCAGGTGTATGACGTACAAGGTGATAATTCATTAAAAACATTGACTTTAGATTATGACTTTATGGGCGATGATTACTTTGAGTTATATGTCATTAACGACAGCACTATAGAGTTATATCACCCAGATAGCGGTACAACATATGAGTTTAGAGGTAGAGGATATCAAGAGTATTTGAAATCTGCCAAAGGTTCAGAAAGCAAGAAAAGAACAAAATCTTCTAACCCTACAATGAATGTAGAACGAAAGAAGGCAAAATAGTTTTTAAGTTGATTGTCTCAAAAATGCCCTATTTGTAGTAGGGCATTTTTTATATGGTAGATTTAACGTCTTCTACAATAACAGCATCAATATCGATAGGCTTATCTGAATGAAGAACCGATATATCTCCAGTAGTTTCAAAAATAACAGCTTTTACTTGCGACAATTGCAAAACATTTGCCTCTCTAAGTTTTGCCATTAGGTCTGCTTTGCTTACCAATACTTTGTTTAAATTTTCTTTAAAATGCCACGATTTTTCATTAGAAGAATTGGGCTATTGGTCATTACTTTTTGTGCTGCATCAGACGATGATAACAGCTTAGCGAATAAAGCTTGTAGACCCGCAAGTAATGCTATAGAAACTATAGCGGGCATTAAGCTTGAAACAGGTTTGTTGACCGCATCGGCTAAGATGGATCCCATGGCAATAGTAACTGCAAAATCAAAACTGGTCATTTTAGCGAATGTTCTTTTACCTGTTACACGTGTAATGAACATCATGTATAAATAGATAAAAGCCGCAGCTAGGCAAATTTGCAAAACGGTTTTTAGTGAAAGCGGGTCAAAAAATTCCATAGTTAAGTTTTAGAAGATATAACTGGTCCATATAAAAAATGGCTTTAGGTTAAAATGTACTCTTCTAAAAATAACAGTATCTCATTTTAAATGTTTCCTCTATTGCTTAGAGTTCTAGTTCATTTAATCACGCTGCAATCTCTTTTTAAATGCTGATGGATTTTCCCCTGTTACTTTCTTAAAGGTCCTGTTGAAGTAGGAGAGGCTTTCAAATCCGCATTCAAAACATGTTTCGCTTACATTCTTGCCAGTAAGCAATAAACGTTTAGATTGACTGATACGATATTGATTTAAAAACTCTATAAAAGTACTACCTGTAGCTTTTTTAAAGTAGCGACAAAAAGCAGGCTTGGTTAAATTACAGAATTTAGCGACCTCATCAACCGATATTTTACCTTGGTAGCGTTCATCAATTAAAGCATAAATATCACGAATTCTACTTTGCTCTTTTTTACTATATTTATTCTTATAAGGTTTCTTGTGTAGCAATTCAAACTCATTACTTTGAGAAAGCATTTTAAGAATATTCATGATTGCCATAAAATATTCAAAAGGTTTTAAAGTGTGGAGTTCCTTTAATAAGCTGCCCACCACTTTTTTAGTTTCCCCGTGAAAAGCAATTCCGTATCGAGAAAGATCTAATAGTCTATTTAAATTTTTCAATTCAGGTATAGGATCTACAAAATCACTCTTAAAAGAAGGCTTAATATGCAAGACTTCTTCACGGTACGTTGTTTTTACACCATAGTCAAAGTTTAAATGCGGTATGTTAGAACCTATCAGTACAAGGTCATTTTCTTCATACTCAGAAATATGGTCACCTACATGTCTGGTTCCATTTGCACCTTCAATATATACCAGCTCATATTCTGGATGAAAATGCCAGTAGAAAAGGTGACTCAGTTTGGGGTCATGTAAAAGTCTGAACGGACTTTTAGATTCAGGGTCTATGGTTTCTAATTCAATCTTCATGAGCTAAATGTAACAAAATTACATATAATTTGAGTTATACGCGCCTTAAAAATCAATATCGTTCAAATTATGGTCAATATTACGGTAGTTTAAGTTCCTTGCGCTCAGTAATTTTATATCACTCAACAACTTAAATTCATATACGATGCAGCAAATAAACAATAAGGTTGAACAAGGTAATAAAGCGCATAAGGAAATACCTGGAAATCCGTCTACGGCAACAAGCAGTAAGCAAAAATTGAATGATCGATCTTACGGTAAACCACTTCGTATACTCAGCGAGGAAGATTGGAAATTCTGGATGGAAAATGGATATATCGTAATAAAGAATGCAGTACCCTTGGAGCAAGCAAAAGCTACGGCAGATTTTCTTTGGATGTTTGATGAAAAGAGTCCTACAGATTCTTCAACATGGTATGCACCACCAAGAGCAGAGATGCAAATGAAAGAGTTGACTGGTACAGGTATGGTTGAGGTTTACAACCATCAACATTTATGGAACAATAGACAAACGCAAAGAGTATATGATGCTTTTGTAGATGTTTGGGGAACAGAAAAACTTTGGGTGACAATAGATAGGGCAAATTTAAATTTCCCGTTACCACAAGGAGTTGATAAGAAAGGATTCATTCATTGGGATTATGACCCGGAAACAAAACCACAAAATGTACAAGGAGTATTGGCATTAGCTGACCAAGATGACGAAAATATGGGAGGTTTTCAATGTATACCTTGGTTATACCGTAATTACGATTCTTGGAAACTGACACAGCCAGAAGATAGAGATCGCTTTCAGCCTTCGTTAGATGGTTTGGAAGATAAAATAGTAAAAGTGAAAATGAAGGCAGGTGATCTGTTAATTTTCAATAGTACGGAACCTCATGGTATAAGACCCAATAAATCAAAAAATAAAGTTCGTATAGCGCAGTATATTTCAATGATGCCAGCAGAGCCGGAAAATGAAGAAATTCGTCATTGGAGAGTCAATTCTTGGAAGAACAAAATAGCCCCAGAAGGGTATGCATTTCCGGGTGATCCACGTAAATGGGAGCAAACCAAATATGATACTGCTAAATTATCACCTTTAGGAGAGAAATTATTAGGCCTAAAAGCCTGGTAGAGAGATAATATAGTAATAATCTGCTTGTTAGTGGCTAGGCCAATAAATATGACTTATTTTTGCGCCCTTAAATTCATCGGGCATGCAGAAGTACCTTAATATTTTCGATTTCAATCAGAAAGTAGATTATAAAAATGAAATTTTAGCAGGATTAACCGTTGCAATGACAATGATTCCAGAATCATTGATGTTTGCTATTCTTGCAGGGTTTTCACCATTAGTAGGTTTGTATGGTGCTTTTATCATGGGGTTGGTTACAGCAATTTTTGGTGGAAGACCTGGGTTAATTTCTGGTGGAGCAGGGGCAACAGTAGTTGTATTAATGGCATTAATGAATTCTCATGGTTTAGAATATGTTTTTGCAGCAGTGGCTTTAGCAGGTGTTTTTCAATTGATTGTTGGTTTTTTAAAGCTTGGTAAATTTATTCGCTTAGTGCCTCAGCCTGTAATGTTTGGGTTTGTAAACGGTTTGGCTATAATTATTTTTATGGCACAAATGGATCAGTTTAAAATAGGTGTAGGCGATGCTGCAGTTTGGTTAACAGGTTCCACATTATATACAATGGTAGGTTTGGTACTGTTTACCATTGCAATAATTGTTTTTGTTCCCAAACTTACTAAAGCAGTTCCGGCTTCATTAATAGGAATCATTGTAGTATTTCTAGTAGTATATTTTCTAAAAATAGAAACGAAACAAGTAGTAGATATCATTAATCAAGATACGTTGCCAGGTGAAGAGTTGAAGTCGCTTAGTGGGTCGTTACCTTCTTTTCATATACCAACTATTCCCTTTACATTAGAAGCCTTTAAAATTATTTTGCCTTACGGTTTGATAATGGCTGCGGTTGGTCTTACTGAGGGCTTACTTACCTTGAATTTGGTAGATGAGATTACCAATACAAAAGGTAACAGTAACAGAGAGTGTTTGGCACAAGGTGGCGCAAATATATTGAACGGTTTCTTTGGTGGTATGGGTGGTTGCCCAATGATAGCACAGACTTTGGTAAACCTGTCAGCAGGTTCAAGGGCAAGATTATCTGGTATCATTGCTGCCTTAACCATATTGCTGATCATATTGTTTGGTGCACCGGTAATAGAACTGGTGCCTATTGCGGCATTGGTAGGTGTTATGGTAATGGTTTCCGTAGGTACATTTGAGTGGGCAAGTTTCAAGGCTTTAAGAAGAATGCCAAGGTCAGATATTTTTGTAATGATATTGGTTACTTTAATTACTGTAGTACTTCATAATTTGGCATTAGCGGTATTGATAGGGGTAATTATATCGGCATTGGTATTTGCGTGGGAAAGTGCCAAGAGAATTAGAGCAAGAAAATATGTAGATGAGAACGGGGTAAAGCATTATGAAATATATGGTCCTTTATTCTTTGGTTCAACTACGCTTTTTAATGAAAAATTTGATGTGCAAGGTGATCCAAGCGAAGTAATTATCGACTTCAAAGAGAGTCGTGTTTCAGATATGAGCGGTATAGAGGCTTTAAACAAGATTACAGAACGATATGCCCAAGTGGGTAAAAAAGTTCATTTACGTCACTTGAGTAATGACTGTATACGTTTATTGGCAGCTGCAGATGATATTATAGATGTAAATGTTATGGAGGATCCTACATACAAGGTCATGGTAAACAAGCCTCTTTCTAAGTCAAAAGATGATGATCCAGAAACTAAAAATCCTTTTAAGTTGTGGGGTTTATAAGAGCTTGTATTTAATAGTTATTATGACGCATACTTATAGATAGCATAAAAGGCTCCTAAGACCATAGCTATAGAAATAATATAGATCCCTATTTCTTTTAGGCTGTCTTTTTTGGCTTGTGCTCTTATTTTATCACGCACTACTTTACGCTCAAAATCGGTGAGTTCTTTAAAGTGTAATTTGGTTTCTTGAGAGTAGTCTAAATAATCTTTGCGCAAATCTCTAAAGCCTCTACTTTTTTTAAGTAATGCTCTATTTGCCTTTATTACTTTCATTGGTTGTCCGCCGTATCCCATCGTCATTTCTTTCTTATATGTAGCAAAAAAGACCATTTTGTTACATGAAATTCAATTATTCTTAGTTTTTGAATAATTCTTTTATACATTTAATGATCTTAATACAAGTTTTATTTTTCTCTTTTTAAAAAGAGATTTTTTTAGATTAGAGCATTAGAAATATGAAGAATAAAGTCAGTTTGCTTATCGCAATTATAGGATTGATTATTTTTAACAGTTGTAAGGTGGAAGAGTCTATAAACGAAGAAGTTCTTTTCGTAGGAACGTATACGGATAATGGTAGCGAGGGTATTTATAGATACAATTTAAACTTAGGTACTGGTGAATTGACAAACCAAACTTTAGTTGCTAAGATTAAAAACCCATCTTACATATCATTTTCTCCAGATAGAAATTCTTTATATGCCGTAAGCGAAGTAGATGATTATAAAAAGGACGATGGGTCAATTACCACATTCAGAGTAAAGGATACTTCTCTTGTATATGTAGAAGAACAATCTACACATGGTGCTAACCCATGTTTTGTAGGTGTTAGTAATGATGGCAATCTAGTGGCAGCAGCAAACTATTCTGGTGGTAATGTTGCAGTGTATAATGCGTTGGAAAATGGAAATCTAAAACCTTCTCCACAAATTATAGATCATAAAGTTTTGGATTCTACTAGGAAAGCTCATGCACATATGGCATCGTTTTTAAACGGAGAATTAATGGTGTCTGATTTAGGTCTTGACCGAATAAAAAAGTACACAGCGTCCAAGAATAACTTTGTTCCAAGCGATCAGAAAGAGTTAGTGGTTGCTGAAGGTGCAGGACCAAGACATTTTGCTGCTTCTAATGATGCAGAATTTCTTTATATAATCAATGAATTAAACTCTACCATAACAATGTTTCAGAAAGAGGAGGGCAAGTATTATGGTAAGCAAACGTATGATACTTTAGCATCAGATTTTGAAGGTGAGAGTTTTTGTGCTGATCTTCATTTATCACCAGACGGTAAATTTCTATATGGAACAAATAGAGGGGAGAATACAGTAGTAATATTTAAGGTAGATGAAACTACCGGAAAATTAGAATTGGTAGGTAGAGAGTCTGTAAAAGGCGATTGGCCAAGAAACTTTAGTATAGACCCTACTGGTAAATATGTACTGGTAGCAAATCAACGTAGCAACAATATTGTTGTTTTTAATAGAGATGCAGAAAATGGCACTCTAAGTTTTGTAAGCCAAGTTGATTTGCCTAGTCCAGTATGTTTAAAATTCTATTAATTAGAATTTATAATTTGTAATAAGTCATTTTTTGGCACTACCCCAGATTGTCTCCAAACCTGCTTTCCATCTTTAAAAAGAATCATAGTAGGCACACCTCTAACTTGGTATTGAGATGCCAATGTTTGATTTTTATCTACGTCGATTTTTACGACTTTAATAGCGTCTCCTAAATCGGTTTTTACGTCTTTTAGAATAGGAGCTAGCGTTTTACAAGGTCCACACCAGTCAGCAAAAAAATCTACTAAAACCGGAGTGTCCCCTTTAATGATATCAGAAAATGATGCTTTCATATCTTTTGATTTATAATTAATAATAATTTTTAGCTAGTATTAAATTAGCAAATTCCTGTAGAAGGATCACAACTATCACCCGTAGCAATTATTTTTAAAGGCGCTACTTGTTGAAAAGCTTCTAAAAATGCTGCTGGTGGTTGAGCACCGCTAATTCCAAATTTATCATTGATAATAAAGAAAGGCACACTGTTAACACCGCGTTGTTGGTAATGAGCAATCTCTTGTTTTACAGAATATGCAATTGCATCTTCATTTAAAATTTCTTGTGTTTTTTCTGGCGACCAGTCATATTCAGCCATAATAGTACTTAGAACATCAACATCGTTTAAATGAAGATTTTCATCAAAGTATGCTTTCATAAAACGCTCTTTAAGAGCGTTTTTAAAACCCTCTTCACCTGCCACATGTAAAAGTTGATGTAACGGTAGTGTATTTACCGCCAACCATTCCTTTCCAAAGTTAAAGTTGATACCTTCTTCTTTTCCGCTTTCTTCTAAACGTTTCGTCATTTCCAAAGGTCCGTCTACACTGCCAAATTTATTGGTAAGGTAAGTATCCCTGTCTAGTCCTTCCTTTGGTATATTTGGATCTAATTGAAATGGGTGCCACTCAATTTCAATCTCGGCGCCATCCCATTCTTTTATTGCTTTTTCTAATCTTTTCTTACCAACATAACACCATGGGCAAGCAACATCAGAAACTATATCTATTTTTATTTTATCGTTTTGCATATATCAATCATTTAATACTTAATTGGTCGTAAAAAGTACAGAAAACATACTTTTTAAAGTGATCACGAGTATTTGTTATAAAAAGAAAACCCTTTCATATTTATGAAAGGGTTTTCAGTATTAGATTGGCGTTTAACTTTATAGTGTACGTAAATATTCTGCTAAGTTGCGAGCATCCTCTTCCTTTAAATTCTGATTAAGCATAATTGCATTGTTGTATTCTTTCAATAATGCTTTTGCAATAGGATCTTCTTTCAACATTTTATCAGGATTGATAATCATGTTCATTACCCATTCTGGACTTCTACGTTCGTAAACACCTTTCAATGCCGGTCCGATCATACGTTGCTCTGCCATGTGGCAAGCCGTACAAATGGCTTGAAATTTTTCTTTACCTACAGCGGCCATTTCTTCGTTTACTGCCTCGTCAAAAGTAACACTGGTTATTGGACCAACACCTTTGTTATCTAAATCAACAGGAACGCCTTCACTTGCCGTTTCTTTTTTAACTTCTTTTTTGGTTCTGTTCATTTCAAAACCATCTTTTTTCTCTTCCTTCTTCTCACCACAACTAATGATCATTGTGCTAAGAGCTAATAAAGTGAATAATTTGCGCATACGTTACTATCTTTTAAGTGTTGTCTGTAAATTGAGCAACTAATATATGAATTTTTGCGGGTTGAAGTATGTTTTAATACGTATGGAGTTAAGTTTTTAACTAATAACTTTAAGTAAGTAACAATTTGTGCAAGCGATTTTATATTTGTGCGCTAACCTTAGTTTATATTATCTAAGAATTCTAATGTACGCTGCTCCGCGTAGGTTAAGTTATTGGTACCGTAGAAACCAACATGACCACCATATTTAGGCATTTCAAGGAAAAGATTACTGTGGTGTTTGGCAATTTCTATAGGATAACACTCGGACCCTAAAAAAGAATCGTTTAGTGCGTTAATTATTAGAGTAGGTACTTTGATCTTGTCTAAGAACTGAAGACTGCTGCTTTTGGCATAGTAGTCCATTGCATCTTTAAAACCGTGTGCTCTACTGGTGTAAAAATTATCAAAATCTTTAAGGGTTTTAATGTTTTCGATATCTGTAACGGAAATAAGTTCAGGAAATAATTCTTGCTTTAGCTTAAGTTTTTTTATGAGGTTTCCCTTGAACCGTTTAGCATAAATTGCATTCTTAAACTGAAGTAACTGGTGCAGTGAATCTGCTAATTGGCAAGGCACCGAAATGGCAACTGCTCCTTTAATTTCATTAGCCCTTTCTCTTTTCTCACCTAAATATTTTAAAAGTAGGTTACCACCAAGGCTAAAACCATGAAGGTAAATACTTTGGTATTCATCTAAATTTAGAACATGTTCAATAACCGCTTGTAAATCTTCGGTTGCTCCAGAGTGGTAAGACCTAAATAGTTTGTTGGCGGTACCGCTGCATCCTCTTAAATTAATGGCGCAAACGTCATAGCCAGATTGTGTTAAAACTTTAGCACTACCTTTTATATATGCTCTCTTGGAACTTCCTTCTAGACCATGGATTATGATAACCAATTTTTGGGAAGTAGATGAAGCATAGCTCCAGTCCGTGTCTAAAAAATCAGAATCTGGCAGAGTGATACGAATGCGTATTTGCTCTACATCGGATACTTTTCTAACTAAACCGGAATATATGGTAGATAGGTGTCCGTTCTTAAAAAACAATGGCGGATCATATGTAGAGTCAATTAACGGCATCTATTTGTAAAAGCTAAAATTTGTTTACTTAGGGTATGTTTCTAGAACTTTTATTTGTTCTTCGATAGCCTCTTTAAATTCTGTCTTTAAATGTGATACCAATTCGGCAACAGGAATGGAATCGTCAATGAGTGCAGAACCTTGACCTGCAGACCAAATGGTTTTCCAAGCTTTGGCTTCAGTATTCATTTCTTTTCCAAAATCAATTTTTACATCTTTTTTAAGGTCTTCTTCTGTGATACCCGCAGCTTTTAAACTAGCACCTAAAAAATTGGCGTGTACACCAGAAATTGAAGCAGTATACACCACATCGCTAGCACCTGCATCAATAATCATTTGTCGATATTCAGGAGTAGCTTTGCTTTCATTTGTATTTATGAATCTGGTACCCATATAAGCTAAATCAGCACCCATTTGTAGGGCAGATGCAATGTCTCTACCCGTACTAATACAACCGGAAAGAAGAATAGTTTTATGGTAGAATTTCTTTATTTCAGCAACTAAAGGCATTGGGTTAATTGTGCCTGCATGACCACCTGCACCTGCAGCAACAAGAATCAATCCGTCTACACCGGCTTCGGCTGCTTTCTCTGCATGACGTTTTTTAATAATATCGTGAAAAACCAATCCACCATAACTGTGAATAGCATCTACTACTTGAGAGACAGCACCTAAAGAAGTGATGATCAAAGGTACTTTGTGCTTTACACATAACTTTACATCTGCTTCTAATCTTGGGTTTGTTGCGTGTACAATTAAATTTACGCCAAACGGGGCAGGTTTTTTACCCGTCTCTTCTTCAAAGGTCTTTAGGGCAGATTTTATTTCAATAAGCCATTCTTCAAAACCTTCACTAGTGCGTTGGTTCAATGCCGGGAACGTACCAACAATGCCATTTTTACAACATTCAATAACCAATTGTGGTCCAGAAATTAAAAACATTGGGGCTGCAACTGCGGGCAATGATAACTCTTTAATGAAAGGGGGTTTATTTGACATAGTGCTGTAAATTTTGAAAGTGATTTAAAAATAACTATAAAAAACGATGTTTTTTAGTTCTTACATTTCAAAACTATGCTATTTTTATAAGGTATTATGCATGCATAGTAAAAATTATAAAAATGTTTACAAAGGACTTTGAAGTACGGTGGAGTGATATAGATGCAAATCGTCATTTAGCGAATTCGGCATATGTTAATCTTATGAGCCATACTCGAATGGCTTTTTTGATGGAGCAGGGCTTTGATCAAAAGACTATGGTTACCTATAAAATAGGTCCAGTAGCATTTTATGAGCATATGTATTATTTTAAAGAAGCCTTTCTTGGTAATCAGGTTAAAGTTTCTTTAGAGATTATGGGACTAAGTGAAGATGGTAAATTTTTTGAGTTCCACCATAATTTTTACAATGACAAAGGAGAAAACATAGCGCGTTGCGAAATGATGGGTGCTTGGATCAGTTTAGAGTCAAGAAAGTTGATGGGATTGACAGAAAAATTGATGAATAAATTCCGTGATTTAGAAAAAGGAGAAGGATTTAGAGTGCTGACAAAAGAACATACTAGAGAATTTTTGAAAATTCCTATAAATTTATAGGAATCGTAGTGTTAAAAACTTTATTTTTAAATGATTCAATTAATTACAGTTGTATTCCCCCTTAGACTGTTGAGTAATCAATAACCGATAATAATATATTTGCTTAATGGTTAGCCTACCAGAAGAAATATTTCAAGAAACATACGGTAAAGTTAAAAAGTTGATTGTAACCAAAAAGTTGGTACCTGGGCAACTTATTACTGAGCATAGGTTATCACACACTTTACGAATTAACGACGACACTGTACCTGTAGTTTTACAGCAGTTAAAACAAGAGAGTTTATTGGTCGGTAATTTAGATAATGGACTTTCTGTACGAGAATTGTGTGAGCAAGAAACTGTAGAAATGTTCGATTGTAGAATAGCTTTAGAAACTATGGCGGTTAAATTATTTACACGTAATGCACCGCAATCTAAAATTGACGATTTAAGAAGTCTTTTGGTGCCATTTGAAAGTGGACCAAAAAACGGATATGTGTTTTATAAAATTGATCGATATTTTCACGAGTATATTGTCAAAAACTGTGGTAATAGAACATTGTACCAAATGTACAAGTCTGCCAAAATATTGTCTTTTATGGATCTTGTGGGGCTGAACAGATCTTTGAATGTAATCTTACAAGAACATCTTGATTTAGTGTCTGCCATGCATCACCGGGATGAAAAAAAGGCTATCGAGGTGGTGTCGCTGAATTTAGAAAATGCAAAAAAATCTCATATTTAATTTTGTTGTAGTTTTCTCTTTGGTCTTTTGCTAGAAAGATAAACCCCAACTAAAACAAAACAAGCAGCAATGATTTTCACTGTAGTGATAGTGTCTTGACCTGTAAAAACGGCATATGTAATGCCCACTAGTGGTTGTACGTATACAAAAGCACTTAGGGTAGAAGCTTTTAATTGGGTTAACGCAAAAATATTAAACAGGTAGGTGCAGAATGTTGTTCCAAGAATTACAAAACCAATACCAAAATAGGCTTCTAAAGGTAAAGTGTTCCAAGAAATTTCCATGAATTCTTCGTATCCAAGGGGTAAGCATATAAGAACACCTAAAGAGAACAGCCATTTCATAAATGTAAATGGATGATATTTGCTAATTAGAATTTTTACCAATACTAGGTAGGATCCGTAGAAAATTGAGTTTAAAAAAATCAAGAAATTGCCTAGAGGTATATTCGGTGCGTCTTGTCTTACTTCGGTACCGAACAAGATTAAGCCTAGTGCACCAAGTAATCCGATAGTGATTCCTATTATTTTTCTTCCAGATATTTTTTCTTTTAAAATTACAGCCGATAGAATTAGTACTACAATTGGCGTGGTGGTGATTAATACGGCACTATTTATTGGTGTAGATAGTGATAGTCCTTTGAAAAATACCATCATATTTAAGCCCATACCTAATAGGGCACAAATCAACATGCGTAAATAATCTTTAGGGTCAATACGTTCTTTTGGTCCAAAAGGTGAAATCAACCAAAATAGGATAGCTGCACCGAGAACCCTTAAAATAATAAATCCGAAAGGTTGCACATAATGTGGCATGATACCTTTGGCGATAGTGTGGTTAACTCCATAAATGGTAGTTGCCCCAATAGCAGCGAGTATGGCTAGTAGTCTTTTGCTCACGGATGAATTGCCGTTTTAGCGGCTTCTACCACTTTCTTACTATTTCCAATAAAAATTTGGTCATCAACAATAATTACAGGTCGTTTTAAGAAGGTGTATTGTTCTAATATCAACGCTTTAATATCTTCTTCAGAAAGGTTTTGTTCTTTAAGATTTCGCTCTCGGTACAAAACAGCTCTTTTGCTGAATAAATCTTCATAGCTCTTAGAAAGACTATGCATTTGTTCTAGCTGAGATGGCGTTATAGGAGCTGTTTTAATGTCGTGTAGTTCAAAATCTGAAAGTGGTTGTAGTTCTTTAATAATACGTTGACAAGTAGAACAGGTGCTTAAATGGTATATTTTTTTCATGATTTTGAAAGTTTAGGATGATGCTTTTTATCCTTCCGAAAGAAAAAACACTTTTATGTGATGAAGGTTTTAGAAATACAAAGAAACTTAAATATCATTAATTGTGCTATTTTTACAAAGCATAAAATGTGAAATGATGACT
Source organism: Maribacter sp. 1_MG-2023 (assembly GCF_030547005.1). Taxonomy (GTDB): domain Bacteria; phylum Bacteroidota; class Bacteroidia; order Flavobacteriales; family Flavobacteriaceae; genus Maribacter. The sequence goes on along the minus strand of NZ_JAUOPN010000003.1, from coordinate 271,376 downwards.
GAGAATTTATTTGGTATTATGTTCCAAAATCGTAGAAATCTACATACGATATTAACAGAGACTCCTAAAGAAAAACTACTTCAAATACCTGAAGGATTCAATAACAATGTTTATTGGAATATAGCCCATACGGTAGCAACGCAACAACTTCTTATCTACAAGTTAAGTGGTTTACAAATGCGTATACCAAATGAACTGGTGGCAAAGTTCGCAAAAGGTACAGTGCCAGATGGTACAGCAACCGAAGAAGAGATGATGATGGTAGCAGATTTTTTAATTTCTACGGCAGAATGGCTTATTGAAGATTACGATACGGCACTTTTTCAAACATTTAACGAGTATACTACAAGTGCGCGAGTTACGCTCAAAAATGTTGATGATGCAATAGTGTTTAATTTGTTACACGAAGGGTTGCACCTTGGGCAAATCTCCCTGTTGCTAAAACAACTGGCTTAAGGTTGTTGTTGCGGGTACCTTAAAAAAGAGTTTGCTTGTGTATAAGGTATGGTTAGCGTAATTGGACCATCTGCAAAAGAAGCTATTTCATAAGGTTCGTAGAAAAGTAGGAGTCCGGTTTCGGTATACCCTAAATTATCGGGCAAATAGAAATTCTCAGTTTCGAACATGAAACCGGTATTATTTATAGAACCTTCTGCGGGTATATTTTCTTGCTCTCTAAAAAGCGTCTCGGCATAGGTTTTGAATTCATCAAGGTTATTGAATAAATCTTCTTGGTACAATTCTACACCATTAAGTTTGTTAAAATTTAAAAATCTGTTAGTACCGTAGCCGTGTGCTCCACCGGTATAAATATATGATTCTAGTTTAATAGTAATTATATCTTTGTTTTCGAAGGTTATGGTGCCTTCGATTGTAGCTTCCCATGGCATAGATTCTTCAGGAAATTTTCCATTTAGTTCTTCATAATCAAACACAAAAGCTTCTTTTGCCTCTTCTAGATTTTGTGCGTTGCTCTCCTCATCAAAATTTAGTAAAGCAATAATCTCACCTTCTAAGGCAGCATTGATTGTCTTGCTTAGTTTTGTTTTGCCAGTTGCCTCAGGTATTTCGATACGAACGAAGGTGCAATTCTCGCAAGAATCAGTAGCGATGGTCAACGGTTCAAAAGAAAGGGTATCCTTATTACAGGCAATAAATAAAAAGCAAAGGAGTAGGCAGGTAAGCTTAGATTTCATGGAGAGATTAGATTTAATGCAAAAATACAGCTTCATTGTATTCCCCGAAAGATAACAATACATTTGTGTTATAAATACTTGAATATGACCTCTAAAAATCTAAAGTTCAATACGAAAACCATACATGGTGGTCAGCAACCAGATGAAGCATATGGTGCTGTTATGCCACCTATATATCAAACATCAACATATGCCCAAACTACACCTGGTGGTCATAAAGGTTATCAATATTCTAGAAGTGCCAACCCTACACGAACTGCTTTAGAAAATTCTTTGGCAAGTATAGAGGGTGGTGAATTTGGTTTAGCCTTTGGTAGTGGTATTGCAGCGATTGACGCGGTCATTAAATTGTTAGCCCCTGGTGATGAAGTAATTTCAACAGATGACCTTTATGGAGGGACTTATAGAATATTCAAAAAGATATTTGAAAAGTTTGGTATAGTCTTCCATTTTGTAGGTATGCAAGGCACGGATGCTGTACGTGATAAAATCAATTCTAAAACAAAGTTGATTTGGGTAGAAACACCTACCAACCCAATGATGAATATTATAGATATAAAAGCAGTAGCTGCCTTAACTAAAGATACAGATATAATGTTAGCAGTAGATAATACCTTTGCTACGCCTTATTTGCAATTACCGTTAGAACTGGGAGCAGATATTGTAATGCACTCAGCGACCAAATATCTTGGTGGTCATAGCGATACGGTTGTTGGAGCATTAGTGGTCAAAGACAAAGAATTAGCCGATAAACTTTATTTTATACAAAATGCCAGTGGTGCCGTTTGCGGACCTATGGATAGTTTCTTGGTCTTGAGAGGAATAAAAACACTGCATTTACGTATGCAACGCCATTGTGAAAATGGTAGAGCGATTGCAGAATACCTTAAAAGCAATCCTAAAATAGAAAAAGTCTACTGGCCAGGTTTCGAAGACCATCCTAATTATTATATCGCAAAAGAACAGATGAAAGATTTTGGTGGTATGATCTCTTTTGTGCCCAAAGGTGGTAGTTATGACGATGCAATTAAGATTGTAGAAAGGTTACAGGTTTTTACATTGGCAGAGTCTTTAGGTGGCGTAGAAAGTCTGGCAGGTCATCCTGCAAGTATGACCCATGCAAGTATTCCAAAAGAAGAACGACTTAGAAGCGGAGTGGTTGATTCGTTAATTAGATTAAGTGTTGGTATTGAAGATATTGATGATTTAATAGCAGATTTAGAACAAGCGATAGAATAAATGACCAAATGTTAAATTAAATGTAGCAAGAATAGGTAGTTTGTTGTCAAAACAACAATTTTTATCGATTTTTAAAAAAATAAGCTATCAAATTACACAAATAGCATAATTTTGACGTTATACTTTGAAATCAATAATTTAAATAAGTTTAAAAGGCTTTATGGAGAATAAAATAAAAGCATTTATGGATGAGGTTATTGCCAGAAATGGTCACGAACCAGAATTCATACAAGCGGTGCAAGAAGTTGCAGAAACGGTTATACCATATATTGCAAATCAAGACATATATAATGGTAAGAACATTCTTTTAAGAATGGTAGAACCAGAACGTTTAATTTCATTTAGGGTAGCGTGGGTTGATGATGCAGGTGAAATTCATGTAAACCGTGGGTATAGAATACAAATGAACTCGGCAATAGGTCCATACAAAGGAGGATTGCGTTTTCACCCAACCGTAAATGCGAGTATCTTAAAATTCTTAGCTTTTGAGCAAGTATTTAAGAACAGTCTTACAACATTGCCAATGGGTGGTGGTAAAGGTGGTTCTGATTTTGATCCAAAAGGAAAATCTGATGATGAGGTAATGCGTTTTTGCCATGCCTTCATGTTAGAACTAAATAGACATATTGGTCCAAATACAGATGTACCTGCTGGTGATATTGGTGTTGGTGCACGTGAAATTGGGTTCCTTTTTGGCATGTACAAAAAGATACGTAATGAGTTTACCGGTGTTTTAACTGGTAAAGGTCTTTCTTGGGGTGGTTCTAAAATTAGACCAGAAGCTACAGGTTACGGTACTGTGTATTTTGCACAAAGTATGCTAAAAACAAAAAACGAAACTTTTGAAGGCAAAACAGTTGTAATTTCTGGGTCAGGAAATGTTGCTCAGTATGCAGCTGAAAAAGCAATTTTATTAGGGGCTAAAGTGGTAACACTTTCAGATTCTAGCGGATATATCTATGACAAAGATGGCATCAATGATGAGAAGCTTGCTTTTGTAATGGATCTTAAGAATAACAGAAGAGGACGTATTTCTGAGTATGCAGATAAATATGCTTCTGCTGAATTTCATAAAGGAAAAACACCTTGGGAAGTAAAATGTGATATTGCATTACCATGTGCTACCCAAAATGAGTTGGATCAAGATGATGCTAAAAAGCTATTGAAAAATGGATGTATGTGTGTTGCAGAAGGTGCTAATATGCCTTGTGATACAGATGCTGTTCATGAATTCAATAACGCAAAAATATTGTTTGCGCCAGGTAAAGCTTCAAATGCAGGTGGTGTTGCAACGTCAGGTCTAGAAATGTCTCAGAATTCATTAAGAATTAGCTGGACACGTGAAGAGGTTGATGAGCGTTTAAAAGATATTATGGAAGACATTCACGATTCTTGTATAGAATACGGTAAAGAAGAAGATGGTTTCTGTAACTATGTAAAAGGAGCCAACATTGCTGGTTTCGTTAAGGTAGCCGATGCCATGTTAGCACAGGGTGTTATCTAGAACTTAAGTTTACCATAACAAACATATAATACGAGACTCTATTTTTAGGGTCTCGCATTTTTTTATGCAAGGTTGTCAACAAGCTTCAATCAACTATCTTTGTTGAAATAGATGTTCTAATATGCAGGTGACCACAAAGGCTATAATATTTTCTGCACTTAAATATGGCGATACAAGTCTTATTGTCAAGGCCTTTACAGCATCAGATGGTATAAAATCATATTTATTACGAGGGGTGTTATCTTCAAAGAAAGGAAAATTAAAAACTGCCTATTTTCAGCCTTTAACACAGTTAGAAATTGTTGCCAATCATAAAAATAAGGGCACATTAGAGACCCTTAAAGAAGCAAAGGTTTTTTATCACTATCAAACTTTATATGCAGACATGGCTAAAAATGCAATGACCTTATTTTTAGCAGAGCTATTAGGTAATAGCATACGGGAAGAAGAGAAAAATGAAGATTTGTTCCAGTTTTTAGAAGCATCGTTACAATGGCTAGATATGCATAAAGAAGTGGCTAATTTTCATCTCTATTTTATGTTGTCATTGACACGCTTTTTAGGTTTTTATCCAGATGTATATCAGATAGATAAGCCCTATTTCGATTTGTTAGAAGGGGAGTTTGCTGCCGTTGAATCATTGAACCCAATGTTAAGAGGTGAGAATATTTATTATTTCAAGACCTTATTGGGCACAAATTTTGATGCAATGCATACCGTGAAGATGAAAAAAAATAATCGCCAAGAATTACTGAAATCTTTAATCCTTTATTTTGAATTGCATTTACAAGGTTTTAGAAAACCAAAGTCGCTTGCCGTTTTAAATGATGTTTTTAATACGTATGTATAAGTATCTATTTATAGCACTTTTTTTATGTTGTTATTTTGGCAATGCTCAAGAAATTATCGTGCTAGATGCCGATAGTGGTGAGGAGGTTTCCAATGTTGCCGTATACAACAAAGATAAATCTAAGATTGCACTATCGAACTTCGATGGGGTTTTTGATGCTTCTGTATTTACAAGTAAAGAACGCATTACACTAAAGCATATTGGTTATCAAGAATTTAAAACCACTAAGCTGCAATTACAAAGACAAGGTAATAGCGCCTACTTGATTATGAAGGCTCAGCAATTAGATGAAGTGGTAATGTCCGTTTCTAAATGGGAGCAACAAAAAAGAGATATACCCAATAGAATAGTTTCTTTAGATGCAAGGTCAATTGCTTTTTCTGCACCACAAACGGCGGCAGATTTACTTCAAAATAGCGGTAAAGTATTCGTGCAAAAAAGCCAAATGGGTGGTGGTAGTCCAATGATTCGTGGGTTTGCTACTAATAGATTACTACTATCTGTTGATGGGGTAAGAATGAACAACGCCATATTTAGAGGTGGTAATGTGCAAAATGTAATATCTGTTGATCCCTTCACAATTAAGAATACAGAGGTTATTTTCGGTCCGGGTTCGGTTATATATGGTAGTGATGCAATAGGCGGGGTTATGAACTTTTACACTAAAAAACCCATGTTATCGCAGAATGATAGCCTTTTGGTACACGGTAATGCCAATTATAGATTTGCATCGGCGAATATGGAGAATACCGTACATGCAGATATTAACCTAGGTAAAAAAACATGGTCTTCACTTACAAGTATGACGTATAATAATTTTCAAGATTTAAGAATGGGTTCTCATGGACCAGATTCTTATTTAAGAAATACATACGTGCAAACTGTAAATGGTATTGATGAATTGGCAGAAAATGATTCACCAAAAAAACAAGTACCAACAGGATATGATCAAATAAATTTCATGCAAAAATTTCTGTTTAAACCCAATACAAAATGGGATTTGAACTTAGGTGCCTATTATACTGAAACATCTAATTATTCTAGATATGACCGTCTAATTAGGCCAACAAGTGACGGTTTGGGGTTGCGTTCTGCAGAATGGTACTACGGTCCACAGAAGTGGTTTATGGGGAATGCGCAAGTACAGAAAAAAGGAAATGGAAAAGTATATGATGGTTTAAAACTAGGCTTGGCATATCAGCATTTTGAAGAAAGTAGAATTAATAGAGATTTTCAAGATGAGATAAGAAATACAACCAAAGAAAAAGTAGATGCGGTAAACTTTAATATTGATTTGGAGAATAAGAAGATTGGCGATTTCAGACTGTATTATGGTACTGAGTATATATATAATAAAGTAAGGTCAGATGGTTTTGATTTAAATATTAATACTGACGAAAAAACCGATGCTGCATCACGCTACCCAGATGGTTCAACTTGGCAAAGCTTGGCTGGGTATGTAAATGGCGAATACAAAGCAAAACCTAATTTTACGATCATGTCTGGTTTGCGATATAGCCATGTATGGGTTGACGCTGTATTCGATGATACTTTTTATGATTTTCCGTTTGAGACTGCAGATTTAAGTACAGGGGCATTAACTGGTAGTTTAGGTTTCAGTTGGTTCCCTAGAGCCAATCTACAGGTTACTTTAAATGGATCAACAGGTTTTAGAGCTCCTAATATAGATGATGTCGGTAAGATTTTTGATTCTGAACCAGGGTCGGTGGTCGTGCCAAATCCTGATTTAGAGCCTGAGTATGCTTATAATGCTGAAATAGGCGTACAGCGAAATATAAACGATAAGATTATATTAAAGGGTGCAGCATATTACACGTATTTAGTAGACGCTTTGGTACGTAGAGATTTTAGTTACAATGGGGTTTCTGAAATTGAATATGGTGGCGAGTTAAGTAACGTACAGGCAATTCAAAATGCAGCTAAAGCCTATGTTTATGGTTTTGAGTTTGGGTTAGAGGCATATTTGACCGAGCAATGGTCATTATCATCTAACTTAACGTTTACAGAAGGTGTGGAAGAGGAAGATGATGGTTCTGAAACTCCCGCACGTCATGCAGCACCAACCTTTGGGGACTTTCATATCGTATGGAAAAATCAAAGACTACGAACAGATTTGTTCTTGAATTATAATGGAGAAATAGCGTATGATGATCTTGCAGTTTCAGAACAGTCTAAAGAGTACATTTATGCTACAGATGAAAATGGAAATCCGTTTGCGCCATCTTGGTACACTTTAAATTTTCGTTCTCAATATGATGTAACCAATAGATTTAAGGTAACCGCTAGTATAGAGAATTTAACTGATCAACGGTATAGAACATATTCTTCTGGTTTAGTTGCGCCAGGGTTAAATATTATTCTTGGTATAGGCTATCATTTTTAAACAAAAAAAGACCCGGTATTAGCGGGTCTTTTTAATTTATAAAAAAAAGGATATTGTTAGTGTTTAATCGCCTTTTTTGCATCTTCAGCTTTTTGAGCTGCTTTGTCAGCTGCATCATTAGCTGCATCTTTTACGTCATTACCTGCTTCTTTAGCAGCATCCATACCGTCTTGACCTGCTTTCTTAGCGGCATCCATAGTATCTTCACCAGCTTTCTTAGCAGCGTCTATACCTTCTTGACCAGCTTCTTTTACTGAATCAGCAGCATCACCAGCAGCATCCATTGCACCTTCGCCAGCTTCTTTTAAATCGTCACCAGCATTTTCTAATGCAGCTCCTGCTTCTTCAGTTGCAGCTTTAGCTTTATCAGCTGCATCTCTACAAGAAACAGATAAACTAAGTGCTAAAATTGCTAATGATCCTAAAATTACTTTTTTCATTTGTGTAAACTTAAATGGTTAATTGTTCGTGGTAATATACGTAGAAATTTAACTTTTGGATGTTTTTGATCTAAATAAATCCATTAATACATGGTTTATAGGTATTTCAGTACACTCAATACACTCCTCTTTGATCAAAATTTTATAATTTTGCAGCCTTTTAAACCCAGTACTATAAGCATTTTGTATGAAGTTCACAGAATATCAAGGATTGAATTTACCAAAGGTCGCAGAAGAAATACTTGACTACTGGTCAAAGAATGCCATTTTTGAAAAAAGTATATCTACTCGAGAGGGTAAAGATAGTTATGTATTCTATGAAGGTCCACCATCGGCAAACGGTATGCCAGGTATTCATCATGTAATGGCTAGAACCATTAAAGATATCTTCCCAAGATATAAAACCATGAAAGGTTTTCAAGTAAAACGTAAAGCTGGTTGGGATACTCATGGTCTTCCTATTGAATTAGGTGTTGAGAAAGAACTGGGTATTACTAAAGAAGATATAGGAGTTAAAATTTCTGTAGAAGAATATAATGCTGCTTGTAAAAAAGCGGTAATGAGATATACCGATGTTTGGAATTCGATGACCGAACAAGTTGGGTATTGGGTAGATATGGAAGATCCGTACATTACCTATAAGTCCAAATACATGGAAACTGTTTGGTGGTTATTAAAACAGATATATTCAAAAGATTTAATATATAAGGGTTATACCATACAGCCATATTCACCAAAGGCAGGAACTGGGTTAAGTTCTCATGAGCTAAATCAACCAGGTACCTACCAGGATGTGACGGATACTACGGTAACTGCTCAGTTTAAAGCTGTCGAAGAAACATTACCAGATTTCTTACAGAACGAAGGCACAGTTTACTTTTTAGCTTGGACGACTACCCCTTGGACATTACCTTCGAATACAGCATTGACTGTAGGTTCTAAAATTGATTATGTATTAGTTGAATCTTACAATCAATACACTTTTGAGCCTATGAATGTTGTACTTGCCAAGAACTTGGTAGGCAAACAATTCTCTGGTAAGTTCAAAGAAGTATCAGAGAAGGCTGAGTTATTAGAATACAAGTCTGGTGACAAAAAAATTCCTTTTTATGTTGTAAAAGAGTTTAAGGGAAAAGATTTGTTGGGTGTTCGTTATGAGCAGTTAATGGATTATGTGCTTCCTTATGAAAATGCAGAAAATGCTTTCAGAATAATTGCTGGTGATTTTGTAACTACCGAAGATGGTACAGGTATCGTCCATACCGCACCTACTTTTGGTGCAGATGATGCTTTTGTGGCTAAGCAGGCAGTTCCAGAAATACCACCAATGTTAGTGTTAGATGAAAATGCAAACTTGGTTCCTTTAGTTGACTTGCAAGGTAGGTTTAGACCAGAGTTAAAAGAATTGGGTGGTAAGTATGTTAAAAACGAATATTATGAAGATGGTGAAGCACCAGAACGTTCTATAGATGTTGAAATTGCCATTAAACTAAAAGAAGAAAATAAAGCCTTTAAGGTAGAAAAGTATGTGCATAGTTACCCAAACTGTTGGCGTACAGATAAACCAATATTATATTACCCATTAGATTCTTGGTTTATTAAAGTGACCGATGTAAAGGATAGAATGTTTGAGTTGAACCAAACTATTAACTGGAAACCAAAAGCAACTGGTGAAGGTAGATTTGGTAATTGGTTGGCGAATGCAAATGACTGGAACCTATCTAGGTCTCGTTATTGGGGTATTCCATTGCCAATTTGGAGAACGGAAGATGGTAAGGAAGAAATAATAATAGGTTCGGTTGCAGAGCTAAAGTCAGAAATGACTAAAGCAGTTGAAGCGGGGGTATTGGAAAAAGATATTTATGCAGATTTCGTAGTCGACGATATGTCTGATGCGAACTACGATAAAATAGATTTACATAAGAACATTGTTGATCAGATTACATTAGTGTCTTCATCAGGCAAACCAATGAAGCGTGAAAGTGATCTAATTGATGTTTGGTTTGATAGTGGTTCTATGCCTTATGCCCAGTGGCATTACCCATTTGAAAACAAAGAATTGATAGATGAAGGAAAGACATTTCCTGCAGATTTTATAGCAGAAGGTGTTGACCAGACACGTGGCTGGTTCTATACCTTGCATGCAATTGCAACTATGGTATTTGATTCAGTTGCGTATAAAAATGTTGTTTCTAACGGTCTCGTTTTAGATAAAGAAGGTAAGAAAATGTCTAAGCGATTAGGTAATGCAGTAGATCCTTTTGAAACCATGAACGAGCATGGTGCAGATGCTACAAGGTGGTATATGATCAGTAATGCCAACCCTTGGGATAACCTAAAGTTCGATACAGAAGGTATCGCTGAGGTAAAGCGCAAGTTCTTTGGCACCTTATATAATACCTATTCCTTTTTTAGCTTGTATGCTAATTTAGATAAGTTTACTTATGCCGAAGCAGATGTGCCTATGGCTGAACGTACAGAGATAGACCGTTGGATTTTATCAGAATTAAATTCATTGATTAAAACTGTAGATACGGCATACGACGAGTATGAGCCAACACGTGCTGCAAGAGCAATATCAGATTTTGTTCAAGAGAATCTAAGTAACTGGTATGTGCGTTTGTGTAGAAGACGTTTCTGGAAAGGGGAATATGCTCAAGATAAAATTGCGGCATACCAAACCTTGTATACATGTTTAGATATTGTTGCAAAATTATCAGCACCAATTGCACCATTTTTTATGGATCAATTGTATTTAGATTTGAATAAAGCTACCGTAAAAGATGGTTTTGAAAGTGTGCATTTGGCAAATTTTCCTGTTGCAGATGAGTCACTTATTGATAAAAGTTTAGAAGTTAAAATGCAGAAAGCGCAAATAATTTCTTCTTTAGTATTATCAATCCGTCAGAAAGAGAAAATAAAAGTGCGTCAGCCATTGCAGAAAATAATGATTCCTGTGTTAGATAATAAAGACAGGGAAGAAATTGAAGCAGTGTCAGAATTAATAAAATCTGAAGTTAACGTTAAGGAAATTCAACTGCTAGATGATGCATCTGGAATATTGGTAAAACGTATTAAGCCTAATTTCAAGACTTTAGGTCCAAAATTTGGTAAAGAAATGAAGCAAATTGCTCAAGTTGTCAATGGTTTTGATCAGAATGACATCCAAAAAATTGAGCAGGATGGCGAATTAACAATCCAATTAGAAAATAAAAGTATTACTTTACAGTTACAAGATGTAGAAATCTCTTCTCAAGATATTGAAGGTTGGATGGTAGCGACCTCTGGTAAATTAACTGTTGCCTTAGATGTGACAATTAATGAAGAGTTGAGAAATGAAGGAATTGCAAGAGAGTTGGTTAACAGAATTCAGAATATTAGAAAAGATTCTGGTTTTGAGGTGACAGATAAAATTGCGATCAAAATATTAAAAGACGGTTTTGTTGAAGTTGCTGTAAAGAATAATGTAGAGTATATTAAGACAGAGACTTTAACGGCTGAGTTAAATTTTGTAGAAAAATTGGACAAAGGCATAGAAATTGCTTTTGACGAGGTGATTACTAAATTGTTTATTGAAAAACATTAAAAGATGGCAGAAGATTTAAAAGTAAGGTATTCTGATAAAGATTTGGCAGAATTCAAAGTATTGATCGAAGAGAAGATAGAAAAGGCAAAAAGCCATTTAGAGCTCTTGAAAAGTGCTTATATGAACGATGGTAATAATGGTACCGATGATACGTCGCCTACTTTCAAAGCATTTGAAGAAGGTTCAGAAACCATGAGTAAAGAGGCAAATACGCAATTGGCTATAAGGCAAGAAAAGTTTATTCGTGACCTTAAGAATGCGATGTTACGTATAGAAAATAAAACCTTTGGTGTGTGTCGTGTTACAGGTAAATTAATTAATAAAGAGCGGTTAAAACTTGTGCCACATGCTACATTAAGTATTGAAGCTAAAAATATGCAGTCATAATTAAAACGCCTTTAGGGGCGTTTTTTAATAGCTATTATTTTGAAAGTTTCCCTATTATATTTCGTGATTTTATTTTCTATTGGGCTCAGTGCGCAAAAGAAAATGTACGAAAATATTTTAGCAAATCATATAAGTTTAATACAGGTAGATGCTACTAACTGCTTTGTTGTAGAAGTGCAAACAGGTGAGTGTAATGAAATTAGTATTGTAGCAGAAATGGAGGGTGAATATAGTCAAGACCTAGATTTAGAAGTCTCAACTAATGGTTCTTCCCTTTTTGTGGAAACAGGCTTTACTCCGAATTTCGAAAATCCTAATGATAAACTAAGTGCTCATAAAGTAATTTCAATTTCATTGAAATTAAGAATTCCTTCTTATAAAAATCTAGAAATCTATGGTACGAATACCAGGGTAGTGTTAGATGGGGAGTATAATGAATTACATGTATCATTATCAGACGGCATATGCGTGTTAAATAATATAGAGGCCGAAGCTGAAATAAAATCTCAAAGTGGTAATATTAAGGTCTATTCTGCAGCAGCTGCAATAAGTGCTACAAGTAAGTACGGGGAGGTTTCTGCTAATCTCATACCAAAAGGAAATTCTACTTTTATACTAGAAACTATTACCGGAAATATAGATCTCATTAAAACCGAATAATATTTATATTTTTGCGCTCATTGATTAAAGCCCATGAACATTAAAAAATCTGTACTGTTTATTCTATTGATATTAATTATTGATCAATGGAGTAAGATTTATATAAAGACCCATTTCGTTTTGGGTGAGTCGGTTGAAGTATTTAACTGGTTTAAAATACTGTTCATTGAAAATGAAGGTGCTGCTTGGGGTGCAAAACTTAGTGATGTTTTGCCTATTTCAGATAACATCGGAAAATTAGTTTTAACGGTATTTCGACTATTTGCCATTTTCGGTATAGGGTATTGGCTTTTTGATGTCATTAAGAAAAAGGCGTCGAATACCTTAATTTGGGCGGTTTCATTAATTTTTGCTGGAGCATTGGGTAATATTTTGGACTCCGTTTTTTATGGGGCTATTTTTAATGAAAGTTATAATGAGGTCGCAACCTTATTTTCTGATGAACCTTATGGTAAGTTATTTTATGGTAAGGTAGTAGATATGTTATATTTTCCAATGGTAGATTCTACTTGGCCTACTTGGATGCCAATAATAGGCGGGCAGAATTTTAGATTTTTTGAACCAGTTTTCAATATTGCCGATACTGCAATAAGTACAGGTGTGGGTATATTATTAGTGTTTAATAAAAGAGCATTTAATAAAGAAGATGAGGCGCCGGTACAAGAAGTAGAAAGTCTACAAGATTAAGACGTTTTAAAAGAATAGGTTTTATTAGGCGTTACGCAATAGTCGAGAGGTATATCTGTAGCGTCAACATCATCGATACTATGTTCAGCTTCAAAGAAAGATAATCCAATTTTTATGACATCTTCTTTGCAATCACTGAGAAATCGGTCATAAAATCCTTTTCCGTATCCTATTCTGTTTCCTAATTCGTCAAACGCTAAAAGCGGAATAAAAACAACATCTAATTTTTTGGGTTCAATAGTAATACCATCTACAGGTTCTGGTATATTTAGGGTATTGGTCGTAAATTTTGTGTTGTCGGTAAGCAGAAAATGTACTAATTGTGTAGAAGATTTAATTTTCGGAACAATGACATTTTTATCTAAACCTAGAAGTATTGAGATAATACCTTCTGTATTTATCTCAGCCTTCTGTTCTATAGGTAAAAATATGTGGAAATACGAATTACTCCATATTGGCAATTGCAAAACTGAATTCGCAATTGCTATACTTTGAGAAGATAATTGAGAGGGTGTTAGGGAACTACGTAATCTTGAATATTTTATGCGTAAATCTTTCTTCAACATTGTGAAGTGATTTTAACATATTGATATTTCAATTTATTCTTTACCTGCAACAGCAAAAAATACCTTAAAAAATAACATTAAAATAAGGTAAGTTCCTAAAGTGATGATATAACTATCCATAATATTTGTATTGTAAATGAACCAATAATTGTTGTTGTTGTGTTAAAAATAGGTAAAATAATTAATACAAGCTCTTTAAACGGCACTTTTTTATCGTTGAAATGCACTTTTTTATAAAAAAATTAACAGTTTCATTCATATAACGTCACATAGAAACAATTAATTGTCTGAAAATCAAAGATTTAAATATATGTATATTTTTTCAAATTATTAATACAATAATATGAGTTGGGTAATATTATTTAGATGAAAAAATATAGGTCTATTAAATATCATATTCATAATTTCTTAAAAAAATATTGTAATTAGAATTTACGTATGTGGTGTAATACCAAATCAGTTTTATAGACTAAATTAGTGGTATCAAATTATGACAGAAATTCCCATAAACATACAGCTAAGTGCGTTACCTACCGGTCCGGGAGTATATCAGTTTTACGATAGTAATGACGGTATATTATATGTAGGTAAGGCAAAGAATTTAAAGAAACGAATATCATCCTATTTCAATAAGAATCACGAGTATGGTAAAACTCGGGTTTTAGTCAAAAAGATTCGGTCCATTAAGCATATTGTAGTGCCGACGGAGTCAGATGCGCTTTTGCTAGAGAATAATTTAATTAAAGAATTAAGACCTCGGTATAATGTATTATTAAAGGATGATAAGTCGTACCCTTGGCTTTGTCTTAAGAATGAACGATTTCCAAGATTTTTTCCAACTAGGAGGGTAATTAAAGATGGTTCTGAATATTTTGGTCCTTACACCAGTATGAAAACGGTACGGGTACTGTTAGATTTAATTAAGAGTGTTTATCCGTTAAGAACCTGTAATTATGACTTATCTGCAGAGAAAATTAATGCTGGAAAATACAAAGTGTGCTTAGAATACCATTTGGGTAATTGTAAGGGACCATGTGAGGGGTATCAATCTATAACGGAGTATGACAGACAAATAGATGATATACGTGAAATTGTAAAAGGTAATTTTAAGTCTTCAATAACTTATTTCAAAAGTCAGATGAAAGCATTGGCAGAAGAAATGAAGTTTGAAGAAGCACAAGAAATTAAGGACAAGATAGATGTTCTGGAGAATTATCAGGTGAAATCAACTATCGTAAACCCTAAAATCAGTAATGTTGATGTATTCAGTATAATATCCGATAATGCTTTTGCGTATGTGAATTTTCTTCAGTTGTCACATGGATCTATAATAAGGTCACATACAATGGAGATTAAGAAGAAGCTTGAAGAGAAAGATGAAGATTTACTAGAATTGGCTATTGTTGAAATTAGAGATCGATTTAAATCGGATTCTAAAGAGCTTTATGTACCTTTTAATATCGCAGTATCGCCAGGTTTAAAAGTAACTGTTCCAAAGTTAGGGGATAAAAAACGGATTCTTGATTTGTCTGAGCGTAATGCTAAATTCTTTAGACAAGAACGTTTTAATCAAATTAAGATTATTGACCCTGATCGCCATACGAATAGGATAATGGCGCAAATGAAAAAAGATATTCGTTTATCTGCTGAGCCTAGGCATATAGAATGTTTTGATAACAGTAATATTCAGGGGAGTAATCCTGTTGCGGCATGTGTGGTGTTTAGGGATGGTAAGCCTTCAAAAAAAGAGTATAGACATTATAATATAAAAACGGTTACCGGTCCAGATGATTTTGCGTCAATGGAAGAAGTTGTGTACCGTAGATATAAAAGATTGCAGGAAGAAATGCAGCCACTACCACAGTTAATTGTTATTGATGGCGGAAAGGGTCAATTATCATCAGCTTTAAAAAGTTTAGACCTTTTAGGGTTGAGAAGTAAAATTGCTATTGTGGGTATTGCAAAACGATTAGAGGAGATTTACTTTCCTGAAGACCCCATACCTTTGTATTTAGATAAGAAATCTGAAAGTCTTAAAATAATTCAATATTTACGAAATGAAGCCCATAGATTCGGGATTACATTTCATAGAAACAAAAGAAGTAAAGGAGCTATTAATTCTGAATTAGAAGGTATAGATGGTGTTGGTGAAAAGACAGCACAACAATTATTGAAGAAATTTAAATCGGTAAAACGCATTAAAGAAGCCTCTGTGGAAAGTCTAACTGAAGAAGTGGGGGCTTCAAAAGCAAAAAAGATATATGAATCTTTTCGTAAAGAATAGTTTAGGTAAAATGCCAATGGTGTTATCGGTGCTTTTATTGTGTGCCGGTTCTTTGGTTGCTCAAAATATAGAGGAAAAGAGAAGGCCGAAAATAGGCTTGGTGTTAAGTGGTGGCGGTGCAAAAGGCATGGCGCATATAGGTGCATTAAAAGTTATTGAAGAGGCAGGTGTAGAAATCGATTATATAGGTGGGTCTAGTATGGGGGCCATTGTGGGTGCGTTGTATGCAGCTGGCTATACTGCTAATGAGTTAGATTCTATCTTTAAAGCAACCAATATTGGGTCATTAATTCAAGATAATCTCCCAAGAAGTGCTAAAACTTTTTATGAAAAAGAAGATTCTGAACGTTATTCATTGACGCTGCCCTTCAAGAATTTCAAAGTTACCATGCCTCCTGCTTTCTCAGGAGGACAAAATATATATAATGAGTTTGTTAGGCTACTATATCATGTAAAAGATATTGATGATTTTAATATGTTGCCAACTCCGTTTGTATGTATAGCGACCGATATTGAAACAGGTAAACAGGTAATTTTAAATGCAGGATATCTGCCAGAAGCTATTTTGGCTAGTGGAACATTACCATCTCTTTTTGAGCCTACGGTCATTAATGATAAAGTGTTGATAGATGGTGGTGTAGTTAATAATTACCCTATAGATGAGGTTAGGGCAATGGGCGCCGATATTATAATTGGAGTAGATGTGCAGCATGACTTATCTGATCGGGAAGCCTTGTTATCTGCAACTGAAATTCTATTACAAATTAACAACTATCGTACTGTTGCAGATATGAAGATTAAGGCTAAGAAGACCGATATTTATATAAAACCAAATATAGAAGAGTACTCTGTAATAGATTTCAATAGGTTAGGTGAAATCGTTAAAACAGGTGAGGCTGCCGCAAAATTAAAAATTGACGAGCTAAAGGAGATTGCTACTGGTTATATAAGGGGCAAAAATTCAATATCCGTAATTGGAGAAGATGAGCAGCTTACTGTGAATCGATTGTTGATAGATGGCGATACAGATCATACTAGAGGTTATGTAAAAGGAAAGCTTAGATTTAATTTGGACGAGCCTATTAACTTTAAAAAGTTACAACAAGGGGTTAGTAATTTATCTGCAACAGGTAATTTCAGAACAATCAAGTATAAATTGCTTGATAATTTAAATGGAGGAGAAGATTTAATCTTGCCCTTAGATGAAACTAGAAACACCTCATTTTTGAGGTTAGGGGCTCATTTTGATGATTTGTATAAAAGTGCGGCACTTATAAACCTTACAAAAAGAAGAATACTGTCAAAAGATGATGTAGCTTCTTTTGATTTTATTTTGGGTGATAATATCAGGTATAATTTTGAATATTACATAGATAAAGGTACGTATTGGAGTTTTGGAATCAATTCTAGATTTAATGAATTTGAGCAAGAAATTAATTTTAATTTAATAGAAGACAATTTTGAAGTAGGCACAGGAACGTCACTTAATAGAATTAATTTAAATGTTTCTGATTTTACAAATCAGTTATACGTACAAACTGTAGTTAAAGAGGAGTTTGCGTTTACCCTTGGTGCAGAGTTTAAACATTTACAATATAGTACTAGAGCATTTGCAGATACGCCTAATAGTACGGCTCCTGGTACTACAGCTAGTAATGGTAGAACCTATTTTGAGAGAAGTAATTTTATTAGTGCTTATGGTGGGCTTAAATTAGATACATACGATGACAAGCATTTTCCGTCAAGAGGTCTATATTTTAATGGTGATATGCATTATTATGTATTGTCGTCAGATTTTAACAATAATTTTAAAGATTTTTCTGTGTCTAAAGCTCGCTTGGGCATGGCAATACCTTTAGTGAATAAGCTCTCTATAAATATAGAAACAGAAGGTGGTTTTAAATTAGGAACTTCTAATGTTACCTCTTTTGATTTTCTTCTTGGGGGTTATGGTACTGATTTTATAAATAATTTTGTTCCGTTTGTTGGGTATGACTTTATTAGTTTACCAGGTAACAGTTTTGTGAAAGCTTATGCTAGGTTAGATTATGAATTTGCCCAAAAGAACCATTTATTGTTCAGTGCAAATTTTGCTAATGTAGACGATGATCTATTTAGAACAGGAGATTGGTTCAAGGCACCAACATATTCGGGTTATGGAATAGGGTATGGTCTAGAGTCATTTTTGGGTCCGGTGAACCTAATGTATTCGTGGACACCAGAAATAGATAAGTCTCAATTTTTTGTAAGTATAGGCTACTGGTTCTAAAGATTATTAGCTTGAAAAGCTTAAAATCAACTTTAGATTCTTAATAGTTTCCCAATTATTAATTAGAAGTGTGAATAACTGTTAAGGTTATCATTAAAGTAAGTTAAACCGTACTGTGGGTAGAATAATGTGCCTTAAATTTACACCAGCTAAGGGGTGGTTCCCTTACAACTTTAAGTAGTGGTTTTTCATAATTTAAAGTTTGGTTGGTTATTTAGGAAAAGCCCAGTTTTTAAGCTGGGCTTTTTTTATACAACAATACTTTGGAATAAATTTTGTTTAAGATATTGTAATGAAAGTGATAGAGAAGTATCTATGACTATTTTTACATTAAAATACGGACTATGAAAAAACTATTTTTATTCGCCCTTATCTTAACATATTTTGGTGTCCAAGGTCAAAGTTCTCAGTCTGCATTTAAGACAGGAGAATGGTTAAAGTTTAGAATGCATTATGGTTTTTTAAACGCAAGTTATGCGACCCTACAGGTAAATTCTGCGACTATAGATGATAAATCTGTATATCATGTAGTTGGTCATGGCGAAACAACTGGTGTAGCTAGTTGGTTTTTTAAGGTAGACGATACCTATGAAAGTTATTTTGATAAGCAAGATGGCAAACCATATAGGTTTGTTCGTAAAATTAATGAAGGCGGTTATAAGAAAGATGTAGAAATAAACTTTGATCATAATACATCTAAAGCAGAACTTAATGATAAGAAAAACAAGAAAAAGCTTAATTTTACATTAGAGAACAATATACAGGATCTAATATCCGCTTTTTATTTTTTAAGGAACAACTATAAAACAGAAGACCTTGAAGTAGGAAAAGCGATTACCCTGAAAATGCTTTATGATGATGATGGTATATTCGATTTTAAACTTAAGTTTTTAGGTGTAGAAGTCGTAAACACAAAATATGGTAAAGTAGAATGCTTGAAATTTAGACCCTTAGTACAATCTGGGCGTGTATTTAAAGAGCAAGAAAGTTTATCATTATGGGTTTCGAACGACGACAATCGAATTCCTATAAGAATTAAAGCAGATTTGGCAGTGGGTGCTATAAAAGCAGATATAGATGGGTATAATGGTCTTAAACATCAGTTTAAAATTATAATGGATTAGACCCTAAATGGAAGATAAAGAGAAAATCAAATCCCAAATCTCTAAACTTGAAGAAAAATACAAAGATTCAGGGCAAGATCTAAGCTCTTATTTAGATGGTTTATTGCACCAACGTTATCTTACTTATTGGGATTATATTCACCTAGATACCTTATTAAGTCTACAAGTTCCAAGAACACATTTTCCCGATGAAGAGATTTTCATCATGTATCATCAAATTACCGAACTCTATTTTAAATTGATTTTGCACGAACAAAAACAATTGGTAGATGATAAAAGTAACAACTTAGATTTTTTCATAGAAAAGGTTAGAAGAGTTAATAGTTATTACAAAGTGCTTATATCGTCATTTAGTGTAATGATAAAGGGTATGGAGCGCGAACAGTTTTTGCAATACCGTATGGCTCTGCTGCCAGCAAGTGGTTTTCAATCTGCTCAGTTTAGAATGATTGAACTATATGCTACACCTTTAGAAAATTTAGTACATGTTTCTGAAAGAGCTCAATTTTCTTCAGAATCTACAATAGAGGAATTGTACGAGCATATCTATTGGAAAAAAGGAGCTACAGATTTAACTACGGGAGAGAAAACCTTAACCTTAAAACAGTTTGAGTATCGGTATACGCCTAGGCTTATAAGAATAGCAAAACAGGTAGAGAACGCAACAATATATCATAAATACTTAAGTTTACCCAAAGAGCAGAGAGAAGATAAAACTTTGGTAGATTCTTTGAAGACATTAGACGTGAACGCCAATATAAATTGGCAATTAATGCATATGGGTTCTGCTCATAGGTATTTAAGAAAAGAGAGTGGTGACATAGAGGCTACCGGAGGTACAAATTGGAAAGAATATCTGCCGCCTAGTTTTCAGAAAATCGTCTTTTTTCCAGAATTATACACTGAACTAGAATTAAATAATTGGGGTAAGCAATGGGTAGACCATATGTTGAATCCAGATAAATCAAGAGTAGAATAATGCAGAAGTATTGGGGAATATTATTGGCATTGACTGTTATTGCATCATGCAAAGACGCCGATAATCAGAAAAATGACGTGGCTCAAAATGTTAAGGTCGTTGAAGTGCCAAAAGTGAATGAGAGATTTGGTTTTAATTTAGATGAATTCAATGTTAAGTTAGATACTATCAAATATGGCGATAGTTTTGGCGAATTAATGCAGAAGAATAAAGTCGACTACCCAAAGGTGTTAGCTATTTCAGAGAACTTCAAAGATAGTTTTGACGTTCGTAAAATTCGTGTAGGTAAGCCATACACTATTTTGCAATCTAAAGATACCACTGCGCAAGCTCAGGTGTTTATTTATGAGAACGATCCAATTAATTATACGGTTGTAGATTTACGCGATAGTGTAAATGTATATAAGGATAAGAACAAGGTTAAATTTGTTCAACGAGAAGTTTCGGGTGTAATTGAATCTAGTTTGTCAGAAGCTATATTAGAACAGGGCGTAGATTATAACGTTACGCATAACCTAGCTAATGTGTATGCATGGACAATTGATTTCTCTAGACTACAAAAGAACGATAAGTTTAAGATTATCTATAATGAGAAATTTATAAATGATACGGTATATGCAGGTGCAGAACCTATTGAAGCAGCTTATTTTGAGCATAATGACAAACCTATATATGCCTTCGCTTATGAAAATGATTCTCTAAGAAGTCTGATTGATTACTTTGATGAGAATGCAAATAATTTAAGAAGAACTTTTTTAAGAATGCCTGTTGAGTATGGTAGATTATCTTCTAGGTACAATCTTAAAAGAAGAATAAAATACTACGGTTATAAATTACGACCACATAAAGGAACGGATTATGCGGCACCTATAGGTACGCCAATTATGGCTACAGCAGATGGTACTGTTGTAGAGTCTACAAGAAGAGGTGGTAATGGTAAATATGTTAAAATCAGACATAATGGTACGTATTCAACACAGTATCTACACATGAAAGCCCAAAAGGTAAAGAAGGGTGAGTTTGTGCGTCAAGGAGATGTAATTGGATGGATTGGTATGACTGGTAATACAGGTGGACCACATGTGTGCTATCGCTTTTGGAAAAATGGAAAACAAGTGGATCCATTGCAAGAAGAACTTCCGCAGGCAGAACCTTTACATGACACATTAAAAGAAGAATATTTCGCGTATATCGCAACGTATAAAGAACAGTTAGATTGTATAATCTATCCTAAAGTTTTAATAGAAGACGAAGAGGATTTACTAACACTTAATCAAGAAAATGGCACTAAATAAAATAAACCCACAGCAAACTGATATTTGGAAGAAATTAACGGCTCATTACAAAGAAACTAAAGGTACGCACCTAAGAAGTTTGTTTTCTTCGGATGCAAAAAGAGCTGAAAAATTCACATTACAGTGGAATGATTTTCTTTTTGATTATTCAAAGAACAGAATCTCAGAAGATACAATGAGCATGTTACTTAAATTGGCTGATGAGGTAAATTTAAAAGGAGCTATAAAAGATTATTTTGGTGGAGATCTAATTAACGAAACAGAAGGCAGAGCTGTTTTACATACAGCGCTTCGTGCTAAAAAGGATGATGTTGTTTTGGTTGATGGTGAAAATGTAATGCCAGAGATATATGAGGTAAAAGAACATATTAAAGCATTTACCAACTCTGTAATCAATGGCGAATTAAAAGGATATACTGGTAAAGCATTTACCGATGTAGTAAATATAGGTATTGGTGGATCTGATCTAGGTCCGGCGATGGTAACCGAAGCTTTAAAATTTTATAAGAACCAATTGTCTATACATTTCGTTAGTAATGTAGATGGTGATCATGTTCATGAAATCTTAAAAACATTAGATCCAGAGACAACGTTGTTCGTTGTAGTTTCTAAAACTTTTACAACACAAGAAACATTAAGTAACGCGACTACTATTAAGAAGTGGTTTTTGAATCACGGTACGCAAGAAGATATTGCAAAGCACTTTGCTGCGGTATCAACTAATAGCGAAAAAATTGCTGAATTCGGTATAGACGCTGCGAATGTATTCCCAATGTGGGACTGGGTAGGTGGTAGGTTCTCTTTGTGGAGTGCTGTTGGATTAACAATTGCCTTAGCGGTTGGTTATGATAACTTTGATGCAATGTTACAAGGTGCCAATGAAACCGATGTACATTTTAAGGAAACTGAATTCTCAGAGAACATTCCGGTTGTTATGGCACTAATAAGTGTTTGGTATAATAACTTTTATGGTGCAGAGACAGAGGCAATAATTCCTTATGCACAATATTTAAGTAGATTTTCAGCCTACTTACAGCAAGGTATCATGGAAAGTAATGGAAAAAGTGTAGATAGAGCCGGCAATAAAGTTGGCTACGAAACAGGAACTATTATTTGGGGAGAGCCGGGTACAAATTCTCAGCATGCATTTTTTCAGTTAATACACCAGGGTACTAAATTAATACCTACAGATTTCATAGGTTTTAAACATTCTTTACATGGAGATAAAGATCATCATGATAAGTTGATGGCAAATTATTTTGCCCAGACAGAGGCTTTAATGAATGGTAAAACCAAAGAAGAAGTAGTTGCTGAATTAAAGACTAAAGATTTATCAGAAGCAGAAATCAATAAGTTAGCTCCGTTCAAGGTATTTACAGGTAACAAACCTACTAATACTATTTTAATGGAAAAGTTGACTCCAAAAAGTTTAGGCTCTTTAATTGCTTTATATGAGCATAAGATTTTTGTTCAAGGAGTGATTTGGAACATATTTAGTTATGATCAATGGGGTGTAGAGTTAGGGAAACAGCTTGCTGGTACTATTCTTAATGATATTAACAATTCAGATATTTCTGATCACGATAGCTCTACATTAAGACTTTTGCAATATTTTAAGAAATAATTTCTAATACCATAAACTTCCTATTAAATGGGTAACTATTTCATTTTCACTTAAATCGTGTTTGGTTTTTAGGTATTTTTGTCTTGCTGATTTAACGTTCTCTTAACGTTGGGGGTTTAAAAATAAATGACTTTTGCAGCAAGTTAAAAAACTAACAAATACTCGAAGAAAATGAAAAAAATGTACTTTGCATTAGCGGCATTTTTAATGACCGTAACTGCTTTTTCACAAGGACCAATTACTGGTACTGTATTAGATGGCGATACCAACACTCCGTTGCCAGGTGCTACAGTAATGGTAAAAGGGACAACAAATGGGACATCAACTGATTTTGATGGTAATTTTACAATTAACACAAGTTCTGCATCTGGAACTTTAGTATTTTCTTACATTGGTTTTAATTCAAAGCAAATTGCTTTTACTGCTTCAGGTAGTATTGGTTCTATTGTTTTAGAGCCTAATGCTGAAGAATTAGAAGGTGTTGTTGTAACTGGAATTTTAGATATAGCAAAAGATAGAGAAACTCCGGTTGCTGTTTCAACTATTAGAGCTGCTGAAATACAAGAAAAATTAGGTTCTCAAGAATTGCCTGAGATACTTAAATCTACTCCTTCTATATATGCTACCAAAACAGGTGGTGGTTTTGGTGATGGTAGAGTTAATGTAAGGGGTTTCGATTCTAGAAACACAGCTGTAATGGTAAACGGTATACCTGTTAACGATATGGAAAATGGAGCTGTATACTGGAGTAATTGGTCTGGTTTAGGTGATGTTACTACTGCTATGCAAGTTCAAAGAGGTTTAGGTTCTTCTAAGTTAGCAATATCTTCTGTTGGTGGTACAATTAACGTTATTACAAAGTCTACTGAAAAAGAAGAAGGTGGTGCGGTAACATTAGGTGGTGGTAATGACGGCTACTTAAAGACTACTGTTGCTTACAATACCGGAAAATCTGATAAAGGTTTTGCTGCATCTATCTTATTAGGTAGAACTGCTGGTGATGGTTACATTCAAGGAACGAAATTTGAAGGTTACAACTATTTTATTGGTTTGGGTTACGAGCCTAATGAAAAGCATAATTTTCAATTCGTATTAACAGGTGCTCCGCAAGTTCACAACCAGAGAACATCAAGTTTCTTTAATGTGGCAACTTTAGCTGATCACTTGGAATATGGCGCTAAATACAACTACAACGGTGGTACTTTAAACGGTGAAGAATTTGGTTGGAGAAGAAACTTCTACCATAAGCCTATTACATCTTTAACTTGGGAATGGAAAGCATCTGAAAAGTCTACATTGTCTACATCTGCCTATGCTTCTTTTGGTCGTGGTGGTGGTACTGGTGATATTGGTGTAGGACCTAGTTTTGGTTTTGCTAGTTCTAGTAGATATAGAATTCCTGAAACGGGGCAGGTTGATTATGATTTAATTTCTCGTTTTAACGGTGGTGAAGCGGTTACTTTTTATGATGGTAACGATTACCAATTATCTCCAAATGGTGATGGTGAATATATTACAACAAGTTTCGGCGATGGTTTAGCTAGAAGAGCTTCTATCAACTCACACAATTGGTTTGGTGTTATTGCTAACTTGAATACTCAAATTAACGAAAAGTGGAATTACGATGTAGGTTTAGATTTAAGAAGCTACAAAGGTATACACTATAGAAGAATGGATAATTTATTAGGTGCTGATGGTTATTTTGATGATGACGACATCAACAACCCTAACCATGTTATACGTGCCGAAGATACTATTGATTCTGATTTTAGTTCAATATTAAATGTATTTAAGAGTATAGATGATGAAGAGAAAATTGATTACTACAATGATGGTCTAGTAAGATGGACAGGTGCATTCGGTCAGGTAGAATATACTGATGGTATAGTATCTGGTTTTCTTCAAGGTGGTATTTCTAATCAAGGTTTTAAAAGAATAGATTACTTTAACTACTTGGATTCTGATCCAGAACAAGAGTCTGATTGGGAGAATATTTTAGGTGGTAACATTAAGGGTGGTGCTAACTTCAACTTGAACGAAGCTAACAACGTGTTCTTTAATGCAGGTTACTACTCTAAACAACCACTTTTTGATGCGGTTTATTTAAACTTTAGTAATGACTTAAATCCAGATTTAACTAATGAAAAAATTCTAGGTTTAGAAATGGGTTACGGTCTTAACTTAGGTGATTTTAGAGCTAAAGTAAACCTATACAGAACATCTTGGAAAGATAGATTTGTAAGAGTAGGAATTGAAACTCCAGAAGGTGATGAAGGTACTGCTAACATTAATGGTGTAGAGCAAATTCACCAAGGTATCGAGATCGAAGCAGACTACCGAGCTTCTGATGTTATACAGTTTAGAGGTATGCTTTCTTTAGGTGACTGGGAATATGCTGGTAATGCATTTGGTCAAGCCTTAGATGATGACAGAAATGTTATTGACCCAGATGTTACTTTATTCTTAGATGGTGTAAAAGTAGGAGATGCTGCTCAGTTCACAACGAATTTAGAAATGATCATTAGACCTTTAGAAGATCTTAAAATTAGCGCAAATCTTTACAATGCATCAAGATTATATGCATTCTTAAATGCTGAAGATTTTGATTCTGCGGATAACCAAGGTTCCCTACGTTTGCCAAGTTATACTCTTTTTGACTTAGGTGCTTATTACACTTTTGGTTTTGGAGGAAGCAACAAACTAAGTATTGCTGCTAATGTTAATAACCTTTTTGATACAGAGTATATTGCTGAATCTTTGACAAACACTTTTGCAGATGGTAATGGATCTACTTATGAAGGAATTTCTACTGATAATAAAGTATTCTTTGGATTTGGAAGAACTTTTAACGTAAGTGCTCGTTACAGTTTTTAAGAATTCAATTACTATAAATATTAAACCCTGACCATACGGTCAGGGTTTTTTTATGCCTAAAATTCAGTACATTTAAAACTTAAATAATAGAACTATGTACGAAACTATTCAAATGCTACATTCATACTTGGCTTATATAGCATTGGCTGTATTGATCTTAGCAGTTATTAATGCTATTTCAGGCCTTGTAGGTAAGCGAATCTTTAATATGGGAAAAGACCTTAGACTAAGTCTTTTTGCGCTTATTTTGTGCCATATTCAATTATTGGTAGGTCTAATATTATATTTTGTTTCACCAAGTGGATTAAGCGCAATACAAGAGTTCGGCATGGGTGGTTTAACTTCTGCCGCACGTTTATTGGCAGTAGAGCATCCTTTCATTAATATACTGGCAATTGCATCAATAACCATAGGTTGGTCAAGACATAAGAAGTTTGTTGACGGAGCTAAAAAATTTAAAAGCATTGCTATTTTCTACAGTATTGGGTTACTGCTTATTCTAAGTAGAATTCCTTGGGGACAATGGTTTAACTAAGATTAGAATGTTTAAAAAGATGAAAAAGAATCTAATACATTAGTATTAGGTTCTTTTTTTATGGGTTAGCTTTTTTAACGAGGTGCAGGTATACAGGAAAGTGGTCGCTATACCCACCAATATAACTTCCGCCTGCATAAGTCCGTAACGGGTAACCTTTATATTTTCCTTTTGGGTCCATTAAATATTCTGGAGAAAATATGCCAACCTTCCAGTAACTGTAACTTTCTCTTTTATTATCTAAAAGGCTTGATGTCATATAAAGTTGGTCGAACAAATTCCATTTGTCACGGTAGGCTAAAGAACCTCTTCCTTTTTTATAAAGTTTTTCCATAGGTCCGTAAAGGCTTAAAGAGTCCAGATTCTTATTGTTTTTTTCAACCTGTAGTATTTTTTTAAAACTGGGATCTATTGGGTCATCGTTAAAATCTCCCATGCTTATAATCTTGGCATTTACATACTGCCTTTGAACAGAATCTATAATGCGTTTATTTAGTTTGGCTGCTTTTAATCTAAAAGGTCTACTTCTAGCCTCTCCACCACTTCTAGAGGGCCAATGGTTTACCATAAAGTATATCTTTTCATTATCTAATAATCCTTCTACAATAAGTTGATCTCTGGTGTAATCTCTTTTTCCTTCAAGGTTAAAAAGTAACAATCTGTGGCTATTGAAATTAACAGGTACAAAGGCACTTTTTTTATACAGAAGTGCGACGTCTATACCGCGTTCATCAGGAGATTCGTAATGTACAATTCCGTAATTGAACTTCGTTAAGTTCTTATGATGTACCAAATCTTCAAGTACACCTAAGTTTTCTACTTCGCAAACTCCTACAATATCTGGTGCTGTTTTATTATCTGTAGATCCAATTTCAGAAATCACTTTCGACATATTTTCCAGTTTGTTCAGATAACGTTCTTCTGTCCATTTGTCTTTACCTTCAGGCGTTCTGTCATCATCAAAAATTAAAGTGTCGTTTTTGGTATCGAATAAATTTTCTAGATTATAGAAGGCAACGGTTCTTATTTGATAACTATCAGCTTCTTGGGCACAAGTAAGTAATGCAGAAAAGAAGCATAGCAGAAATAGTAATCGCATTGTGTAGGGTATTTAGTCTTAATTATTAGCAAGTATACGGAAATTTCGTGTTAATTATTTCTTAATTGGTATCTTATTGGCTTATTAGCAAGGTTTTAAGATATACAATGATTAAGCATACCCTTTTTTTATTACTATTTTTTAAAATCAGTGCCCTTCATACTCAAAGTACCACTACAATTACGGCGGTAATAAAAGAAAGGATTGAAAGTGAAGTAATTGCCAATGCAGAAATAATCTTAGAAGGGGAATCAACGCCGATTAGGACTAATGAATTAGGAGAATTTAAATTGATTACTTCCAGCAAAGGCGAATTTATACTTCAAATTTCTACTCCCGATTTTGATATCAAAAGAATCCCCGTATTTCTTGATGACAATACTATAGAATTAGGTGTCATTTTTTTGGAAAGAGATATGACCGTAGAAAAATCTATAAACCTCATTAATATTACTGATGATGAGTTATTAGATGATGAGATAAATTCTAATGCACTCGCTTTATTACAATCAACGAGAGATATTTTTCTAAATAGGGCGGCTTTTGATTTTGGTCAGGCATTTTTTAGGGTAAGAGGATATGATTCTCAATATGGCGAAGTACATCTAAACGGATTACCAATGAACAAAATGTATGATGGCAGGCCACAGTGGAATAATTGGGGCGGGTTGAACGACGTAATAAGAAATCAACAATATGCGAATGGTTTAGAAGCATCAGATTTTACATTTGGCGGAATTTTAGGGAACACAAATATAGATTTGCGACCATCTGGCCTAAGACCAGGTACGCGATTGTCTTCTTCAGTATCCAATAGAACATATAGCGGCAGACTGATGGCAACCTATAACTCTGGCGTTAAAAATGAGAAATATGCCTATATTATTTCAGCTTCTCGACGTTGGGCAAAAGAAGGGTATATGGAAGGTACGTTGTATGATTCGTACTCAGTTTATGGTTCATTCGAATATCTATTAAATGAAAAGAATACAATTTCAGCCACTGCAATTGTAGCATCAAATAGAAGAGGGCGATCTTCTGCTATCACAGAAGAAGTACAAGAAATTCAAGGAAACAGATATAACCCATATGTCGGTGTACAAAACGGAAAAATTAGAAATTCTAGAGAGCGGCATATTCGCGAACCATTGTTCTTATTCAACTATCATCATGAATCTAAAAGTTTGCAAATTAATGCTGGTTTGGGCTATCAAACCGGTGTGTATAAGAGAAGTCGTTTAGGGTATTATAATGCTCCGAATCCTGATCCTACATACTACCGTTATTTACCGAGTTTTTATTTGAACTCACCCATAGGTGCCAACTATGAAAGTGCTATACAGGCAGAAGAAGGCTTTATCGAAAACCCTCAGTTAGATTGGGATAATGTTTATAAAGCGAATACCAGTATTAGTCAAAACGGAGAAGCGGCTTATGTGCTTTATGATGATACCACAAAAGATAATCAGCTTACTGCGAGGGCTAATGCCAATATAGATATTGATAGCCATTTAAAACTCGATTTAGGGGTAACGCACAGGCAGTTATATTCTAAAAACTATGCGCAAATAAATGATTTATTAGGGGCTGCGTATCATCGCGATATCGATACATTTTCAGAAACTTTAAATTATGTTTCATCTGAAGTAAATAAAGGTAATGGTGCGGTTTTTAATTACAATTATGATTTAAAAGGAAGTAATACGGATGTCTATACTCAGATAAATGCGCATTATAATAAAGTAAATGCGTTTATGTCTGGTAAGTATGCTCTAGTTAACTATCAAAGAGAAGGTTTGTTTAAGAATGAACGTTTTATAGATAATTCGTTCGGGGAGAGTGAGAAGGTAATATTTTCAAATTGGTCATTAAAATCAGGCGCATCTTATACAATAACGGGTAGGCATTGGGTTTCTGTAAATGCCGCGATGATAAATAGAGCTCCTGTTTTACAGAATATATTTATAAATCCGAGAGAGAATAATGCGATAGTGCCCAATTTGCAAAGCGAAACTATTACCAGTGTCGATGCTACTTACTTTCTTCGAATGCCAAAATTAACAGGTAGGTTTACAGGGTTTTATACCCGTTTTCAAAATACAACTGATGTAAATTTCTTCTTCGTTGATTCGGGTGTGGGTTCAGATTTCGTGCAAGAAGTACTCACTGATTTAGACAAATTACATTTAGGTTTTGAACTTGGTTTGGAATACCAAGTATCTAGTGCCGTTAAATTATCATTAGTTGGCTCTGTGGCAAAACATGAGTATGCGAGTAACCCATTTGTGACTATTAATTTTGATACAGCAGGCGCGGCCGAAGATTTAATAGATATTTCTGGTTCTAAATTTTTGGGGCAATCGGCAGTTAAAGATTATAAGCTGGCGCAAGGCCCGCAGAAAGCAATTGCGGTAGGTATAGAATATAGAGATCCAAAATATTGGTGGGTAAGTACTTCGGCAAATTACTTGGGTAATAATTATGCAAATATTTCTACGATAACCAGAACCCAGAGTTTTTTAATTGATCCAGAAACCCAACTAAGATTCCCTGATGCAACAGATGAAAATGTCCAAAAATTATTAAAGCAAAAACCATTAGATAATTTCTATTTATTGAATATGGTTGGCGGTAAGTCGTGGCTTAAAAAAGGCAAGTATATAAGTGTTTTTGCAAGTATCAATAATGTTTTTGATACCACTTTTAGAACTGGTGGTTATGAGCAAAGTAGAAATGGTAACTATGGCCAACTTAAACAAGATAATTTAAGTGGTAATCCGTCTTTTGCGCCTAAGTATTGGTATGGTTTTGGTAGAACCTATTTTTTGAATTTCGCCTTTAGTTTTTAAATACAAATAGTATGAAGATAGAACGTAACATATTTTATTGGATGATAATCATCGGTATTATACTGTCATCATGTGTAAAAGATAAGGAATTTGATGCTCCAGATTTAGAGTGTTCTGATGCTGACTTTACGTTTATAAGTATATCTGAATTAAAGAATATGTATAATGGCGAAACTATTCAAATTCAAGAGGATTTGGTAATTAATGGTTATGTAATCTCTTCGGACAAAGAAGGTAATTTTTTCAATATCATACATTTTCAAGATGAGCCAAGTAATCCGTCAGATGGAATGCAAATTGAATTAGAATTAAGAGATGCTCATTTGTTCTTTGACGTAGGTCAGCAAATTATCATTAAACTAAAGGGGTTGTATTTAGGTAAATCTAATGATACATATAAAATTGGTGGTGTATTTACCTCTTTTGGGAATCGTAGTGTTGGTAGGTTGCCTAAAAATGTTGTTTTTGACCATGTTTTGGTTTCTTGTGAACCAAATGATGGCATAGAGCCTACTTTAGCTGTTATTTCAGGATTAAACGATGCTATGTTAAATACTCTTGTAGTAATAAACAGCGTGGAAATTAAGCAAGAAGAACTAGGGAAGACTTTTGCTGTTAAAGAAGAGGAAACATTACGTACCCTTGTGGATTGTATGGATAATGAATTGGTTATGGTAAACAGTGGTTATGCAGATTTTCAATCAGAAAGCTTACCAGACAAAATGGGAAATGCCACAGGGTTGTTGACTAAAGATAATAATCAATTTCAGCTAATTATCCGTGGCGTAAATGACCTCGAATTTGAACAAGAACGGTGTGAAGATTTTATAGATGAATTTACTTCACCGTCAATTTTTATATCTGAGATTGCCGACCCAGATAATAACGCAGGGGCAAGGTTTGTAGAGCTTTATAACGCATCAGAAGAAAGTTTATCTTTAAAAGGGTGGAGTTTGGAACGTTTCACTAATGATAACACTGCAATTAGTTCAAGCATAGATTTGTCTGAATATGAAATACCTGGCAGAGGTTTCTTAATAATTTCTCCCAATTCAGAAGAGTTTAAAAATGTATATGGCTTTGATGCTGATATTGCAGTAGGCACAAATTCCCCGGCAGATTCTAATGGCGACGATACTATTGTACTAGTAGACCCTTTCGGTAACATTATAGATATTTTTGGTGTTATTGGAGAAGATGGTAGTAATACAAATCACGAATTTGAAGATGGTGCTGCTGTACGTAAATTAGGTGTAGTTTCTGGAAATCCAGTTTTTACAGCAAGCGAATGGACTATTTACAATGATACGGGCGATGCGGGTACAATAAATCAGCCTCAAAATGCTCCGTTAGATTTTAGCCCAGGTATGAGATAACTTTATGCTATTTCTTTAGAATCGATTATTTTTTTAACGGCACTTTCGGTCAAAGGTTTAACAATATAATCTTTAACCAATTTGTAGTCTTTAGCCTTTTCCATGTATTTAGGGCTAATAAAAGAACTGGTAATATAAATTTTAATATGCCCTATTTTATCTTCGGGTAGTGCTTCAAATTCTTCTAAAAATGACCAACCATCTCTATTTGGCATGTTTAGGTCTAAAAAAATAACGTCGGGTAATTTTATGTTTTCTACCAACAAACCAATTAAACCATCAAGAGCTTCTTGACCACCAGAATAATAAAGAATATTATCACTAAAGTTATGTTGCTTTAAAATACGCTTACTACTAACCGAAAAAAATTCGTCATCATCAATAATACAACAACTAGAAAATATACTCATTTTTAATTATTTCAAAAGTAAATCTTATACAGATTTAAGTTGGAGAAGAACAACCCATTACACTTCACGAAGTTATTAAAATGACTAGATAACTTTAATATAAATAAAAACAAGTTGCCCCCATTTTTATTAACAATAGTGTTTTTGTCTTTAACTGAAATGTGTCATTTAATTTTCAGTAATTGTTCCTAATATTTTGGCAAGATCATCTGGTGTTATGGGTTTTAAAATATAAGTATCTACTTGTTCGTAGTTTTTAACCCGTTCTAAGTCTCTTGGGTCAACTGAAGAACTAATGATGTAAATTATAATTTTTTTTGATCTTTTACTTTTACAGTTTTTAAATTCATCTAAAAATTCCCAACCATTTAGTATGGGCATATTCAGGTCTAAAAAAATAACATCAGGTAAAGGTTCTCTGGCCATGCACAATTTTTTAAGGCCGTCAAGAGCTTCTTGTCCATTGCTATACACCAATATAGAAGTTGCAAAATCTACTTCTGTTATTATTCTTTTGGTACCATATACAAATATAGGGTCGTCATCTATTATACAGCAAGTTTGAACTTTATTCATAATCAATTTTATTTAGCTCTTTTTAAGTTTGATGAAAATGGTCGTGCCTTCGTCGACTTTACTTTCGATACTAATACTACCGCTCATTGATTCGACTTGATTTTTGGTAATGAACAACCCAATGCCTTTGGCATCTTTATGCTTATGAAAAGTTTTATACATGCCGAAAATGGTGTTGCCATGTCGATTTAAGTCTATTCCTTGTCCATTATCCGTAAATGAAATTAGAATATCTTCTCCTTTAATTATAGATTTTATTTCTATAACAGGTGTACGTTGTTTTGATCGATATTTAAGGGCGTTTGTAAGTACATTTAAGAAAATACTCTCTAAATATGCTGGTACTGCATGTACAAAATGAGATTTTTCAATATCAATTATAAGATTAGTATTTTGTTCTTCTAATAAGCCATTGATACTTTTAGTAATTTGGTTTACGGTATTAAGTATACTAATACTTTGTAATTTTTCAAGAGCTCCGGTTTTAACCTGAACAACATCGTTTAAATGCGCTATAGTCTCAGATAAACTTTCGGTAGCGCTTGTAATCATTCGATTTATATTCTTTCGCTCATCTTCATCTTCTTCTTTATTCAAAAATGTGGTAAGCATAGTCATATTGGTAGAATGCGAACGAAGGTTATGCGAAACGATATGGGCGAAATTAGTTAAACTTTCATTTTGGCTTTTGGTAACATCTACCAATGCTTCTAATTTGTTTTGTGCTTCAATTCTATCGGTAATGTCTAAAAATTGAGTGATAACATGACTGACTTTACCATTCAAATCTTTCACAGGCGATGATCCAATGATAGCATGAACTATATTTCCGTTTTTATTAAAATATCTTTTCTGAAATTGTAAATGCTCTGTGCCGTCATTAACTACTTTCTTTTTATAAGAATTACTGCCTGGTAGATCATCTGGGTGAGTAATATCCATCGAGGTCATTTTTAATAACTCTTCCTCAGAATATCCTAAACTATGCGATAAGCTTTTGTTTACTTTTAACCATTTAAGTTCTGGACTTACCAGTGCCATACCAATTGCAGAGTGTTCAAAAGTTTCAGCAAATAACTTAGTACTTTCGGCTAATTCAATTTCGGTACTACGAAGTTCTGTAATATCCCAATTGGCACCTGTCATTTTAATGGACCTACCATTTATATCTTTTATAGTTTTCGAAATACCTTTAATAAATCTAGTAGATCCATTCTGAAGATTTATTCTATATTCTTCGTCAAAATCTTTCAAACCCTTTATGGCATCATTGGTAGCGGCTAATATTCTTTCTTTATCGTTTTGATCTATGGTAGATACCCAAGTATCAAAAGCTCTTGAAAATTGATTTTCATCAATATCAAAAATTCGGTACATTTCGTTATCCCATTCTAAATCGTTTTCAACGAGATCATAATGCCATGTTCCAATTTGTGCAGTTTGGGTCGTAATTTTTAGTCTTTCTGAGATTTCTTCATGAGCTAATTCAATTTTCTTTTTCTCATCTATATCTTGAAAAGTGCCAACAAGTCTAACAGCTTTTCCGTTTAAAATTTCAACTTCACCTTTGGCGCGAACCCAAACTTCATTTTTTTTGGCAGTGACAATAATTAGTTCTGTGTCAAAAGGTTTTCCTTCTGCAATTGCCGTACTAACTAAATAAGAAATTTTGTCTCTGTGAATTCCTTCCTTATAAAAATTTATTCCTTCTTCTAAGTTTGGAATAAAATCAGCCCTAACTTCGTGAATGTCTTTAGTAGTTTTTGTCCAGTTAACGGTGTTGTTAATTAAATCAAGTTCCCAGCATCCTATTCTGGCAACTTCTTCAGCTTTATGTAAAAGCTCTAGTTCTTTCTGTACGGCAGTAATATCATCTAAAAATATAATGGCTCCGTCGAAACCATGATCTTCAATACTAGAAGGTATAATTTTCCATTTTAGCCATTGTAGCTTGCCATTTGGTAACGTAAATTTTTGTCCTAGATTTATATGCTCTTTTCCTTTTACTCCATCATTTACAGCAACTTTAAAAAGGCTAGGTGTTTCAATTGTATGCTCAAATAAATTTTTGTCGATGATATCGATTTCACTTAAACTAAATTTTTCTTGCCACTGGTTAGAGTAACTAATAAAGTTTAACTTAGTATCCACGATAGCAATTGCATTGGGGGACTCTTTTAAAAGAAAGTCAACGGCTAATGTTTTCAAAAGTTCTAGATTTTAATTTAAAGGTACATATTATCTTTAAGGTAGGAAAAAATTATGAAATAGTAAGAAAATACATCTTTATTTAATTACTTTCATAATGTCGTGAGTAAGAATAATATATAATACAAAACTATGAACGAGGTTTTTTTTAAAGAGATAAGAGAAGGTAGTTTTAATGAGGTTAAAGCCATGTTAGCGAAGAACCCAATACTCGTCAATAGTAAAGATGTTAGAGGTTCAACACCTTTAATTTTAGCTACGTATTATGATGAAATGGAGATTGCAACGCTACTATTGGACAAAGGTGCAAAAATCGATGCTGTAGATGCATCTGGTAACACAGCCTTAATGGGTGTTTGCTTCAAAGGCTTTACCGACCTTGCAAAATTATTGATAGATAAGAAGGCGCATCTTAATGAGCGTAATGCAATGGGGGCAACTTGTTTAATTTATGCTGCACAATTTAATCGCTTAGAAATTGCAAAATTATTAATAGCGAATGGTGCAGATAAAACGGTTAAAGATAATAGGGGCAATAGTGCCTTGGATCATGCTAAAACTCAAGGTTTAAGCGCTTTTATTGATTTGTTG
Organism: Maribacter sp. 1_MG-2023; assembly: GCF_030547005.1. Classification (GTDB taxonomy): domain Bacteria; phylum Bacteroidota; class Bacteroidia; order Flavobacteriales; family Flavobacteriaceae; genus Maribacter. The sequence goes on along the minus strand of NZ_JAUOPN010000003.1, from coordinate 235,764 downwards.
GAGTAGTAGTATGAAAGAGAAGCAAAGCAGTCATTTAAAAATAACAATAATACAATCTACTTTACATTGGGAGGATCCACATGCCAATAGAGAAATGTTCGGCGCCAAAATCGATCAAATCGATGAATCTGTTGATTTAATAATTTTACCTGAAATGTTTACTACTGGCTTTACAATGTCACCTGCTAATATTGAAATAGAAGAAGGTTTAACAACCCTAAATTGGATGAAGAAAATGGCTGCCAAAAAGAATAGTGCAGTAGTTGGGAGTGTCGCTTTTCATGATAATGACAATTATTACAATAGACTCTTCTTTGTAAGACCAAATGGCGAATATGAAAAGTATGATAAGCGACATACATTTACATTAGCCGGTGAACATGAAAAATATACAGCAGGTACAGAAAGAATAGTAATAGACTGCAAAGGTTTTGCTATCTGCCCTTTAGTATGTTATGATCTTCGTTTTCCGGTATGGAGCAGAAACACAGAAAATTTTGATGTTTTATTATATGCAGCAAATTGGCCTACCCCAAGAATTAATGCATGGGATGCACTTTTGAAAGCAAGAGCCATCGAGAATATGGTGTATTGTGTTGGGGTAAATCGTATAGGAGAAGACGAAGTAGGGCATCAGTACCCAGGACATTCTAGCGTATACGACCCGCTCGGAGAATTAATTGTACTTTCTGAGAAAGAAGAAACAATTATTATTGAATTAGTAAAAGATGAAATCGATTTAGTGCGAAATAAGCTTCGCTTTTTAAATGATCGCGATGATTTTATTATTAGTTAATACATTATCCTGAATTTGCCAGTTTAAATAGTTTTATGATATCTTCTTCTTTCTTTAAAGAAAGACGTTCGGTTTTCGCAGATTTTATTATTTGCGAATCTATGGTTTCATTAATATCTTTTTTGGAAATTGGAAAATCATTTATATTCCCATTTTTTTCGTAATATAATTTTGAGGTAATAACCACCCGGTCTGTACTTTCGATGTTTAATAATCTAGCATCAGAAGGAGCCTTGTTAATTTTAACATCATAAACTTTATATAGTTTGTTCTTACCTTCTACTAAGATTTCACCAAAAATATTTTTCTTTTTTCCTTCTAATAATATAGGGACAAATTTCTTTTCATTTAGAGTAACATTTAGTCCTGGTACAGGCAAAAGAGAGCTTGAGTTATTATCTTTAAATATTTCTATTTCACTGTGATAGGTATTAAATTTAGCTAATACCGTAGTTTTTTTTAAATCTTCATCGATAATTATGGCTTGTTCCCAATTATCGTTTAAGTATATACTTCCTTCTATTTTATTTCCCGATTGATTAGAAACTCTTAAAAAAGGAGAATCAATATTACCTATTTGAAATGTGCCAGATTCATCGTTAATATGATTTATCTGTCCGAATATTAAATTGGCAAATAAAAATGTTACTATTAAAATTACAGATTTCATTTTTTTTTTTGAGATTTTAATCTATCAAATTAAACGTCTCTATTTTTTCCCAATTAGCACGTAATTCTATTAACGTAGGGTAATAGCTAATTTTTTCAGGTTGTCTATGTTCTAAGAAACTACCTGTATCCCATTTTCCATTGCCGTTCATGTCGAATATGACTCTTGCTTGATATTTACCAGGATTTAAATTGTTAAAGACATATGCCTGTGGTTCGGTAGCATAAATTTCTCTTTGTAAGTCTCCTTTTTCGTTGGTAAGTTGAACAATTATCGGGTAAACGATTGTACTGCCATTTAAATTTAAAGTTAAGTTGCCATAATCTGCAATGCTCTTTGTTCGAAAAGAATAAGCGACCGAATCATTAGATGTTTCGAAAAAGTCGGTTACCGCACCAGGTATAAGTTCCATTCTATAGCTTTGGTCAGGATCGATCTTAAAATTAAAGTTCAATAAATTTTCTACAGTATCGAACTTTAATTGATAAGCAATTTCTACAGAATCCTTATCCATCAATTTAATCTTAGTGCTATCGAAACTAACTAATGGAGTGTTGCTTAGAAGGTTTATAGGTTTATCCATCTCAATATTTCCATTTTGACTCATTGAAATCTTTAAGGAGTCAAACTCAACTTTTCTGTTTTTGACTTTAAAGGTGTCTTTTACTTTTAAAGATTCATTGGTGATAACGAAAAGAAGCGAGTCCATTTCATAAGGTGTGAACCAAAAGTTTAACGTGTCTTTTTCTCTTTCTTTAGTGATCTTAGTTTTAACGGTATCGGGTATTTCGGTAATTGTTTCAATTTTGATGTCGTCACCCTCGCCATAATAGCCAAAACTTATTCTATTGCTCGCTTCCATACTAGGCACGGCTACACCATAATCTTGAATTTCTTTGAATAGATTTAGCAAATAAATAGAATCTGTAGGTAAGTTTATAGTATCGCGTACGAAACCTATTTTATCGGTTTTTTGATCAAACAAATTATTGCCTGCGGCATCTTTAATTCCAAATAAAGCATATTTGCCTTCTTTTAAATTGTTAAGTTTAAATATAACTGCACTATCTAAAGTATTGGTAATATAATTTGGCGGTCTCTTATAAACGGTAGAATCTGTATAACTAGTGTCAATTTTATAAAGCATTACGCTAACAAAATCATCGGCTTTTTTGTTGAACGCATCCTTAACTACGCCTGTTAATGCTAAAGAATCAATATAATCGCCAGTAGAGAAAACATAGGTAAAAAAGGATTTCGGATTTTCTTCGTTATTATCGACAATACCTTGACCGAAATTAAAAGTATAGGTTGTATTTGGCTCGAGTGTATCTTTAATAGTAATTTCTACGTATTTATTGGCATTGCCAATAGGTGAAAGTACAGGGGCATTTTTTAGAGGAGGAGAAATTATAAGCTGCTTTTGAATATCTTTTAACTTCACTAATTCGTCAAAATACAATCTAATTTTTTGCCCCGTAAAGTTGGTTGTTAAATTTGGTGGCTCTGCTCTTGTTAATTCTGGTGGAGTAATATCTTTTGGTCCACCGGTAGGTGTGCCCCTTTGTGCGCATTGATATGACATCAATACGATGATAAAAACAAATATAAAACCTAAAATTTTTCTGCCCATTAGTGTAATTATCGATCGCAAAGAAACAACATATTTTATAGAAATCTAATTCTTTGGAACAACCGCCATACTTGATATGTAAATTTCAACACCTTCAATATCTTTGAAGGTGTTAGCGCAAATTTCCATAGTCGCTCCGGTCGTTATAACATCGTCAACCAATAGTATTGTTTTGTTTACGAGTTTTTCTCCATTTTTGATTTCATACAACGAACGGTTATCGTACCATCTGCTTAATCTGTTTTTCTTGGTTTGTGTTTTGGTATTGGCAGTTTTTATCAAAATATCATCCGTATAATTTGCATTGATGTGCAGTGCAATTTGCTTCGCAAAAAGTGCTACTTGGTTATAACCTCTCTTTTTAAGTTTTTTTCTATGTAAAGGAATGGGAATTACAAAGTCGATTTTTGGTAAATGACCTTGTTGCTTCAAAACTTGACCATGCCAATCGCCTAAAAATTCTCCTATCCTTTCTTGGTTCTTATATTTTAAGAAGTGAATAAGGTTTTTTACGATTCCAATTTCGGTAAAGAATAAGAATGAATTTGCTTTTTTTATGTTAATTCGACCATAAAAAATACGGTCAACTGCATTTTCATCGTTAAAGGAGTACTCGGTAAGTGGTAATTGGTGTCGGCAAGATGTACAGAGAAGAGCCTCTCCTCTATATAATCGTGCATTACATCCAAAACATGATATGGGTAAGAGTATGTTCGTAATATCCTTTAGTATATTTGAAATTCTGTTTTTCATCAAATTTTACAGATTAAACAACCTACAGCCCACTTTTTAAATGGACAGTCAAGATAATAAATTCAATTATAAAATAATACTAGCGGCATTTGTTGCGGTTATTATGGCAATATTAATTGCATTCTACTACAGTTATGCGCAATCAAACGATCAAATAGACTTTTTAGAACAAGAGAAAGAAATTCTTGTAAAAGATCTTACGATAATGAAAGCCGATGTGGCTCGCTTGTCTGCAAAAAGTGAAATGAATGATATTGAATTGAAAGATTCTAGATATAAGGTACAAGAGCTTTTAGATTCTGTAGGGCGATTAAATTTTACGGTTCAAAAATTAAGAGAATTCAAAACGGAATTACGTAGGTTAGAGTCTAAGAACGATAGCTTACTTTTAAAGAACAATTTCTTACGTTATAACAACATGTTACTTACCGACAAGTATGATGAGTCTCGTAAGCAAATTGAAAATCTAAGAGCAAATAGTAATTCTTTAGCAGAAGCAGAAGCCTTGCAAAGAAGAAAAATATTAGAGCTTAATCAGAAATTAAAAACGAAGAGCTATTTAAAGATGGTAGGCTCTGAGGGTAGTGGTTTTAGATTAGTTAGAAATACAAAGCCGATAAAAACAAATAAGGCTTCAATTATTAAAAAATTAAGGGGTTGTGTTACAATATTGGCAGATAAAAGTGAGGCTGATAACCAGAAAGTGATTTATCTGCAATTTTTAGATCCAAACAAACAAATTGTTGAAGATAATGCCAATACCATTACTGTAAACGGTAATGTATATAGTAAAAGAGTTGAATTTATTTTTACAGGGTTAGAACAACAAATATGTGAGGCTATTACGATTCCTGAAGGTTCTTTGATGGAAGGTAATTACACCTTAAACGTGTTTGAAGACGAGCGTTTAATTACTTCTTCTGAATTTGAATTGAAATAATTATTTTTTTTTTGGGCTATTGTTCTATTTTTGCCACATGGCAAAGCAAGAAGATGATTTTAAGCGTGTAATTTCTCACGCAAAGGAATACGGGTATGTATTTCAATCCAGTGAAATTTATGATGGTTTAAGTGCTATTTATGATTACGGTCAAAATGGTGTAGAACTTAAAAAGAATATACGTGACTATTGGTGGAAGGCCATGGTTCAGCTCAATGATAATATCGTTGGGTTAGATGCTGCAATTTTTATGCATCCGCTAACGTGGAAAGCTTCTGGGCATATAGATGCGTTCAATGATCCATTAATAGATAATAAAGATTCTAAAAAAAGATATAGAGCTGATGTTTTAGTGGAGGATTATGTCGCTAAGATTGATGCTAAAATTGAAAAAGAGGTCAACAAAGCTGCTAAGCGTTTTGGAGATGCTTTTGATAAAGAACAGTTTTTACAGACGAATCAGCGTGTAGTTGATTATCAAGAACAAGGAAAAACTATTTTAAGCAGGTTAGGCAAATCTTTGCAGAATGAAGATTTAGCCGATGTAAAAGCTTTAATTGAAGAATTAGATATCGCTTGCCCAATGTCAGGTTCTAAAAACTGGACAGAGGTAAAGCAGTTTAATCTAATGTTCGGCACAAAGTTAGGTGCCAATGCAGAAACTGCAATGGATCTATTTCTTAGACCAGAAACTGCTCAGGGTATTTTTGTAAACTTCTTAAATGTTCAGAAATCTGGTCGTATGAAGCTTCCTTTCGGTATTGCACAGACCGGTAAGGCTTTTAGAAATGAAATTGTTGCAAGACAGTTCATTTTTAGAATGCGCGAGTTTGAACAAATGGAAATGCAATTCTTTATTCAACCAGGTACGCAGAAAGAATGGTATGAGGTTTGGAAAGAAAAAAGAATGAAGTGGCACTTGTCTCTAGGTTTAGGTCAAGATAACTATCGTTTTCACGATCATGAGAAATTAGCACACTATGCAGATGCGGCATCAGATATAGAATTTCGTTTTCCATTCGGTTTTAAAGAATTAGAAGGTATACATTCTCGTACCGATTTTGATTTAAGCAGTCATGAGAAATTCTCTGGTAAGAAATTACAATATTTTGATCACGAGGTAAATAAGAACTATGTTCCTTACGTATTAGAAACTTCTATTGGTTTAGATAGAATGTTCTTGGCTGTATTCTCTAACTCACTTAAAGAGGAAGAATTGGAGAACAATACTACTAGAACAGTACTTAAGTTACCAGCTGTTCTAGCACCAGTAAAAGCGGCTATTTTGCCTTTACTTAAAAAGGATGGCTTGCCAGAAATAGCACACCAAATTATAGATGACCTTAAATGGGATTTTAATGTGGTTTATGATGAAAAAGATGCTGTTGGAAGACGTTACAGAAGACAAGATGCCAATGGTACTCCTTTCTGTATTACTGTTGATCACCAATCTTTAGAAGACCAAACGGTTACTATTAGACATAGAGATTCTATGGAACAAGAGCGTGTTGCCATATCGGCATTGAACGGTATCATTCATGATGCAGTAGATATGAAGACCTGGTTAAAGAAAATGGAATAAATTAAAGGGTGTAATTCAAATTTACACCGCCATAATAATTAATAGTGTTCCCAGGGTAGAAATACCTTGGGGCATTTCCTCCAAATCCGGTAGCGTTAATTAATACTGATTGGGCATACTTTGTGTCTGTTAGATTATTGATGCCAAAATCTATACCTACTCTTAATTTTTCTGTAATTTGATTTTTATAGCCCACTTTAATATTCAATACATTAAAGGAGTCACTATAAATTGAATTCGCATCTGATAACGGAATTTCATCTATAAATTGATGGGTGATATTTGCAAATAATCCGTTTCCAAAATTCGTTTGTATTCCAGAGCTTATTTTGTTTTTTGGTACACCTGTTAATGAATTTTTAGAATAATCTTCATTAGCTTCCTCGTCTACGAAATCAATAAATTTATGATTGCTATAGGTGTAGCTTATAAATGGTGATATAGTAATTTTATCGGTTAGGTTGATACGATAGTTTAGGTCTAAATCAATACCTTGATGTTTTGTTTTACCTGCATTTCGACCAATATACTGGTTATCACCAACGCGTTTAGCTACTAGTAGATTTTTGATGGGCATTAAGTAAAAGGCAACCTCTAGTTTTAATCTTTCATCTTTACTATTATGTTCAATACCAATCTCATAGTTCGTACCTGTTTCTTGAGCAATATCAGGATTTATGATGCCGTCAGGTGTTAATGTTTCTTCTAAACCAGGGTTAGAAAATCCGCGGCTAACATTCGCATAAAGTTGATTTGTAGGTGTAATAGCGTAGTTTACATCTAAACTGGGCAAGAATAAGGTTTTAAAATCTCTATTAGCACTTGTGCTTGTTGCACCAGAGTTAAAAAGATCTCTAAAATCATATTGAGTTTTATTAATGTTTAATCCTAATTGTGCGGTCAATTTATTTGTAAATGAATACGATGCTGTAGCAAAACCATTAATTTGACTTCGAAATTCTTTGTTTTTAGATAATCGATCACCTTGTAAGCTTCCATTGCCGTTATTCTCTCGATAAAGGTTTTCAAATGTTCCCCAAGAGTATTCATCTTTATAAAGTTCACCGCCAAAAGTGTACGAAAGGGTATTTTCAGAAATAGCTACATTGCCAGAAAATAATGTTCTAAAACCATAGCCATTATTGTATTCGTCTAATATATTGAATGGTGCAGGTTCATAATGATCTAAATAAGTATAAAATAAACTAGTAGTGTTTTTTAATTTTGAATTTGCGTAGTAGGTGTGAGAAAGACCAATAAGACTATAGTTATTGTCTTCATAACCTTTTGCTGACCTCCATGTAAATGCAGCTTGGGTAGGATCTTCATCGAAATCTTCTTGGCTTATTGAGCTAGCTATTTGAGCCGAGTAATCAATATGATTTACTAACAGTCCTACTTCACTTTTTTCTGAAAGTTTAAATATGGTGTTTAAAAGAAGTCCGTCACGTTCAAATCTATTGTTTTCGCGGTAACCATCTATCTCCATATGTCCATATTGAAAGGTCATATAAAAATTTTCTTGTGAATGGGTAAATCCCAAACTGTTTTTAAACAATCCGTAAGAACCTACCGTAGTATTATTGGTAAATTTGGTAGGTAGGTTGCTTGTTTGTTTCGTGTTTAATATAATTGCTCCTCCCAAATTAGTTCCAAATCCTGTTCCCTTCGGTCCTTTAATTACTTCAAGTGAAGTAAGGTTTTCAAGATCAAAAGCTTCAATAGTCGAAGATCCTGTACCATTGGTAATTGGAATATTATTATAGTAAAGTCTTAACTTATCTGTACCGTATAATGTTCTAGAACCAACACCCCTTATTGTTATTCTGTTGGTATTTAAAGCGCCCGATAAGGCATAAAGACCAGAAACTTGATTAATAGAACTAATAAGGTCAACTGGGCTATAATTTGAAAATGTCGTAGCTCCTATTATTTGTGAGGGTATAATGCCAATTGCATTTTTAGCCGTAAGAGTATCTATAACAATAACTTCGTTTAATTGGTTGACGCTATCGTATTCAACTTTATTTTGTGCATTAAGGTTTGAGAAAATTGAGATATTTACAAGTAAGAAAAATATTCTTTTCATAAGAGATTAAATCTCAAAAATACCTATTAAAAGCGGTAACCTAAAGACAAACCAGCTTTGAACATAAAATCTTTCTGAAAATCTTCTGGGTTAATATTTCTTCCTATACCACCATTTAGTTCTATAGTAAATTTTTGACTTCTTGTAGCCCATTTGTAACCTCCGCCAAGACCAAGTGCTACGGTAGAGTAATCATAATTTCTTCTACCCAGGTTTTCTGAGTCCTCATCATCTTCACCTGTGTAATAAAGTCCAAAAATTTCAGCAAATACTCCACTTTGGGGGGCGTATCCAAAATATGCTCTTAAGTTAGGTCCTATTCCAAAATTACCATTATAATCTGTTGCTTTGCCGTCAAAATAAAGTGTTCCACCAATACTGGTATCTTCATTAAGGTAATACTCGTAGCCAAATTCAACTGTAGTTGTTACCAAAAATTGACCAATATTTAATTTCACCTCATGGCAGTTTTCATTGTCATGGTAGGCTTGTGCAAACGAAGAAGAAGATATGAATAATGTTACAATAGAAAAAATAAACTTGTTCATGAGATGCGTTTTAAAATGCAAATTTTTCATTAAAGCTGTGAAATTATGATTTTAATAGAAAGTATGCACCTTTAATCTTCAACTCTTTTTTATTTTTAAGGCAAAATGAATATAGATGAAGATCATATCTTATAATGTAAATGGAATTAGGGCAGCGTTAAGAAAAGGTTTTTTAGAATGGTTGGGTACTGTATCGCCAGATGTAGTTTGTCTTCAAGAAATTAAGGCTAACGAGAATCAACTAGATCTTTCATTGTTCGAAGAGGCGGGTTATAAATACAATTATTGGTACAGTGCTCAAAAGAAAGGCTATAGTGGAGTTGCTATACTCTCTAAGACCGAGCCAGATGCTGTGGTGTTTGGTACAGGTATCGATTATATGGATTTTGAAGGGAGGAATATTCGTGCCGATTTTGGTGATATTTCTATCATGAGCATGTATTTGCCTTCAGGTTCAAATATGCAGCGTTTAGATTTTAAGCTTACTTATATGGCAGATTTTCAGGAGTATGCCGATACCCTTAAAAAGACGAATCCTAACTTGATAGTACTTGGAGATTATAATATTTGTCATGAAGCAATTGATATTCATAATCCTGTAGGATTAAAAAACGTATCAGGATTTTTACCTGTGGAAAGAGAATGGATAGGAGATTTCATGAAAAGCGGATTCATAGATAGTTTTAGAGAATTTAATACTGAGCCAGATAATTATACTTGGTGGAGTTATAGGGCTAATGCTAGAAATAACAATAAGGGTTGGCGTTTAGATTATGCAATGGTAGCTTCTACGCTGAAAGATAGATTGTCTAGATCTGTAATTTTATCAGGGGCGAAGCACAGTGATCATTGCCCTATTTTGATAGAGGTAGAGAGTTAACGAAATGGATACAAGTACCCTTAATATATTTAGTAATTTTGCATTTAAAGATTGCAAATTTTAAGTTGAATGATTTATACCAATTTACCACATACAGATATTGAAGTAAGTAAAATATGTTTGGGTACTATGACCTGGGGTAATCAAAATACCGAAGAAGAAGGTCATGAGCAAATTAAGTATGCCCTGGATAAGGGAGTTAATTTTTTAGATACGGCTGAGTTATATCCCGTTCCTGCACATAGAGATAGGTATGCCGCTACCGAGAAAGTTATTGGTAATTGGTTTAAGAAAAACGGTAATAGAGAAGATATCGTTTTAGCTTCTAAAATTGCAGGAAAAGCCGATATGACGAAGTTTATTCGAACTACTGGGTTTACTAGAGAGTCTATTATTGATGCGGTGGAAGGAAGTTTGCAGCGTTTACAAACAGATTATATCGATTTATATCAACTGCATTGGCCAGACAGAAGCACTAATTATTTTGGTCAGAGAGGATACAAGCATGATATATCTGACCACTGGGAAGATAATATTCATCAAGTTTTGGAAACCATGCGCGATTTAATACGTGAAGGTAAAATTAAACATGTAGGTATTTCAAATGAAACACCTTGGGGTATGATGCGTTTTTTAGAAGAAAGTAAGGTTCATGGAACATTGCCGCGAACAATAACAGTACAGAATCCATATAGTTTGTTGAATAGACTGTTTGAAGTAGGTATGGCAGAGATAGCTATGAGAGAGCAAGTAGGTTTATTGGCATATTCTCCCATGGGATTTGGAGCATTAAGCGGAAAGTATTTAGGTAATCGAATGCCAGAAGGTTCGCGTTTAAGTTTATTTCCTCAGTATAATAGATATATCGGCGAAAGGGCTGTTGAGGCTACAAAAAGATATTATGAATTGGCACAAGCCAATGGCCTAACCCTTGCGCAAATGGCATTGGCATTTGTAAATACAAGACCTTTTGTTACCAGTACTATTATTGGTGCTACTAGCATTAGGCAATTAGAAGAAAATATTGGCAGTATAGATGTTGATTTGTCTGATGATATTATCGAAAAAATAGAAGCTATTCACAATTCAATACCAAATCCAGCACCATAATATGGGAAGCCTAGTACTATTAAAAGTGGGATTTGGACAAATAGTCCTCATTCTTGTAGTAATAATAATTATAATGGTTTTGGCTAGAATAATGAGAGACAAGCGTTAGCTGAATAAATTACCGGCAACTTCTTCAATTTTTGAAGCCATTAAAATTTTAATTTTTGTTGACTTAAGACTTATTTTATTACTTTTTGAAATAATTATGGTGTCATAACCTAATTTTTCGGCTTCAAGAATACGTTGCTCTACCCGTTGTACCGGTCTAATTTCACCAGCTAAACCAACTTCTGCAGCAAAACAAATACCCTTGTCAATAGGTATGTCTTCATTACTTGATAGAATAGAAGCTACAACCGCTAAATCAATAGCGGGATCATCTACTGAAATACCACCTGTTATATTCAAGAAAACATCTTTAGCGCCTAGTTTAAAACCGGCACGTTTTTCTAACACGGCCAATAGCATATTTAATCTTTTGGCATTATAGCCAGTTGTAGAACGTTGAGGTGTTCCATAAACTGCAGTACTTACTAATGCTTGAATTTCTATAAGTAACGGGCGCATGCCTTCTACGGTTGAGGCGATTGCTGTTCCACTTAATCCGTCATCATTTTTAGAAATCAATACTTCAGAAGGGTTGTTGACTTCACGTAATCCGCTGCCTTGCATTTCATAAATACCCAATTCTGCTGTTGACCCAAATCTGTTTTTTAGCGATCTAAGAATACGATACACATAATTTCGGTCACCCTCGAATTGCAGAACGGTATCGACCATATGTTCTAGAATTTTAGGCCCTGCAATAGAGCCATCTTTAGTGATATGACCAATAAGAATTACTGGTGTGTTTGTCTCTTTGGCAAATTTTATAAGCTCGGCAGTACATTCTCGTATTTGTGATATACTACCTGCGGCAGATTCTATGTAGTCTGAATGAAGTGTTTGTATAGAATCGATAACTACAATGTCGGGTTCTGTAGCTTCAATCTGTTTAAAGATATTTTGGGTTTTCGTTTCCGTTAGAATAAAACAGGTTTGGCTATTTGGGTGAATTCTGTCGGCACGCATTTTAATCTGCTTTTGGCTTTCTTCACCAGAAACATATAGCGTTTTATAAGGTAGTTTTAAAGCGATTTGTAGCAGTAAGGTACTTTTTCCGACACCAGGTTCACCGCCAAGAAGTACTAATGCGCCAGGTACTAAGCCACCACCAAGAACTCTATTGAATTCGAGGTCAAAAGTGTTTAGGCGCACTTCTTTTTCAATACTAATTTCATTAACCAAAAGAGGTTTAGAAACTTTTTTAGATGTTTGAGAGGGAGTTTTCCAACTAGTCTTCTCTTCTTTTTGTACCACTTCTTCAACAACAGTATTCCATTGTTTACAAGCAGAGCATTGTCCTACCCATTTGGCATATTGAGTACCACAATTTTGACAAAAAAATGCAGTTTTAGTTTTGGCCATCTTTAGCTTTTATTGAAAAAGCTAAAGGTAGCAAGAAGTTTGAAACGATTATATTTTAGAATGAAATTATAGGCTAATTTTCACCGGACCGTTCTTTTTTAAAAGCACTAAAGGCGAGGAAAAATGATGCCCACGCCATAAATAGGGCAATACCGTTATAGGCTAAGATAAATTCTCCTTTTAAGCCAAAATAAGTAAAGAGCACTCCGGAGAATACGAAGTACATTGCGTCAATTTTAATCATAATTAAGTAGGTTAGGCTAATTTGGGACTAGCCGTTTATTTAATATAATAATCTTTAAAAACCGAAATCGGCTTTTAGTGCATCCATTTTTTCAAGGGCCATTTCTTTAGTTAAAAAATCTATTTCTTCCATTTGAAATGACTTTTCAAATGTTCTTAATGCTTTTTTAGGTTCACCAAGTTGTTCGTAGTACTCAGCTTCAAAATAAAAACCTAACATAGTTTGTGGGTATTCTTTTTTACACAAGTCAGATAAAGGTTTTAACGACTCAAAATCTTCTTTCTTTCTAGATGCCGCATATATTGCCATAATGTCGTTTAATTCAACAGGCTTGCTAAAACCGAACATGTCTTCAATACCTTGGTATTTGTTTTCTAAATAATTGTAAACTGGCTCTTCGCTAGTTAGAATTTGAGTCTTGTATTCTTTCGGACTGATAGGTTTAAACATTCCGAAGATATTATCAAATGCTTTACCAATACCGTAGGTGGCGACAGATATATGATCCGCATTTGTATATTCATCAAAGAAATAATGCAAAGACTCTTTGTCTATGGCTTTCAGACCTTTATCCATTGCTAGAATTCGTTGCTTGTCATTACTGGCCTCACCTTCTACGATTAACTGGTAGAATATCTGATTTTCAATAATACCTAATCGCATAGGTACTCTACTTTCCATTTCTGGAGCAAGAGTAGGTGAAATACTCACATAACCATCAAAAATAGAATTGTCTTTGAACAACCAATAGTTCATGAAATTGGCTGTAATATCATATCCAACAATCATTTTAAAAGGTGCTGTACTATAATTAAGGTCTAGGTAAGGTATTAGCTCCATTCCTATAAATTCATAAAAACTTTTGCCTTTTTCTGAAGGTAGACCACTATCTCTGTCAAAGGCACAATCTTCATATCTTAAATCATTTTCGCTTTGGTTAATCCCCACGATAATGCTCTGAGGCATACCATGAAAACGACTATAAAATTTTGAATTTGCCACTACCTGTTCAAATAGATATTCACCGTCAAGTACAATGATCAAAGGGTACTTTTTGGATTCATCCATGTTCTCAGGAAAATAGTAATGTACATCTCTTCGTTCTTGAAGTTTAAAAGATTCGAAGATTTCTTGTGTCACTTGTGCATAGGAGGTTATCCCAAATAAAAGTGCGAATATTAAAGCTATATAGCGCATAAAAGGTAATTGTTAGTTGAAAAAAACTATTTACTACGGTTTAATAACGGTAATAAAAGAAAAGATATTGCACCAAAAACAACTATCATTAGAGTCTGTGCAATCCATATAATCCATCCGAAGGCATCACCAGATACTGCACTGATCCCGAAGATGGCTAAAGCGCTACTTACGGCAATGGGATAAAGACCTATACCGCCATTGGTAGTTGCCATGGCAAAAGCCCCAGCCACAAAGGCTACCAAGAGTTGACTTAGCGTTAATGAAATGGTTTCTGGAACTGTAAATTTTATAATCCAAAGCATGCCGATATAGCATCCCCAAATGAAGAAAGTATGAATAATAAATAACCATTTATTTTTCATTTTAAAAATACTGAACACTCCGTCAAGAAGTCCTTTTACAAATGTTTTGATTTTTTGCGCAAATGCACTCTTAGATTTTTTAATGATAAAAATGAAAACAAAGAATAAAGCTATAACCGCAAGTGCCAGAAGTATGAGCCCGGTGGCATTGAAGCCGCGTTCTTGAAGAATACCCATAATAACATCGGTCTGTAGTAAAAATGCGACTGTTACTATTAAAAGTAGCATAATTACATCTATAACCCTTTCGGTTACAATAGTGCCAAATCCTTTTTCAAAAGGAACGTTTTCGTATGTTGTAAGTGCTGTAGCTCGTAATATTTCACCAGTTCTGGGGATACCTAAATTGGCAAAATAAGAGGTTAATATAATTAAGATGTTATTTGTGAGTTTAGGCTTGTATCCTAAAGGTTCTAAAAGATAATTCCAGCGAACCGCTCTAGAAATATGCCCTAGTATGCCTAATAAAACAGAAAGAAATACATAAAGCGGGTTCGCTTCTTTAATGTAAAAGATGATTTCTTTTCTATTTTCTGGTGTTGTTGAATTGTAAGAGTACCAAACTAAAAAAACTCCCAATGCAATTGGGAGTATGATCTTAAGATTTTTTTTTAGGGTATTCGTCAACTTTTAGGTTAAAAGATTATTTGCTTCATTAGGAAAAACTAAAGAAGGGTTGAATTTTTTTGCATCTTCAATATCCATCCAAGTATAAGAAATTAAAATTAAAATATCACCTACAGATACTTTTCTTGCTGCGGCTCCATTTAGGGTGATTTCTCCACTTTTTCTAGGGCCAGGAATAATGTAGGTTTCTAATCTTTCGCCATTGTTATTATTGACAATCTGAACTTTTTCGCCACGAATAAAATTTGCGGCATCCATTAAATCTTCATCAATAGTAATACTACCTACATAATTAAGGTCGGCACCAGTAACTTTTACTCGATGTATTTTTGATTTAACTATTTCTACTTGCATATCTTATACTAATTTAAGGCTATATTATCTATTAGTCTTACGTCTTCAACATAAACGGCAATAAACGCCCTGTATTTTACATTATTTATTTTATTTTGAATTGGGGTCAATGTTTCAATATCTGTAATATCAAAATATTCTAATTGAAATTGGTCGGATTTTTCAAACTCATTAATCACCCAATCTTTAATTTTTAGTGCATTTTCCATGCCAAATTTTATTTTGGCAGTTTTTAGTGTATCATATATAAACGCAGCTTTAAGTCGTATTTTTTCGCTTAACCTTTCGTTTCTCGAGCTCATTGCCAAACCATGATTTTCTCGTATTATTTCACAACCAATTATTTCAACAGGTAAATGTTGTATTTCGGTAAGTTTTTGAATGATACGTAATTGTTGAAAATCTTTCTCTCCAAAATAAGCTCTCGCAGGTTTTACAGTTTTAAGAAGCTCTTCTACTATGGTACCGACACCATTAAAATGGTCATCTCTAAATTCGCCTTCCATGACCTTATCAAGTCCTTCAAAATCATAGATTTTTGGTATAACGGTGTCTGGGTATATATCGGCTACATCTGGCGCGAAAACAATAATAGTATCTGAAATAGCTGAAATTAATTGAACATCAGAGGCTAAAGTTTTAGGGTATTTGTCTAAATCTTCTTTATTATTAAATTGAGTAGGATTGATAAAAATACTTACAACAACATTCTTATTTTCTTCAACTGCTTTTTGTATTAGCGATGCATGCCCCTTATGTAGCGCGCCCATAGTGGGTACAAGACCTAAGTCTTGATTGTCGCCTAATTTATTTAGTTCTTCTGTTAGCTTGGTTTTGGTCTGTATTACCGGCATTGAAAAGTTCATTAGCGAGCAAACTTACTATAATTACTGCTAATCTCTATATTTTTTGTAATTTTGCAGTTGCGTTTCAGTGAAAAATAAAATATAACCTCTATGAATGGTAAAAAGATATTATTTGTATCTTCTGAATTAGTTCCTTACTTACCCGAAAACGAAGTTTCCCTAATGTCTTATGAAACACCTAGAATGGTCAACAGTAATGGTGGTCAAATTAGGATTTTTATGCCTAGATACGGGAACATTAACGAAAGAAGGCATCAATTACACGAAGTAATTAGATTATCAGGTATGAACTTGGTCATCAATGATATGGATATGCCATTGATTATTAAGGTAGCATCTATACCTAAAGAGAGAATTCAAGTTTACTTCATCGATAACGAAGAGTACTTTAAGCGTAAAGCTACATTTACAGATAAGGAAGGAAACCTTTTTCCAGATAACGACCAACGTGCAATTTTCTTTGCAAAAGGAGTTATGGAAACGGTTAAAAAATTAAATTGGTCACCAGATATCATTCATGTACATGGGTGGATGGCAAGTTTATTGCCTTTATATTTGAAAAAATATTATGCTGACGAACCACTTTTTGCAGATAGTAAAATAGTTTTGTCTGTTTACGGTAAAACCTTTGAGGGTGCTTTGGATAAAGATATGATTAAGAAGATATCTTTTGATGGAATTCCCGAAGAAGAAATTGCTTCTTTAGGAGAGCCAACCTATAATAATTTGTTAAAAGTAGCTGTTGATTATTCAGATGCTGTTATTTTAGCATCGGAAGATATTCCTGAGGAATTAGAAAACCATATTTCCAGCCAAGAAAAACCAGTGTTGCCATATGTACCTGTTCAAGAATTTGAAGAGGCATATGCTAATTTTTATAACACCGAAGTTTTAAAATAATCTGAATGAATTTTATTGCTAATTCTGCTCTTCCCAAATTTTCGGGATTGTTATTGATATTGGGTCTTTTGGTTTCTTGTGAGCAAGATTTAACCACCGTAGGTTCGGGTGTAATTGGTAATGAGCCATTTACTACTGGTACAGAAGTGTATGATGTTTTTGCTTACAACAAAAACATTGAGGCTGTGCAGACTAATAAACTGCCAATATATCAGTTAGGTACTTATAATGATCCCATTTACGGTAAAACCGAGGCCTCTGTAACTTCGCAATTGTTTTTAAGTACGACTAACCCTTCTTTTGGAAGTTTCTCTCAAGAAAAAGAAGATAGGGCAGGTACTACGGATGAGCCAATAACAACAGTTCAAGAAAATGAAACTGTTAAAGAAGTCTATCTTTATATACCATTTTTAACAAATACTAATGCTTTAGATACTGATGGTGATGGTGTTGCTGATGAGTTCGATAAAGTGCCGGATAGTGATGATGACTATGATGGTGACGGAGTGTTGAATTCAGTCGAAACGGCTTCTAATACAGATCCATTAGATGATACCAGTGTAGATGAAGATCGAGATGGTTTTAATGATGAAGGGGGCGCGGCAATTATAGCTAATAACTTTGCTAAAAAAGTAGAATTAGATAGTATTTATATTAATGGTGTTAACTATGATGATGTGGGCGGGTCAAATTTACCTTCTTTTAATTTGAAGGTTGAACGTTCTACGTTTTTCTTACGTGACTTGGATCCAAGTGCAAGTTTTCAAGAAGCACAAGCATACTATTCTAATCAAGTTTTTTCGCCTGATTTTGTTACAGGTGATCCATTGTTCGATGGTGTAGTTGAAATTATCGATGAAGAAATATTAATATTGAATGAAGATGACGATTCTACGGAAGATGTAGATGAATCATTGACATTTACAAAACTTCAGCCAGGTATTAGAGTAGCATTAGATAATGAGTTTTTTCAAACTAATATTCTAGATAAAGAAGGTGATTCAGAATTGATCAGTCAATCAAATTTTACTGAGTTTATTCGTGGACTCCACTTTTCAATAACCGATGATACGGGTAACGATGTTATGTTATTGTTTGACTTAAAAAGCTCTAATATTACTATGAGTTATAGTTATACAAACTATGATACTAATGGCACCACAGATGATACAAGTGATGATAATCCAAATAATATTTTAGAAAAAGATTTTACGTTTTCATTCTTGACAGGAAGTACTAGTGGTGCTGTTTCTGGTAATGCGGTAAATACCTTAATTACAGAAAATTACGGTCCTCAGATTGTGCAAGCATTGGATAGCGGTGAAAATGCATCAAGAGTTTATTTAAAAGGAGGTGCAGGTACTTATGCTGAAATTAATCTTTTTGAAGAAGACGGTGGTGAAAGTGTTTTGGAGCAAATTAAAAGTGAAAACTGGGTTATAAATGAAGCTAATTTGGTCTTTTATATAGATAGAGATGAACTAGATGCTTCTGGTAGTAAGCTGGAACCACCAAGACTTTATTTGTATAATGCTGAGAATAAATTTCCTTTGATAAATACGTTGACAGAACAGATTGATTCTGGTTCTCCTGCATTATTTGGTGCTTATCTTAATTATGATGGTGTTATTGAGAAATCTAATGATAAGGGTGTTAAATATTCTGTTAAAATAACTGACCATATTAATAATATGATAGTTAGAGATTCTACAAATGCGACGTTAGCATTGACATTGACTACCAGTATCCAAAATTGGAGCATTGCCGATGCAAAAGTTTCTGATTCAAAGGCTGTCGATGGTATAGAAAGATTGGCTATAACCTCTACGGTAACTCCTTTAGGTACTATTCTTTATGGTGGTAATCTTGAGGCTACAGATCCTGATTTTGACAAAAGGTTAAAACTTGAAATATCGTATACAAAAGCAGATTAGAAAATACTTTTAGTATAGTGTTCCAATTTTATTTAAAGTTTGTATAACACTTCCGAATAATTGACGTTGTATTATCTATATGGTCTAATTACTAGGCTTGTTCGTATATCTAATGTTAGATTAAATATTAGATAAAATTTTCAAATTGTTAGTAATATGTGTGGAATTGTAGGATACATAGGGTATAGGGAAGCTTTTCCTATTGTTATAAAAGGACTTCAAAGATTAGAATATCGTGGTTATGATAGTGCAGGTATTGCATTATTTGATGGTAACCAGATCAATCTAGCCAAAACAAAAGGTAAGGTTGAAGATTTAAAAAATAAAGCTAAAGAGATTTCTCAAAAGGGTACTATTGGTATAGGTCATACTCGCTGGGCAACCCATGGTGTTCCAAATGATGTAAACTCTCATCCTCATTATTCTAATTCAGGCGAATTAGTAATTATCCACAATGGTATTATTGAGAACTATGAGGCTATAAAGCAAGAATTAACAAAACGTGGATATACTTTTCAATCAGATACAGATACTGAAGTTTTAATTAATTTAATAGAAGAAGTTCAAAAGACTGAAAATGTTAAATTAGGAAAAGCTGTACAGATTGCACTTAATCAAGTCGTAGGTGCATATGCTATTGCAGTTTTTGATAAGAAAAAACCAGATGAAATTGTAGTTGCTAAATTAGGAAGTCCTTTGGCAATTGGAATTGGTGAAGGGGAATTTTTTATCGCTTCAGATGCTTCTCCTTTCATTGAGTTTACAAATAATGCTGTTTATCTTGAAGATGAAGAGATGGCGATTATTCGATTAGGAAAGGAAATTAAGCTTAGAAAAATTAAAGATGATTCGGTTGCTTATCCAAGAATTTTGGAGCTTCAAATGAATCTTGAGGAGATTGAAAAAGGTGGTTATGATCACTTTATGTTGAAAGAGATATATGAGCAACCAAGAGCTATAAAAGATACCTATAGAGGTCGTTTGTTGGCTAATCAAGGTATAATCAGGATGGCTGGAATCGACCTTAATATGGAAAAATTCTTAAACGCCAATAGAATTATTATAGTAGCATGTGGTACATCATGGCATGCTGGTTTAGTTGCTGAATATATATTTGAAGATTTGGCAAGAATTCCTGTAGAGGTAGAGTATGCATCTGAATTTAGATATAGAAATCCGGTTATAACAGATAAAGATGTTTTAATTGCTATATCACAATCTGGAGAAACAGCAGATACTTTAGCAGCTATTAAATTAGCTAAAGAAAAAGGTGCTTTCGTTTTTGGAGTATGTAATGTGGTAGGGTCTTCCATTGCAAGAGAAACAGATGCCGGTGCATATACACATGCCGGACCAGAAATTGGTGTTGCATCTACAAAAGCATTTACTACTCAAATTACCGTGTTAACGCTAATGGCATTAAAATTAGCTAAGGCGAAAGGTGTTTTTTCTGAGTCTAGGTATCATGAATATTTAACTGAATTGGAAACAATTCCGAGTAAAGTTGAAAAGGCATTAGAATCAAATACGTTAATTGAAATAATTGCTGATGTTTATAAAGATTCAACTAATTGTCTTTATTTAGGTAGGGGTTATAATTTTCCGGTAGCATTAGAAGGAGCTCTTAAGTTGAAAGAGATTAGTTACATTCATGCAGAGGGTTATCCTGCTGCAGAAATGAAGCATGGTCCTATAGCATTAATCGATGAGCATATGCCTGTTTTTGTAATAGCAACTAAAAAGGGGCATTACGAAAAGGTAGTAAGTAATATTCAAGAAATTAAATCTAGAAAAGGTAAGATTATTGCAATCGTTACTGAAGGTGATGAGCAGGTTAGAGATTTGGCAGATCATGTAATTGAAGTGCCTGAAACTTTAGAAAGCTTAACTCCGTTATTAACTACAATTCCTTTGCAATTACTTTCATATCATATTGCAGTAATGAGAAATTGTAATGTAGATCAACCAAGAAACCTTGCTAAATCGGTTACGGTAGAATAAAATTTATATTTTAGAAGATTATAAAGGGGCGTGATTTATTTCACGTCCCTTTTTTATTTGTATGTGCTTCTTTTTTATGTAGATAAATCAATTTTGGAGAGAATTTCGGAGGGCTGTTATAGTTAAGTTAATTACGTATTTCTTAAAATTACACATATTCGGTTACGAGAATTATACTATGCACGCATAATTTTTTTCAAATTCTTATAGTTCGTTTAAAATAATCTGTATCTTAACCCTCAACTAATTTTAAACTTTGATTAAGAATGAGAACAATACTACTTTTAGCATTGATGGTTATTGGTACTTTTGGGTATTCCCAGACCAATATCAATGGTAATGTTGTTGACCAAAACAACGCGCCTATACCAGGGGCCAATATTGTTATTGTTGGCACAACCATTGGTACAGTAACAGATTTTGATGGTAATTTCAATTTGGCAACATCCGAAGTACCGCCTTTTAAAATAGAGGTATCGAGTATTGGGTATTCTAGTACTACAGAAAGTATCGCTAGTGCAAGCCAAACCGTTACAATTACTTTAAACGAATCACAAACCTTTTTAGATGAGGTTGTTATTTCAGCATCTAGAACTCCAGAACGTATTTTCGAATCGCCAGTTACGGTTGAGAGAATGGGTGTCTCTGAAATAAAGAACACTGCTGCCGCCGATTTCTATGGCGGAATAGAGAATTTAAAGGGTGTTGATGTAAATACTAACAGTTTAACTTTCAAATCTGTAAATACAAGAGGTTTCGCTTCTTTTGCAAATACTCGTTTTATGCAGTTGGTAGACGGTATGGATAATTCTGCACCTGCGTTAAATTTTCCAATAGGTAATCTAGTTGGGTTAACAGAAACAGATGTGTTAAGTGTAGAATTACTGCCTGGCGCTTCTTCTGCATTATACGGTGCAAATGCTTTTAATGGTATATTATTTATGCGAAGTAAAAGTCCGTTTGATTACGAAGGTTTAAGTGTAGCTATTAAAAGAGGTATAACTTCACAAGAAGCCGCTGGTGATAATGCATATACAGATGTTAGTATAAGAGCTGCACATAAATTTAGTAATAAGTTTGCAGCTAAAGTCAATTTTGGTTACTTAGAAGGTACAGATTGGGCAGCAAACAATATAGAAGGAAAAGATGAAAATAACTTTATTGTTACAGGTCGAACCCGTGAAAATGATTTAAACTATAACGGGGTAAATGTATATGGTGATGAAGTAGCTACCGATATTAAAGATGTTGCGCTTACTTTAGAAAGTCTTGGGCGTATTCCAGCAGGTGCTAATGCTTTAATTCCTTCAGTACAGGTAAGTAGAACAGGTTATAACGAAAGTGATCTTACAAATTATAGCGCAAAAAGTATTAAAGCAGATTGGGGACTATATTATAGACCAATTGAAGATAATAGCTTAGAACTTTCTTATGTAGGTAAAGTAGGTACAGGTAATACTATTTATCAAGGTACTAATAGGTATAACATTAATGGTTTCTTTCAAGAGCAACATAAACTAGAAATAAAAAATGATAATTTCTTTGTTCGAGGTTATTTAGTTTCAGATAAATCAGGAGATTCTTATGATATGGTTTTTACGGGAATTAATATTAATAGGGCTTGGAAAAACGACCAACAATGGTTTGGTGAATATACAGGTGCATATCTACAGGCTACATTAGGTGGTGCAACTGATGAACAAGCGCATGCTGCTGGTCGTGCCACTGCTGAAACAGGTAGGTTTCTTCCTGGAACACCAGAATTTCAAGCGGCTTTTGATAGAAGTGTAAGTGATCCAGATCTTAGTACAGGTTCAAAGTTTCAAGATGCATCAAAATATTACCATGCAGATGCAAATTATAACTTTAGCCATTTAATTGATTTTGCAGATATACAAGTTGGTGGGTCTTTTAGGGAATATAGTTTGAATTCTTCGGGTACTATCTACACCGATACTGACGGACCAATTAACTATTCAGAATTTGGTGTCTACACCCAAGTTCAAAAGAATTTACCTTTGTCTGGTGAGAAAAATTTAAAATTGACCGGGTCTGTACGTTATGATAAGTCTGAATTTTTTGACGGTTTCATTTCTCCAAGAATATCTGCAGGTTTAACTATTAATCGAAATCATAATATTAGGGCATCGGCACAAACAGGATTTAGAAACCCTACAACACAAGATCTTTTTATTGGATTGGATGCTGGTAGGGCTATTTTGGTAGGTTCTGCTCCAGATAATCTTGATCGTTACACACGTGATTTTACAATTAGTCAAGCAGGTCAAGATGGTTTTGGACAGCCGACTAGCATCACTCAAACTGGTAGAGCAGCATACGAAAACTCGTATTCTTTAAGTTCGGTGAATGAACTTAGTCAAACAGGTAACCCTGCGGTCTT
Source organism: Maribacter sp. 1_MG-2023 (assembly GCF_030547005.1). Lineage (GTDB taxonomy): Bacteria > Bacteroidota > Bacteroidia > Flavobacteriales > Flavobacteriaceae > Maribacter. Next base: position 212,407 of record NZ_JAUOPN010000003.1, on the reverse strand, counting down.
GGAAATTTCAAATCCAGATATCATAACGCCAGAACAAGTAGCCTCTGTTGAGGTTGGTTATAGAGGTAAAATAGATAAACTAATTATTGATTTTAGTACCTATTATAACAAGTATAAAGACTTCATATCACAAGAAGTAGTAATAGCACCACTATATGGTGTCGTTGGAGATGGTGGATTATCGGTTGCTGCTGTAGCAAATGGTGATTTTCAAGCGTATAGTACTTACACTAATTCTGATGCTGATGTAAATTCATATGGAGCATCTTTAGCTTTAAGTATGAAGGTTTTAGGTAATTACGATTTAGAAGGAAGTTACACGTATACTAAATTGGATTTTGATCGTGAAGCTAATCCGAATTTACAGTTAAATTTCAACACGCCAGAACATAAATTCAAGGCTTCATTTGGAAATACAGAATTATTTGAAAATTTTGGCTTCAATGTATCTTATAGATATAGCGATAATTATTTTTGGGAAGCAACATTTGCTCAGGGTGTAGTGCCTGAATTCCATAATGTCGATGCACAAATAAATTATTCTGTTCCAAGTATAAAATCTACATTTAAGGTAGGGGGTACAAATATATTAGGCGATGAGTATTATACAGCAGTAGGTACTGGTTTCATAGGTTCTATGTACTACTTATCTTGGACAATTAACAACTAATTAAAATCAAAAGTTGAAATGAAAAACTTAAAATATTTATATATTTCTTTAGGTATATTGGCTTTCACGGCTTGTAATGACCCTGAAGATGTTGATCTTAATCCAGCAGAAATGGCTGAAGATCTTCCTGTATTGACAGGGGGGTCGGCAGATTTTTCTAATTATGTTTCTCTAGGAAACTCTTTAACGGCAGGTTTTACAGATGGCGCCTTATTTCAGGCAAGTCAGACATTATCTTTGCCTAATTTATTATCTCAGAAATTTAGTATTGCTGGTGGTGGTAGTTTTACCCAGCCATTGACCAATGATAACTTTGGTGGTTTGGCACTTGCTGGCACTCGTATTCAAAGTCCGAGATTGGTCTTTGGTGGTGCTGGTCCGGTACCCTTAGAATCAATAATCGGAGATGTAACGGTTACAACCGATATTGCATTGAACAACCCAACAGGTCCTTTTAATAATTTAGGCGTACCTGGTGCTAAAAGTTTTCACTTATTGGCACCTGGTTATGGTAACATAGCTAACGTGCAATTAGGTCTTGCTAATCCTTATTTCGTAAGAATGACGGGTGCAACACCAGATATTAGTGTATTACAAATGGCAGTAAGTCAAGCACCGAGCTTTTTCTCTCTTTGGATCGGTAATAATGATGTATTAGGATATGCTACTACAGGTGGTGATGGTACTAACCCTATAACTCCTGTTTCAGGAGCGCCAGGCCAAGGTTTCGACGGTAGTTACGGAGCTTTAATTGCTACATTAACTACAGGGGGTGCACAAGGTGTTGTTGCAAATATTCCTAATGTTACAGATGTTCCGCATTTCACAACTGTTCCTTATAATCCGATTCCATTAGATGCAGTTACAGCAGCAGCAGTTAATAATGCATATGCGGCATATAATGGTGGTTTGCAAGCTGCATTTGCAGCATTAGCGGGAACAGGATTGTTTACGCAAGAAGAGGTTGATGCTAGAACTATAGTTTTTGCTGCTGCTGAGAATAATGCAGTGGTTATAGAAGATGAAACACTAACTGATTTAGGAGCTATAAATCCTGCCTTTGAAGGTTTACCACAAATAAGACAAGCTACTGAAGACGATTTATTCGTTTTGCCAGCTTCTTCATTTATTGGTACAGAAGCTATTCCTGGAAACCCTTTAACAGTTAATGGTGTGGCCATACCATTAGCCGACAAGTGGGTTTTGATACCTAGCGAGCAAGAAGAAATTGCGGTAGCTACGGCAGCATTTAATGAAATTATTGCAGCTACAGCTAGTCAAGCTGGTTTAGCTTTGGTAGATGCAAATACATTGTTGAATCAATTGGCAAATGGTGGTATTACAAGTGGAGATTTCACTTTAACCTCTAATTTAGTTACGGGTGGTGCCTTCTCTTTAGATGGCATTCATCCTACGGCAAGGGGGTATGCACTGTTGGCAAATGAATTTATGAAATCAATTGATGCAACTTATGATTCAAATTTTGAAGCATCGGGTAATTTATTAAATGTAGGAGATTATCCAACAAATTACTCTCCAGCACTACAATAAACGTATATAAAATAGTAAGATTTAAAAGGTGCTTTATAGGCACCTTTTTACTTTTATAAAAAAGGGAAAAAACAATTTTTCTTTAAAATTGAAAACTATATCTTTGCAGCCTGAAAATGAGAGCATTTTTCAGGTTATATTAAACGTAATACATAAACAAATAAGTAATGTCAAAAGTTACAGGTAAAGTTTCGCAAATCATTGGACCCGTGGTTGATGTAGAATTTCAGTCAGGTGCTGATCTTCCTAGAATCTATGATTCCTTAGAAATTGTAAAAAAGGATAACTCGATTTTAGTATTAGAAGTACAATCTCATGTTGGTGAAAACACGGTAAGAACTATTTCAATGGATTCTACTGATGGTTTAAGCAGAGGAGTAGATGTAGTTGCTACAGGAAGTGCGATACAAATGCCAGTAGGTGATGATGTATACGGTCGTTTATTCAATGTGATCGGTGATGCTATTGATGGTTTAGGTAATTTACCTAAAGCAGGAAAAGCAGGTCTTCCAATACACAGAGAAGCGCCAAAATTCGAAGATCTTTCAACTTCTACTGAAGTTTTATTTACAGGTATTAAAGTAATCGATTTGATTGAGCCTTATGCAAAAGGTGGTAAAATTGGATTGTTTGGTGGTGCTGGTGTTGGTAAAACTGTATTGATTCAAGAATTGATCAATAATATTGCAAAAGGTCATGGTGGTCTTTCTGTATTCGCAGGTGTTGGTGAAAGAACTCGTGAAGGAAATGATTTACTTCGTGAGATGTTAGAATCTGGTATTATAAAATACGGTGACGATTTCATGCATTCTATGGAAGAAGGCGGATGGGATCTTACTAAAGTTGATAAAGAATCAATGAAAGGTTCAAAAGCGACTTTCGTTTTTGGTCAAATGAACGAACCACCAGGAGCACGTGCTAGAGTTGCACTTTCAGGTTTGACGATTGCTGAGTATTTCCGTGATGGAGCAGGTGAAGGTCAAGGTAAAGATGTACTTTTCTTCGTAGATAACATTTTCCGTTTTACACAAGCAGGTTCAGAGGTATCGGCATTATTAGGTCGTATGCCATCTGCGGTAGGTTACCAACCAACTTTGGCAACAGAGATGGGTGCTATGCAAGAGCGAATTACATCAACAAAAAGAGGTTCTATTACTTCTGTACAGGCGGTTTACGTACCTGCGGATGATTTAACGGATCCAGCACCGGCAACAACGTTTGCTCACTTAGATGCAACAACGGTATTGTCTCGTAAAATTGCTGAGCTAGGTATTTACCCAGCAGTTGATCCTTTAGATTCAACGTCAAGAATTTTAACAGCTGATATTTTAGGTGATGAGCATTATGATTGTGCTCAAAGGGTAAAAGAGCTTTTACAACGTTATAAAGAACTTCAAGATATTATTGCCATATTAGGTATGGAAGAATTGTCTGAAGAAGATAAATCTGCCGTAGGTAGAGCAAGACGTGTACAACGTTTCTTATCTCAACCTTTCCACGTAGCAGAGCAATTTACAGGTCTTAAGGGGGTTTTAGTTGATATTAAAGAGACTATAAAAGGATTTAACATGATTATGGATGGTGAATTAGATCACTTACCAGAATCTGCTTTTAACCTTAAAGGTACTATCGAAGAGGCTATTGAAGCTGGTGAAAAAATGTTGACTGAAGCTTAAATCTAGTAAACAGTAGGCGGTAGCAGTTTGCAGTTTTGCATTCTATTACTGAACACTGATTACTGAATACTGAAAAAATATGTATTTAGAAATTGTATCACCAGAAGCAACATTATTTGCAGGCGAAGTAACTTCGGTTACGGTACCAGGTATAAATGGGGAGTTTCAAATGTTAAAAGACCACGCCCCAATTGTATCATTGTTACAAGAAGGTAAGGTTAAGATTTCAGGTAATATTTCTTTAGATGAAGAATATGCCTCTAAGTTTAGTAAAGATGCTAGCGGTAGTACAGTATTACAGATTTCTAGCGGTACTATTGAGCTTAAGAATAATAAAGTAATTGTACTTGCAGATTAGTAAGTAGAATACCTAATAAGTTTTAAAGGCTACACTGAAAAGTGTAGCCTTTTTTTATTCCTTTTCATATGCTAGAATATCTGCAGGCTGACAATCTAAAGCTTTGCAGATTGCCTCTAGAGTAGAGAAACGAATAGCTTTAGCTTTACCTGATTTTAAAATAGAAAGGTTAGCTTCGGTTATACCGATCATTTCGGCTAGCTCTTTGCTTTTCAAATTTCGCTCTGCTAATACGGTGTTTAAGTTTACGACGATACTCATAGTTATATGGTTAGGTCGTTTTCTTGTTTAAGAACTTCACCTTGATTGAATAAAAAACCGATTATTATAATCGATAGACCAAGTATAAAAATTGAAAGGTTAAAATCTAAACGTGGAGTAATGTTAATATAGAGTCCCCGATCAAAAAATACATTATTTAACAGGCTATCTACCCTTATTACGGTAAAGTATTTACTTATAATTAATATTAAAGAGGTATTAATAAACTGATAACCTAAAATTATAAAACCAATAACTCTTGTCTTGATAGCAAGTGATTTACTAAAATTTAAATCGATCCTTAATTTTTTAAAGATTTGAATCATAATTAATAAAATAACCAGCACAACAATCGCTAGATAGGTTCTTAAGGCTAAAAGAAATTTTATCCAGAAAATGTTCGAATTTAATCTTGCATAACCTTTAGAACTTAAATTGTTGGCAGTATATGTAATGGTAAAGGAATTCTTTAATTCTTTAGTTATTTGGTAAAAGTTCTCTTCAAGTTTGGGCCATACGGTTATTTCGTTAGTTATTTTATTTTTTAGATCTTTTTTATCTGCAGAAATTGGTTGGAGATTTTGTTGATCTTTATAATTGCGATAGCTGTTTTGAGAATCGTTGGATAAGTTGGTAATAACAGAATCTGGAATAGAAGTTTGTATGGTAATTGGAAAATTATATCCAACGGAATGATGATTACTGCTTTGAAAATTTCCAACTTGTGATGATTTAGAAAACGTTTCAAAACTGACAACGTAAATTGTCATTGCTAAAGCAAATACAAAGGCAATTATGGAGAAGTAATATAAAAATGAAAGTAAAGCTTTATTATATTTCATAATATAATTATTGTTTAACGATAACAAATATATAAAAATTATCGAAAAACAATAATAATTTTTTTTGATTAACCAGTCCTCAAAGAAATCAATTCCCAATCTTGCCCTAAGGAATTGTAAGTACAAATTTTCTCAAACCCTACGGCGTAATGTGCCCCAAGAGAACGGGAGTTGGTTGCGTCAACTTCGGTGATAATGGCATCATATTTTGGGTAAGAAGCAATTCTCATAGCGTTGTAAAGTCCTCGGAAAATTCCCATTTTTCTATGGGTCTTAGCAACACATATTTGCCCCATGGTAATAAAATTTTTAATGTTTACGTTTTTTAATTCGGTAAACATAGGTCTTAAAACAGAGATTTCATCTTTAAAGTCATCGGTCATTGAAAGGGCGTAACCAACTACCTTATCTTCATCTTTTGCAATAACATGCGGACAAGCATTATTCATTCTAGTAAGTACATCTAAAGTGTGGTGTACAGTAACGAAACCTTCTTTTTCCATTTCATCGCTAGAAACAGAAGATTTTAAATTCATCTGCTGTAAAGAAAGAATCTGTATTAATTCTTCATTTGTTGTGGCGGTAGTATATATCAAATTCATTTACTCAATTTTTAACCAAGCTTTGCGGGCTTTTAATATTTTTTTTGAAGGAGCTTCTTCATTTTTCTCAATCAAACTAATAGTGTATTTAGGGTCAGCGGTCAAGGTGACTTCGGTTTTCCTTTCCATTCCATCTCTCAAAAAGCTTATTGAAAGTTTGTCATTTGGCTTAAATTCATTTTCTATGAACTTGTTGAGCTGAATGCCGTTGGGGAATTTTTCGCCATTAATAGCAGTAATGATATCGCCTTTATCTAGCCCAGCAATATAAGCGGGACTCCCCATTTTGGTATTGCTTCGAATTTTACCATTAAAATCGTCTGTTATAGATACAGCGGCGCCAAAATAAGCAGCTTCTTTGTTTTGAGATAAACTTACCCCAACGGTTTTAAATAGTTCGGTATACCGCGGCATTTCGCTTTTGTAAATAAAACTATTGAAGAAGTTATTACCAAATTCTTCTCCTGCGTAAATGTTCAAAGTTTTATTCAAGTTTTCAATGTTATACGTATTTTCAGATTTCCCATAGGCAGTCCAAACCAGTTTCATGAAATCATCTAGATTCAAGTCTTTCTCTCTTAAAGAAAGGTCAAGAGCCAAACCGAGAACGCTACCGTAAGAATAGTAAGAAATAAAGGTATTTTCTCGATTTACGGGATCAACAGAGGTAGAGGCGTCTACGAAAGGAGCTTGGTAACTCATTTCTATGGGGTTAAAAAATTGTCTTGCAGGTGAATTCCATACATAATTGAAAGTCCCCGTTAATCCCTCTACATATTTTTTAGGTGTAATTAATCCTGCTCTGCAAAGTATCAGATTGGTGTAGTAGCTGGTAAAACCTTCTGCAAACCAAAGCTCACCGCTCATGTTAGCTTCTTCAAAATTAAAGGGTTCTAAAGATTTTGGTCGTATACGTTCAACGTTCCAACTATGAAAAAACTCATGAGAAACGGTACCAATATTACCATCCATGCCGCCATTTGCCAAAGTTCTAGTGCTGGTTAAAATGGTAGAATTTCTGTGCTCCATACCATCACCAGAAGCATTTAGTATATAGCAGGCTAAAAAGGTATAAGATCCATAATCAAATGTAGGTAGTTCACCAAAAACCTCTTTTTCAGCCAGAACAACTTTTTTTACTTTCTCAAAATATTGATCAGCTTCTTCTTCGGTACCAGGGTCGTGCAATGCTAATTTAATGGTTTGACCGTCTACAGTGAATTCGCGAACCTTGTGGTTGCTCAGTTCGGTAGGGCTATCCATAAAATAATACAGATTGGGTGCGCTATAGGTATGGTCTTTTACTTGAGGTAATTGCGTAGCTATCTTCCAATTAAGATCATCTCTTGTGTTAAAATCTACTTCTATTTTTCTGTCTTTAAGAGAAGGAGCATACATAAATGTAGTCGGAATATTTAAATGCGCATGTGTTTCATCAATTTGAGAATAGGTGCCATCGCCTCTATTTGCAAAAAGGATATACGATATTTTAACGGTGCCATCATGCCCGGAAATGTTCCATGAATACGGATTTGTTCTTGAAACAATTAGGTCATTTCCTTTGCTGTCTGTAGCCTTAAAGCTGTAAACGTTTTTCGCAAATTCATGTAGCGCATACCTACCTGGCGAAGTTCTGCTCATTCTAAGTGGTAGAGTATCAGATTTTATATTTTGAAATGTAGCCGAAATAGTTGCCTCATGATGTTCGGCATTTTCGAATGAGATTGAATAGGTATTGGTTTGTGCAAATAGTTGAATCGATTGTAAACCAAATAATAATAAAACAAGAAGATAGCGCATACTATGATTTTTAGCTAAGATAATGAAGCTATTTCATGTAGTATACAGTTTAATTTTATAAAATGTATAGGAGATTATATGGTTTGATTTTTTTCGAATTTATCTTCAATAGTTTCTTTAATGCCATTTAAATGATATTCGGTAATTGGTTTGGTTACAAAATCTATTACCAAGGGTTTTTTCTTTAAACGTTCTATGTCATTACGATAAGCTGAAGATGTTAAAATAAAAACCATACAGTTATCAACTTTTGCAAACGTTTCTAATTGATCCATAAATTCCCAGCCGTTCATTATGGGCATATTAAGATCAAGAAATATAATATAGTTGTTCGATTCTGAATACCTTTCAGTTAAATATTCTATTGCAGGCTTTCCATTAGAAAAACTAATAATCTCACCCTTTAATTCGGCATGTTTAATTCCTTTTTCGAGTAAAAAAGTAAAAATTGGATCGTCTTCAATTAGTAATAGTTGATACTTCATTTATTTTCTTCTATATCAATTACATTAATGGTGTTTTCAACAATGTCTCTAATAATATGGTCTATCTCATCTGCCGAGGTAAATATATAATTTAGTACTTGTTCTTTTTCTTCTGCGTTCAATTTTCCTTTATCGTCAGTCAATAAATTTATTAAGCCCATTAATCTTGCAACAGGTGCTCTAACAATATGAGATTGTGTCCATGCAATTTTTTTAAGTTGAGCATTTTGTTCTTCAATTGCGTTTAAGTGTTGCACTTTAGTGGTAACATCTTTAGAATTGACAACTATACCTTTAATGGTAGGCTCATCGAGTTTGTTGGTGATTGCAGTTTCTAACCAGACCCAGTGACCAGATCCATGCTTAAAACGAAATGGTTTAATATTCACTTGTGGTATGTCAAGAACCTTCATGAATTCGTTGTAAACAGTATCATAATCATCTGGATGAACATGATTAAAAGCATTGGTGCCTACAAACTCTTCTGGGGTAATATTTAAAATTTTAGTAGAGGTAGGGCTAGCATAAGAGAAAATTGCCTTTTCATCAACAATGCAAATCATATCACTACCTTCTTGAACCAATGTTTTGTAACGACGTTCGCTATTTTCTAATTTCTCTTCAGCTTTTCTCTTTGCGGTAATATCTCTAGTAGTAACAACTAGTCCGTTTATTGAAGGCTCATTGAGTTGGTTGGTTATGATGTTTTCGAACCATTTCCATTCACCATTAATATCTTTAAATCTAAACGAATCTATTTCAACAGAATCATTGTCTAATATAGAACTAAATCTTTCCTTAACCCTTTCTACATCATTTACGTGTATATAGTCAAATGCATTCGTGCCAATATATCTTTCTGGAGCGGCACCTAGTACTTTCATTGTGCTAGGGCTCACATAGGTAAAAATCCCTTCAAGATCAACAATTGAAATAATGTCACTACTTTCTTGAACCAGGGTTTTAAATCGGCGTTCACTGTTTTTTAATAGTAATTCAGCTTTTTTCTTTTCAGTATTATCTCTTGCAATGCAATAATAGACGCGATCTTTTTTATCCCAATTAGATGACCATAACATAGGTATAATAGCTCCATTTTTGTGCATATACCTATTTTCAAAATTGACAACCTTTTTACCAGATAAAACAGATTCGGCAGAATCTTCGGTTAATTTAATGTCTTCATCATAAACCAATTCAAGATACCGGGTACCTATGATGTCTTTAGGTTCATAACCCCAAATTTGTTTACATGCTTTATTGATACTTAAGAAATATCCTTCTTCATCTATAGTACAAATAATGTCTAGAGAAGTATCCATAATTTTCTGTAACTCTTCTTTAGAATTTATAAGTACTTGTTGAGATAATACTTCTGATGTAATATCTTTAGAGAAACAAGTAATACCTGTTTTTTCACCTTCTTTATTATATAATAGGTCAAATGAAGTAAGCCCATAAGTCGTCCAGAATTTCTTTGGATCTTGAATTTTTTGTTTTATCGAAAATGGACCACTTGTAAGTACTTTTTTATAATACGATTTCCATTTTTTAGTTACTTGAGCTGCTACTTGGTCAGAAAAAACCAGGTCACCTTCATTAAAAGGTTGACCTTGAATTTTATTGACTAGTTGGTGAAATGCGGTATTTGCAGTTATAAGCCTATATTCTAAATCAATAGACCACATTAAGTCTTTAGTGCTATTGATCATAGCTTCTTGGTTATTTTTAACTCTTTGAAGCTCTGTGGTATAATTCTTTTTTTCAGTTATATCTTGCACGGTACCGTACATTAACTGTGGTTTCTTGTTATCACTCCACTGAAGTACTTTGCCCTTGTCTTGTATCCATTTGTAAGTACCGTCTTTTTGTAGCATTCTATACTGTACACTACAATCGCTAGAAGGATAGCTTAAGCAAGCAAGCATTTTTTTCTTTACTTCTTCTAAATCATCTTTGTGAATAAGGCTAAACCATGTATCGGTTTTAAATTCTGATAAAGATGCTTTATTAATGCCATAAATATCAAGTGCCTGTTCATTTAATGTAAGTGAGTCGTTGCAAAGATTGCGTTCCCAAATACCAATTCCTGTTGCATTAACAATATTGTTTAAAAGCTTACCTTTTTGTTCTAGATCTATTTTTTGATCTTCTTCAATTTTTTTAGATTTACGAAGTTCAAACAATTGTATTACTTGATTTGCAAGTGTTTGAAGACCCTTAATTTGAACTTCGCTAAGTTGTTTTGGTTTGTAATCTAAAACACAAAGGGTACCAAGGCGTTGACCATTTTCTGTGGTTAACGATGCACCGGCATAAAAACCAATATTCGGGTCGTTTTTTACTAAATTATAATCACGAAATCTTTTATCTTTATGGGTGTCTTCTACTACTAATAAATTAATGTCATCTGCAATGACATGCTTGCAGAAAGAGTCTTCTAAAGGTGTGCCATTAATATCTAATCCAAAATGAGATTTAAAAAATTGCCTTTTATCATCTACTAAAGAAATAAGGCTTGTAGGTGTATCACAAATAGAGGCTGCAAGTGATGTTATCTCATCATAGATGACCTCAGGGTGCGTATCCATAATGTCATAAGACATCAATGTTTCTAATCTATTCGTATCTAAAATATTACTCCCTTTCATTTAATCCTTATCAAAAGACATGTACTTAATCTAATACTTTAACGTTAAAGTAGGAAATTTCTTTAAAAAAGAGGCAAAAATATGCTTTAAGTTTATTTTTCGCACGTATAAAATCCTTTTTATTTCACAATTTTTAATATTTATAAGTAACTATTAGTCAGATTTTTAAAATGATTTTATCAGTAGTTTGAGTATAAGATTGAATTATTTTCAATAATACGGATATAGAGGTTAGAAAAATTACAGGAATTCGTTAATTACTTCACAATCATTTCATAGAAAAGCTATTTTTGCGCTATGATCCAACTACCCATAAAATTACAGAATATCTTGGCAGAACGTAAAAAGGAAGAAACCTTTCGTTCGCTAGAGTCTACCGAAGGCTTAATTGATTTTCTTTCTAATGACTATTTAGGTTTTGCTACCAACGAAACTTTATTTTCTAAGACGTTTCAGCTATTGTTAACAGAAAATGTAGCGTCGAACGGGTCTGGGGGTTCAAGGCTATTGTCAGGAAATCATAAATTATATAAACAATTGGAGTCTATATTGGCGGAGTTCTACAAAGCAGAAGCAGCCTTAGTGTTTAACTCGGGCTACGATGCCAATATGGGACTATTTAGTGCAGTGCCTCAAAGGGGCGATTTAATTTTTTATGATGAGTTTGTACATGCAAGTATACGTGAAGGTATACGTATGAGCAATGCAAAAGCGTATAGTTTTTTACATAACGATTTGGTAAGCCTACAAGAAAAGATAAAACTAAATACAGCTAGAAATGAGCATGAAAAATATGCAGTTTATATAGTAACCGAAAGTATTTTTTCTATGGATGGTGATACGCCCGACTTAAAAGCATTTGCAAAATTTACAACAGCTAACGGATATCATTTAATAGTAGATGAGGCTCATACAGTTGGTGTTTTAGGAAGTAATGGGGAAGGATTAATACCAGAATTAGGTCTTGAGAAAGATGTTTTTGCAAGAACGGTAACATTTGGTAAAGCCTTTGGTTGCCATGGTGCAGCTGTACTTGGTTCTGAAGATTTAAAAGAATATTTGGTAAATTTTGCCAAGCCGTTCATTTATACCACTGCATTAACGCCACATACCTTGGCAACAATTATAACGGCACATGAATATATGGGCGAATTAGGTAAAGAACCCAAATCGTTATTAACCGAAAATATAGTTTATTTTAAAAAGCAGTTGGGCTTACATAAAATAGAACAGTTTTTTATACCAAGTGATACCGCCATACAAGGATGTATAATTTCTGGTTCTAAAAAAGCTAAATTGGTGTCTAAAAAGTTGATTGATAAAGGTTTCAATATTAAGGCAATTCTGTCGCCCACCGTACCAGAAGGTCAAGAACGACTTAGAATTTGTTTACATAGTTTTAATTCTAAAGAAGAAATAGGGTTATTAGTGAAATTGTTAGCTAGCTTTATATAATATATGGAAGATAAATTTTATCAGCTAGCTTCTTTTGAATACGTAGCCGATGTGCAAATTGTAAAAGGCAAGCTAGAGTCTGAAGGTATACCAGTGTTTCTTAGGGATGAAAACACCTTAAATTCAGATCCGTTAATCAGCAATGCAATCGGCGGAGTAAAATTACAAGTATATTCTAAAGATAAAGAACGGGCAATTGCCATTTATGATGAGATAAGGGCTTATGCCGTAGATAATGATGGGGAACCTATTGTTTGCCCTAATTGCAAGGCTCAAAAATCTGAACCATATTATAACAGCAAGGGAGTATTTTATAAACTTTTTCCTTTTTTTGAAAAAAGAAAATATAAGTGCCTAAATTGTGGAATGATAACTAACTCAAAGTAAGAATAGATGCAAAAAATTTTTGTAACAGGAATTTCAACAGAGGTAGGTAAAACTATTGCATCGGCAATTTTTACCGAAGCATTACAAGCAGATTATTGGAAACCGGTACAAGCAGGTGATTTAGATAACACTGATACAGATAAGGTAAAGAGATTGATATCTAATGAGAAATCTAAATTTCACCCAAGCAGCTACAATTTAAAAGCAGCTATGAGTCCGCATGCAGCGGCTGAAATTGAAGGTATCGAAATTGATAGATTTCATATTAATGAACCAGAAACAGACAACAATTTAATTATTGAAGGATCTGGTGGTATTTTGGTTCCTTTAAATGATGAAGACACCATGTTCGACATCATCATGCCAGATTATAAAGTTATAGTGGTTTCTAGAAATTATTTGGGTAGCATCAATCATTCGCTATTGACTATAAAATGGTTGTTGCACAAAGGTTATGATGTTTCGGTATTATTTAGCGGAGATGAAAATCCTCATACAGAAAATATTATTCTTCATAAAACGGGAGTGTCATTAATAGGTAGAATAGAAGAAGAAAAAGAATTTACCAAAGAGGTGATTAAAAAGTATGCTGATAAATTTCAGGGAATATTAAGAACATTATAATAATCGTCGTAAAATCTCGGGATTATCTATACTGGTAATTACTTTATAATGTTTGGCTAAATAAGCATCTATAATTTTCCTTTTCTTATTTATTATCGAAAATTCGTCTATTCTGACGAATAACAATTGTTAGGGGTGTAAATCATGTATTTAATTTTATATCCCATTTGCCCAAGATTGACCTAAAAGAATAAAGGTACTTTCATTGTGATCGATGTAGTCTCTAAAGAAAAAAGGGAAACGAATAAAAAAAACTAATTAAAAAGAATAGGAAAAATACAGCTGTATTCTTCAATTCGGAAAAATTTAAAAATGCTTTTTCGTTTCTTTTTAAGGGCATCTCTTTGTTGCGGTTTATTTCCCGATCTTTGCAAGATAGATAAAATGAAGAATTATAAATTCTATGAAAGTGGAAAATCTATCTACTCGAGATAAAAAATATTTATGGCATCCGTTAACTCAACATAAGTTGGGTAAACCACAATTACCTATAATTAGTGCAAAGGGTGCTTTATTGTTTGATGAAGAGGGAAAAGAGTATATTGACGGTATTGCATCTTGGTATACCGTAATGTACGGTCATGCCAATGAAGCTATAATTTCGGCAATGACCGAGCAAATGCAAAAGTTAGATTTTGTAATGTTCAGTGGTCTAACCCACGAACCGGCAATAGAATTATCTGAAAAATTAATGGCCATTTTGCCAGATAACCAAGCAAAAATTTTCTTCAACGATAATGGTTCTACAGCTATTGAGGCAGCTATAAAAATGTCTCTTCAATATTTTCATAATAACGGAGAAAAAAGAGATACACTAATTGCTTTTGAAGATGGTTTTCATGGCGATACGTTTGGTGCCATGAGCGCATCTGGTCTATCGTCTTACAATGGTCCGTTTGAAGATTTTCTTTTAAAGGTGGTACGCATTCCTACGCCACAAGAAGATAATATAAATGAAGTAAAAACTAAGTTAACTCAAATTCTTGAAGAAAATAGCTGTGCAGCTTTTGTTTTTGAGCCTTTGGTACAAGGTGCTGCAGGCATGAAATTTCATTCTGTTGAAGGATTAGATTTGTTAATAGGTCTTTGTCAAGAACAAGAGGTGATATGTGTTGCCGATGAAATAATGACCGGTTTTGGTAAAACAGGAAAGAATTTTGCATCAGATAATTTAACGAATAAACCTGATGTTATTTGTTTAAGTAAGGCGTTAACGGCAGGTATGTTTCCTTTAAGTATTACCAGTTGTTCACAGAAAATTTATGACCGTTTTCTTAGTGATGAGGTACACAAAGGTTTTTTTCATGCGCATACTTTTAGTGCGCATCCTTTAGGTTGTGCAGCTGCTTTGGCGGGAATAGAGCTTTTGAATTCTCCAGAAATTATAGAAAGAAGAAGCTATATTGAAAATGCTCATAACGCATATGCTAGCAAAATTCAGAATCATAAAAAAGTAAAAGAAGTAAGGGTTATGGGGGCTATTCTTGCTATAGACCTTGAAATAAAAATGGAACGTTATGGTAATTTACGTAATCAACTTTACAGTTTTTTTTTAGAAAGAGGGGTGTTGTTACGACCTTTAGGTAATACGATTTATACATTGCCGCCCTACGTAATTACAGATATACAACTTCAGAAGATTTACGACGCGATCACTGAGGCTTTAGATACATTTTAGATTAGAATTTGAAAGAAAAAATATCCATAACAGCCATTACTTCAATGTCACCTTTAGGTAGCACGTTAGAAGAAACTTGGCAGTCATATCAGAACGATGACCATTATTTCTCTTTGTCAAAAATAAATGATGATAAAACTTGGATGGCTCCTTTGTCTAAATCTGCTAAATTACTAGTAGAGGAACTAAGGGAGTCTGATAGTAAATACAGAAAATTAGATGACAGTGTACTTTTCGCAATGGTGGCTTCAAGAATGGCAGTGAAGCAATCGGGTTGGGAAAATACAGCTGAATTCGGAATTAACATGGGTTCGTCTCGTGGCGCAACCAAGTTATTTGAGCAGTATCATTCAGAGTATTTAGCAACAGGTATTTCATCGACTTTAAGCTCACCAACAACTACATTGGGTAATATTTCATCATGGGTTTCTCATGATTTAGGAGCAGCCGGACCAGAAATATCTCATTCCATAACCTGTTCAACGGGTTTGCATTCGGTATTGAACGGAGTGGCTTGGCTAAATAGCGGAATGGCAACTAAGTTTTTGGTAGGTGCCAGTGAAGCTCCGCTGACCAATTTCACAATTGCTCAAATGAAGGCATTAAAAATTTACGCAAAAGTAACCGAGTCAAATTCTGGTTCGGTAGTCGATACATCAACGGTAATTGAGCGTAGCCGAAGCTACCCGTGCCAAGCATTAAACCTAAAGAAAGAATATAATTCTATGATATTAGGCGAAGCTGCTTCAGTCGCTTGTCTAGAATGGGGAGTGATAAAAAATGCCTTGGCAATAATAGATGGAGTAGGGTATGCAACAGAAATATTGAAACATAATACTTCCATTTCAGCTAATGCCATATGTTTTCAGAAATCTATGAAAATGGCTTTAGGCGATTTAGATGTTACTGAGGTAGATGCTATCGTAATGCATGCGCCGGGTACAATAAAAGGAGATTCATCAGAATACAATGCAATTCAAGAAGTTTTCGGGGATTACATGCCTCAATTAACTACCAATAAATGGAAAATTGGTCACACCTTCGCAACCTCGGGGATGCTAAATCTAGAGTTAGCAGTTTTAATGTTACAGCATAATCAAATGATTTCGGTGCCTTTTCTTGAGTCAAAATCAAATAGTAGAATTATTAAAAAAGTACTGGTAAACGCGGTTGGTTTTGGTGGTAATGCAGTGAGTATTTTAGTAAGTAAAAGCGAATAAACTACGTTAAAAGAGAACAGTTGTAGCGATGTGGTAATTTTTTTAAAACCTACCAATTATTTTTTCAATTTAAATTCCGTTATTTTTGAACCCTGGTAACAACCTAAGATTATATGAGCAAAGCAAGACACAATTGGTCAAAAGAAGAAATTTTAGAAATATACAATATGCCTTTAATGGAGCTACTTTATGAAGCTGCAACTGTGCATAGAAAAAATCATGACCCAAATACGGTTCAAGTTTCTACTTTACTTTCAATAAAAACAGGTGGTTGCCCAGAAGATTGTGGGTATTGTCCGCAAGCTGCTCGTTACCATACAGACATTGAAGGTAATGATCTTATGGCAGTTTCTCAGGTTAAAGCTCAAGCGCTTAGGGCAAAAGCATCAGGTAGTTCTCGTGTATGTATGGGTGCTGCATGGCGAAATGTAAAAGATGGTCCTGAGTTTGATCAAGTATTAGAGATGGTACGTACCATTAATAAGCTTAATATGGAGGTTTGTTGTACGTTGGGTATGATTACTGAGAATCAGGCAAAACGTTTAGCAGAAGCAGGCTTATATGCTTACAACCACAATTTAGATACTTCAGAAGATTATTATAAAGATGTTATTTCTACTCGTGCCTTTGAAGATCGATTAGATACTATTGAAAATGTACGTAAAAGTAATGTTACCGTTTGTAGTGGTGGTATTATTGGTATGGGTGAAGAGTTAGAAGATAGAGCAGGTATGTTAGTTGCTTTAACTTCATTGAATCCGCAACCAGAATCAGTGCCAATCAATGCATTGGTCGCTGTAGAAGGTACCCCAATGGAAGATATTGAGCCAGTTTCTATATGGGATATGATTCGTATGGTAGCAACTACAAGAATTGTAATGCCAGAAACTCAAGTACGTTTATCTGCAGGTAGAACTGAAATGAGTAGAGAAGGGCAGGCAATGTGTTTCTTTGCAGGTGCGAATTCTATTTTTGCAGGCGACAAATTATTGACCACTCCTAATCCTGATGTAAATGAGGATATGGCGATGTTCAAGATGTTAGGTTTAAATCCGCAAAAGCCATTTACAAAGGTGTCACAGCCTAAAACGGTAGAAGCAGAAGATTCTCAAATTGAATCTTTAGGTGAAAAACCAAAATGGTCTAGACCAGGTCATTCTATTGAGCGTAATGAAACTGCGAAGCAAAAGGCTAAAATTATTGACTAAGGTTACATTAATACATTTTTAAGAAATTGTTTTCTTTACGTTAATTACCTTTGGCTTCCCTAAAAAACCATGTGTAATTGAAGTTAGCAGATATTCCGAGGGTAAAACATATTACCAAGGACAACTTTATTAACGACTACTTTAAACCTCAAAAACCTGTTGTTTTAGAACAGGCTATTGAAGATTGGCCTGCTTATAACAAGTGGAACCTAGACTATATTAAAGAAGTAGCGGGCAATATTACTGTGCCTTTGTATGATGATAGACCAGTTCAGCATAAAGATGGTTTCAATGAACCACATGCCAAAATGAAAATGGCAGAATATGTGGATCTATTAAAGAAAGAGCCTACCAAGTATAGAATTTTTCTTTGGAATATTTTAAAGGAAGTACCAGCTCTACAGAAAGATTATAAGTTTCCTGACTTTGGATTGAGACTTTTAAAAGGTGTGCCAATGATGTTTTTCGGCGGACGAGACTCGTATACTTTCATGCATTACGATATCGATTTGGCGAATATATTTCATTTTCATTTCGATGGAGAAAAAGAAGTTGTGTTGTTTCCTCAGTCAGAAACAGAGAAGCTTTATAAAGTTCCCCATTCGCTAATTACACATGAGAGTATAGATTTCTCAAATCCTGATTACTTAAAGTGGCCAGCTTTGAAAAAGGCAAAAGGATTCAAAACTACTTTATCACACGGTGAGGTTCTATATATGCCAGAAGGTTATTGGCATTATATGAAATACAACACTCCGGGATTTTCAATGAGTTTGAGGGGATTAGCGCATAACCCTAAGAATTTGGCTAAGGCATCGTATAATATTGTAGTGATGCGCTACTATGACGTGTTAATGCGCAAGCTAAAAGGGCAAGATTGGATAGATTGGAAAAATAAAGAAGCCATATCTAGAACCAATAAAAATCAAAAAGTGTAAACAGAAATTGAATGAGTATTATTTTATAAGCTCAAATGTTTTTTCATACACCAAATGACTTTCCCAGCCACGATATAAAAGGTAGTCCGCTAATTTTTTTCTTCGCTTTTGAATATTAGTTTCGGTAATCTGTCGTAATCTTTTGTGAGCTAAATCATCTAAAGCTGTCAAGTAAGCTTCCGGCTCAATTTCTTTCAAGGCGGTTGTGATATTATATTTAGAGATGTTTCTAAATTTCAGTTCTCTAACAATTCTATTTTTCCCCCATTTTTTAATGTTGAACTTGCCACGAGCAAAGCTCTTTGCAAAACGCTCTTCATTTAAAAATCGGTCTTCAATAAGCTGAGCAATAATAGTATCTACTGCTAATGGGATCATACCCATTTCTTTCAATTTCGAAATCACTTCTTTATGACAACGATCTTGGTAAGCGCAGTAGCCTTCAATTTTTTTGGTAGCTTCTTGAACGGTATATGACTTTGCATGGTTCATCAATGCCAAAGTTATTATTCTCAAAGTATATAGCCTATCTTTTTCTCGGGTGAATAGTGCAATACTTTTTTAGGTAACTATTGTCGATGACTGGGTTAAGTATTTTATTCTTTCTTGCAGGATGCTTTTTTAACTGTTCTTTTGGTCTGGTAGGCCTTTTTTCAAAACCACCACCACAATTGGGACATACGTTCATTAAAACTTCAGTAACACAATCTTTACAAAAAGTACATTCGTAAGAACAGATCATTGCTTTATCGCTGTCATTCTGTAATTCGGTATCGCAGTTTTCACAGTTCAATCTTATTTCTAACATTTTCTTATTTTGCTTTTGTCAATGCCATTTTCAATGCAAGACCAGTTAATACTGAAGCCATAAACCATTTCTGTATTCTTTGCCAAATGGGCTGGTTAGAGAACCAACTTGCCATTTTAACAGCAGAAATCACAATTAAAAAATTAATTAAAAAGCTGATGACTATTTGTATGATTCCAAGTTGAAAACTCTGACCTAATATAGAACCATATGCAGGTTTTATGAATTGTGGAAAAAAGGAAAGATAAAATACTGCCATTTTCGGATTTAAAATATTGGTCAAAAGTCCATTTCGAAATAGTTTAAGCGACGTGTCAGATTTCAAATTCTGATTAACATCAAAAATTTTATTTTTAGATTTCATAGAATTATATGCTAAGTATAATAAGTACCCGACCCCAAGAAATTTAACGATTACGAAAGCATACGGAATTGCAAAAAATATAGCGGTTAGACCAAAAGATACCATAAGTATGTGAAATAAAAAACCGCTCATTACGCCCAAAAGGGATATGATTCCAGCTCTTTTTCCTTGTGACAATGACCTAGAGATTAAATAAATCATATTTGGTCCTGGTGAAAGCACCATTATCAAAGCCGCTAATCCGAATAATAATAAATCGTCAATGGGGATCATAATTCTATTTTTATATGATGTACTTTTTAAAGGTGCAAAAGCACAGGGTTATTGTTTGAGATTTTCATAATAAGTCAGTACGTGTTCTGGAACAGCAATATCCTTTGGTAATAAATCGTCACTGATAGGAAACTCTGCAACTTGTTTTAGGGGGAGCAAACCGGCCCAAATTGGTAGCTCTAAATCTGCATTTTCGTCTTTTACCCCTACATCCCTTATTTTTGCTGAGGCTGTGGTTATGGTCATTTCGACCACTAGCGTGCCATCGAGCTCTTTTTTGTGCATGGGTCTTATTCCATCCCATCTACCGGGCATCATATGGTCAACAACACATTTTAAGGCTTTTTCTTTTGAAACAGGATCCGTTGTTTTCTGTACGGTCCCGAACAAGGTGGCCGATCTATAATTTACGGAGTGATGCAATCCAGAACGTGCCAAGACCAATGCATCTAAATGCATTACGGTCATACTTATTTCTTTATTTTCCAACAAGGCCAGTAGCATTCTGTTTTTATGAGAGCCATGCAGGTAAATTTTATTACCATCCCTACCGTAGGCCATGGGCAGGCATATTGCTTTATTTTCATAAATATAACTTACATAGCCAACGAAGCCTGCATCAAGAATAGTATTGATTTTTTCTACATCGTAGGTAGCTCTATTGGCACCTCTTTTTACTTTGTTGACAGCGCTGATATCATAGTTTTTCATGTAAAATATTTTTAAGACAGTTCAAAATTAATAGATTTGTGGATGGTGTAAATCATCCAGAAATATATTTTTGAATAGTCCAGTTTATGATTCCATATAAAACAAGTATTCGTATAGACAGAACTTCTAAACAAGCCGTTTATCTGCAACTTACCAATCAGTTTATTGCTTTGATTAAAAAAGGAATACTGGTCAAAGGAGCTAAATTACCAAGTAGTCGAGAGCTTGCTTTATTGATTAGTGTGCATAGAAAAACTGTCATTGCTTGCTATGAAGAACTTGTTTTACAGGGTTGGCTAGAAAGTATACCGCAAAAAGGAACCTATGTTCATTCGAAGATTCCTATGTTGAAACAGCAAAAGTTAGGAGCTGATCCAATAGATTTAAAAGGTAAAGATGAAGTGGGATTTTCATTCAAAAAACAATCCTATTTAGATAGAAGTTTCCCGCAAAGCTTGAATAAAGAAAATCTCTATGTAAATGATGGGATCGGAGATGTAAGATTAGCGCCCAGAAATGCCATTGCCACATTGTACCGTAGTATTAGCGCAAAGAAGAGTACACCTTTATATATGGACTATGGCACAACGTATGGAAATTTAGAACTTAGAAAAACGTTAGTAAATTATCTAAACGAAACAAGAGGGCTTCGTATAAGTATAGATAATATTATGATTACAAGGGGTAGTCAAATGAGTATGTTTTTGGCAGGTCAATTACTTTTTGATAAAGATGAGTATGTTATTGTAGGAGAGACCAATTATAGTTCTTCTGATACTACTTTTGAATATGGTGGTGCTAAATTGTTGCGGGTTAAAATAGATGGCGAAGGTCTACAAACTATTGAAATCAAAAAACTTTGTGAGAAATACAAGGTAAAGGCAGTATACACGACACCACATCATCATCATCCTACCACGGTCACTCTTTCTGCAGAGCGGAGGATACAATTGTTGAATTTGGCAAAGACATATCGCTTTGCCATTATAGAAGATGACTACGACTATGATTTTCATTATAATCATTCGCCCATATTGCCCTTGGCCAGTCATGATATTCATAATAATGTTATTTACGTAGGTTCTGTATGTAAAACTATTGCACCAGTATACCGTGTGGGATATTTAATTGCTTCTAAAACATTTGTAGATGAATGTGCAAAACTGAGAAGGTTTATTGATCGTCAAGGTGATGCATTGCTAGAATTAACGTTTGCGGAATTCATAAAAGATGGAAGTTTGGATAGGCACATTAAAAAAACACTTAAAATCTATAAAACACGGAGAGATGAGTTTTGTACTTTGTTAAGAGAAGAGTTAGGATATTATTTGTCCTTTGAAATACCAAAAGGAGGCATGGCTATTTGGGTGACCTTGGATAAGCGATTTTCTTGGGAAAGTGTTGCGGAAATCGCGAAAAATGAAAACCTGATATTTTCCGAATTACAAAGATATGACATGGCAAAAACTAACCATAATGCTATACGTATTGGTTTTGCAGCCTATAATAGAGTAGAGGCTAAAACTTTTGTTCATCGTTTAAAGAGCATCATGAACGTATTGGATATTTAATTATAGGGCACAAAAAAAAGCGACTCCGTAAGGAAATCGCTTTTTAGTTAATATATTGTTTTGCCGTCTTTATTCTTAAAACGGTATTCTAGATACGTATACGCATCACGCGGTTGAACTTTAATCCATCTTTTATATTCCAAGTACCATTTCATTCTTATTGAAGGAAATCCCTTAGTAATATATGCTGCAATAAAAGGGTGTATATTTAAAGTTATACTATTGTCCTTTGCAGGTCCTTTTAATAGTTTTTGCAGATCCGCTATAATTTTATCTATTAAAACAATAGGTGCTTCCACCTGTTTCCCAGAATTATTCGGGTCCTCTTCAGTTGTTTTAATATTCATTTCAGGTCGAACCCTTTGTCGGGTAATCTGAATTAAACCAAATTTACTAGGAGGTAGTATTTTATGTTTGGCACGATCATCTTTCATCTCATCTCTAAGATGTTCAAAAAGCCTTTTTCTATGTTGGGGTTTTACCATATCGATAAAATCTACCACTATAATACCACCCATATCACGAAGGCGTAATTGCCTTGCAATTTCTGAAGCGGATATAAGATTTACCTCTAGGGCAGTGTCTTCTTGATTTTTGGCTTTATTGGATCTGTTGCCACTGTTTACGTCTATTACATGAAGTGCTTCTGTATGCTCTATAATTAAATAGGCGCCTTTGCTCATTGCTGCAGTACGGCCAAAAGACGTTTTAATTTGTCTTTCAATACCAAATTTCTCAAAAATAGGTACGTTGGTGTTGTTGTAGTGCTTAACGATGCTCTCTTTTTCGGGAGCAATTTCCGACACATAGTCCTTAATTTCATTGTATAAGGTGTCGTCATCTACATGTATTCCGGTAAAACTATCATTAAATACATCTCTTAAAATAGAAGATGCTCTATTGAGTTCTACAAATACTTTTGATGGTGTCTGCGCACGTTGTAATTTTTTACACATTGCTGTCCATTTGTTCAGCAAGTTTTCTAGATCTTTGTCCAGTTCTGCAACTTTTTGTCCTTCTGCGACTGTTCTAATGATAACACCAAAACCTTTAGGTTTAATGCTTCTAACTAGTCTTTTTAACCTGTCTTTTTCTTCTTTGCTCGCAATCTTTTGAGATACGGATACACGGTCAGAAAAAGGAACCATTACCAAGTAGCGTCCGGCAATTGATAGCTCAGAACTAATTCTTGGTCCTTTAGTAGATATAGGTTCTTTTACAATTTGAACCAATAGAGATTGGTTTGCTTTAATGACATCGGTAATAACACCGTTTTTGTCAATATCGGTCTCGGCCGGGAAATTTCCTAAGGTGTAATCCGTTAGTTTTCCTGTGCTCACTTGTTTTATGAACTTAAGCATAGAAGATAATTGCGGACCAAGGTCATGGTAATGCAAGAATGCATCTTTTTCATAACCAACGTTTACAAACGCTGCGTTAAGCCCGGTAACTGGTTTTCTGATTTTGGCGAGAAAAATATCACCTACAGAAAAGTCGTTACTGTTTTCTTCTTTATGCAGTTCAGTGAGTTTTCCGTCCTTTAACAAGGCAAAGTCAACAGATTGGGAACTAGATCTTACGATTAATTCTCTATTCAACTGAATATATTTTTAGTCGTTCGGCTATTAAAATAGGGAACGAACTGATTAAACAATACCATAGACAAATACTAATGTACTTGCCGAAATCCAAAATCTGGATTTCTATGTCAATGAACGTATTTTAAAAAGAAAAAGTAGTTATTAAAACTACTTTTTCTTGTGTCGGTTAGCTCTTCTACGCTTCTTGCGCTTGTGTGTTGCTACCTTATGTCTCTTTCTTTTCTTACCGCTTGGCATAAAGTTCTTTTTTTAAGATTAATTATTTTACGTGTACGTTGCTCTTAACTCCTTCTACAAAAACCTTTGCGGGCTTAAATGCTGGAATGTTGTGAGCGGGTATTTTAATAGTTGTGTTTTTGGAAATATTTCTACCGGTCTTTTCGGCTCTAGTTTTAATGATAAAACTACCAAAACCTCTTAGGTAAACATTATCACCACTTTCTAATGATGTTTTTACCTCTTCCATAAAAGATTCAACAGTTGCCTGTACATCTCCTTTTTCAATTCCCAGCTTATCTGAGATCTTCGATACAATTTCCGCTTTCGTCATCTTTCAATATTAGATTTTCTGTATGTTTTTTCGGGTTGCAAATATATAAATTAAATTCAATCTTTCTTTCTAATGGGTTAATTTTAAGTGTATAAACTGCTACTTTTATAACTTAGTATTGAATAGCATGTCATTTTCGAGTAAAATTTTAGATTGGTATCATGAAAATAAGCGCAGTTTACCATGGCGTACGAGTACTGATCCATACAAAATTTGGCTATCAGAAATTATTCTTCAACAAACGCGTGTAGCTCAGGGAACCCCGTATTACTTGAGTTTTGTGGAAAATTTTCCAACGGTATATGATCTAGCCAATGCAAATGAAGAGCAAGTTTTAAAACTTTGGCAAGGGCTCGGGTATTATTCGAGAGCTAGAAATCTTCATGCCGCTGCAAAAATGGTGGTCGATCAATATGGTGGAAAATTTCCTGATAATTATAAGAAACTTTTAACACTGAAAGGTGTCGGCGACTATACTGCAAGTGCAATTTCGTCTATTTGTTTCAATGAAGCGCAAGCTGTAGTAGATGGAAATGTATATAGAGTACTCTCTAGATACTATGGTATAGACACTCCTATTAATAGTACAGAGGGTATTAAATATTTTAAAAGCTTGGCGCAAAAAGTCATGGATCCCGCTAATATTCGAGATTATAATCAAGGTATTATGGAGTTTGGAGCCATACAATGCTCCCCGAAAAAACCTTTATGCCTGCTTTGCCCACTAAATGATAGTTGTGTAGCTCTTGAAAAAGGTTTGGTAGATACCTTACCAGTGAAGTTAAAGAAGACAAAAGTGCGTAATCGATACTTTAATTATCTTATACCTATATATAAGGATGCTGATGGGTATCAATTCACAAGTCTAAATCAAAGAACCGGCAAAGGTATTTGGCAGAATCTTTGGCAGTTTCCTTTGCTTGAGTCAGAAGATGTATTAGAAATAGATGATATTACCATAAGGTATAAAGAAGTACTTGGTGATATTAAGTCTAACGAAGTAATAATGTACAATGAAAATGCAATCATACATAAGTTGTCGCATCAACACCTACATACAAAGTTCTGGTTGGTGTATATAAATGATGATTTTGCAGGTAAGATTCCTGTAGAAAAAATAACCGATTTTCCGGTGCCAGTTTTAATCGCAGATTTTATCAAAGCATTTAAATTTTAGTACTTTTGATTTTTATATCTTTAAGTTATGAGCGGTACATTAAATAAGGTAATGTTGATTGGGCATTTAGGTGATGAAGTTAAAATGCATTATTTTGAAGGAGGCGGTAGTATTGGTAGATTTCCAATAGCTACAAATGAGACATATACCAACAAATCTACTGGTGAACGTGTTACAAATACAGATTGGCACAATGTGGTAGTTAGAAATAAAGCTGCTGAAATTTGTGAAAAATATTTAAGTAAAGGTGATAAAGTATATGTAGAAGGCAGATTGAAAAATCGTCAATGGCAAGGTGAAGATGGTAATACCAGATATTCAACCGAGGTGCATGTACAAGAATTTACATTTTTGACAACCAAGAAAGAGGGTATGCAAAACAATGGAGGTTCAGCGTTTGCTGCTCAGAAGCCAGCAAGTATTGAAAGTAAAGCGCCATCTAAAGCATCAGCTCCTGCACCTGCAAGTCCAGAGGATGATGATGATTTACCATTCTAACAAAATTTAAATAACAACTATTGGACCCAGACCCCTTACCGTTATTAATGACAACATTAGTTGTAAACGGTGTTTTTGCAATGAATATAGTTGTACTATGCGTACTGCTTGTTTGCTCCGCACTTATTTCTGGAGCAGAAGTGGCTATGTTTGGTCTTTCATCAACCGAAATTAAAGAGCTACAAGACGAAAAATCTGCCCAAAGTTCAATTCTAATTA
The DNA here is from genome assembly GCF_030547005.1 of Maribacter sp. 1_MG-2023. Taxonomy (GTDB): domain Bacteria; phylum Bacteroidota; class Bacteroidia; order Flavobacteriales; family Flavobacteriaceae; genus Maribacter. The sequence goes on along the minus strand of NZ_JAUOPN010000003.1, from coordinate 186,229 downwards.
AGCTTCTAGAACGTCCAAAAAAATTATTGGCGACCATTTTAATAGCAAATAATGCTATTAACATTGGTGTAGTGTTGCTATTTAGTATCATTGGCGATACCTTATTTGAAAATGTAACTCAGGTGTGGTTCGGTGTTGTTTCGGTACGTTTTCTTTTAGAGGTCGTGGTCGCAACGTTTCTAATTTTAATGTTCGGTGAAATTCTACCAAAAGTGTATGCTAACAGAAATAGGATGAGTTTTGCGCATTTAATGGCTTATCCATTAAGGGTGTTAGATTTTATTTTTTCTCCATTAAGTTTACCTATGCGTTCTGGAACATTGTTTTTGTATAACAAACTTGGTAAGCAGAAATCAAGTTTAAGTGTCGATCAGTTGTCGCAAGCGCTAGATTTAACTTCTCATGGCGATACCACTAAAGAAGAAAAAAAGATTTTAGAAGGTATTGTGACTTTTGGTAATACAGATACCAAACAAGTAATGAGACCTCGTATAGATATTTTTGCCCTTAATGAGCAAATGAAATTTCTTGAAGTTCTAGGAGAAATAAAGAAGAACGGGTATTCTAGAATTCCTGTTTTTGGTGAAAATATAGATACTGTAAAAGGTGTTTTGTATGTAAAGGATTTATTGCCTTACCTAGATCGAAAAACCTTTAATTGGATGACCTTGATCAGGGAGCCTTATTTTGTGCCTGAGAATAAAAAATTAGATGATTTATTGGGTGAATTTCAAGAGAAGAAGAATCATTTGGCTATAGTTGTAGATGAATATGGTGGTACTTCTGGCTTGGTGTCTTTAGAAGATATTATTGAAGAAATTGTAGGAGATATTAGTGATGAGTTTGATGATGAAGATTTGATTTTCTCGAAATTAGATGATTTCAATTATGTCTTTGAAGGGAAAACACCTCTTAAAGATTTTTATAGGGTTATCAAATTAGAGGATAATGAAATCTTTGAAGAGAATAAAGGGGAGTCAGAAACCTTGGCTGGTTTTGTTTTAGAAAAGGCAGGAAGTTTCCCGAAAAGAGGTGAAAAAATACAATTTGATTCCTATACTTTTGTAGTTGAGGGTATGGACAAGAAGAGATTAAAACAAATAAAAGTAACCTTGCCACATGAAGAGTAAGTCATTCGTTGGATTTTTAATAGTATTTCTATTTATGGTTAGCTGTAAAGATGAAGAGGTGCTCCCTAAACCCAAAGCTAAAATACGGTTAGAATATCCGCAGGGAAAATTAGCAGATTTAGAAACAGAGAACTTCAGTTTTAAATTCAATCAATTGGCAAATGCAGAGCCAAATGGCGATCAAGCCTACACGATTTCTTATCCCGAAATGAAAGGCGCTATTTTTCTAAGTTATAAGAAGATTGACGGTAATTTGGCTCAATTGATCAATGATTCTAAAAGGCTTAGCTATGAGCATGCTGCAAAAGCAGATAACATTGTAGAGCAGCCGTATGTAAATCCTGATAATAAAATATATGGTGCGTTATTTGAGGTGCAGGGTAATGCTGCCTCGCAATCTCAATTTTTTGTCACCGATAGTACCGAACACTTTTTAACCGGTTCTGTATATTTTTATACGAAACCCAATTATGATTCTATTCTACCTGCAGCGTCATATCTTCAGAATGACATTAGGGGAATTATAGAAACACTTCGGTGGAAAAAATAAAGTCGTATGGTTACAAAACAAGACCTATTAGATTGTCATAAACGAATAACGCCATTTATTCATAATACAGCTGTTTTAACATCGAGATTAATTGATAAAGAGTTCAATGCTCAAGTTTTTTTTAAGTGCGAGAATTTTCAAAGAGCAGGAGCTTATAAAATGCGAGGTGCTACCAATGCCATTTTACAATTATCAGAAGAGCAAAAGAAAAGCGGAGTAGTAACACATTCGTCGGGTAATTTTGCCCAAGCACTGTCATTAGCAGCACAGAGTGTTGGTGTTACCGCACATATTGTAATGCCAAATACGGCTCCGGAAGTTAAAAAAGTAGGGGTTAGAGAGTATGGTGGTAAAATTTATGAGTGTGAGCCAACAGTAGAGGCGAGGCAAGCATTAGCAGATGAAATAGGATTGAAAACGGGTGCTACTTTCGTGCATCCCTCCAACGATACTAATGTTATTTTAGGTCAAGGTACTGCAGCCTTAGAACTGCTTAAAAAACAACGCGATTTAGATTTTATATTTTGCCCTGTTGGTGGTGGCGGTCTTATTGCTGGTTCTGCGTTAGTAGCTAAATATTTTGGCGATAACTGTAGCGTTTATGGAGCTGAGCCGTTTGAAGCAGATGACGCATACCGATCTTTACAAAGTGGAAAAATTGAAGGTAATGAAACAACAAATACCATTGCTGACGGGTTAAAGACAATGTTAGGTGATAAAAACTTTCCTATTATAAAAGAACTGGTAAGTGGTATTGTTAGAATTACTGAAGATGAAATAATCTCTGCTATGAGACTCGTTTGGGAGCGTATGAAAATCATCATAGAGCCCTCTAGTGCGGTAACTGTGGCTGCAGTTTTAAAACAATCAAAAGAGCAGCCAGAAGTTTTTCAGAATAAAAAAATAGGCATTATTATTTCAGGAGGAAATGTAGACTTATCTAATTTACCTTTTTAGAATACGTTGTTTTTATTGCTTGCTTAAAATCTCTTCTGCACGCTCAATACTAGAATTGATGTTTTCTTTTACTTGTTGAACTTTCTCTTCTTCTTCTTTTAGCCATTGTTTCTTTTCGTCAGAAAGTTCTTTGCCATCCATTATTTCTTCTGAATCGAAACGATCGCCAAAACCTTGCATCCAATCCATCATCGATCTATTGGCTTCTTGAAGGTCTTTTATGGCTTTTGCTTCAACAGATTCGGCTCCTAAAGAATCTGCCATTGGTTTTAATTGACCAACTAACTTTCCTAAAGTTCCCATTTTGGGCATTACTTCGTCATGAATGCTCATTACGTTCTCCATTTTAGAAGGCTCTTCAGTTTTCTTGGTTTCTTTGCAAGAAGTGAACGTAATTAATGTAGCTACGGTAAGTGTATAAAGTATATTTTTCATTTTAGTTGTCTTTTGAAGTAACAGTATTTATGGTGTAAACGTAGTCTTTAACTTTGGTACCGGTAATAACAGCCTTTATCTCTTCAATACTAATGATTGTAGGATCAAAGGTTATAAGTCCGTTTTTATTTTCAAAACTAATTTCTGAAGAAACTACACCTTCGGTTTCCATTAAATTAGAAGAGATTTTATCTGCACAGCCTTCTTGGCAAGCCATACCGTCTATACCAACTAAAATAGTACTTGAAGAGCTATTTTCAATTTCATCAGGTAAAGTGGCGTCTTCTTGAGCTAAAGAAACATTGGTAGCCAATGTGAATATGGTTACAAATAGAAATAATACTTTGAATTTCATAACACTGAATTAATGGTTACGTTGTTAACGTAAACCTTATTATTATGTAAAGATACCAAATATGTAAAATGCTTTATCTAATCAATAGTGAAAATTAGTCTGTAACTAGTTGTATTTTTTAGAAAAAACCCCATTTTTGTTGTAAACTAAAAGAATTGAAGAATATAGATCAAAAGTGGATTTACCTAGTTGTTCTGTCACTAATATGGGGTTCTTCCTTTATACTGATTAAAAGGTCTTTAGTTGGTTATACACCTTTGCAAGTAGGTGGGCTAAGAATCGTATTTGCATCTCTATTGTTATTTATTCTTGGTTTTAAATCGTTGAAGACACTTTCAAAAACAGATTGGAAATGGGTGACCATTGCAGGGTTGTGTAGTTCATTTTTTCCTCCTTTTTTCTTTGCCTTAGCGCAAATGGAAATTAGTAGTGGTATTACGTCTATTCTTAATTCTGTAGCACCTTTGTTTACCACCCTAGTGGGTATAGCACTTTTCGGACTTTCGTTGAAAGGAAGACAAGTATTAGGGGTGTTAATAGGTCTTTTTGGTACTATAGTGCTTATTGCTGCAGGTATGGAGAATAATGTGAACCAGAACTATTGGTATTCTTTATTTATAATTATTGCTGCATTAGGGTATGCCTTTAATATCAACATTATTAAGAAGTATTTATCTCATTTAACTCCGTTAGCGGTAACAACGGCTAGTTTCGGAGTCGCTTTTCTTCCGGCATTAATTATATTGATTTATACAGGGGTATTTCAGCAGTTTGCTAGCGATAGCGCTATGCATGAAGCTGTGTGGTACATTATGGTATTGGCTTTTCTAGGTACAGCTTTGGCGAATATACTATTTAATAAATTAATAAAACTATCTAGTCCTGTATTTGCAGCATCGGTAACGTATCTAATTCCACTTGTAGCCGTGTTATGGGGTTTTTTAGATGGAGAAAATATGAGTATCCTGCAACTACTAGGCGGACTCATTATCTTATTTGGTGTTTGGCTGGTTAATAGAAAAAAAGTGATAGTTCTGTAAAAATAATTCTGCGTACTGTAACAAACTTAACTTAAGGTAGTCTTTGTATAGAACTAATCAAAAAAACGAAAATCATGAAAAAAATCATATTTACGCTACTTGCAGCAACCTTTGTTGTAGGCAGTATACATGCTCAAGAAAAAACATTCAACGTAAAATCTTTCGATAAACTAATTGTTAGTCCGCATATAGAATTAAATCTTGTTGAAGGCGAAGAGGAAAGTGTTGTTATTGACAATGCAAAAATATCATTGGATAAAATAAATGTTGAGGTAGAGGGCAGAACGCTGCGTTTGTACTTAGACGGTGCTAAGGTTGTGACCAAATCTGAACGTATTTCAACTGATAAATGGAGAGGTAGTAAATCGCTTTATAATGGCACTATGGCTTCTATTACGGTAACATATAGAAAACTAGAAAATCTATCGATACGAGGAGAAGAAATAGTAAGATGCAAAAATCTATTCAATGCCGATGATTTTAAAATGTCGTTATACGGAGCCGCTAAAGTGTACTTTGATTCGGTTTCTATAGATGAATTAACAGTGGCAATCTACGGTAGTAGTTACTTGGAAATTGGAGAAGGTAATGTTGCGCGCCAAGTATTTAGAGCATATGGTGAGAGTGAGGTAAATACAGAAGGAATGGTTGTAGATGAAACCAAAATCACTGCTTATGGCGAAAGTAATTTTAGGGTAAATGTTGTTGAAAGGTTGAAAGTAACCTGCTATGGAGAAACAAATATCAACTACACTGGTAACCCAGAAGTAGATAAAGGATTGATCTTCGGAGAAGCAACAATTAGAAAAATAGGATAAGAACTTAACCTAGAAATTCAAAAACAAAAAACCCGCTATTAGCGGGTTTTTCTATTTGTAATGAATTGTTGTTATTTAAAATCGGCAGTTGATACACCATCATTTACTTTGATTTCAGAAACTATAAATTCAAAAGATTGTGGACCAACAGTCTGCATTATTTTATAAGGAAACAATATGCCAGACACCTCTTTGTAATCTTCAAAATTAGAGGTACTTGCGATTTGCTTACCTTGCATTTCGGTGACAGTAATCTCTTGTAATTTAAGCCCGGTTTCAACATCGTAGAAAGCAGATTTGTTTTCGCCAACTTTAAGTTTATAGGCATTTTTATCACCAACCATTTCCATGCCTTCTAAAGTAATGGTATCGTCACTTAATAGTTGGAGTTCAGAAAATGGAGCAGATTCGCCTTTAAAGGTTTCTATTTCTTTACCAGCAAGATCCTTACGCTGCCCTTGCACGATCATATATCCTATATCGCCATTTAGCACTTGCTTGCTAACGGAATTACCCATCATTTGTACATCTTGCATAAGTTGATTGCTAGATGTTTTTTTAACGTTTAAGTCTAATTTCATTCCTTGCATTTCTGCTGCGGCCATCATGGATAAAGTATTTACACTCTCAAGTTTATCTTTTCCACCAATAGCTGTAATATACTTTTCAAGTATGGACTTAGCTGATACATCGGTTGGTAAGGCGGCATCGTAATCTGGAGTTTCAACTCTGTCGGCAGTTTTAGAATAGGCAAGCACGGGAAGTTTTTTTCCTTTGAACTTCACATTTTCTAGGTTGGCTAAAATATCACTTCCTTTACCAACGACAATTACTCTGGCGTTATCAACGTTGAAATATTTTTTAGCAGCTGTTTCTACTTCTTCTTTACTAACCTTGTCAAGTTTTTCTAAGAATGTTTTGTAGAAATCTTTAGGTAAATTTTCTTTCTCAACATTCAAAGCATATCTCGCTATGGTTTCTGGATCTTCTAAAGCCATTATGAAGCTGCCGGCATATAATGCTTTTGTAGTTTTTAGCTCCTCGTCTTTTACGGGTTGTGTGTTGATTTTTTCAATCTCTTTTAATAATTGTACGACCGAACTGTCTGTAACCGTATTTCTTACTTCAGTAGAAGCGGCAAATCTAGATGGACCGTATTTATCATTTCCAAGAGATGAATATGCACCATAAGTATAGCCCTTATCTTCTCTAAGATTAAGGTTTATTCTACTGTCAGAACCACCACCTAATATTTGATTAGCTAATAATGCCGCAATGTAATCGTCATCATTCATTTTTAAGTTTACAATATTCTGTACGGTAATTTCCGACTGTACGGCATTTGGCATATCTACAAAGTTAATTTGCGTATTCGGTACATTCTTAGTCTGGGAATAAGAGAAACTTGGTGGCACGGCTTTGGTCCAAGATGTAAAATAGGTTTCTGTTAAAGTCTTTACTTCTTCAAAATTTACATCACCAATAACAATCAAATATGCATTTGCAGGCACAAAATATTCTCTGTAAAATTTTTCAACATCACCTAGGGTTACATTGTTGACTGTAGCTTCGGTAGTAAATTCTCCGTAAGGGTGATTTTTGCCGTAGGCTAAAGCCCTTTGAACTCTGCTAGAAATCGAAGAGACTACTTTCTCTTCAGATTTTAGTCCGGTAATGAGTTTATCTTTTTCCTTGTCAAATTCGTCTTGTGTAAAATTCGGATTTATAGCTGCATCTGCCATAAGTTCCATCATTTTAGAAAAGTATTTGGAAAGAGATTGAGCATATGCGCCTTGAGAGCTAAAATAAAGTCTAGCTCCTAAAAAATCGATTTCTTCATTAAAGGCGTCTTTCGTTATATTTTTAGATCCTAGCCCTAAAAGACTACCTGTTAAGCTCGCAACACCAGCTTTGTCGCCTTCTAATATTGGCGGGTTATCTATAGATAATTGCATAGACACTCTTGGTAATTTGTGGTTTTCGACTACCAATACTTTTAAACCGTTGTTGAGGTTAAAAGATTGCGGTTCTCCTAAGTTTATTTCAGGTGCAGGACCTGGTTTAGGCATAACCGTACGGTCTACCTGTGCTTGTACAGCAATAAAGGAGAATAATGTTAGTAATAATATATATGTATTTTTCATAGTCATTTTTAGTTTGCGGTATTTTGTTCAGGTAAATATTCTAGAACCAATCTTTGGTTAGGCTTTAAATACTTGTTTGCGACCTCTTTAATTTCTTCTCTGGTAATAGATCTATATACTTCTATTTCCTTGTTGATAAGAGATGTATCACCATAAAGCGCATAATACTCTGCAAGAGATTCTGCAATACCTTCAATACTGGCATTACTGTTTACAAACTGATTTTCAAACTTGTTCTGTAGTTTTTGATAATCATTTTCAGAGATAAGGTTATTTCTTAATTTCTCTACTTCTGTCTCAATAGAAGAGTTTAGAGTGTTTAAACTAGTTTCACCTACCGGAAGTGCAAAAACGATATACATACCGTAATCTTCTAATGTAATTGGTATGGCACCGATCTGTAATGCCTGCTTCTCTTCGTCGACCATTTTCTTATAAAGTTTAGAAGAGGGTCCGTCAGATAAATAGGTAGAAATCATTTCTAATACTTGGCTATCTCTATTTTTAAGACCCGGAGTTCTATAGGCGATCATAGTAGCCGGTATTTGAATATTAGAGTCGTAAGCTTTTGCATTGATTTCTGATGTAATAGGAGTTTCTTTAGGAAAGTCTCTGGTAATTTTTGCTCCCTTTGGAATATTCTTAAAATAATCTGATATTAATTTTTTAGCATTTTCTTTCTCAAAATCGCCTGCAATGACCAAAACGGCATTGTTCGGAGCATAGAATTTTTTCTGGAAAGCTATAAATTCATCTAAAGTAGCGGCATCTAGGTCTGCCATTTTACCAATAACCGTTTCTTTGTAAGGATGACTTTGAAAAAGATTCTTCTTTATGTTTTCAATGAACTTACCATAAGGTGAATTATCAACGCGAAGTCTTTTTTCTTCCTTGACTACTTCATTTTGAGTGTCAACACCTTTTTGGTTGATTACGGGGTGAAGCATTCTTTCAGATTCTAGCCACAGACCTAATTCTAGATTGTTAGAAGGAAAAACTTCGTAATAATAAGTTCTATCTTCATTGGTGGTGGCATTACCTGATCCACCGTTAGATGAAACAATATTGTCCCACTGGCCTTTTTCAATATTCTCGGTGCCTTCAAAAAGTAGGTGTTCAAAAAAGTGGGCAAAGCCTGTTCTTTGTGGGTCTTCGTCTTTTGATCCTACATGGTAAAATACGGAGATGGAAATAATTGGTGCGGTGTTATCTTGATGTAAAATAACGTGTAAATCGTTTTCAAGGTTGTACTCTTCGTAAGCAACCTCTTGTGCAAGTCCGGTAAACCCATAAAGGAATATAGCCGAAACCAGTAGTAATTTCATTTTCATATAAAACTATTTTAGGTTAGTGTTTAATGTTCTGTTTAGTTAGTATGTAATTTTACAAAGATGTTACATAAAAAATAATTTTTTGTAAGAACAATCTTCAATATAAGTATTCTTTAACAGATTAAATTCAATTAATTGTTGTTTATTGTTTATCTTAAAAGTCTAAACAAAAAAAACACTTTTATTATGAATAACTATGCTCTACCAATAAGATTTGGCGTCGCTGCTAGCGGCTCTTTGATTGCTTATTTTTTAATCTTGTCATTACTTGGGCTACATGTAAATGTATTTTATAGTCTTTTTAATGCAGTAATTACAGGCTTTGCCATTTACGAATCCATTAAATATTACAAATTAAAAAAGGCTAATGATTTTACATATGCTGGCGGATTTATGGCGGGTTTGATAACAGGTGGCGTAGCAACTTTAATATTTACGCTATTTTTTACAGTCTATTCAACTGAGCTTCAACCAGGTTTTTTAGAGGAACTATCTACAAAATGGGCCAGTACTTATCGTAGTTTTGAAGCGATTGTATTTTTAGTGGTTGCGATAATGGGTTTAACGACAAGCTTGGTGTTGACACTGTCTTTTATGCAACTATTTAAGACTTCGAACACTAGAAGTCTAAAGAGGGTGTAAAAATTATAAAAAACACTTGTAAATTCATGATTAACAACTATATTTGCACCCGCCTATGGAAAAAATCCATCAGGTTTAATCATTACATTTAACAATATGTACGCAATTGTAGAGATGGCAGGGCAGCAGTTTAAAGTTGCAAAAGACCAGAAAGTGTACGTTCACCGTTTACAAGCTGAAGAAGGAAAGAAAGTTACTTTTGACAATGTTCTTCTTTTAGCTGATGGATCGAACGTTACTATCGGCGCCCCGGCTATAGACGGAGCCGCAGTAGAGGCTAAAGTCGTTAAACACCTAAGAGGTGACAAAGTAATCGTTTTTCACAAGAAAAGACGTAAAGGTTACAGAAAGAAAAATGGACATCGTCAGTCTCTTACAGAGATTGTAATCGAGTCAATTATTTCTAAAGGAGCTAAAAAAACTGAAACTAAAAAAGCTGAACCAAAGGCTAAAAAAGTTGAAGAAAAAGCAGCACCAGTTGCAGCTAAGCCAAAAGCTAAAAAAGCTACAGGTAAAGCTGATGACTTGAAAAAAGTTGAAGGTATCGGACCAAAAATCGCTGAGACCTTAAACAATGCAGGTATTTCTACTTTTGCTGAATTAGCAAAAACAGACGCAGCTAAAATTTCTGAAATTATTGCTGACGTTCGTGGAAATCACGTAACTGACACTTGGCCAAAGCAAGCACAATTAGCTGCTGATGGTAAATGGGACGAGTTACAAAAATGGCAAGACGAATTAGATGGTGGTGTAGCTAAATAAGCGAAACCATTAAGTATAATAAAATTTAAAACCTTAGACAATGGCACATAAGAAAGGTGTAGGTAGTTCGAAAAACGGTAGAGAATCAGAATCGAAACGATTAGGAGTTAAGATTTATGGTGGTCAAGCTGCAATCGCTGGTAACATTATTGTTAGACAGAGAGGGACAAGACACAATCCTGGTGAAAATGTTTACGCAGGAAAAGACCATACATTACACGCACGTGTAGATGGTTTAGTAAAGTTTACTAAAAAAGCTGGTGGAAAATCATTTGTTTCCATAGAGCCTTTTGAAGCATAAGCTTTAAGCAAATTATTTTAAAAACCCTCTTCAGCAATGAAGAGGGTTTTTTGTTACTACAGTGTTAACCAAAGGTAAATAACGATAAAAATTAGGGTAATCTTAAAATAGGCTTAAGATTTAGGCAACACAGTTCTGTCTTCAATCTAATTTCTTTGTGGCCAAATAACAACAACCACTCAGAAAATGAAAAACTCAGTATTTTTTTACCTTTTCTTTCTTACTCCATTTATTCTTCTGGCTCAGTCAGGTAATATTCAAGGTACAGTAACAGATGAAAACGGTTTGTATTTACCAGGTGCTAACGCAATGATTCCTTCCCTTTCAAAAGGGGCGATTACAGATTTTGACGGTAGGTTTACCATAGTAGGTATTCCAGAAGGCACTTACAACATAAAGGTCTCTTATTTAGGCTATGCAGATTTATCACAAGAGATAACGGTAGTAGCAGAAGAAACTATCAGTGTTAATTTAAGTGTTGAACCAAAGACTATGGAATTGGAAGGCGTCGAGGTATCTGCCTATGGATTAAGTGGCCAGTCAAAAGCATTGAACACGCAAAAGACCAATTTAAATATTACCAATGTTGTTTCTACCGATCAAATAGGTAAATTTCCTGATGTTAATATAGGTGATGCCGTTAAAAGAATACCTGGCATCACTATGCAAATAGATCAAGGCGAGGCAAGAAACATAATTGTAAGGGGACTTTCACCGCAATTGAATTCCGTGACCTTAAATGGAAGTCGAATTCCATCCGCAGAAGGCGATAATAGAAACGTTCAGATGGATTTGATTCCGTCAGACATGATACAGTCCATAGAGGTCAGTAAGGCAGTTACACCAGATATGGATGCCGATGCACTTGGTGGTTCTGTTAATTTGATTACTAGAACATCTCCAAAAGATTTCAGACTTTCAGCTACCTTAGGCTCAGGTATCAGTTTTATTACGGATAAGCCGATATATACTGGATCTTTTCTGTTGGGTGATCGAAGTGAAAATGGAAAATTTGGGTGGATGATTTCTGCCTCTGTCAATGATACTGACTTCGGTTCTGACAATGTTGAAGCAGAATGGACAGATGAATTTGAATATAATACAGGTGTTGAAGATAGCGAGGGCGATGCTATTTTAGAGGAGGTAGATGTTGATCCGTATGTAAATGTATTTGAACAAAGAGAATATTTGGTAGAACGTATAAGACGCAGCTTTTCAGCAAACTTAGACTATAAGTTCAATGCTAACAACACCGTATATTTAAAGACGATGTACAATTGGCGAGACGATAGGGAAAATCGTTTTCGTTTAGAGCATGAGATTTTAGATGCAGAAGATATCGAAGAAGGCGATTTTACGATTACCAATGGGGTACCTACAAGATTTCCCGTAGAAGTTAAAAGGCAAACAAAAGGTGGTATTGATAGCAAGAGAAACAAAAACCGTCGTTTAGAAGACCAACGTATGCAAAACTACAGTTTGGGCGGTAATCACCTTTGGGGAAATTTAAAAGTGGATTGGATGACCTCTTATGCAAAAGCTTCTGAAGAAAGGCTTAATGAACGTTATGCCGAATTTGAGTCTGAATACATTGTAAACAATGATGTATTAAATTCTAGATACCCAAGATATTCGGTAGCCAATACTGCAGATGCTGCATTGAATAATTTTGAATACGGTGAGGTTACAGAAGAAAACCAGTACACAGATGAAGAAGATATCAATGTGTTTGTGAATTTTGAAATACCTGCAGATATTTTCGGTAAAGGGGACGGTACTGTAAAATTTGGAGCTAGAGGGCGTTTTAAAGAAAAGGTGAGAGATAATGATTTTTATGAGTTCGATTTAGAAGATGACTTTCCAACTTTGGCAGATGTACCTGTAAAAGATTATAGTGACCCAGATTTCTTGGCGGGTAGCCAATATCAAATAGGTTCTTTCGCTAGTGAAGAATGGTTGGGCGCTTTAGATTTGAACATTGCAGATGGGGAATTGATCATAGATGAATTTGCACCCGGTAATTTTACGGTGAACGAAGATGTACTTGCCGGTTATGTTATGGTCAATCAAAAATTATCTAACAAATTCACTGTTCTTGCAGGTGTTAGAGTAGAGAACACGAGTTTAGAATCTAAGGGGAATAGAGTTGTTTACGTTGAAGAAGACGAAGATGCGGGCATAGAGGAGGCAGTTTTGGTAGAAGAGGTAAACGGTGAAAATTCATATACGAATGTACTGCCGGGTGTGCACTTGAAATACGATATTTCTAATAATACCATACTCCGTTTTGCATGGACAAATACCTTGGCCAGACCAAACTATGAAGATCTTATTCCACGGGCAGAGGTCATTAATGAAGACAATGAATTGGTTTTAGGTAATGCAGATTTGAATCCTACGACATCGATGAATTTTGATTTGATGGCAGAACACTATTTTCAAAGTGTAGGTTTAATTTCCGGAGGTGTATTTTATAAAAATATTGATGATTTTATTTACACCTTTATTTTTGAGGCCCCAGACGATAGTTTAGGCGCAGGTACCGAAGGTTATGATGTTTTTCAACCTCTAAATGGAGATAGTGCTACTATTTTTGGTATGGAACTGGCTTTTCAAAGACAGCTAGATTTTCTACCGGGCTTTGCTAGAAACTTTAGTTTGTATCTTAATTATACTTATATATCGTCTTCTGCAGAAGGTATTCGTAATGAAGATGGTGATGAGCGAGATGATATAGATCTGCCCAATACAACGCCAAACCTTTTCAATGCTTCTTTGGGCTACGCCGATAAAAAATTCAGTGCACGATTATCCGCTAATTTTTCAGATAGTTATGTAGATGAAATTGGAGGAAATGATTTTGAGGATAGGTATTATGATACGCAGTTATTTTTAGATCTTAATGCTACTTTTCAATTTAACCAGAACTTAAGTTTGTATGCAGGTTTAAATAATATCACCAACCAACCTTTACGTTATTTTCAAGATGTAAAAGAGCGTACGCAACAAATAGAATTCTACGGTCAACGTTTTACGCTTGGTCTTAAATACGATCTATTTAAAAAATAATCTGACACATAATTTGCAATTATACAATGAAAAAAGTATCCTATATATTATTATTGGTCGCTGTTCTTATCTCTTGCAATCAGAGTAAGCTACCTAAAATAACGCCAGACGTAATTACTGAATTTACCTTAAACGATACAGATGATCCTGCAATTTGGGTAAATCCTAAAAATGCTGAAGAGAGTATTGTTTTCGGTACGGATAAGAAAACCAATGGGGCTGTTTATGCTTTTGATTTAGACGGAAAAATTATAGAAGAGAAAACCATTAGAAATATTCAACGACCAAATAATGTAGATGTAGAATATGGGTTTCAGCTGAACGATTCTACATTAATCGATATTTTGGTCTTTACAGAACGCGAAAAACAACAGATAAGAATGTTTTCAGTGCCAGATATGGAGCCTTTAGATGGTGGTGGTTTTAAGGTTTTTGAAGATGAAGAATTAGAAGAAAATAGATTGCCAATGGGGATTAGCTTATTTAAGTCTCCTAAAGATGCAAAGATATATGCTATTGTAGGTAGAAAAACCGGTCCTGTAGATGGTTATCTGTACCAGTATGCTCTAAATGCTGATAGTTTAGGTATAACCTCTAGCTATGTTCGAAAATTTGGAAAATTTAGCGGAGTAAAAGAAATTGAGGCTATTGCTATTGATGATGAAAATGGGTTTGTTTATTTCTCTGATGAAGGTGTCTGCATAAAAAAATACTATGCAGAACCCAGTATGGGAAATGAAGAGATTTCTTGTTTTGGAGGTAAGTACTTTGATGAAGATATTGAAGGTATAGCCATTGCAAGTTATGCTGATGGGCACGGTTATTTAATAGTATCGAATCAGCAGAAGGGTGAGTTTAATATTTTTGATAGAGAAACCAATACCTATATTACAGCTGTAAATCTCTCTACCACCGAAACAGATGGTTGTGAGGCTGTAACGATGCCTTTGAATGATACATTTAAAAATGGACTTTTCGTCGCGATGAACGACGAAAAGAACTTTTACTTTTATGATTTAGCGAAATTGGGATTACAATAATTTCTCCCCAATCTCAAACCATGTATTAACACGTTCAAAACCTTCGGTATTTATATTGTGAGGTGAGGTAAACTGTAAACTTCTGCCGTCAAACTTCTCTAAATTAAAACTGCGGTCGTCTATCAAAATATCTCCTTTAAGAATATGTTTGTGACCACATAGAATACGGTTTTGCCAAGGTAGAAAAGGAAAGTGTTCATCTAGCCATTCGCTTTTTTCTTCTAAAGAGTTAGGAAATTGCATGGTGGTAGATGCGATGTAGACTTCATGTCTGTCTGCGAGTTGAGACAAAATTTCTTGACTACCTGCAATAGGTTTTAAATTTCTAAAAAATCCTCTTCTAGTGGCATGTTTACGAACACTATCTTGATGAGCTTCTGGCACCATTTTCCAAACATCGGTTCCTGCACAAAATTCTTTTGAAAGCACCCCATTAAACTCTTTATTATAAATTTCTATATGGGCTCCATAAGTGTCTGCTTTGACCTCGTCCATATCAACAAAAATTATCATGATTTTTTATTTTTATTAGAATAAAGATAAAACTTAATATAGTTTTTATGGGCTTATATTCTTTTTGTAAACAATGTAATAAATGTTTTTTAAAGGAGAATTTAACTTCATTGGCAGCTAGAAAACTACCTAATACAACTACCATTTTTGATTTCTAAATCCGTTTGCTTTAGCAAAGGTTATAGTGCTTCCTAGATACTCCTCTAAATTATATTTAGGTATGGGTAAAATTTTCTCTAGCTCGGTCGTGTCCCACTCACATGGCTTAGAGGTTAGGTAAGGGGTGATATGAACACCAATAGTATCATAGTAAAATTTTTCCAGTTTAGACTCAAAACCAGTTGCGGCACTTATCATATGTGGCGTAAGCTTAAAGTTTTCAAAATCTACAGTTTCTAAGATTCTAGAAACACCTCTGGTAACATGTGTTGTTTTAGAGTGTACTATATTCAATTGTTTGATAGTTGTATCAAATACTTTTACAATGACTTTGGCCGCATAATCTGTTGGGATAATGTTTAAACCACTATTTGAATTGGCGGTAATTCTAATTTCATCTCTTGTTGTAGTATTATGAAAGAATTTAGCGAATAGGTAAAAGACCATGTACTTAGAAATAAAGAAACTAGGCTTGTTGCTTATATTTCCGCCTAAAACGCTAGGTCTTAAGATTTGTACAGGTATGTTTAGAGCTGCTCCAGCCTGGGTTAAAAATTGCTCTGAAGCAAACTTAGACGCCTCGTAATGGTTTCTGTGGCTTTTGGGTTCCATTCGTAAATAATCGTTAGGAATGAGTCCGCCAATATCACCAGCTGAAAAAGCGGTGCTTATGTAAGTAAACTTATCTATAACTGGAGAGTATGTTTCAAAGATAGATTTGGTGAATTCAAAATTCTCTTTAAAGATTTCAGTTTTAGCTTCTGGTCGTGTGGATAGATTTACAAAACCTGCTAAATGTATAAAATTACTGATTTTTTTACCGCTTAAGAACTGTTCTGGTTTTAATATGTCTTTAGCGGCGATGACCACTATTTTGGCTAGAATACCCTTAAGGTTATCTTTAATAAAACTAGGTGCAAAATCACTTTCAAGCATATTAGAAATGCGCTTCTCTGGAGAAACTGTTTTCTTTTCACGAACAAGTAGATACAATTTTTCTATACTGGAAAATCGTTCTTCTATAAGAGAGAATAAAACTTGAGAACCTAAAGTTCCTGTAGCACCGGTAAGTAAAATTATCATGAAATATGGATTGAGGTTGCAATATCGTACTAAATAAAGGAATCTAAAGTGTCTTTTTAAAAAGGAGAAGCTTCTTGTTCAGGTTTTGATTTGATGGGTATTGTAATTTATTTGTCCATCTGTTATTAGAGTTAACTTTCTGTATTTATTAAGTTAATAAGATTATTCATAAGGCTACTATTATAAAGGGTTAATTTATAAATTCATCAACTAATCAAAAATAAATTAAGTATGAAAAAATAAATTATCTGTGTTGCAATGACGAGTACGTTATTATTTTCTAGGTTCTTTTAGCGCTTGAATATAATTCCGGTATATGGTTTATTCTTTATTGGAGATGCTATTATATTTAACGTAATCGAATTTTGGGGTGGGTCTAACCCAATTGCAATGGAAGAAGGGGGGTCAGAGACTCAAATGGTAGAAAGAGACGGTAACACTTTTGAAATGACGGCTACTAAGAACAGAATGCAGGTAACCGTAGTTGACGGACCTAAAAAAGGGAAGAAAATTGATTTAGTTTATAAGCCAAGTGAAAAATCTTGGAACGCCGTAAGACCTAATGGAGAGATAATTAAATTATCATCTTTTGAAGAAGGATTTTATATCGTTTATATGCCAAACGGAAAAGAGGTTGAAATTAATCAGTTAAGCGCTAAAGAAGAAGGTTTAGCTCAAATTAAAGAGCAAACAGATTGTTATTATTTAGAGGGTATGTTGGCAGAAAATAACTAATCTGAAGAAAGTATAAAGCAAAAAAAAGGTCCTGATGAAAATCAGGACCTTTTTAGTTTCTAAAACTAATGTTTTAGTATCTGTAGTATTCAGGTTTGAAAGGACCTTCAACAGTAACACCGATATAATCGGCTTGGTAATCTTTCAACTCTGTTAGCTCAGCTCCTAAACGAGATAAGTGAAGTTTTGCAACCTTCTCATCTAAATGCTTAGGTAACATATAAACATCATTCTCATAATTAGCACTATTTTTCCAAAGCTCGATTTGAGCTAATGTTTGGTTGGTAAATGAATTACTCATTACAAAACTAGGGTGTCCTGTTGCACAACCTAAGTTTACTAATCTACCTTCAGCCAAAATGATTAAATCTTTACCATTAATAGTATATTTATCTACTTGTGGTTTAATTTCATCTTTAGTGCTACCATGGTTTTTGTTCAACCATGCCATGTCAATTTCATTATCAAAATGACCAATGTTACAAACTATAGCTTTATCCTTCAGCGCTTCAAAATGTTCTGCTCTGATGATATCTTTGTTTCCAGTAGTGGTAATAACAATATCAGCTTTACCAATAACAGTTTCTAATTTCTTTACTTCAAATCCGTCCATGCAAGCTTGTAATGCACAAATTGGATCAATTTCAGTAACAGTAACTATAGAACCTGCACCTTTAAAAGAAGCTGCAGTACCTTTACCAACATCACCGTAACCAGCAACAACAATTTTTTTACCGGCAAGCATTGTATCTGTAGCTCTACGAATAGCATCTACGGCACTTTCGCGACATCCGTATTTGTTGTCGAATTTCGATTTAGTAACTGAATCGTTAACGTTAATAGCTGGCATTGGTAAAGTTCCTTTCTTTACACGCTCATATAAACGGTGAACACCTGTGGTAGTTTCTTCAGAAAGACCTTTGATTTCGCCAGCCATTTCTGGGTACTTATCCAATACCATATTGGTAAGATCACCACCATCATCTAAGATCATGTTCAATGGTTTTCTGTCTTCACCAAAAAATAATGTTTGTTCAATACACCAATCAAACTCCTCTTCATTCATACCTTTCCAAGCATAAACAGGTACGCCTGTTGCTGCAATAGCTGCAGCGGCTTGATCTTGAGTAGAAAATATATTACATGAGCTCCAAGTAACATCTGCGCCAAGAGCGGTCAATGTTTCAATAAGTACAGCAGTTTGTATCGTCATATGAAGACAACCTGCAATACGAGCTCCCTTTAAAGGCTGCTCATCTTTATATTCTTCTCTTAGTGCCATTAAACCTGGCATTTCAGCTTCTGCTAATTCGATTTCTTTTCTTCCCCAATCAGCAAGGGATATATCCTTAACCTTATAAGGCACATACGGAATAGTTTTCGTGCTCATATCTTTATTATTTTATACTTTCGTTAATCTGTGTACAGCAATTTTTAATTCGTGCAAAGGTACGAATAACACTAAGAATCCCATGCCGCTTTACAAAACTATAACAGTAAATGAAGAAACCTCCTTAGCAATTTGGAAGGTTGAAGAGACAGAAGAAAACCTTTGGACAGGTATTGAACTCACACCTTATTGTCAAAATCGATTTGACGGAATGAAATCTGAACTCCATCGTAAGGCTTTCCTGAGTATTAGGCATTTACTTGCCAAATATAACTATACAGATGCCGATTTAATCTATGATGAAAACGGGAAGCCCCATTTAAAAAATGGCAAGTTTATATCGATTACGCATTCTCATAATTTTACGGGCATCATTATAAGTTCAGCTGAACATGTAGGTATCGATATTGAAATGCAGCGTGACAAAATTTTGAGAATAGCACATAAATTCACCCCTTTTGAGGAGTACAAAACGTTAGCAAATACTGCGGCAGTGGTTAGAAAGTTGACTATTGTATGGGGAGCTAAAGAATCGCTTTATAAAATATATGGTCATAGAGGGGTAAGTTTTTTACATCACATAAATGTGCAAGATTTTAAATTTGATGACCACAAAACAACGGCACAGATTATTTTCGAAGGAAATTTATCTAACTATAAAATTAGATTTCTAGAATTTGAAGAATTTACCTGCGTTTATGCCACTAGAGATAAAGAGTAGAATAAATTAATTATAGCATACTATATATGGATATATCAGTAGAATTGACCTTTTCACCATTGCAGGACGATTTTGAACAGCACATTATAAATTTTATAAAAAAACTGCGAGAATGTGGGTTGACCGTACTTGAGAATCCGTTGAGTACTCAGGTTTATGGTTCTTATGATGAAGTAATGAAAGTGTTGAATACCGAAATTAAAACAGCATTTGAATTGATGGACCGCGGACTCTTATTTATGAAAATAGTTAAATCTGATAGAAGCGACTATGAGCCCCATTTTTGATTATCTCTTTGGTCAATATTCCGATTATGATACACTAGATATTATTCTTGAAATTGTAGCGGTCATTTTTGGATTACTTTCAGTATGGTTCTCTAAACAGAATAAGATTCTAGTTTACCCTTCAGGGTTAATCAGTACCTCAATATTTGTTTACCTACTTTTAAAGTGGGGTTTATTGGGCGATATGATGATCAATGCCTACTATTTTATAATGAGTTTGTATGGTTGGTATATATGGACAAGAAAAGTAGATGCAGAACATTACACGCCAATTACAAGAGTAACCAAAAAGGAAAATATCACCTCGGTTATCATTTTTATAAGTACCATCATTTTTGTTTTTACCGTGTATCAAGTTTTTGATAAGTGGAATAGCTGGACGGCTTATGTTGATACTATAACAACAGCTATATTTTTTGTGGGTATGTGGTTGATGGCCAAAAGGAAAGTAGAAAATTGGATATATTGGATCATTGGGGATCTAATATCGATTCCGTTATACTTTTATAAAGGATTTACGTTTACTAGTTTTCAATATCTCATTTTTACAATATTGGCCTTTTACGGGTATAATGCATGGAAGAAAAATATAAGCAAGAACCTTCAGATGTCTTAAAAGTGGTCCTTTTTGGTCCAGAATCGACAGGTAAAACAACCTTATCAGAACAGTTGGCAAGGCATTACCATACCGTTTGGGTACCAGAGTATGCAAGAGATTATCTTCAAGATAAATGGAACAATGAGCGTAAAACTTGCGAACCTCATGATTTGTTACCTATTGCCGAAGGGCAAATGCGTTTAGAAAATAAGTTGTCTAAAAAGGCTACGGATATTCTCATTTGCGATACGGATTTATTGGAAACCAAAGTGTATTCAGAAGCATATTATATTGGGGAATGCGATCCTGTATTAGAAAAATATGCACTTGAGAATTCTTATGATCTTTATTTACTGACTTATATAGATATTCCTTGGGAAGCTGATGATTTAAGGGATAAGCCTAATGAAAGAGAACAAATGTTCAATTATTTTAAAGATACTTTAGAAAAATACGGCAAAAAATTTATTACCTTGAAGGGGAACAAAAAACAACGTTTAGAAAAAGCCATTAACCATATAGATACCTTATTACATAAATGATTGAACTTACAGATAAAGACATTAAGCAATTAGCAGAAAAAGGAATTTCAAAAGAAACTATGTTGAGTCATATCAACACCTTTAAAGAAGGTATTCCTTTTGTGAAATTAGAGAATGCGGCCGTAATAGGTAATGGTATTCTAAAATTCTCTGATGCAGAAGAGAAAAAGCTAATAGCATTTTATGATTCGAAATTAAAAGACCTTGATATATTAAAGTTTGTTCCGGCTTCTGGTGCAGCATCAAGAATGTTTAAAGCTTTATTTAGTTTTTTAGGATCTTATAATCCTGCTGAAGAAACTTTAGAAGCTTATTTGACTAGAACTAATGATAAAGATGTTAAGAAGTTTTCTGAAGGTTTAGAGCGTTTTCCATTTTACCAGAAAGTTATGGACAGGTTAAATTTAAAATCTGATTCTCAAGGAGAAAAGGTTTTTAGTTTTATCTCTGAACTTTTAGGCGAGAATGCATTGAACTATGGTTTTTATCCGAAGGGATTATTGCCATTTCATAAGTACGAATCTTCTGCAGCTACACCATTTGAAGAACATTTAAAAGAAGGTGCGTTATATGCAGGTTCTAACCGAAAGGCAAATTTACATTTTACGATTTCAGAACAGCATGAAGAAATGTTTGGCGAAGAGTTTAAAGCTTCTGGACCAAAAGTTTCAGCAGATACAGGTATTACATATAATGTAGATTATTCTTTTCAAAAACCTTCTACTGATACGTTGGCGGTAGATATGGACAATAACCCATTTAGAAATGAAGATTGTTCTGTATTGTTTAGACCAGGTGGGCATGGTGCATTGATTCAAAATTTAAATGAGCAAGATGCCGATGTTATTTTTATAAAGAATATCGATAACGTTGCCGTAATGAAAGATGCTAAGGCAGTTGCCGATAGTAAAAAAGTATTGGCGGGTGTGCTTTTAAAAGAGCAAGAAAAAGCATTTGAATATGCAGCATTACTTGATAGCGGTAACGTAGATGATGCACAACTAGAAGAAATTAGAAATTTCTTGGGTACAAACTTAAATGTTCGTTTTTCAGATGGTTTTGATTCAAAATCTGATGGCGATAAAATTGAAATATTAAAGGATAAGATTAACAGACCTATTCGTATTTGCGGTATGGTTAAAAATGAAGGTGAGCCAGGTGGTGGTCCTTTCTGGGTAACCAATGGTAAAGGCGAAGTTTCTCTACAGATAATAGAATCTGCTCAAATAGATATGGATAATAGTCAACAGGCAGATCTTCTTAAGAACTCTACCCATTTTAATCCGGTAGATTTGGTGTGTGCTGTTCGTAATTATAAAGGTAAGAAATATGACCTTTTAAAGTTTGTAGATGAAAAGCAAGGTTTTATTACAGGTAAAACTAAAGATGGTAAAGAATTAAAGGCTCTTGAACTACCTGGTTTATGGAATGGTGCAATGGCTTTTTGGAATACGATTTTTGTAGAAGTGCCATTAGTGACCTTTAATCCTGTAAAAAGTGTGGTAGATCTTTTAAAAGATTCGCATCAAGCTTAAGTCAAAAGCAATATTATAGTATAAAAAAGTGTGTAGTTTCTACACACTTTTTCTGTATACACACATTTTTACCCAACAGCATCTAAGCAATTATTTAATTTAAATATCTGAAAATCAATTAGATGATAATGTTTAAGAAGCTGTATTTAGTATTGGCACAATTATTCTAATATACCTTTCAAGAATGTTTAATTTAAATATAAGAAAGATGAAAAAATTAGTATTTGCCACAGCTTTAGCCATAGGTAGTTTAACAATAGGTACTGCCGCAACTCCAATTATATTTCATGATGGTATTATGGAAGAAGTCTTTTTACAAGACTATACAGAAGTGGCTGCTTCTGATTTACCAACACCAATTGTAAATGCATTAGCAACCGATTATGAAGGTGCAATGTTGAGTAAAGCATACGTTGATGATGAAAATAATTATAAATTAGAAATTACTTCACAAGACGGTACGTCTAGTGTACTTTATGCTGACGCAGAGGGTAACTGGTTAGAAATGTAATATTTAGAAGTTTGAATTAGTTGTTTGTAAAAAGCTGCCTAGGCAGCTTTTTTGCATTTATAAATTTAAAATTTAGTTAACTGATAATCCATATGTAAGATTACTCCGTAAGTATTTTAAGATTTAGAGTTATTAACGATTAAAATTATTAGCATGAAAAATTACGCATTATTAGTATTCTTGACTTTCGGAATCATGTTTAACGCAGCAGCAAAAACTAGTTCAGATATAATTGAAACAGCAGTTGTAGTTAAAACGGCCGATGAATACGTAAAAATTAAATCGAGCGAATTAACACCACCGGTGATTGAAGAAATATTAAAGCAATACCCAACATCTAAACTTGGCGGAGCTTTTAAAAATGATAGAGGAGAATTTAAATTAATAATGGTGCTTAAAAGCGGTACAAGAAAGACCGTATATATAGACCAGCACGGTAATTGGATCAATAAGAGATAGTCTTTTTAAAAGGCTGAAATAAAAAAAAACTGCTAAATGCGGTTTTTTTTTATTTAAAATGTGACCTATCAGAAAATGTTGTGTCTAAATAAGTGAAGCAAGTTATGAAACAATGGTCACATTAGTATTTATTTTAGTCTTAAGCACAGTTTTGATTTTTTCATTAGGTATCATATCAAAATTATGTTTGGAGAAATAAATAATTAAAATATCACTTTCGCGTAAACACTAACCGTTAACTATGAAGGTGCCACCAGATAATTGTATTTGAAATAATCCCCCGGATTAGCATTGCCAATTTTAGTTGTTGTTGAATTGATTGAGGTGTTGATTTAAAATTTTAAGACAAGAGTTTGATAGGTGGTTTGAGGGGGGCTGCAATTTGCAGCTCCTTTTTTTTGTCTTCAATTATGTTCTAAAGTTATTCTTCAGTGATAACTTTATTGAGTAAAAATTACACAGTAGTAGAAAGTGGGTACAACTTTACTCAGCTAACTAAAAGATTATATAAACGTAAGTATCTGATAATCAAATACTGTTTTGTAATTTATTTTTATGGCACTCTTTTTTCTTTGTTAATAGTATTGATATGTATTATTAACTTAAATAAAGAAAATATGAGAATTTTATTTTTATTAGGAGCAATGACATTAGGAGGTTTTGCAATGAATGCACAAGAGGTAATTGTTTCAGCAAATGGAATACAGCATAACCAGGTAAATGAGATTTCAATAGCAATAGAAGATTTTGAAGAGATTTCGGTTGCAGAAGTACCACAAGCAGTAACAGATGCAGTATCAAAGAATTTTCCAACGGCAAATTTAGATAAGGCATACACAAATGAAAAGAAACAATATAAGCTAGTATTATCTCTTGAAGATGGCACACAAGGTACAGTGTATGCAGATGAAGAAGGTAATTGGATAGATATGTAATTATAGAGAAACTTGTTTGTTCAAGTTGGTTTGGTCAGGAAAGGATAGCTAAATGCTATTCTTTCCTTTTTTTTATGTCTTTTTTTAAATGAATGCATAAAAGCTTTATGATAATTTTAAAATACAAGTAGTCGGCTTGTGGTATTTTTACGTAGATATTAAGAACACCAAACTGTCTATGACTAAAATTTTAATTATTGAAGATGATACTTCATTTGCCCAAATGCTGCAAAAATTTTTGGCAAGAAATAGTTATGATGTGGTATTAAGTCATACTGGGTTAGATGGCGAAAAACAATTAAAAGAACACGATTTTCAATTAGTAATTACAGACTTGCGATTACCTGATTATGACGGTATTAAATTGGTGTCTAATCTAAAAGGTGAGATTCCGGTAATTGTAATGACAGGTTATGCAGAAGTTTCTACAGCTGTAAAGGCGATGAAAATGGGAGCTTACGATTATATTTCTAAACCTTTTACGCCTGATCAGATGTTATTGGTTATTGATGGCGCATTAAATTCAAAACCAGTAGTTTCAAGAGAACCTGTTTATTCAAAAGAAAAAGTAGAAGGTAGTAAAGAAGCAACTACGTCGCAAGAATTAATTTTGACTAGCGAGGCAACCCAGAAATTAGAAGAGCATATTGTTTTGGTAGCACCAACAGATATGTCGGTTTTGATTATTGGAGAAAGCGGTACAGGTAAAGAAGTTACTGCAAAAGCCATTCACCAAAAAAGTACGAGAAATGAAAAGCCGTTTATAGCACTAGATTGTGGAGCAATTCCTAAAGAATTGGCAGCAAGTGAATTCTTTGGGCATATAAAAGGAAGTTTCACCGGTGCTGTCGCCGATAAAGTTGGTAGTTTTGAAGCTGCCAACGGTGGTACTTTATTTTTAGATGAGGTAGGTAATCTTTCTTACGAGAATCAAATACAGTTGTTAAGAGCGTTACAAGAGCGCAAAATAAAAAGAATAGGTAGTAATAGTGAAATAGAAGTTGACGTTCGAATACTATCAGCTACTAATGAAGATTTAAAGTCCGCAGTTGAGAAAGGTACTTTTCGAGAAGATTTGTATCATCGATTAAATGAGTTTTCATTGCAAATCCCAGCCTTAAAAAACAGACATGGAGATTTATCAGTATTAGCTTCTCACTTTTTAAGTAAGTTCAATGAAAAGTTGAACAAACAAATTGTTGATTTTTCTGCTGAGGTTTGGGACATTTTCAGTGCCTATCATTGGCCTGGTAATATTCGAGAATTACAGAATGTAATTCAGCGCGCAGTACTGTTATCGACTACAGATAAAGTTGAAGCAAAGGTTTTACCGTCAGAGTTGATGAGTCCGGTTTTAGAAACTGTGGTATTAGGGAGTCTTTCAAAAGCAAAATTCGAAAAAGAACAAATTGTTAACGCGCTAAAACGCACCAATTACAACAAATCTAAAGCAGCTAAATTATTACAGGTAACTCGAAAAACACTCTATAACAGAATCAATTATTACGATTTGGATTTGTAGATGTTTCTTCTGAAAGCATTTCAATTAGGCTTTCAATCTCTCTTTGTAAATAGATATGTTTCGCCTTTAATTGATCATTAGTTAAGGTATCAATATTCAAAACTTCAAAAATTTCCAAAATAGGAATTACATTTTTAACTTCTAATTGTCGAAACATAGGCAGCATTTTATGAGCTACTTTGTTTATTTGTGTAATATCAGAAGCAGCTACCGCTGTGCTGAGTAAAAGAGCATTTTCTTCAGTGTCTTTTTTTAAAATAAGTAACACTTCGTCAATAGCGCTTTGGTCATCACCCAAAAACATTTTTAAGGAATTTAAGCTATAGGCCTGCTGAGAATTATAAGAGGTGATGGGCTCTTCAGTAGGGATAATTTCATCCGCATTATTTAACAGGACATGTAGCTTTTGTAGTAGGTCTGTTTTAGAAAATGGCTTACGAATAAGACTAGAGAAACCTTTTTCAGTAAAATGTTTTAAAGTTAAATCGCGTCGGCCGGTCATTGCCAAAATAGGTTGGTTGTTAAAATTTTTAAATTCACCAGCTTTCAGCTGAGCAACTATTTCATAACCTGTAACCGTAGGCATTTCAATATCTGTCAAAACCACATCAAAATCGAAATTTTCATTAGGTTTATATTCCTTGAAGTCAGAAAATAGTCGAGCTTCAATTCCTTCAGTTTTTAGCATTTCGCCAATAAGTTTTAAAAAAGAGGTATCATCATCAAATACAATCATTTTTAGATTCTTAAAACCAATAGATGGGTTTGAAACTTCTTCTAATTGTTCTCCAAACGCAACAGGTATTTGCAAATTAAAGGTGCTTCCTTTATCAAGTTCACTTTCTAGTAAGATAGACCCACCAAGTAGTACTGTGAGCTTTTTGGTGATGGTAAGTCCTAATCCGTAACCACCATACTTTTTATCTGTATCATTTTCTGCCTGTGTAAATTCTTTAAATATCAGTTCTTGTTTTTCTTTTGAAATGCCAATACCTGTATCTGTTATTTTAAAAATTAGAATGTTAGACTTAGAAGATTTTACAATAGACCCTGCCAATGTAATCGTTCCCTTTTCAGTGAATTTATAAGCGTTACCTAATAAGTTAGAAATAATCTGACGTAGACGAAAGGCGTCAGATATAATAGGGTGATTTAAAGAATCATCCAAATTCAAAATCAACTCAATATTCTTGTTTTGGTATTGAGATGATATATTTTTGGCACTTTCCGTTATCAATTTATCGATCCTAAAAGTAGAATTTTTAGAAACCATTTTACTAGCTTCTAGTTGTGAGAAATCTAACAAATCATTTACTAGATTATTAACATAGACAGTAGCAGATTTAATATGGCTAATATGTTCTTTGTTATTCTTTTGGTTGTCACTTTCTTCAATAATATTGGCATAACCACTTATGGTATTTAGGGGTGTTCGTAAATCGTGACTAACAGTAGCTATTAATTGTTCTCTACTTTTTAAAAGAGATTCTGAAAATGCTTTTTCTTTTTCGAGCTTTTCTCGGTACACGTTTGCTTTCCAAAAATCACGATTTAAAATAAAAGTAAAAATAGCCACCACTAAAAAGCCAAGTATGGCAGCGATAGCTGCAAGTCGAATACTCCGTTTTAATAAAGTTTCTTTTTTAAGAGAAGTTGCTATACTGTTCATAATAATCTCTTGTTCAAAAGAATAAAGTATAGATCGTAATTGCTGAGAAAGTTCAATATCTGTTCTATTAATAGTCGATTCGCGTACGGTCAAAGATTTTTCTTTTAAGGTATTTTCTTGCTGTACGTCTTTTAATAGATTTTTAGAAACCTGAACCACACTGTCCATAGTTTGTGCATTCTGTTGCTGATTATTCTCTGTGGGAACATTGGCATTCAGATAGTCTGCCATTTTTTTAATAGCATCTTGGGCTTTGGGAGAAAGCTCATCAAGATTTGGGGCTAAATCTTTGGGTTTAATGATTCCTAAAGATTCTTCAAGTTCATCAAACTCCTTTAAAGCAGAATTAATCGCTGTACCCGTTTGGTCATTCAATCTAATGGAACGCATGGCGTTGATATTCGTTACTTTCTTACTCAAAAGTGAGCTAAGACTGTCTAAAAGACCGTGTTGATAGTCACTTTCAGTAAGTGTTTTTAATTCTTCAATATTGGTGTATAGAGAATCTATCTTATTCTCGTAAGCCGTAAAATTAATTTTGCTTTTTGTTTGTAGTGCTAGTTTAGACAGGCTTTCGGCTTCATATAGTTGCGCAAGAAAAGAATTGGTTTTAAGTAGTTTGCTGTCTTTTTCATCGCTTGATTCAGTGGCTATATATTCTTGAACTTCTGTGTAGATGTAATATGAGGCTATAACTCCTAGTATGATTAATAATAGGTAGCTAATGGTGATTTTAAGGGTGAATGTATTTTTTTGTGCTTTCATATATAGTATCCATATGCTCGGTATATGTACGATAAAACCGAGATGTTAAGTTGTAAAATGGTGTTAATTAAGCACATTGTTATTTTTTTAAATTTCTTTATGACAGTTTAAATAACTGCATTACATTTGCGGCATCTCAAAGGGGTGCCTAGTTCTAGTTTTAGAACAAAGCTGAGATTATACCCAAAGAACCTGGGCAGGTAATGCTGCCAAGGGAAAGTCTAAAAGATTTAAAACAATTTTTTAGAATAAGATGTAGTATGTTTTTTTTTGTTCATATGAAGTCTTTTGGAAATCGAGCTTAGTTGCTCAAAAATCAATTTTAACTTTAGAATAATAGCCCCTTTTATTCGTAATTATTTTACGAATGAAACTATCTATTTTCACAATTGCGGCGTGTTTGGCGCTAAGTATGGGTGTCTGTGCCCAAGAACAGGAAACCGACTCTCTAGAGGGTCAAAAAGTAGTGCTAGACGAAGTGTTCGTTTCGGCCATTAGGGTAACCAAGCAATCTCCGGTTACATTTTCAAATCTTACAAAAGAGGATATCAAGCCTAGAAACTTAGGTCAAGACATTCCTGTTTTAATGAATTTTTTACCATCTGTAGTGACAACGACCGATGCTGGTGCAGGTGTTGGTTACACAGGTATTCGCGTAAGAGGTAGTGATGCTACACGTGTAAACGTAACCATTAACGGTATACCTTATAACGATGCTGAATCTCAAGGTACGTTTTGGGTTAACATGCCAGATTTTGCTTCTTCAACAGAGAGTTTGCAATTACAACGAGGTGTAGGTACATCAACTAACGGTGCAGGCGCTTTTGGAGCGAGTTTAAATGTGTTGACTGACGGATTCTCACAAGATGCATACGGACAAATATCAACTTCAATTGGTAGTTACAGTACTTTAAGAAATAACCTGAAATTCAGCACGGGACTCTTAAATGACCATGTTGAAATTTCAGGTAGATTGTCTAAAATAAAATCTGACGGATATATAGATAGAGCCCGTTCAGACTTAGATTCTTATTTTTTACAAGGAGCATATAAAGATGACAATACATTAATAAAAGCAATATTATTTGGTGGTCATGAAGTTACGTACCAAGCATGGTACGGTATAGATGCACAGACTTTAAAGGATGATAGAACTTTTAATCCTTCAGGTATTTATACAGATCTAGATGGAAATACCCAATTTTATGATAATGAGGTTGATAATTATAAGCAAGACCATGCCCAGCTTTTATGGAATGAGCAAATTTCAGATTTTTGGAGTACCAATGTTGCATTGCATTACACAAGAGGTAGAGGTTTCTTTGAGCAATATAAAGAGGCAGACGATTTTTCTACCTATGGTTTTGAACCAATAATAGTTGATGGTAGTGAAGTAAATACCACAGACCTTATAAGAAGACGTTGGTTAGATAATGATTTCTACGGAACCGTATTTTCTGCAAATTATAAGAAAGACAAGCTAGATTTAATAATGGGTGGTGGCTTCAACAAATATGAAGGCGACCATTTCGGAGAAGTAATTTGGGCTAGATATGCTAGCAATAGTAGTTATAAAGACCGCTACTATGATGATAGTTCAACTAAAACTGATTTTAATTTGTATGCAAAAGCAAATTATCAATTAACAGATCAGTGGTCGTTGTATGGAGATTTACAATATAGAACAGTTGGGTATAAAGCTAACGGAGATGAAACTGGTTTGGTCGATGATACATTTAATTTTTTCAACCCAAAAGCAGGGGTAACATTCGATTTAAATGTAAATAATAATTTCTACCTATCATATGCGGTTGCCAATAGAGAGCCAAATAGAAATGATTACGAAAGTGGAAACCCTAAGCCAGAAAAATTAAATGATTTTGAATTAGGATGGAGATACGTATCTACCAACGTACAGGTCAACACCAACTTATATTATATGAACTATAAAGATCAATTAGTGGTAACCGGTGAGTTAAATGATGTTGGCGCGCCATTAAGAGAGAATGTTGGTGATAGCTATAGGTTCGGCTTAGAAATAGATGCAAATATTAAGTTGGGAGATAAATTTAGTGTAAGACCTAATATAGCTATCAGTGATAATAAGAACAAAGATTTCTTTATTGATAGAGATGGTCTATTACAAGGTTTAGGAAATACTAATATTGCATATTCACCAGGTTTGGTAGCAGGTAATATTTTTAGTTATATGCCTTGTGAAGCCCTGAGCCTTTCGCTGTATTCAAAGTTTGTTGGCGAACAATATTTAAGCAATACAGATACAGAAGCATCTAAATTAGATTCTTATTTCACGAACGATTTCAATATTACTTATGAAATCAAAATGAATAATGTAGTAAAGTCGATTGTGTTTTCTGGGTTGGTAAATAACATCCTAAACGAGAAATATGTATCTAATGGCTATACCTATTTAGATAGTTGGTCTACGCCAGGTAATACTTTTGAAGTTCAAGGCTATTATCCACAAGCGGGTACTAACTTTTTATTGGGAGCAACGGTTAATTTTTAAAAATAGAGGCTGAGGTAAACCGTTACGAATTTGTCTTAAATATTTGCTTAAAAAGTACGGCGCGTAGAAGAATAATCTAAATTAGAACTCTAATATACAGGGTTATGGAGCGCAATATTCCGGTTTTTGGTAGTAGGTTAAGAAATAACATTGTAACGGTGCCAGAAGTAATTTCGCAATGCTCGGGCATTCGTGTATTTGGGCAATCGATAAAGTCATTTCTGTTTAGTACAGATGTGGCAATTATTAGAAATACAAATGCCAATGCAATTATAGCGGTGTACCCATTTATACCGCAACCGGTAATTTCTAATGCATTGATTTTGGCTGCCGAGAAGCCTATTTTTGCGGAGTAGAGGGTGGGTTAACAACTGGTGTACGGTCATTAGAATTGGCAATTCATGCAGAATTTCAAGGGGCTTTAGGGGTAGTTTTAAATAAACCTACCCCTAATAGCCTTATTACAATGCTTAAAGAAAAGATAGATATTCCTGTTACGGTTACAGTCGTATCTGATAAAGAAGATTTTAAAGGAAGATTTTAAAGGAAGATTAGCGGCAGGTGTTGATATTTTTAATGTTACAGGTGCAGGTAAAACAGCCGATATCATCAAAAGAATACGAGATTTAGATGCTGATGTAGCAATTATTGCTACTGGCGGTAAAACCGAAGAAACTATAGTTCAAGCTATTGATGCTGGGGCAAATGCGATATCATATACTCCGCCAAGTACGGGCGAATTATTCAAAGAAATTATGGACAGGTATCGTACAGAAGAATAGTGCTTAGTTAGAGATGATCACACTACCACCACTATAGCTTGCTTGGTATTCTAACATGTCATAATAACGATTCTCATCTTCAGGTGTGTTCAATAGTTGACCGGTAAAAAGGCTGTATTCATAATCATCACATGAGCAAGTTGCAATCTGACCGTCAAGTTCCATTGTTGAGCAATCATTAGGAGCATGATTTGGGCAACTACCTTCAAAAGCTCTAAATTGATCAAAGCCAGAGTTGATTACAAAAACACCTCTAGTACCGGCAAGGTCACTTGGAATATAGATAGCGCTACCCGTATTTGTAAGAGGGCTGTAAGAAGGCAGGTTTAAATTTGCTTCAAAACGAAAACCTATTTCTTGTAAGTATGGATTTCTATTTGTGCCGTCATTGCTACAAGCAGTGATAATCAATAGAATTACGATGCTTAATCTCTTCATCATGCTTTAATTTAGTTTTAAAAAACTTCAGCAAATGTGCGTAAAAATTATGTATATTTGTGTTAAATCCTCGCTTAAAAAGCCGAATTAACAGGCAATTGCAGAGGATTTGTCTATTTATAAAACGAGGAAGTTATGAGTAACATATCATACTATACTGTCGAGGGGTTAAAAAAACTTAAGGCAGAACTAAATCATTTACGAGATATTGAGCGCCCAAAGGCGTCTCAAGCCATTGGAGAAGCAAGAGACAAAGGTGATTTGTCAGAAAATGCTGAGTACGATGCTGCAAAAGAAGCACAAGGTCTATTAGAAATGAAAATTTCAAAAATGGAGAATACTGTTGCCAACGCACGTTTAATTGACGAGTCTCAATTAGATACTTCAAAGGTTTTGGTGTTATCTACAGTGAAATTGAAAAATCAAAATAATGGCATGGAAATGTCTTATAAGTTAGTAGCTGAAAGTGAAGCTGATACAAAAACAGGAAAAATTTCTGTTAATTCACCAATTGGTAAAGGGTTACTAGGTAAAAAGGTAGGTGACACTGCAGAGATAGTAGTGCCAAGCGGAGCTATTAAATTTGAAATTCTTGAAATTACAAGATCTTAAATTTTTTAAATAACTATATTTAATCCTATCCTTATTAAAGGGTAGGATTTTTTATTAGCACTAAATACGAATTACTATGCCAACAATATTTACTAAGATTATAAATGGTGAAATTCCATGTTTCAAAGTAGCGGAAGATGAAAATTTCTTAGCTTTTTTAGATATCAACCCTAATGCAAAAGGGCATACATTATGTATACCTAAAAAAGAGGTCAATAAAATTTTAGATTTAGATGAAGAAACCTATTTAGGGTTAATGTCATTTTCTAGAAAAGTAGGTAAGGCATTAGAGAAGACAGTTGAGTGTAAGCGTGTAGGTATGTCGGTTATTGGTTTAGAAGTACCACATGTACATGTTCATTTAATACCTTTAAATGAAATGAAAGATGCTACTTTTCAACACAAAGTAAAGTTAAGCAACGAAGAGCTAAGTGATCTTGCTAAAGCAATCGGTTCTAAAATTGAATAGCTCCAGAAATAAATAAGTATACTGCACCAGCTACCAACGCAATAAGAACCAAAATAAGGCTATAAAAAAGTAATGTTGGTTTAGATGATTTTTGAGCTGGTATAGCTGTTTTTTGATAGTAGTTGAACATGCGTTCAATATCATCTGTCCAGGTTACCGGGTATATAGTAGAATGGCAGGTATTGCAAACTAATTTATTACTTAGTTCACCAGTAATTTTATGAAAGAAGCTTCCGTAAGTATGTTTTTGATAGAAAGTAAGATTTAAATCTTGATTAAAACATTCAGGACAGTTATTACTTAGATTGGCTTCCTTAATAACTTCTAATTTTTCCTTGGCCATAATTAGTGAGACACTTTTAAAGAAATTTGCATTATAGTTCCTTCTTTGCCAGATGATAACACCTTTATTTTACCATCGTGGTATTCTTCCACAATTCGCTTAACCAAAGAAAGTCCTAAGCCCCAACCTCTCTTTTTGGAGGTGAAACCGGGTGTAAATATACTATTATAGTTGCTTTTAGAAATGCCATGACCGGTATCGGCTATTAAAATGTTCACAAATTTATTGTCTTGTACAATTTCTATGGCAATACTACCCTTGCCTCTCATAGCATCAATTCCGTTTTTTACCAAATTTTCAATCGTCCAATTATATAACGAACTGTTCATCATAACAGGTAGGTGGTCCACCTTTGTGCTGAAAGAAAAGTGAATAAGTTTAGAACTTCTTCGCTTTAAGTAATCAAAGGCATCTCGGGTTTCTTTTACAATATCACTTTCTTCAAGTTTTGGTAATGAACCAATTTTAGAAAAGCGCTCGGTTATGGTCTGTAATCTATCAATATCTTTCTCTATTTCTTTGGTTATACTAGGGTTAATAGCTTCAGATTTCAAAAGTTCGTTCCATCCTAAAAGAGAAGAGAGCGGCGTACCAATTTGGTGTGCGGTTTCTTTGGCCATACCTGCCCATAGTTTATTCTGCTCTGAAGCTTTATTCGTTTTAAAAAGAAAATAAATCACTGCTGCAAAAAGAAAAATAATAAGGAGCAAGGCAATCGGGTAAAATTTTAATTTGGTCAGAACATCAGAGTTGCCGTAATAAAGAGTCGCTAAATGTTCCCCTTGTTGATCGATGGATATAGGTATATTTTCGTTTTTGAATTTTCTGAGCTGACTTTGAATATATACCGAGTCTTTTGATTTGTTCGGTGGAAAGTTGTTTACCCGTATAGATTTATCTTTATTGATAAGGATCATTGGGGTAGAAGTATTGTTTTGAAAAACTTTTAAGTGAAGGCTTCCTAAATCTACAGTTTCTGAAGATTGTAAAAATTCTGATTGTGCAGTAGCCCAAATCTCCATTTTAAGGCGTTCTTCTTCCTTAAATTGTTTAAAAAAGCTATTGGTATTCCATAAGATAAGACTCACCACAACGAAAGAGCCTATCAATAGAAAAATGTTGGAAATTTTGTTTTTAGGAATAAAGTTCATCCAATAGTTATCTAATACTAAAGATAACCCTAATTGTGAATAATTGTTGTGCTGTTATCGTTGCACCATGTTTTATTACCGCATCATTTTATGTATTTTTGGGCTCTATTGTAAAAAGAGTTCAAGATGGAAATAGAAGGTAAAGTAAAATTGATAGGAGAAACTCAAACTTTTGGGTCTAATGGGTTTAGAAAAAGAGAATTAGTTGTTACTACAGATGAGCAATATCCACAACACATCATGGTAGAATTTGTTCAGGATAAATGTGATTTATTGAATAGCTACGGTGTAGGGCAAGATGTAAAAGTGAGTATTAACCTAAGAGGTAGAGAATGGACAAACCCTCAAGGTGAAGTAAAATACTTTAATTCTATTCAAGGGTGGCGTATAGAAGGCGCATCTGCTGGAGCACCAGCTGGTGGTATGCCTCCGGTAGCACCAATGGAGGCTTTTGAGCCTGCAGATAATTTGAATGAAGAAGATCATGATGATCTTCCTTTCTAAGAATTGTAAAGAAATTTTATAAGGTGTTATGTCTTTATAATAAGAAACTTGTTTAGCTTTAATAGTTAAACAAGTTTTTTTGTTTTATGACCTTTATTTATTTTGAACGAAAATTAAAAAGCCACAAATACTCATGTACTTTTTGAACGATGAACTTGTTTTTCCGCCAGTAGATAGCGCCAATATAGAAGGTTTGTTGGCTGTTGGCGGTGATCTCTCTCCAGAACGATTGCTATTGGCGTACCAAAGTGGAATTTTCCCTTGGTTCGATAATGATTCTATTATTTTATGGTGGAGTCCGGATCCTAGAATGATCCTGTATCCTGACCACATCAAAATTTCTAAAAGTATGAAGAAAATTAATCGAAACAACCAGTTTCGATTAACTAGAAATACCTGTTTTAAAGAAGTGTTAGAGTATTGCTCATCTGTACCGCGTGATGGTCAAGACGGCACTTGGATCACCGATGAAATGAAAAATGCATACATAGCACTGCATGAAAGAGGTATTGCAAAATCATATGAAGTTTGGGAAGGCGATATTTTGGTAGGTGGCTTATATGGGATTGATTTAGGTGATGTATTTTGTGGAGAAAGTATGTTCAGCTTAACTTCTAACGCGTCGAAATTTGCCTTCATAAAATTAGCCGAAGAATTACAGGCTAAAGATTATAAGGTTATAGATTGTCAATTGCATACTAATCATCTAGAAAGTATGGGAGCACAAGAAATACCAAGAAAAGAATTTATGAAGTTTTTAAATTGAGATAACTAGACTGTTTAAGAAAAAGAAAACATGTTCTGTATGCTCGGTATAATTTTCCATTCTAAACTGTAGTCCTAATTGCGCTTTTAGGTGTTCTGAAATAGACCAACCAATTTGTGAAGTTAGTCTTTGATCGTACATAGGTTTTATACTTTTACCTATACTTAATAAAGATTCTGTAGTGGCCACTAGATAGGGTTCGCCAATGTCTAAAACTAATCCTTTAAGGGGAATGTCTAGTGCAAATCGGTATCTAAAACGATGAACAAGATTAGAAGTTTGAATGCGTTGTTCAACCCGAAAACGGTTGCCTAAACGTATGCTATTTATCGTTTTTATGATATTAAATTGTTGTGTAAGCCTAAGTTCATTTTCCTTGTTAAGGGTTTCTCTAAATCTGTATTGAATTCCAAGACCTAAGTTTTTGGTGGGGTCTATGGCTAATGAAGAGAAGTGAGCAATATCTAATTGTCTATGGGTTAATAGAAAATTTTGGCTGTTATATATATAATTTCTAGTTGCAAATGAAAAGTTCTGCTTGAGCAATGGTGTAACTTCATAATTCAATGCAATTTTAGGCTCCCAATATGCAATAGTTTTTTTTTGTGATTGTAGGGTGTTATAACTATTAATCAGTAGAATAAAAAAATGAAGATATTGAAGCTTAATACAGAACGTGATCATAATTTGGAGGAAGAGAAGTTCTTATTTTTTTAAAATTGCCGTTAGCATCGAATAGAATTTCATAATCTAAATAACCTTTATCTTTTTTACCGACAACAACAATCTCGTAATTATTAGTAGGTAGAATAAGGTTTTGAAAAGCATTCTTAAAAATTTCATCAACCTTATCATTATTTGAAGGATATTGCTGTTGAAGTCTCTTTATTTTATATTTTGTGAAATTATCGTTCAAATATTCCACTATTTTGACATAAGTATCATTGGGTACATCTGTAGGTTTTATAAGAATTTCTATATCTTCTAATGTGCCTTCTTCATTGAATTCAATACTGTACCAAAGCTTGGCTTTTTTAAGTTTAGCTTCATAACTAATTTTAGTACTGTCGGTCTCTTTGTAGAATTTAATACGCTTAAAGTCTGCTACATTTTTTTCAATATTTGCGATTGCCGAAACCGGAAATTGAGATTTAAGAATACGATACTCCTTTTCATATTTGTATTGAGAATGACCCAATTGAAAACAAAATAGACAAGCAGCGATTATTAATTTTACAAGATTATTTTTCATGCTAATTGAAATTGATTTATGCTATACTTTATTATACCTAAAACAATCTAATTGGTGATCGTTTACCATACCTGTTGCCTGCATGAATGCATAAATTATCGTGCTGCCTACAAATTTGAATCCGCGTTTTTTTAGGTCTTTACTGATAGTGTCAGAAATTGGGGTATTCGCTGGAGCCTCTTTGTAATTTATTACCTCGTTTTTAATGGGCTCATTATCTACAAAATTCCAAATATAGTTACTGAAAGTACCAAACTCTTCTTGAATTTCTAGGTATGCTATCGCGTTGGTTACTGTAGCGCGAACTTTTAGTTTGTTTCTGATAATACCTTCATCTTGTAGTAAAGACAAGATTTTAGTTTCTGGATATTTTGCAATTTTCTTGTAATCAAAATGATCAAATGCTACCCTAAAGTGCTCTCTTCTTTTTAAAATGGTAATCCAACTTAAACCTGCCTGAAAGGTTTCTAATACTAAAAATTCGAACAATAAATCATCATCCTTTACAGGAACACCCCATTCTTGATCGTGATAAGCTTCGTAAAGCGAATCGCCTTTGCACCAGGCACATCTATTAGTTTCCATAGTAAAATATTTAAGTAACGAAAGTATGGAAAATGAGTTGAAATACGATGTACTTGGGTGTGTTGAGATATGATATTTAAGATTTAAATAGGATTTCAATTCTTGTTAAAAAGATTCATATGAGTTACAAATTAATTGTATAGAGTTCTTTATTAAATGTTAAACTATTATATTATGATAGTATTACTATTATATTTGCAATCGAATTAATTTCAGTTGATTATGGATAGATTGCTGCAGAGTGTACAAATAAGAATTAATGAGAAACTTTTTCTAAAAGACCCCGAATCATCAGATTTGGGTAGAAAAATCATTGAGATCAGTATTCAGATGATTAACGAAATTGGCTTTGAGAACTTCACGTTTAAAAAGTTAGGCATGCAAATAGGATCCAATGAAAGCTCTATTTATCGCTATTTTGAAAACAAGCATAAGCTACTATTATATTTAACATCGTGGTATTGGGGATGGATGGAGTATCAACTCGTATTTGCCACCAACAGCATAAAAAATCCGAAAGAAAAATTGCTGAAATCCATTTTAATTATAACTAGAGAGGTAAAAGAAGATTCATCGTTTTCGCATATCAACGAGGTATTGTTGAATAAGATTGTTATCAATGAATATTCAAAATCGTATTTAACTAAAGAAGTAGATACCGAGAACAAAGAAGGATTTTACGCTATCTATAAAAGGTTAGTAGGGCGATTAGCTGAAATGATTTCTGAAGTTGACGAAGAATATGAATACTCGACCAGTTTAGCAAGTACTATTCTTGAGAATGGTTTGCATCAACATTATTTAAAAGAACATTTTCCATCACTTACAGACTGTACTAACAAGATAACGCCAACACAATACTTAACACATCTTGTATTTAATATCCTAAATAACACCATCGATGAATAAAAATATACTAACCGCCTGGCAGCGTTTTCTAGGTCTTTTAAAATTAGACAAGAAAGACATATTTCAGGTATTCTACTACGCCATATTTGCAGGTGTTGTTAATCTTTCTTTGCCTTTAGGTATACAGGCAATTATTAATTTAATGCAAGGTGCGCAAATAAGCTCATCATGGGTGGTACTTGTAATATTGGTAACCTTAGGTGTTGCATTTGTGGGTATACTTCAATTGATGCAGATAAGAATCATAGAAAATGTACAGCAAAAGATATTTACTAGAGCATCGTTCGAATTTGCATACCGTTTCCCAAAAATAAAAATGAGCGAGCTTCATAATTACTATCCGCCAGAATTGGCGAATCGATTTTTTGACACATTGACCATTCAGAAATCGCTGTCAAAGGTTTTAATAGATTTTCCTGCTGCGCTATTACAGATAGTTTTCGGCTTATTATTGTTATCTTTTTATCATCCATTCTTCATTGTGTATGGTATGCTGTTGCTTCTTTTAATTTATGTGGTGTTTAAGTTTACCGCACAACGAGGTTTAGATACCAGTTTAGATGAATCTAAGAGTAAGTATAAAGTAGCGCACTGGCTTCAAGAGATTGCTCGTTCTATCGTTAGTTTCAAATTATCGGGTAAAACTTCTCATGCATTAGATAAGAACGACACCTTGGTGGTTGAATATTTGAATGCAAGGGAAAGTCATTTTAGAGTGATTGTATTGCAATTTATACAGATGATTGGTTTTAAAGTTTTGGTAACAGCCGGACTTCTGCTTATTGGTGGTTTGTTGGTATTGAATCAAGAAATGAATATTGGGCAATTTGTAGCCGCAGAAATTATTATTCTTTTGGTGATTAATTCGGTAGAAAAATTGATTGTTGGTTTAGAAACTTTTTATGATCTATTGACATCGTTAGAGAAAATGGGTCAGGTAGTAGATAAAGAATTGGAAACCCAAGATGGTGAAAAACCATTTTTAGAGAATCAAGCATTTACTGTAGAGTTGAGCAATATTTCTTATAGTGTACCTGATCCTAAAAGAGAGATAATTTCTAATTTAAGTTTGACTATTTCACCAACATGTACCATTTTGTTGAGAGGAAGTAGCGGCTCTGGTAAGAATACTTTGTTACGACTTATTGCAGGAATTATTGAGCCAGATACTGGGGGAGTTTATGTAAACGGAGTCTCTTTAAAAGGGATGAATTTAAATTACTATCGTTCACATCTCGGTCAATCATTGCCAGAGGAATCGCCTTTTGAGGGGACTATTCTCCATAACATCACTTTTGGTGATAAAGAAACTACAAATGAGCAAGTGTATTGGGCATTGGATAAAGTCGGACTTACAGATTTTGTAAAGAAGCAACCAGATGGATTAAATACCATTTTATATCCTGAAGGAAAACAGATTCCGCATACGGTATCTAAAAAGATAGTGCTCGCAAGAAGTATTGTTCGCAAACCTAAACTACTCATTCTTAAAGATCCCTTAGATCAATTTAATAGTGAAGAGGCTGATCGAATTTTGAACTTTTTAAGTGATTCATCTAACGGGTGGGCATTACTTGTAGTAAGTGAAAACGATAAGTGGATTAAAAAATGTTCTCGAATTATAACGATGGATAAAGGACAGATTATTAACGAAATCTCAGGAAAAGATGCTTAATATATCTCATAAGAAATTAAACGAAAAGGTGTCGATTGAGCGATTCAAATCCGTTCAAAAAGTAAATCACCAAAGGCATTACAAGCATTTTAATCGATTTTTATTTGCATTTGCCATAGTAGGTGTAATCGTATTGTTTTTGCCTTGGACACAAACGATTAATGCCAGAGGATTTTTAACTACGCTAACACCTGGTCAAAGACCACAAACAATTCAATCTCAAATACCTGGTAGAATAGAAAAGTGGTATGTGCAAGAAGGCGATTACGTGAAAAAGGGCGATACCATACTTTTTATATCTGAAGTAAAATCAGAATATTTTGATCCAAATTTAGTCGAAAGAACAGGGCAGCAGTTAAAGTCTAAAAGTTCTTCGGTAACATCATATGGTGATAAAGTAAAGTCTTTAGATAATCAAGTTGCTGCACTTTTTAATGAAAGAAGGTTAAAGTTAGAACAGGCTAGAAACAAGTTGCTGCAATCAAAATTGAAAGCACAAAGTGATAGTATAGATTTTGAAGCTGCTAAAACCAATATTAAAATAGCAGAGCGCCAATACGAGCGTACGGCTCTTTTACAAAGTGAAGGTTTAAAGGCAGTAACTGATGTTGAAGAAAAAAGGTTGAAGCTTCAGGAGACGCAGGCAAAGTTACTTTCTCAAGAGAATAAACTGTTGGCGGCGAAAAATGAAATCATCAATGCAGAGGTAGAAATCAATAGTGTTCAAGCCTCATATACCGATAAGATTTCAAAGGCGCAGAGTGATAAGTTCACGGCAATGTCAAATCAGTTTGATTCTGAGGCGCAGGTAAGTAAATTAGAGAACGATTATACAAATTACCAAATGCGAAGTGCGCTACGTTACATTCGAGCGCCTCAAAATGGGTATATCAATAAAGTACTTACCGCAGGTATTGGCGAGACTTTTAAAGAAGGTACCCCGTTAGTAGGTATTATGCCGGCCGAGTATGATATGGCTGTAGAAACTTTTGTGAATCCTATAGATTTACCGTTAATCCATTTAGGAGAAACGGTAAGAATCCAGTTCGATGGTTGGCCTGCAATTGTATTTAGCGGTTGGCCAAATGCATCTTACGGTACATATGCTGGCAAGGTGGTGGCTATTGAGACCTTTATAAACCCGAATGGGAAATATCGAATATTATTGTCGCCTGATAAAGAAGATCAAGCATGGCCAGAAGCTTTACGTGTAGGTTCTGGTGCAAATACTATTGCTTTATTAGAAGATGTGCCAATTTGGTATGAGCTATGGCGTCAGCTGAACGGATTCCCTGCTAATTATTACCAGCCAGAAGGGGCTCAAGATAAACCTGTAAAAAAATAACGATGAAGAGAATTGTTGTCTTTTTATATTTAATTGCTGGGCTATTTTCAAATGCTCAGACTGCAGATTCTGTACAGCTAAATTTTAGAGAATATTTGGGTTATGTGAAAAAGTATCATCCTATTGCTAAACAAGCAGAGATGGTGATGAGCGTAGGTCAGGCAAATCTAATGAAAGCACGTGGTGGTTTTGATCCCAAAATTTCTTTAGACTATTCTACCAAAGAGTTCAAAGGTTCCGAGTATTACGATTTATTGAATTCCACCTTCAAAGTTCCTACATGGTACGGTATAGAGTTGAAGGGAGAATTTGAGCAATATTCTGGTGAATACTTGAACGCAGAAAGAAATGTACCCGATGATGGCTTATATAGTGCTGGAGTTGCGCTATCGTTAGGTCGTGGCTCTTGGATAAACGAGCGTATGGCTACCGTAAAAAAAGCAAAATTCTTTAGGGAGCAGTCAAAAGCAGATAGAGATTTATTGGTAAATCAGATATTGTTCGATGCCTCTTTGGCATATTTCAATTGGTTACAAGCGTATAGAAATAGTTTGTTGTTCAATGATTTTTTATTGAATGCTAAAGTCCGCTTGAAGGGTGTTAACCGAAGTGCACAAGCAGGTGAAATTGCAGCTATTGATACTGTAGAAGCAAAGATTTCAGTACAGAATAGAGCTTTAGAGCTTGAGCAGGCCAATGTTACTTTACGTAATGCCAGATTAGAACTTTCTAATTACCTGTGGATGGGAGAAAACATACCGATGGAATTGCAGCAAGATGTTGTGCCAGATACATCTTTAGATACCGAGATAGATCAGGCTTTAGAAATTTTAGGAAAACCACTGGATAGTTTCGTGTTAGAGAATCATCCGAAGTTAAAATCATTAGGCTATAAAATTGATGGTCTGGTTGTAGATAAACGACTAAAAACAAATAAGCTCTTGCCTAGAATAGATGTGGAGTATAAGTTTATTACAGATGAGCCAGAGTACTTGAATTCATTTGAAACACAGAATTATAAAGCAGGATTAAATTTTGAACTTCCGCTATTTCTTAGAAAAGAGCGTGGAGATTTAAAATTGGCGAAATTGAAATTAAAAGACGCTCAATTCGAGCTAGATAATGCTGAGGTTCAGATTCAGAATAAAGTAACTGCTATTTATAATGAGTTAAATTCTTTTGAGAATCAGAATGTGTTAATAGATGATATTGTAGCCAGTTATGAAGCGTTACTTGCTGCCGAAGAACGAAAGTTTAGTTTTGGTGAAAGTTCACTTTTCTTGATTAATTCAAGAGAAACCAAATTGATTGATGCGGTGTTAAAACAAAATCAGGTAGAGAATAAATACTTTACGGCAAAGGCTAAGTTGTTCAACAGTTTGGCGGTAAACCCTGAGAATTTGTAAGCATTGTACTTTTCTTACTACTAATGCGTTCGATTAAAGGATATAAATTAGCATTCGCATGGAGTTAGTAATAGAAGATTTGATTAAAAAAGGACTAGAATCAAGTTATAGTTATTTAGAGTACAGAGCATTAGTTTCAGATTTAGCTGAAAAAGGTGAGGCTACTGGTCCTGAACAATCGGAGGCATTATCGCAGTATACCCAATTAAATAATAGCCGTATGCGCCGATGGGATAAAACCTTGAAGTTTAACGACGAGGCTGTAGCTAAAATTAAAGCTGTCGATCAGAAAATTTCATGGTTGGTATTATCAGAAAGTTGGTGTGGCGATGCTTCACCTGCATTACCGGTAATGAATAAGATCACAGAAATAAATCCGAATATATCGTTATCTATTATTCTTCGAGATGAGAATTTAGATATCATGAATCAGTTTTTGACCAACGGTGGTATGTCCATTCCAAAGTTAATAGCAACAGATATTGCTGAAGCTACTGTAGTAGCAACTTGGGGACCTAGGTCAATGAAGGCAACACAGTTGGTAGAAGATTATAAAGCCGAACATGGTAAGTTAACACCTGAGTTTAAACAAGACTTACAGGTATTTTATAATAAGGATAAGGGGCAAAGTATATTAGAAGATTTATTGAAGCTACTCGATAATCGAGATTAAAAATTTCGAGGCTTTATTAAAAAGTTCAAAATATCATTTTTAGAAATGTTTTGTGTGTTTCTTCTCTGGACTAGTTTACTTCCCTTGAAATAGGTAAGTGATTGTTCCTTTCTGAG
Source organism: Maribacter sp. 1_MG-2023 (assembly GCF_030547005.1). Classification (GTDB taxonomy): domain Bacteria; phylum Bacteroidota; class Bacteroidia; order Flavobacteriales; family Flavobacteriaceae; genus Maribacter. Next base: position 142,675 of record NZ_JAUOPN010000003.1, on the reverse strand, counting down.
AGTCTTTGTCAGAAGAATTGAATCTTGCTTTTAAGGCGTAATTAATAGCATTTTCAACAAGGCACCCGTTAGAAGTGCCAGAACTTTTCTCATTATAATCTGCTTCGGTAACATAACCTAAAGCATTTACTTCAATATTGATAACAACTTTTCCTCCTTCGATACAAGTATATATCGGAGGGGGTAATTTATAATTATTTCTATCTACTAAAGAATACGAAACTGAAGTTCTTCTTGCCGCAAGGTTATTAGTAAACTCTTTCTTTTGCGCTTCCTTTTCGCCTAAAAGTTGTTTTTTCTCTTCTCGCTTTTTAGCTAATGCTTTTACTCTCTCAGAATAACCTGAGTCAGAAATTAGATTTTCGGTAGGGTCGCCATCACTCATCTCATTGCGCTCTTCCATTAACTCTTCTAGAGTTTGTAGTGGCTCTGGATTACCATAACTGGGTTTTGCCGTTTCGTTAAAAGCTAAATGACTTTTTATAGGGTCAGCGTTTGCTAAATCTTCCTGTGGATCTTCTTCTTTTAGAATTTCTTCTAGAACCTCAGGGTCCATGACCATTTCAACAACATAATCTTCTTTAGATTCTTCTTGACCGCCAAACTGAATATTATACATAACCAACACTACAATAGACATGCTAAAGATAGTGGCAAGTAATGATAATTGTTTTCTGTTCAGATTCATGGGTATATAACCTTAATAATACCAAAATATTTTAGAAGATCGATAAAGAGTAATCAATAGTTTGTAATCTATTTTTCTTCTGGACCTAGTAATAAATCGGCAAAGACTAAAGGGTCTTGAGCATTATCTACGTTAAAATCACCTATTTTGGTTCTTCTCAATGCCGTTAAATGTGCACCAGAATTCAGAGCTTTTCCGAAATCGTGGGCAATAGATCGAATATAGGTGCCTTTGCTACAAGCGATTCTAAAGTGAATATTCAAGCCATCGATATCGGTAATATCAAATGCACTTACATTTACTTTTCGCTTTGGTATGTCAACTGTTTTTCCTTCGCGAGCCAGTTCATAAAGTCGCTTGCCATCTTTCTTTAAGGCAGAGAAAACAGGCGGTGCCTGCTCGATTTCACCTGTAAATTGATGGGTTATAGCTTTTATAAGCTCAGGCGTAATGTGATCGGTTGCGAAAGTTTCGTTTATTTCTGTTTCAAGATCATAAGAAGCTGTAGTGCCACCTAAGGTGAAAACACCTGTGTATTCTTTTTCTTGACCTTGGTATTCGGTGATTTTCTTAGTGAACTTTCCAGTGCATATAATAAGGAGTCCAGTTGCTAACGGATCTAATGTTCCTGCGTGTCCGATTTTAAATTTTTTTAGACTGAACTTTTTTCTGATAGCCCATTTCAATTTATTGACCGCCTGAAAAGAGGACCATTCTAGTGGTTTATCGATCAATAATACCTGACCGTTTAAATAGTCTTCTTGGGTCAAATCTTTCATGAATTTGGGTGTTTAGATAGTACTACGGATTAGTGAATCCGTAAATTACGGCGATCAATCCTACAACAAGACAGTAGATGGCAAAATACGAAAGCTTACTTTTTCGCACCAATTTAATCATCCATGTACAAGCGGCAAGACCGGCAAGAAAGGCAGCAATAAAACCAGCGCCCATTGCGATATTGTTTTCTCCATCAAAATTTAGGTCTCCGCTCATAAGGTCTTTGGCAATTTTACCAAAAATTAACGGTACGACCATTAAGAAAGAAAATCGAGCAGCTTTTGATTTGTCTACACCTAATAGAACAGAAGTAGAAATTGTAGCTCCACTACGAGAAATGCCAGGTAGCATTGCAATTGCTTGAGAGATACCAACTATAAAAGCATTTTTAAAACTTACCTTTTTATCAGTGTCCTTAGCTTTATCTGCAAAATATAGAAGTACTGCCGTAATGATCAGCATAAAGCCTACAAAACGAATATTACCACCAAATAATTCTTCTAATTGTTCCTCAAAGAACAAGCCAATGAATACTGCAGGTAGCATAGAGACGATAATCTTGGCAGAAAACTGACTTTCTTCGTTCCATTTAAATTGAAACAAACCGCTTAAAATTTCCCAAATGTCCTTTCTGAAAACAACAATGGTACTAAGAGCGGTAGCAAAATGAAGTATTACGGTAAATAATAAACTATCTTCTGGTAAAGAGTTGTCTCCTAAAACGGCTTTTCCCAATTCTAAATGACCACTTGAAGAAACGGGTAGAAACTCGGTTAATCCTTGAATAATGCCGAGTATAATTGCGTCTAAAGTATCCAATTAATCTTTCTTTTTGTGAGGGTTCAATAAAATGGCATAAATTTCTATACCTAAGCCAATAAGCACTAAAGTAGGTGCTAGTCTAATTCTTCTGAAATTATAAATTTCAGGGTTAAATACGTTAGGGTCATCGCTGCCGCCACCGCTCATTAAAATAAAACCTAGCGCAATACATGCAAGACCAATGAACATGAACATGTAATTTTTCTTCTGAAAAATAAATTCTTGTTTAGCGTGGTGTTCCACTTTGTTGTTTTTACTCATACCGCAAATTTAATAATATAATTCGTCCGTTCTAAGATTTAAGAAGCGTTGGGTCGCAAAATAGGTGCTAATCAACGAAATAAGTATTCCTAATAGAAAAACACTAACAAATAAAATGACTAAAATATAAGGTTCATCGAATAGCCCTAAATCTTGAAAATTAGTGTTTACATAATACACGACACCACCAATAGCTAGTAAGGCAATTGCGGCACCGATCATGCCCAGTTTAATATTTTGCCATATAAATGGTCTTCTGATAAAGGTTTTTGTCGCCCCAACCATTTGCATGGTTTTGATAATAAATCTTTTAGAATAGATAGATAAACGTATAGAACTGTTGATTAATAGAACTGCGATAAAGGTAAAAATGGCGCTGGCTACTAAGATCCAGAAACCTATTTGTTCAACACTTTTGGCTACCATGCTTACTAATACCTTGTCGTAACTAACTTCATCGACAAAACTCTTTTCTGATAAGGTGTCGGCAATTTCTTGTACTTTCTCGGCAGTAACAAAATCTGCATTTAGCTTTACATCAATAGAATTCTTTAACGGGTTGTAGCCTAAATAGTCAACAAAATCCTCGCCAATATCCTCACTGTGCTGTTCTGCAGCTTCTTCTTTAGATACGTAGGTAGAAGATTTTGTGTATTCAGACATTGCCAATGTCTTTTGAAGCTGTTCAATCTCAATTTCTTTGGTATTTTCTTTTAAGAAGACAGAAATGGTGATTTGTTCTTTAGAACGATCTGCCATTTTTTTGGTGTTTAAAACCAGTAATCCTAAAATGCCTAGTAAAAACAAGACTAATGCAATACTTAGCACCACAGAAAAATAGGAGGAAATCAGTTTGCGTCTTTGATAATTTTCGAAGGAGTTCGCCATAGTACTTAAAAGTGCAGTAAAAATAGCAAAGTATTGTTAAATGGGACTTAAAATAATCATGCCTTAACGTTTTAAACTGAAGTGTCCTTTAAATTGAGTGGAATCAGCTTCAATTAGATACCAATAATCATCTTCTGGTAATCGTTTTCCTTGAAATGTGCCATCCCAAGATGTGGAATTTGTATTCCCAAATTTTAAAAGCTTCCCGTAACGATCAAAAATTGAAATCGTAATGGAATTAAAAACCTCTAATCCGTCAGGTTCAAAAACATCATTAAAAGAATCTCCGTTCGGAGTAAAGAATTTTTGAATGACCAGATGGTAAAAATCTTCCGTTACAATACCGCAATCTGTATTGTCTTGAACGTAAATCGTGTAGAATCCGCCTGCTACGGCCTCAAACACAGGACTAGGCTGAAATGAGCTACCATCTAAAGAATATTCGAAATTACCATTATTAGAAGTAGAGACAACTATTGATGGTCCGTCAGATACTATTTTATCAATTCTAGGTAAATCTATTTGTTCAACTGTGAAGGTGCGAGTAGCGGAGCAGCCATTTGCATTGGAGATGATGACATCATAATCGCCAGGTTCGGTTACATCGATTGTTTGAGTAGTCGCGCCAGTAGACCATTGGTACATGACATTCTCAACTTCGGCATCTAGAGTGGTAGAAGAATCTTCGCATAAAAAAGTACTGCTATCATCTGGTACTACGGGTAAAGGGTTTACGGTTAAAGTAACTGCAGTTCTAGTAGTAGATGCACATTCAATTTCTGATGAATTAGCTTCGGCATAATAAGTACCTGCATTATTAACCTCTAGTCTACGTTCGTTCGATAAGATTAAATTTCCACCAGTAGGAGCATCATACCAATTAATGGAATATGCATCTAACGTATTGACCGATAAAAGTCCAATTTCCCCTTCGCAAATTTCAACATCTCCGTTGCTTGTTGGGGCAGGTGGTATAGGTAAAACGGTAATATCAAAAACGTCAGATACAACGTTGCATAAATCGTTATTTACATTAACAATATCTTCTGCAATTTTTGTTCTAAAATAAGTGGTGGCAGTAACTGCCGGAGTATTTAGAATAGCATTGTTTTCACCGGGTATGTCTGTCCATATTTGTTGGTCTGTACTTTGCTGCCATTGGTAGGCATGGGTACTAAAAACAGAAGAATCTGGTGTTGCTGTCAGCGTTCTTGATACACTGCCTTGATCTTCGCAAACAACTAAGCTTGCTTCGTTGGCTGCAGTTGAAATGGTGACATTGTCGCCACAAGATCTAAATAGAATATCATCTATGGCAAGGTCATTACCACAGCCGCCATTACTATTGTTTCTCATTTTTAGAATAACAGATGTTTGCCCGGGTGCGGTTTTGAAAACTAAGGCATATTGTTTCCATACGGTAGTTCCTGTTCCTGGTATACTGCCCGTATCACCTTGGGCAAGTATATTGGTATCTGTTCCATCCCAAATTTGAAAGCGTACATTTACAGGTATACTATTGCCTTCACAGCTACCGGCGGGTTGTAAGTTTATTAGCCACGATGAGAATTCATAAGTGGTGTTTTCACATAGACCGCTTACCTCTCGTTGATAGAATTGACCGGCCGTAAAACTTGCATTGACAATAAAAGACTTACCGTTGCTGTCACCTGGGGTATGGTCTTGTAGTGATAGCCAGTCAAAATAGTTGGTTGTGCTGGAGATCGTATAATCACCGTCATTTGGTGTTCCGGTGGTGAAATTATAAGTTGTTGTGCCAGCTGGTAATGCGGGTCCGTCAGTGGTGCCAGAGCCAAAATCTTCTTGAAAAATTGGGTCCCCAGAATTACCGCCACAAAAACCTAGTTGCGCATGCAATGAAGTTATGCCACAACACGTTAGTAGAATAGTAAGTAGAAAAAATCTTGAGTACATCATATTCACTGGTTAAAGATATACTTTTTAGCACGATGAATAAATAATCTCAATTCAAGATTCAGAGCCTATTTGAAGATTGGTATTTTCGCCAAAATTGCAACCTAATTTTTATAAGATGTTTAATGTATTGGATTTAAAGATATCCAGACCCGGACTTTGGTTTCCTACCATTTGGATTTACTTAGTTCCTTTTGCGAACCAAGTAGATTACTGGCAGTCGGTTAATTTTTGGATTGGTTTGTTCTTCGTCACTTTCCCTTTAAATTATTTGGTTTATGGGCTTAACGATTATAATGATATAGATGCAGATGCCGTAAATGACAGAAAAGGAAATTTTCTTTTTGGTGCGAAGGCTTCAAAGTCTCAGCTCAGTGGCGTGCTGACTAAAATTACCATACTCACGTCTGTGTTTGTAATTGCATTTACCTTTATTTCTGGTTTAAAAATGTTCTTTTTGCTGCTGTTTATGGTGGTCGTGAACATCCTTTATAATTTTAAACCGTTTAGGATAAAAGAAAGACCTCCGTTCGAAATTCTAATTCAGGTTGGGTATGTGGTTACGGTATTCTTTTCAACAGAACTAAATAATTTAGACGCACTACCATGGCAGACATTGGTCTATTTATCATTGTTTGCATTTCAGGCGCATATTGCTGGTGAAATAATGGATATAGAGCCAGATTTAGTTTCGGGTAAACGCACTACCGCAACGTTAATTGGGCGTAAAAATTCAAAATTACTGATGCTCTTGATATTGGTGTGCGAATCTGTTTTGGTTTGGTATTGGTTTCAAGATATAGTTTTGGCATCATTTCTTGGTCTATTTTCTGCGTTTATGGTATTAGATATTTTTGTGATATTTAAGGGTAGGGCGTATACATTGCCAGAAATGAAATTGTTTGGTTATCTCATTAACTTATCGGCATTGGCATCTATGCTTTGGGTGCTCTATGGCGGAAAGTTGTTGATGGTTTAATGTAAACAGTATCAATGACGTTATTCTTTCGGTTTTAGTAGAATAAACCTATTTTTGCGACTTACAGAAAAGAAGTAAAGATCATGCAATACAATTTCAACGAAATTGAAGCCAAATGGCAAAAATACTGGGCAGAAAATCAAACATTTAAAGCAGAGAACGATTCTGAAAAAGAAAAGTTCTATGTGTTAGATATGTTTCCTTATCCATCTGGTGCGGGGCTCCATGTTGGGCATCCGTTAGGGTATATTGCAAGTGATATTTATGCACGATATAAAAGGCACAAAGGTTTTAATGTATTGCACCCACAAGGGTATGATTCTTTTGGTTTGCCGGCAGAACAATATGCTATTCAAACAGGTCAGCACCCCGCAGTTACTACGGCGGCAAATATTAAAACATATAGAAGGCAATTAGATCAACTAGGTTTTTCTTTTGATTGGAGCAGAGAGGTACGTACTTCTAGTCCCGAGTATTACAAGTGGACACAGTGGATATTCATTCAAATATTCAATTCTTGGTATAATAAGGATACTGACAAGGCAGAGGATATAGAAACATTAATTGCTAAATTTTCTACGGATGGGAATGCCAACGTAAATGCGGTTTGTGATGATGATATAGCATCCTTTACAGCTGATGAGTGGACCGCATTTTCTGATGTTAAAAAACAGGAAATATTATTACAATATAGATTAACGTACTTAGCGGATACTGAGGTGAACTGGTGCCCTGCACTAGGTACGGTATTGGCGAATGACGAAATAGTAAACGGAGTGTCAGAACGTGGTGGTCACCCAGTGGTTCGTAAAAAAATGACCCAGTGGAGTATGCGTATTTCTGCATATGCACAACGTTTGTTAGACGGTTTGGAGAAAATAGATTGGCCACAGCCATTAAAAGATTCACAGACAAATTGGATAGGTCGTTCTCAAGGAGCTTCGGCTGTTTTTAATGTGAAGGGTCATGATGAGAAAATAGAAGTTTTTACCACCAGACCCGATACTATTTTTGGAGTTTCTTTTATGACTTTGGCGCCAGAGCATGAGATGGTTTCTAGAATAACGACTACAGATCAGAAAGCTGAGGTTGAAGCCTATATTGAAGCAACTGCAAAACGTTCTGAGCGTGATCGTATGGCAGATGTGAAGACTATTTCAGGTGCTTTTACAGGTGCGTATGCAGAACATCCATTTACAAAAGAACCTATTCCAATTTGGATTGGTGATTATGTATTGGCAGGTTATGGAACTGGAGCGGTTATGTCCGTACCATGTGGTGATCAACGTGATTATGATTTTGCAAAACACTTTGAAATTGATATTCCGAATATATTAGAAGGGGTAGATATTTCTGAAGAAGCATATGCTGATAAGGATAAAACGGTGATAGCGAATAGTGATTTCCTAAACGGATTACCGTATAAGAAAGCTATGAAATTAGCGATATATGAGTTGGAGAAAATAGGACATGGCGAAGGAAAAATAAACTATAGATTGCGTGATGCTGTTTTTAGTCGTCAAAGATATTGGGGAGAACCTTTCCCGGTGTACTATGTGGACGGGATGCCTCAAATGATTGCAAAAGAGTACTTACCTATTGCCTTGCCAGAAGTTGAAAAATATTTACCGACCGAGACAGGAGAGCCGCCATTAGGTAATGCTGAGGTTTGGGCATGGTGTTCCAAAGAAAATAAGGTAGTTTCTAACGATAAGATTGATAATGAAACGGTGTTTCCATTAGAATTAAATACCATGCCAGGTTGGGCAGGTAGTTCGCAATACTTTAATAGGTATATGGATCCGCACAATAGCGAGAGCATTTTCTCTGAAAAAGCGATTAACTATTGGCAAGATGTAGATTTATATATTGGTGGTAGTGAGCACGCAACAGGTCACTTATTGTATTCGCGTTTCTGGCAAAAATTCATGTTTGATAAAGGTTTGGTACCTAAAGATGAGTTTGCTAAAAAGCTTATTAATCAAGGGATGATTACTGGGACTAGTGCATTTATGTATTCTTTAAGTATTGAGTTAAGGGATGGTGAATCGTCAACTCTATATACTGAACCTACGTTTTGTTATTTTACAAAAAGTTTAATAGATAAGTTGCAAAATAAAGTAATAGATATTCAAGTCCAAAAAGAAATAGACAGGGTAGTAGATAAATATAAATTGAAATGGGGAGAGAAAACATATTGGAATAAGAATATTAATATCCATAAAACTCATGTTGATATTTCAATGGTAAATTCTTCAAATCAATTGAATGAAGAAGCTTTCAGAAACTGGAGACCGGAAAATAAAGACGCTGTATTTATTGTTGAAGATGGAAATTACTATGTTGGTCGCGAAGTTGAAAAAATGTCCAAGTCTAAATACAACGTCGTGAATCCTGATGCTATTTGTGAGGAGTACGGTGCGGATAGTTTGCGTTTGTATGAAATGTTCTTAGGTCCGTTAGAGCAATCTAAGCCTTGGAATACAGCTGGTATTACAGGTACACATTCTTTTTTAAAGAAATTATGGAGACAATTTCATACAGGTGAGAATGCTTCATTTTTAGTTAGCGAAGAAGAGCCAACCAAGGAATCGTGGAAAACATTTCACAAGACTATTAAAAAGGTAGAAGAAGATATAGAGAACTTCAGTTTCAATACATCGGTATCTACATTTATGATCTGTGTTAATGAACTTTCTTCGCAAAAATGTTACAGTAGAAAAGTACTAGAACCGTTGGCTATTTTAGTATCGCCGTACGCACCACATATTGCAGAAGAGTTATGGAGTAAATTAGGTCATACTGAATCTATTGCTACGGCACCTTTCCCAAAATTTGAAGGAAAGTATTTGGTAGAGAGCAGTAAAGAGTATCCTATTTCCTTTAATGGTAAGATGAAATTTACTTTAGAGCTTTCGTTAGACTTATCTAAAGAAGAGATAGAAGCTGCGGTAATGGCCAATGAAAAAACCCAACAACAATTACAAGGTCGCGAGCCTAAAAAGGTAATTGTAGTGCCAGGTAAAATTGTCAATATCGTTGGGTAGTTAAGAGAATATATTTAAATGAAGAGGCGATATTTATCGCCTCTTCTTGTTTGTTAGGTTTGCTTATGCAGTTGTAAAATATGAAAATATGGACAGTGTCGAAATCTTAGGTTTGATCGCAGCTACTTTAACCACAGCGGCATTTGTGCCACAAGTATATAAAACGTGGAAAAATAAATCTGTTGAAGATATTTCCCTTACTATGTATACTGTTTTGTTAATAGGGGTTTTGCTTTGGTTGGTTTATGGAGTATTTATAAATAGTCTGCCTGTTATTTTAGCAAATGGAATTACATCGGCCCTTCTAATTTTAATGGTTTTAATGAAATTAAAGTACAAATAACAGTATACCCCCTAATATTATAGGGGTGCAAACTCGTAATTATATATTTTTACCAACCAACCCCTACGTTTTATCGAATTATTGTTTGTTATCTGCATAATTAGTTTCAATTTTGCAGTATAACATAAAATGATAAATCATGATTGTTGGTATTCCAAAAGAAATTAAAAACAATGAAAGCAGGGTAGGTATGACACCTGGTGGGGTTTTCGAATTGGTAAAGAACAACCACAAAGTATATGTCCAGTCAGATGCTGGTGAAGGCAGTGGTTTTTTCAATCAAGATTATCAACAAGCAGGTGCTATTATACTAGATACTATTGGTCAGGTATATGCAATGAGCGAAATGATTGTAAAAGTAAAAGAGCCTATAGAAGAAGAATATAATTTAATTCAAGAAGGTCAAATACTTTTTACCTATTTCCATTTTGCATCTAGTGAGGCATTGACAAAAGCTATGATCAAGCAAAAAGCGGTTTGTATCGCTTATGAAACGGTAGAAGATGAAGAAGGTACTTTGCCTCTTTTAACGCCAATGTCAGAAGTAGCTGGTAGAATGGCAATTCAGCAAGGTGCCAAATATTTAGAGAAACCTGTAAAAGGTCGTGGTGTATTATTAGGTGGGGTGCCAGGTGTGGCTCCCGGTAAAGTTTTAGTCTTAGGTGCAGGTGTAGTGGGTATACAAGCTGCTAAAATGGCAGCAGGTTTAGGTGCTCACGTAACTATCTTAGATGTAAACATGAAGCGTTTGCGCTATGCCAACGATGTAATGCCACCACATGTAGTTACTGAATTTTCAAATGAATTTAATATCAGAAGACTTATAAAAACACATGATCTTATCATTGGTGGTGTTTTATTGAAAGGAGCTAAAGCTCCTAATTTGATTACAAGAGACATGTTGAAAGAAATGAGGCCTGGTACCGTAATCGTTGATGTTGCTGTGGATCAAGGCGGATGTGTAGAAACAACCAAGCCTACCACGCATGAAGACCCTATTTATATTATAGATGATGTTGTTCATTATTCCGTTGCAAATATGCCAGGTGCAGTGCCTTATACATCGACAATGGCGTTGACCAATGTAACTTTACCTTTTGCTTTGAAATTAGCAAATTTAGGTTGGGAAGCGGCTTGTGAGAAAGATGCATCTTTAAACAAAGGATTGAATATAGTAAAAGGAAAAATAGTGCTTCAAGAAATTATTGAAGCCTTTGGTTGGGAAGAAATAGTTGCTTAATCAATACATTCTGTCAGTATAATAGACCTCGCCAGTTCTGAAAAGAAATTTGGCGGGGTTTTTGCTTTTATATAAATAGATTCTTAAAAAGTAAGGATCTTTAGTATATTTAATCGATTTAAAAATTGAAAAGTTATGATGGGATATTATATACTGATTGGGGCGATTGCTTTAGTCAGCTGGTTAGTAAGTAGTAAATTAAAGAGTAAGTTCAAGTTCTATTCAAAAGTTCATTTACAAAACGGAATGAGCGGTGCTGAGATTGCTGAAAAAATGTTGGCAGATCATGGTATTAGAGATGTAAAAGTTGTTTCTACACCTGGTATGCTTACGGATCATTACAATCCTGCTAATAAGACAGTGAATTTAAGTGAGGGCGTTTATAATCAAAGAAATGCTTCGGCAGCTGCAGTTGCGGCTCACGAATGTGGTCATGCTGTACAACATGCAGAGGCATATCAATGGTTGGGCTTACGTTCAAAATTGGTGCCTGTAGTTAGTGTAACATCTAGCATGTCTATGTGGGTCGTATTTGGTGGTTTGGCATTAGGTGCCGCTGCTGGTGTAGGCTTCGGTTATTGGGTAGCTGTCGCTGGTTTGGTAATGATGGGTATGGCAACTTTATTTAGTTTTGTTACTTTACCTGTAGAATATGACGCTAGTAATAGAGCATTAGCATGGCTAAAGAATAAGCATATAGTTACTCCTCAAGAATATGAGGGTTCTGAAGATGCATTAAAATGGGCTGCACGTACTTATTTGGTAGCCGCAATTGGTTCATTGGCAACTTTGGTGTACTGGGGACTTCAAGTTTTTGGTGGTAGAGATTAAGCTGCTGTTAGTATCGAGTAAAAAAACCTTCCAAGATGGGAAGGTTTTTTTATATACTTATTTGTCTATCAATTTGTTGTGCTAATGAAATAAAGGTTTCTGTTCTTGAAACCCCTTCTATAGCTTGTATTTCTTTGTTAAGTACCTGCATTAAGTGTTCGTTATCTCTACATAATACTTTTATGAGGATAGACCAGTTACCGGTGGTGTAGTGGCATTCCAATACTTCAGGAATTTTCTCTAGCTGTTTTACCGCCATTGGGTTGCTCATTGCTTTGTCTAAGTAAATGCCAATATATGCCATGGTAGTATATCCTAATGATTTAGGATTGACAATGAACTTAGAGCCAGATAGTAGTCCTGATGCTTCTAGTTTTCTTAAACGTTGATGTATGGCTGCGCCAGATATTCCAATACTTCTTGCAATTTCAAGTACCGGTTTACGGGCGTCTTCCATTAGAAATCGCAAGATTTTTTTATCTATACCATCAATTTTAGCCAAAGAAGTCGGTGTTTTCATGTTTTTTCAAATCAATAACCTCGACCCAAGGGTACGAGGTTTGTCTATCAATATATCATTTCGAGGCAAACCTCGAACAATTAAGCCCTCAATGAGGGTTTAAAACATAAATGTACTTAATTGGTTTCAAAATGATAGTTAAAAAGCGCTAGTTGACTACAGAATTAGGATTATAGCCTAAATATGGTATTTCGTATTCTTTAAAATTGACACCGTAACTCTCTAGTTCCTTTAATATAGGTTCGTACACTTCTTTGGTAATAGGTATCTGTACGCCTGGGGTAGTAATATCGCCGTTCAATATTTTTAAAGCTGCCATGGCTACTGGTAAACCTACAGTTTTTGCCATTGCGGTAAACGTTTGGTTTTCGCCTGTGACTACCAGTTTAGAGTCTATTTGTTTTTTTTCACCGTTTAATTCGTAACCAAATTTATGATACATAACAATCATATCTTTCTCTTCGGTTTTAAGTGTCCAGCTATCTTCAAGAATTTTTTGAAGTGCTTGTGCTGGCGTGGCGTTTGGTATGCCTATTAGCTTGGTCTGGTCAAAAATGTTCAGTTCCAATAATTTATCCCAACGGATATCATCTTGATCCAATTTCAGGTAATGCCTAAGTTTCAATTCCACAGAATCGGTTGGGGAATAAGGAAGGAAAAGATTAATGAATTCACGATAACTCATTTTGTCAGAGTTTTCGATTGCATACGTATCGTCGGTAGCACCTAATTGAATAAACATATTCCATGCTTTCGAAAATCCTACACGACGCATGGTACCTCTGTATATGGTTAAGGCATCTTGTAATTTATAAGCATCTCTGTAGTTTAAAGAATCGCGATTGGCATATCCTTCAAAACGACCATATCCTTCAATTTCAAAGAATTCGGTACGTCTAAACAAACGGTGGTAAGGTATGTATTTATAGGTGCCTTCTTGTAAGAATTTAGCGGTACCACCTTGACCGGCAAGCACTACGTTTCTTGGGTTCCAGGTAAACTTATAATTCCAAAGATTGTTATCGTATTCAGGAGCAACGAGTCCACCACAAAAAGATTCGAACAAAATTATTTTACCACCTTTATCACGAATACGGTCGATCACCTGCATGGCACTCATGTGGTCTACGCCGGGATCTAACCCTATTTCGTTCATGAATATTAAACCCGCTTCTTTTACTTCTTTGTCAAGAGCCAGTAATTCTGGACTTACATATGAGGCTGTAACCAAATGCTTTTTAAGGCGAACACAATCTTCTGCAACCTTTATATGAAAACGGGCAGGAAGCATAGAGATAACAATGTCTGAGCTTTCAATAGCCTTTTGCCTTGCCGTTTCTTCAAAAATATCGAGTTTTATAACGTTGCAATGTTTGTGATTGGCAATCGAAGGGGAAATTGCGGCAGGGTTGATATCACCAATGGTAATCTCTAAATTTTCGGTTTCAGATTTACCTAAAAGATAATCTAATAAGTAAGAGGTTGATTTACCTGCGCCTATAACAAGAATTTTTCGCATCATTCGATTTCAGTATTTTTGATTACTAACGATTTACTAAGGTATCAAATTGTTACATTTATAAAGAAAGTTATAGAAAAAGTTATGAAAAAAACAATTTTAGGTACAGCGTGCCTGTTTGGAATGCTGGCGGTAGTGCTAGGTGCGTTTGGTGCGCACGGGTTAAAAAATTTAGTGGATGAACAAGCGGTAGCTACATTTGAAACGGGAGTTCGGTACCAAATGTACCATGCATTTTTTCTGTTTGCACTTGGGTTATTGCCTAAAGGCTTATTGAAGTCTAAAAAAGCTATTTATATCTGTACGGTAGTTGGTGTGGTGCTATTTTCTTTTTCCATTTACCTGTTAGCATTGAATTCTTTGGTGGCATTCGATTTTAAGGTATTAGGTATTGTTACCCCTATCGGTGGTTTATTTTTAATTGCAGCTTGGGCAATGATGGGTTTCGGAATTATGAAATCTAAAATTGAGAATTAAATAGCGTATTTTCATGCTATAATGGCAATTTTATGAGTAAGACTAAATTATTAGGACTAGTCTTGGGTCCGCTTTCATTTATACTAATTCTTTTCTTTTTTCATCCGGTCGGACTTTCAGAGCAAGCCAATGCAGTATTAGCTTCTACAGCTTGGATCGCCATTTGGTGGATCACCGAAGCGATACCTATTGCAGTAACAGCTTTGTTGCCATTAGTGCTGTTTCCGCTATCAGGTGGGTTAAATCTATCATCAACCTCTGGCTCTTTTGGTCACAAGTATGTATTTCTATATATGGGAGGATTCATAATTGCCATTGCCATAGAAAAATGGAATCTACATAGAAGAATAGCATTGAATATTATCAATTTTATTGGGTCAGATGTTCGAAAGATAATTCTGGGCTTTATGATGGCAACTGCATTTTTATCGATGTGGATATCTAATACGGCAACTGCCGTAATGATGCTGCCCATTGGCTTGGCGATAATTAAACAATTAGAAGATAATTCTGACACGGTAGAAGATGAAAACAAAACTTTTGGTAAAGCGTTAATGCTGGCAATCGCCTATAGTGCTTCTATTGGTGGTGTGGCGACATTAATAGGTACTCCGCCAAATTTGGTTTTAGCCGGTGTAGTACTCGATACCTATGGTTATGAAATTACCTTTATACAATGGTTCGCGTTCGGGTTGCCTATATCTATCATTTTAATTTTTATATGTTGGAAATACTTGACCAAATATGCCTTTCAGTTTAAACAGAGATCCTTCCCGGGAGGAAAACAAGAAATACAACGGCTATTGTCTAATCTTGGTAAAATATCATATGAAGAGAAGGTAGTAGCATTTGTATTCGCATTAACGGCATTCTGTTGGATCACGCGTTCGTTTCTATTACAAAAAATATTACCTGGTTTAGATGATACCATTATAGCTATATTTTTTGCCATTGTATTGTTCTTGATCCCTTCAAAGAATAAAGGAGAGCAAATTATAAATTGGGAAGAAGCGGTAAAAATGCCTTGGGGAATTATTCTCTTGTTCGGCGGCGGTATGGCATTGGCAAAAGGATTTGAAGTTAGTGGTTTGGCAGTTTGGATCGGTAGTCAAATGACAACATTAGCTGGTTTGCCTATAATTGTTTTAATATTAGTGTTGATAGCTGCGGTAAACTTCTTAACCGAAATAACCTCGAATTTGGCAACAACGGCAATGTTGTTACCTGTTTTGGCGCCAATGGCGTTAACAATAGATGTTCACCCGTTCGTATTAATGGTAGGCGCCGCGGTCGCGGCATCATGCGCTTTTATGTTGCCGGTAGCCACGCCACCAAATGCTGTAGTTTTTGGTTCTGGGTACCTGAGAATTCCTGATATGGTGGGCAAAGGATTCTTTATGAATATTATTTCTATCATTATATTAACCTTTTTCGTATATTTTGTTCTCCCAGAGTTATGGGATATTTCAATAAATAGTTTCCCCGACAAATTCAAATAAATGAAGCTATTACTTATACCAGATAAATTTAAAGGATCGCTAACCAGTGAAGCTTTTACGAAGGCTTTTATTTCGGGTGTAGAGAAATCGGGTGTTTCTTTTACTTCTCATTTCATAAAAGCATCAGATGGTGGTGATGGTTTTATGAATGCCGTGGCAAGCTATAGACCATGCATTGCTATGCAGGTAATTAGTGAAAATCCGTTAGGTAGGTTAATTCAATCATACTATCTATATAATCAGAAAACTAAATCTGCTTATATAGAATTGGCAAATACTTCGGGTATGGAGTTGCTGAAGCCAGATGAACGAAATCCAATGTTAACGTCTACATATGGTACAGGCTTACAGATTAAAGATGCCATAGATAAAGGAGTTGAACATATTTTTATAGGTCTAGGGGGTAGTGCCACAAATGACGGTGGTATTGGTATAGCACAGGCATTGGGCTATGTTTTCTATAATGATAAAGGAGAAGAGTTGGCGCCCATAGGGTCTAGTTTGCAATTAATACATAGTATCGATGATTCGGCTGTTTCAGATAACGTGAAGCAGGCAAATTTTTATGCGGTTAATGATGTTACCAATCCGTTATTCGGCGAAAATGGAGCGTCTTATGTGTATGCCAGGCAAAAGGGAGCTACAGATGTTATTATTGAAGATTTAGATAAGGGACTTAGAAATTTAGATGCCGTGGTTTCTGAGAAATACAAAGTTAATAACGGAGAATTACCAGGTGCAGGTGCAGCGGGAGGAACAGCCTTTGGATTAAAATCTTTTTTTGATGCAGAAATGTTAAGCGGAATTGATTTCATTTTAGAACTATCGGATGTACATAAATTATTGGCTCGAGAGAAATTTGATTACATCATAACCGGTGAAGGTAGAATTGATGAGCAAACATTAAACGGTAAATTATTACAAGGGATACTTAATTTGGGTAAAAGATACCAACTGCCTGTAATAGCTATTTGTGGATCATTAGAAATTTCTAAAGAGGCATTACTGGAGAGAGGTATTTTTGATGTATTTGAAATTCAAGATGACAGTAAGGATCTTGATTATAATATGAAGCACGCAGCGCTGCTTTTAGCTACAAAAACAGCTGATTATTTCAATGTATAGTAAAAATTATGGTTTAAAAAATAGACTGTTTTTTTATTTATTTCTTAAAATTACACATGTAAAATAGCAATAATGTATTTAAAATACGTTATTCCTTTATAATGTGTATTAAAAGGGATAAAGTGTCTGCGAATATTTTTCATTTACAATGATTCTTTAATTGAATTCGTATTTCGACGAGAAATGGCGCTAATTGAGCTCTGAAAATCAGTGGTTCAGCTTTTATTTTTTTAGTTTTACACGAACAAATTTTCTAAAGCATGAAAAGCTCAATGACAAATGCGAATACCATATCCCTTAAAAATTACGGGATTACACACGCCAATTTTCATTATCAGGAAACACCAGAAGAACTTCAGAAAGCCACTCTAGAAATGGATATGGGAGTTGAAACCAGCAATGGAACACTTGCGGTAAATACTGGTGAATTTACAGGTAGATCCCCTAAAGATAGATTTATTGTAAAAGATGATATCACAAAAGACAAAGTCTGGTGGGGAGACATTAATATTCCGTTTGAAAAGGAAAAATTTGATGCACTATACACTAAGGTTATTTCTTATTTAAACGAAAAAGAACTTTTTGTTAGAGATAGTTATGCGTGTGCAGATGAAGATTATAAACTGAACATTAGGGTTATCAATGAGTATCCTTGGTCGAATATGTTTGCTTATAATATGTTTTTGCGCCCTACCAAGGAAGAGTTAAAAGATTTCACCCCAGAGTGGACGGTAATCAATGCACCGGGCTTTATGGCTGATGCAGAGGTAGACGGTACAAGACAACATAATTTTGCAATCTTAAACTTTACCGATAAAATTGCATTAATTGGAGGGACAGGATATACAGGGGAAATCAAAAAAGGAATTTTTTCTGCCTTAAACTTTATTTTACCAGTATACAAAGAGACTTTGCCAATGCACTGTTCTTCTAATATCGGTGAAGATGGTGATACCGCAATCTTTTTTGGATTGTCAGGAACAGGGAAAACAACCTTGTCAACAGATCCTAATAGAAAATTAATAGGTGATGACGAGCATGGTTGGACAAGTAGAAACACCGTTTTCAATTTTGAAGGTGGTTGTTATGCGAAGGTTATCAATTTATCTGAAGAGCAAGAGCCAGAAATTTACGGGGCTATTAAGCCAGGAGCAATATTAGAAAATGTTGTATTAGATGATAAGGGCAATGTAGATTTTGCCGACACTTCAATTACACAAAATACAAGAGTTAGTTACCCAATTCACCATATTGATAACATTCAACAACCATCTATTGGTAAGAATGTAAAGAACATCTTCTTTTTAACTGCCGATGCATTTGGTGTGCTGCCTCCAATATCAAAGCTTACTCCTAGTCAGGCTGCGTATCACTTTATTTCTGGTTATACTGCTAAGGTAGCAGGTACAGAGGCAGGTGTTGTAGAGCCGGTACCATCATTTTCTGCATGTTTCGGTGCGCCATTTATGCCATTGCACCCAACAAAGTATGCTGAAATGTTGAGTAAGAAAATGAAAGAATCTGGTGTGGATGTATGGCTTGTAAATACAGGTTGGACAGGTGGACCTTACGGAATTGGAACTCGTATGAAATTAAAGTATACTAGAGCAATGATTACAGCAGCCTTAAACGGTGATTTAGGTTTGTATTCATACGATAAGTATCATATACATTCCGTATTTGGTGTTGCACAACCTAGAGAGTGTCCTGGTGTGCCAACGTCAGTATTGAGTCCTAGAGCAACTTGGAACGATGATGAGAAATATTACACTACTGCATTTAAATTGACAAATGCCTTTAGAGAAAACTTTAAAAAGTTTGAAAGTTATGCCAGTGAAGAAATAAGAAGAGGCGGACCGCAACGGTACGCATTTTAAGACAATAAAAAAGCCTTGCATTGCAAGGCTTTTTTTATATAAAGTTATTTGAGCGTATTATTTATTTACACTCATAATATATTTCTGTAATGCCATCGTCATAGATGGTGTCTCAGGCGTTGGTGCTTTAATATCTATACGCAAGCCAGCACCTGTTGCTGCATCTACTGTGGAGTTGCCGAAAACAGCTATTCTAGTTTCCTTTTGATCGAAATCTGGAAAATTCTGTAATAAGGATTCAATGCCAGACGGACTAAAAAATACCAAAATGTCATAGTATACATTTCTTAGAT
The DNA here is from genome assembly GCF_030547005.1 of Maribacter sp. 1_MG-2023. Classification (GTDB taxonomy): domain Bacteria; phylum Bacteroidota; class Bacteroidia; order Flavobacteriales; family Flavobacteriaceae; genus Maribacter. The sequence continues at coordinate 123,551 of NZ_JAUOPN010000003.1, read as the reverse complement.
CAGAAAGGTCACTAATTACAGTTTTGTAAAAAATGGCTCTTTTCCAATTGATGCTTAAAGAATCTAAAGTATCAGGTACATCTTGTTTAAGTACATCTGAAGAAGGAAGTAAGAATTTTTCATCCTTATATTTCTTGATCAATGGTACTAGATCTGTAAATAATCTTTTCCCAACGTAAATTTTACGTTTTCTGTAGACGACGTATTTTTGAAGGTAATAGGCTACCGCTTCAGATTGACAGAAATATTTCATAGAATCTGGCACTTTAAAGCGCATTTCGTCTGCGATTCTAAAGAAGTGGTCTACTGCATTTCTGCTTGTTAATATAATCGCGGTAAAATCATTCAAATCTATCTTTTGCTGTCGCACTGTTTTTGCGTCAACTCCTTCTACATGAATAAATGGTCTAAAATCAACCTTTACTTTCTCTTTGTCAATAAGCTTGGAATAGGGGGAGTTTTCCATTTTCGGCTCAGGTTGAGAGACCAAAATCGTTTTTACTTTCATATGCTGCACTATTTTAGAAAGCTTCCCATAATAACTAAGGGTGCAATTTCGAGTGCGCAAAGGTACAAAATAAAATAGAAAAAATAGGTGCTTATAAATTTTTGATAATTCCTGAGGACTGTTAACCAACCAATTATATTAATAACGAAAAACATAATTAGGGCAATAATAATTACGATTTGTGAGTCAATAAAAACATAGGCTAAAAATATATTAGCAATAAAAAGAACAATGCCTGCATAGTTCAGGTAGGTTAGTTTCTTAAAAATCAACTCATTAAAGGTGTTGTATGAATTAAATATGAATGCGTTGAACAATTGCGCCATTGTTTTCGCAGTTATAAATAAGAAAACACCTGCAAGAAGTAAAGGAAAAATATAGGGGTTTTTTGCTTCGGTAGGGTTTAGATACGAACGCCAAATAAAAAAAATAAATAAGGTTGTATTTATGATTTGAAACACGCTTATTTGAAAATGAAACCAATTAAACAGCTTTTCTTTCTTCGTATACATCGTAATGTACTTGTTGTTAAAAGGAAGAATAATGAAGTTTAAAAAACGGGTATAATAGATGCTTTTTGCAATTAAGGGGAACAGCAAGCTGACCATAAGTGTTATGGTGATCCAATCAGTTTGCTCAAAAGTTCTTGCAATAGGTTCCATTATTTAATAGGAATTGTTTTTCCGTTTAGACCGTATAAAAGATCGTTCTCAGAAATAACTACTCTAAAGTAACCAATGTTTTCCTTTTTTGTTTTAGGCAGTTGAATTATAAAACGAGTAGTGTCTTGTTGCTTTAAGAATGTGATGCCTGTTTGGGTAGATTTTGGAGTCATTTGCAGTGTCTCAATGGGGATTTTATAATCATCCAAATAACTGACTGCAAATTTCAGTTTTTTAAGATCTATATCTTCTTGGTATGGATTGTAGACTTTAAGTTCAGTACTTTCTTCAGAGTTCAAAGCAACAGAAATGTCTTCTATAATACAATCTAGTTTTCGGTAAGACTGAAAGTTGGCGATGTATTTGCCTTTGTACAAACCACCATCTTCTCTAGTGTATGTAAAAGTAGGGTTGTTTGCATATTTAGATACATAAGCCACATCTTTACCGCGAACTTGCTCTTCAGAGCCATCAATTGAATATTGATTTTTTCGATACATAAAGTTGTTCAAAGAAAAGGTTGGTGTTGCATCGGTGTAAAAAGAGTACATAGGGGCATTTCTGTACGAATTTTCAAATACCACAGGTATATTACCAATTTCTTCTTCAATAGCCTCTGCCCATTCTTTATTACCATGACTTTCGTAATAGAAATTAAAAAGTAAAGGTTGGTAGGCAAGTCCCATTCTTAAATAAATAATTAAAACAGTATTGATAAGGCCTAATCTGAAAATCCAGGTTAAGGCCTGCTTGTTTTGTAGCATGTAGTTAAATGCGATAATCACCAACGGAATACAAACAATAATAATCCATTGTGTTTGAACCCTTCTATTAAAACTAGAAACAAAAAAGAAAATAAGTACGCCGTATGTTAAGTAGATAAGCGCTTTGTTAAACAAGTCGTTTCCTTTGGTTTTAAATAGTGCCTTATAAATAAACGGAAAGGTTAAACCGAATATGGCAACCAAATTGACAAAGAAACCTAAGGTATATTTTTCAAAACGATATGCACCGTTCGGGCGTTCATATAAATGATATTTTATAGATACAAAGTCATTTTCGTATAGCCAATAAAAATGTGGGACGTAGCAAAACAAAGCAACTGCTACAGCTAGCCAAGCATATTTGTTGGTAATAAGTTTAAGGTTTGACAGTAGTACAAAGAAAATGACCAATACGGCATGGTACTTACTGTACATTAAGGCAGCCATAAATATACCCATCACTATGGCTAAAGCTGCGGTTGGTTTTTTAATGAAATACTTGTAGGTCAATAAAAAACAACTCGTAAAAAATAGTAAGGGTGTATCTGGTAATGTGAAAAATCCATAAGCATTTAGCAGCGTCATAGAAAAAACCAGTACGAAGAAGTGTTTTATATAATCGTTCTTTTTTGGGTTGTCTATCATCAACCAAAGAAGAATGATATTGACAGCAGATAGTACGCAGCTCATGAAACGAACACCGAGTTCACCATTAAAAAAGAAGCTACTAATTTTCACTAACAGCGCCACCATCGGTGGGTGGTCAAAGTAACCCCAAGCCATGTTCTGACTGTAATACCAGTAATAGGCTTCATCAAAAATGAGTTGCGTAAAACTAGATTGTATAAGATTTAGAATGAATATCGCAGCTAAAAAAAAGTAAAACTGCTTCGGAATTTTAGTCAACATTTGCATAGGTTACTAAATGGCAAAATTACAAATTTAAGGTTAGCTACCTAGTTTAAAAATTTCATAAAGGTATTGTTGGTCATTTTAAGAAGAGTATTAAAACCTTACTTTTGTCGAAACACCTATAAATAACATATGTCTAGTAGTATCGTAATCATACCTACGTATAACGAAATCGAGAATATAGAGGCTATAATTCGTGCGGTATTTGATTTGCAGAAAGAATTTCATGTGCTTATTGTAGATGATAATTCTCCTGATAAAACAGGAGATTGTGTTCGCGGCCTTCAAGAAGAGTTTAAAGGAAGATTATTTTTAGAAACTAGACTAGAGAAATCTGGTTTAGGTACCGCATATATTCATGGTTTTAAATGGGCGATAGCCAAGGGTTACGATTATATATTTGAAATGGATGCCGATTTTTCACATACACCATCAGATCTATTGAGATTGCTGAAAGCCTGTGAGAATGGGGCTGATTTGGCGGTGGGTTCTCGATATAAAAAAGGGGTGAATGTTGTAAACTGGCCACTGCATAGAGTGTTGTTGTCATATGGTGCTTCAATATATGTAAAGCTGATTACTGGTATGCGTGTAGATGATCCTACAGCAGGTTTTGTATGTTATAAAAGAAAAGTATTAGAAGCTATAGATTTAGATTCAGTTCGTTTTGTAGGTTATGCATTTCAAATAGAAATGAAGTTTAGGGCGCATCTAAAGCACTTTAAAATAGAAGAGGTTTCTATTATTTTTAGAGATCGGGTATTAGGTAAATCAAAAATGAGTTCTTCGATTATAAGTGAAGCTATTTGGGGGGTGTTTGTAATGAAAATTAGAAGTCTATTTTTGAAAAATAAGTTTTAGTTATGGGTAAAATTTTATTAAAAAACGGAATAATAGTTAACGAGGGAGTAGCACAAGAAAGTGATATTCTAATTGTTGATGACATTATCGCGAAAATCGGAAAAGACATATCTGATGCAGATGCTGAGGTTATAGACGTAACAGGTAAGCACATATTACCTGGTGTTATAGATGATCAAGTTCATTTTAGAGAGCCAGGTCTTACACATAAAGGTACTATAGCAACTGAGAGTAGGGCAGCGCTCGCTGGTGGTATTACCACTTTTATGGAACAACCTAATACAACTCCGCAAACTACCACAATAGAAAAATTAGAAGAAAAGTTTGCGACCGCAGCCAATTCTGCATTCGCCAATTATTCTTTTCTATTCGGTGGTACCAATGATAATCTTGAAGAATTAAAGAAACTTGATAAAAATGCCTGTTCAGGTATCAAATTATTTTTAGGATCATCGACAGGTAATATGTTGGTCGATGACGAAAAGGTAATTGAAAGTATATTCAGTAATACCGAAATGGTAATCTCTGCACATTGCGAAGATGAAACGACCATTCGTAAAAACATGGCGAAGTATAAGGCAGAGTACGGTGATGATATTCCTATTGCTATGCATCCTATTATTAGAAGCGAAGAGGCTTGTTATCTTTCTTCATCAAGGGCAATTGCTTTAGCTAAGAAAACAGGCGCGAGGTTACATGTTTTTCATTTATCCACAGGAAGAGAAACAGATTTATTCCGCAATGATATTCCGTTAGAGCAAAAGAAAATTACTGCAGAAGTATGTATACATCACCTGTGGTTTTCTGATGCCGATTATGCAAAGAAAGGAACGTTGATCAAATGGAACCCTGCAGTGAAAACAGCCAAGGATAGAGATATGCTTTGGGATGCATTGTTAGATGACCGCATAGATGTCATTGCTACTGATCACGCCCCGCATTTATTGGAAGAAAAAGACAATGTGTATACAAAAGCACCTTCTGGTGGACCGTTAGTGCAACATGCATTAAATGCCATGTTGGAGAAGGTAAAAGAAGGTAAAATTGCTTTAGAGAAAATGGTGCAGAAAATGTGTCATAACCCTGCAATATTATTTCAGATAGAAAAGCGTGGGTATATACGAGAAGGCTATTATGCCGATTTGGTAGTGGCAGATTTAAATAGTTCTTGGACGGTTACAAAAGAAAATATTGCCTATAAATGTAAATGGTCGCCTTTTGAGGATACCACATTTTCATCTAAGGTTATACATACTTTCATTAACGGACATTTAGGATATAGTAACGGACAGTTTTCTGAAAAACGAAATGCAAGAAGGCTAACATTCAATAGGCCATGAAGCACTTATTATTTTTAGTGGTAGCAATGTTCATACTTTCTTCTTGTGCAGAAGAATTAGTAGAAAAGCCAGATAATTTAATACCAGAAGATAAGATGGTGGCGGTTATTAAAGAAATGGCAATAGTCAATGCTGCAAAAGCGACGAATCTTTCTAAACTACGTGAAAATGGTGTAGAACCAACATCTTTCATATTTAAGAAGTTTGAAATTGATAGTGCCCAGTTTGTAGATAGCGATAGATATTATGCGTCAAAACCTTTACGATATGAAAATATGTACAAGAAGGTGGAGTCTGATCTCGAAGATCAACGTCTAAAATTGGAAGCTGAGAAAAAAATTAGAGATAGTTTAAGTCTTGTGGAGAAATCTAAAAAAAACATTGATATTAAAACAAAAGATTCAATATCGTCTAAGAGTGTTCAGAAATAAAAAGCTTCGAAGAAAATTTTACTTGTTCGTCTAAGTCTTCAAATTCCATATTCAAGGCTTTCTTTACCTTCTCGTTATTGAATGTAGTAGGGTTTTTTAGTCCGTAGATTGTGCTTGTTGTTATCGTTCTTGGGCTTCTGGTTATTAGGTTTCTAAGTTTATCTGCAAACTTCCCGATATTTAACTGCCAAAATTTTAAAGATGTAGAAGGTGGCTTTTTATCCATCGATAATGCAATTTTCGTCAAGATCTGTTTATAGGTCAAGTTTTCTGCTACCAGTATAAAACGTTCATTATAAATGTCAGAATTCATAAGAGAGATCATAATAATAGTGACGTCGTTTACGGTTACAAATCCTGATCCGCCTGGTGGGTAATAATTATATCCTTTAGAAGCGGTTTTGAAGAAAGAACCACTACCGCTATTCCAAAATCCTGGACCAAGAATCACTCCCGGGTTTACAATAACGATCGCAAGATTTTCTTGGGCACCACGCCAAACTTCCATTTCGGCAAGGTGCTTTGTTATCGCATACGGGTTGGCATTCTGTCGTGTCCACTCCGTTTCTTCATCAGCGTGTTCATCGGTGATCGTTCTGCCGATAGTGCCAATGGTGCTCACATGACATAGTTTTTTGATACCGTTCGCAATACAGATATTTACAATGTTAGCGGTGCCTTCTCTATTTATACGTTCCAATTTTTTGAAATCTGACGGGTCAAAAGAAATATAAGCGGCACAGTGGTAAACATAGGTAATGCTTTCAAAAGCATTTTCTAAAGAAGGTATATCTAAAATATCACCCTGAACCCAATCGATTCTAGCAAATAAAGAAGCAGAATCGTCAGCGTAGTAAGAGAAGATTTTTTCTATCTGAGTAATCTTATCTTCAGTTCTATACAAAGCTCGAACCTTTGTATTGTTCATCGTTAATTTTAGTAGCAAATGCGACCCCACCAAACCCGTGCCTCCTGTAACTAGTACCATAATTCAAATTTAGGAAATACAGGCGGATAAATTCATGCTTTAATCTACTGTGTACTGGCAAGAATTCCATTTATATTTGCATTTCAATTAAAATTCAGGAAGAGATGACAAATTTTGTCAAGGAGTTACAATGGCGCGGAATGTTGCATGATGCAATGCCAGGAACAGAAGAACATTTATTAGAGAATATGCAGTCTGCGTATGTTGGTATAGATCCAACGGCAGATTCTTTACATATAGGTCACTTGGTAGGGGTAATGATGCTTCGCCATTTTCAATTGGCAGGGCACAAACCATATGCTTTAATTGGTGGAGCGACAGGTATGATCGGTGATCCTTCTGGTAAATCTGCAGAACGTAATTTACTTGACGAGAAAACACTTCGTCATAATCAAAATGCCTTAAAAGAGCAATTATCTCGTTTTTTAGATTTTTCTGGAGATGAAGAAAATGCTGCTGTTTTGGTCAATAATTATGACTGGATGAAAGACTTCTCTTTTTTAGAATTCATTAGAGACGTAGGTAAGCATATTACGGTAAATTACATGATGTCTAAAGACTCTGTAAAAAAGCGCCTTTCATCAGAAGCGAAAGAAGGTATGTCATTTACTGAATTTACCTACCAATTGGTTCAAGGGTACGATTTTCTGCACTTATACAGAGAACATAATTGTAGCCTTCAAATGGGTGGTAGTGATCAGTGGGGCAATATTACTACGGGTACAGAATTAATTAGAAGAATAGCCGGTGGTAAAGGGTATGCACTTACGTGCCCTTTAATAACAAAGGCAGATGGTACCAAATTCGGTAAAACAGAAGGTGGTAACGTTTGGTTAGATGCAGAAAGAACTTCACCATATAAATTCTACCAATATTGGTTGAATACGTCAGATGATGATGCAAACAAATACATCAAGATATTTACCTTTTTAGGTCAGCAAGAAATTGAAGATTTAATAAAAGAACATACAGAAGCTCCGCACTTAAGATTACTTCAAAAAAGATTGGCAGACGAGATTACGGTTATGGTACACTCGCAAGATGATTTAGATAATGCAGAACGTGCAAGTCAAATTCTGTTCGGTAAGTCTACAGCGTCTAATTTAAAAGGATTGAATGAAAAAACATTCTTAGAAATTTTTGATGGCGTACCACAAGCAGAACTTTCAAAATCTGAGTTAACAGACGGTCTAGATATGATTGGTGCACTGGCAGCTAAAACCAACTTTTTAGGTTCTAATGGTGAGGCAAGAAGAGAATTGAAGCAAAACTCCATTTCTGTGAATAAAGAGAAGGTAAAAGAAGACTTTTTAATTACAGCGGATGATTTGATCAATGACAAGTTTGTTTTGTTACAAAGAGGTAAGAAGAACTACTTTGTATTGGTATTTAAATAGATAAATCTTTTTTAGACTGTATTTTATGAAGTTGAAACTTGTAGCAGTATTGTTCTTGTTATTTATTTCTTGTAGTGATGATGATCGCATAATAGAAGATATGGCTTTAGAAGGCGATTGGATACTTTCAAATGTTGCTTGTTATTGTAGCTTCGGGGAAGATGTAGATTTTTCTTTGACTACGATTAATTTTGATTCAAGAAGAGCCATGGTTACGGTTTCTAATGAAAGTGAATACATTTTTTTTAGAGAAAATGGAGAGCATTTTTATGGCGGACAAGCTAATAGAATCAATTTTTCTGACGGATCTGTGTACTTTTTCGAAACTAGAGGTGAGCAACTTACACTTACGTATGAAGACAATCCTGATATTGCAGATGATGAGGTGACTTTTGTTTTTACGCGCTAAGAAAGAGCACGTCATTTAGAGTAGCTATTTTTAAATATTTCTTTTATAATAGCGTTTGTTAGCATAAACCCCAAATTATGTATAAGAAGAGTATTGCTGTTATCTGTTTGTTTACATTATTTACGGCTTGCGATAAGCTCGATGAGTTGACAAAGTTTGATATGGAATATAGCCAACGCGCTACCATACCTTCTTCGGCAGTAATTGATTTACCTTTCGATGTATTTACTGCGGAAATGGAGACGAATTCAGAATCTACTTTTGAAGTAAACGATACCCGAAAAGACCTTATTGAAGAAATAAAGTTGACCGAATTAGAATTGGTTATAATTTCGCCAGAAAGTACTGATTTCAGCTTTTTAAATTCGATAGAGGTATATATCTCTGCGGATGGATTAGAAGAAATTAGAATTGCAAGTTTAGACGAAGTTCCTGAAGATGCTGGTAATAAAATAACTTTAGATACCTCAGATGCAGATTTAAAAGAATATATTAAGAGTGATGAATTCAGTTTACGATTGAACACCGTTACCGATGAATTAATGAGTACGGACCATGAGTTGGAAGTAAATTCTACCTTTTTCGTCGATGCCAAAATAATAGGACTTTAATTTAATAATGCCTTAACGCAACTATTTGCTAAGTTGGGTATCTTGTAATTAGTTAAAAGTCTTCGTGCTATGGAAAGATATGCCCTTTTGTTCTTGTTTCTAGTTTTTCTTGCCTCTTGTGCTAATGACGATGACTTCGGTTTAGAGTCAACACAATTTGTATTTTCAGAACAAAAATGGGAGTTAACTCAAATGTCTGGCAGTTTTCAAAATTCAGAAACTACAGGCGAAGAAATGGAATGGCAAGAATATTATATTTTCTCACCAGAAGGTACTTTTGTAAAATCAAGAACTATTGGTGATGAGCTAGTTGAGGCTACGGGTAGTTTTGAGGTCGTAGAATATGAAAATGATCTTAATCACTACCTAGAACTTAATTTTGAAACCGGTAATGAACTAGCAGGTAATTGTACAGGTGATAGTAAAGAGCTTTTAATGTACAGAAATTCAACTATGATTTCTAGCCTGTGGATGGCGTGCGATGGACCTGGTTTAGATTATTCGCTTTCAAAGAAATAAATCTCTTATATTTTTAATTGCAATTCTTCAATTTCAGACTCCTTATTGCTATAGGTATTCACAAAAGTATTTTTAACCCTTTCAGAATTCAGAAAATAAGGTATCCAGATAGCAGAAGAAATAATGGCTTTAAAAATATCTGAAGTTGCTGTAGGGTCGGGAATATCGAATTGATTCATAAGAAAGCTTTCGATTAACGTAATACCCAAATTGCAACCATAAAATATGATCATCATTTTTGGGGCAGCTGTTCTTTTTTGTAAAAACAAGAGTATGGTTAATACAGCGAATGTTAAGAAGGTAAAATTATAGAAGAGCTCAAAACCTAAGTATGCTTCTAGCATTTTTGCATTTTCATAACCGGCATATTCGAAACCGTCCCAAATAGTTTTATCAAAATACCCATTTTGGTAAATATTATAAATGAGTATAACAGGTGTCAGAACTAAACCGATTAATGGAAGAATTAACCAGCCTCCAAATTCTTGTCCGGGTAAAGATGCTTCTTCGTCCTTTTTTGGGTTGTAGCTTTTGTAAAGTTTAATAGCGAAAAAGATGCTTAATGCAGTTGATAATAACATTATAAAAATGGATAACCAACTAATTCCCGACTCCGATTCGTTATCGCCATAGGTTAGTTGTAATCCAATTTTATCTCTAAGATCGTCATGTTCTTTAATAAATGATCGTGTATCGGCAGCTGGTATAACATCTTTCTTTAATTCATATTCATAATTTAAAGTTATCATGTTCCCTGTTTGCTTAATCGTCTTCGAAAAGCTGTAATAATCATTATCTATTTTGATGTCTTTTAAATTTAATGACCAAGGTTCTGGTAATAATATGCGTGTAGTTTGTGTAAAACTAAAAGGAGCTCCAGCACTATATGGCATTTCTCTTTCTAAAGAATTATTGTAGCTAATTAATCCGTCTAAGACTAGTGAATTGGTATCAAAGTAGATAGTTTCATCGTTTTCTATCGTGCTCCAAAGACCTTCAATATCATAGTATTCGTTTGTGGTAAATATATTTTCCCATGGTCTTGAGTCATCTAAATAAGTTACTTTTTCACTTGAAGAAATTGAAGGGTATAAACTACTATAGAAATTTAGATATTCTTTATTTATACTTTCTTCCTTATTGTTTTTAAAATAGGCTCTGGTATTATCTGCTCTACTGCCAAAGTATTCTGTTTTTACTTCAAATTTCGCGTCACCGCCAATTTTGTTTACGGTTATATCTTCAACAATTCTAATACGCGAATTAGTTTTGTGCGGTATCTTTTTTAATGCTGTACTACCCTCTTTTAGTAGTAGTCCCTTTTTATAATCGGGTGTGTATAAATGATAAAGGTTACCGCCTTGGCTAGAAATAGTAGGGTCTACGAAATACTCCTCACCGCCATGTTCGAAGTAGACAATACAATGGTCGAACATTAGGTGGCTAGGCAAAAATTTATCTAAATTTTCACTTGATTTTGTGTTGACCAAAATAGGAAAAGAACTAACACCTTGGTTTTGTAATAAAGTCGCCAGTAGTAAAGATTTGTCTTTGCAATCGCCGTATCTACGATCTAATACGACATCAGGTTTAGTAGGTTTAAAGGCTCCAATACCAGATTCAAACCCTAAATAGCGAATATCATCTTGCACAAACCTAATAAGCTTGATAATAACATCTTGTTTAGAATCTAGCTCTTTATCTATAGTTATAGGGTTCTTCAAATGTTCTTTAGGAAATTTGTAATATGGCGTCATTAACTCTACGACACTTTTCCAATTATTAAAGGTTGATACAGAAATACGCTTTTGTGAGTTATACCAATAAGGGGTGTTACTATCATAAGTTACATATTCACCACTATTATTTATCCAAGTATATTCTTTGCCTAAAGTGGTGTTATTTACTTTCGGTTCATTAGCGCCGTTAAACGTTTTATATGTGATGGGGTTGTTAGAATCGGTTAAAATTCTATTATAAACACTATTAACTGGTGTGGTATATTCCTCATAGATAAGGTTAGAATAATTGTCTTCATTTATGGGATTAAAACCTTTGATAGAGTAAGAATATTCAATGATGTCATCAACACGAATATCTGATAGGTTAATAACAGAAGTTAATGACCCGTCATATAGTGAACGTTCTAAATTGGTTTCTCTTTGAAAGGTGTTTATAAATGATTTTTTTAATTTATCAATGATTTCACCATTTCGAATAACTTGTGCTTTATGGAATTCTATTGTTTGATATTCTGGGTCGTAAGATGCGCTAATGTCAGACATTTCCTGAATACCATCACTATTCAAAATTTTAAAAGCATAGTGAACAAACTGTTCTTTTTTAATTAAATTATCTTGATAATCTAATAACAAGTACTTGTAGGCGCCTTCTTCTTTAGCGTCTTTTTTGTTTGTAATTGATATAGGAGTAACCCAATTAGGAGTTGAGGTTTTTTTTGCTTGTTGAGCGTTTGCGAAAAGAGATGCAAGTAAGAAAAGAAAGATATAAATATGAAGGCGCATTAATTCTTGTTTACGTTAAATATGGTATAAGTAAGAAATATCTTAAGTAAACAACGTAGCGCTTTTGTAAAACGTATAAATGTAATAACCTACAGTACCATCAAATTGCACCCTCTAATATCAGAATTATCGAATCTTCCGATAATTTCAAAAGTGCCGTCTTGGTTTATTTTACCTAAATCTTGAGTAGCGATAAAGGAGCAAGAATTGATATTTGCCAAATCGATTACATTGATTCCGCCAGACTTGCCATTGTTTAAATAGCTAAGTGGGTCTTCGGTATCTCGTACTAAAATCTTCATCCAAGCTGGGCAATCGAAAACGCCGTTTCCTTGAGAATATGCTTGCGATAAAAGTTCTGTCATTCCGTATTCAGAATGTATATTTTGAACTCCGAATCCTGTTGATAGTAATTGATGTAATTCTTGGCGTACAATTTCTTTTCTACGACCTTTCATACCACCAGTTTCCATAATAATGGTATTGTTTAAAGACATTTGGTATTGCTCGGTAAACTCAAGCAAAGCAAAAGAAACACCTATAATCAATATTTTAGTGTCCGTTTTTTGAAGCTCAAGTAGTAGCTCGTGCAGTTGTTCGTATTCATTTAAAAAGAAACCGCTTTCTGGGTGATGCGATTTTTTAATCAGATCATCGGCCATATAAATCAAAGAAGAGCCTGTACGTTCTAAATAGGATGGTAAAAGAGCAAGAACACAATAGTCGGCAATATCGCCGTAAAAGTGGTTAAAAGCCTTTAGGTAGCTCTGCTCGTATAGACTTAAGTCGGTAACAAAGTGCTTACTAGTTTCATTACCTGTTGTGCCGCTACTGGTAAATGTTATTTCTGGTGTATTGGTCGTGCTAAGAATTTCTTTAGACTTAAAGAATTCTATAGGTAAAAAAGGAATTTGTTCTAAAGTTTGAACAGCATCTGGTTTCACATTTAAATAAGTACAAAAATCGTGGTAGACTGCGTTGTTGTCGTATTGAAGCTTGAATATACGCAATGCTTGGGTTAGAAAATCCCCTTCTGTTTGTATATCAAAAATAGCATTATGCTTCATGTTCGGTACCAATTAAGGCAAAGGTACTGAACCAAATTATTTTAATTGTTTTGAGATGAACATATGTAGGTTATTTATTTCACCACTAGCTTACGGGTAATTGATTTTTCGTTTTCAGTTACTTGAACAACATAAACGCCAGGTGAAAGTCTAGATATATTCATAGCCTTTGCAGACAATTTTTCGGTTAAGACTAGCTCTCCGAATACATCATAAACTCTAACTTCTTTTATACTGTTTTTCTGTGTTGTTAAATAAACAACATCAGCAATTACTGGGTTGGGGTATAATTTGAATCCGGCAATTTCATCGTTACGTAGGTCGTTTATATCTATAGTGTCTTGGGCGTATAAGCCAACGGAGACTACCATAAATAGCATAAAGTAGATTTTCTTCATTTGATATTGATTTGGGATCAACACTTCAAAGGTATGGTTAAGTGTAACTTGAACACCGAAAATGTTGTGAAACCAAATTTTTTGTAGGTCAATGAGAAAGTCGAAGTAATTCGTCGTAAAAACGTGTAGTTAACCGATAGTGAATTTTAAAAATACCGAGAAAGAGAGAGGGAGTTATTACTTAACAATCAACTTACGTGTGCACATCTTGTTCTTTTCAAGAACACGCAATACGTAAACACCAGAGTCTAAATCAGAAAGATTCAATTCTTTACCTAAAATAGTAGTCTTCAATAATAATGTACCAAATACATCGTAGATGAAAATTTCTTTAGGTGCGTTAAGGTTGGTAGAAATATAAACTTTACCTGTAGTAACCGGATTTGGATACATACTAAAACCATCAATATCTCCATTGCTTTGGGTACTTTGTCCATAGCTGAAGGAAATAACAAAAAAGAAGATGATTAGGTAAAGGTGCTTCATATATAGCTGGTTACAAATGCTATGCCACAAATATAGGAATTTAACAGTCCTTTTTATTTTTGTAAGAGTAGATATTGTGAAAAGATCGATGAAATGCAATATAATCGATGAAATACACTATTTATGACCTTAACTACCTATTTTATTGTGGTTTTAAGTAGCGTGTAGTCTTTAATTGTAAGAATTATTCTAAACAAAAAAAGCCCGCAATTTGCGGGCTTTTAATTAAATTATAATCTTGTTATTTAGTTACCAGTTGCCCAAGTAAAAATTGCAACATCTACAGCAGTTCCATTAAAAACATCATCTTCAGCTGTAGTAAGTGCAGTCTCGTCAACAAGTACGTTAGCTAATGGACCGTTATCTTTCATATCAACGTTAGTTGTGTAACCAACTAGGCTAACATTTGTTAAAGAAGCTCCAGAAGTCTTTTTAAATTGTAAAGCAGTCCCTCCAACAGTTGATACAGCAGTAAAGTCAATTAACTTCGGATTCCCGTTTGCTTTATCAGCTTCAACCGCAGTAGAAAAACCTTCTTCGCTATGTAATACGTATGCCGTTGTAACAGTACCGTTCCAACCTTCTGTCCAGTCAATAGAATCATCTTGGTTGTTTTCGAAATACAAGTTAGTAGCAGAAACAGTTCCGCCAAAGAACTCAACTCCGTCATCTTCACCATCGATCATAGCAACATTGTCAATAGTTGTTCCAGATCCTACAGCGTAAAGTGTAAGTCCGTTGTACTGAGATTCAGCATCAATTTGAGCACCAGCATTCTTAATTATCAAGTAGCTAATTGAACCAGAATTATCATCATCAGTAGTACCACCATATTTGAAGTTTCCAACTTCAGCAGTTGCATCTACACCTTCAGTAGTAGTTGCATCGCCTAAAATCACTAATCCGCCCCAATCACCAGGGTTATCATTTGTAGAAGTCATAACTACTGGGTTAGCTGCAGTACCTTCTATTGAAATCATACCGCCTTTTTGTACTACAATATAAGTTTCAGTTTCGTCGCCAGACTCAACCTGAGCAGTAATTTTTGTGCCTGCAGGTATTGTAAGCGTAGCGCCATCTTCAACACTAAGGTTTTTAGATAAGAAGTAGTTTATACCTGCATCTAAAGTAAGGTCGCTAGTTAAGTTACCTGTTAAAATGCTGCTACCAACAGCTGCATCTGTATTAACCCAATCAAAAATTGCGATATCAACTGTTGCATTTGCATTGTAGCTAGTATCTGGGTTACCAGCTTCACCTTCTATAATTACGTTAGCCAAAGGACCATCGTCTTTCATATCAATTGAAGTTTCGTAACCACTCAAAGAAAGTCCGGTAATTGTCGCTCCAGAAGTCTTTTTAAATTGTAAAGCAGTACCACCTACTGTAGAAACAGCAGTAAAGTTAATTAGCTTTGGATTTCCGTTTGCTTTATCAGCTTCAACCGCAGTAGAGAAACCTTCTTTAGTATGAAGAACATATGCATTGGTAACAGTACCGTTCCAGCCTTCTGTCCAGTCAATAGAATCATCTTGGTTGTTTTCGAAGTATAAGTTAGAAGCAGAAACAGTTCCGCCAAAAAACTCAACACCGTCATCATCACCGTCGATCATAGCAACATTGTCAATAGTTGTACCTGAACCTACAGCATACAGCGTAAGACCGTTATATTGTGAATTGGCATCAATTTGAGCACCTGCATGCTTTATAATCAAATACGAAATTGAACCAGAATTATCATCATTTGTAGATCCACCATATTTAAAGTTGCCAACTTCAGCAGTTGCATCAACACCTTCGGTGGTAGTTGCATCACCTAATAATACTAGACCACCCCATTGACCAGGTTGACCACCTGTAGATTGCATAGTTACTGGAGCAGCAGCTGTACCTTGTACATCTATTTCACCACCTCTTTGTATGACAATGTAAGTTTCAGTTTCGTCACCTGTTTCAACAGTTGCGTTGATTACGGTTCCTGCAGGTATAATTAATTTAGCTCCGGCTTCAATACTATAATTTTTTTCTAATGAATAGGTTTTAGTCGCATCAAGTGTTCTTTCTTCAGTTAATTCTCCTGTTAAAACAGTACTTTCTTCTGGGTTTGTTACTTCGCAAGCAGTACAAGATCCACCACAATCTACTCCTGTTTCATCACCATTTTTTATACCATCGGTACAAGTCGGTGCTACAGCATCTGGTCCATTATCTGGATCATTATCATCACTGCTACAACTGGCAAAGGTAATAGCTGCTGCAAGAGCAAAAACTTTTACAAAATTTTTCGTTTTCAATTTCATAATAAACATTTTAAAAGATTAAAATTAAAGATTAGTGAGTATTGAGTGTTTCTAATTAGAATTTGTAATTAAGCCCTAAGCTTATTCCCATACCGGTAGAGTAAGAGCTAACAGTTTGCTCTAGTTCTATTTCAGTTACTGGGTTGCGAATTAATTGTGTTTGTTTTATTTCTGGATTTAATAAGTTTTTACCTGTAAGGCTTACTTTAATATGCTCACCAAATTCTTTACTGATTTGGGCATTTAAGACTACGAAACCATTTTCAACGATAGCGTCATCATAAAAGATGTCTCTATTGGTTTGGTCAGTAGGTACACCTAAAGAATAAATTTTGTCTGATGCATAATTTGCATTTATAGATGCCGCAAAAGGATTGTCACCAGCAGTATCATAATTTAAACTAGTATTGAAAATCCAATCAGAAGCACCTTGAAGTTCTGTTTTGGTAATACCTTTGTATTGAAAACTTCTTAGTAAATTACCTTCCTCGTCGTAAATTTCTTTTAAATCTTGTTGATGCCACATACGGGTTACATTAAGAACCATATTAAGGTTGTAGCCTGATTCTGAACCATCGTCATCGTTGTAAGTAGGCGTTACTAAATCTAATTTAGTTTCTGCTTCAAGACCAAAAATTTCAGCTTTCTCGCCAGAGTTGAAGTAAGAGAAGATACCTGCAGAACCTCTTTCTCTAACTCTGTTAATTGGGTCAGCTATGTCTTTATAGAATGCAGCAACAGAAACTAGTTGAGCCGCAGATGGAAAGTATTCCCATTTTAAATCTAAATTGATGTCTTTTGAAGCTATTAAGTCTGGATTACCTCTTGTTATTTGACCAGTAGGAGAAACATAGTTAAAAGGTGCAATTTCTTTAAATTCTGGTAATGTAATCGTACGGCTTACTGCTAAACGTAAAGCATTTAGTTCGTTAATAGTATACTTGACATTTAAGCTAGGATAGAAGTTACTGTAATCTTGATTGCTATCTCCTGTTCTAGGTGAAAGATTGCCAATGTCATAGGCCACTTTAATCTCATCTTTTTGAAAACGTAAACCAGCATCAAAGTTCCATTTTTCCAGACCTACATTGAAAGCGAAAAATGCAGCTTTAGACTCTAAAGAACCCAAGTAAATATCTTTTCTTTCATTATTTGCGTTAGAACCTAAAAGATTGATTTCTAATAATCCTGCATCAAAATAAGATTGACGAAAAATACTGCCTAAATCATCTATGGATGGTGGGTTAACCGCATTAGTGTTAACTTCTTCAACACCAACGAATTCAGAACTAAAATCACGTTCTTTATTTCTGTAAGAAACACCAAAGTTTAATTTGAAATTTTGCTTTTCCTCATCAATAATTTTTAATTCATCTTTTAAGTACGCACTGTATTCATTGTCTTCAATTTTTTGACTTGATTTACGTTGTTGAAACCCACCATTTCTACCAAGTTGAACAAGCGTGCCATCTGGATCAAAATTGACTTCGTTTCTAATTCTGTTTGGCTCATCGGCATTTAAAAGGTTATAACCCGCGGCCCAGTGCAGCGTATTTTTCTCACCAATTTGGTGTCTACCTATTAATTGTGTTACTAATAATCTGGTTTGTTTAGTGTTCTGGTCTCTAATGAATTGAAAAAGACCTTCGCTTGGGCTGGTTTCTTCAAAGATTGTTGCCTCGCCGTTACGACCTCCTTCAAAAACATTTTCATCTAGTTTGTTAACGAAAAAGGTGCTTGACTTAATTTTGTTCTTAGCGTTGGCTAAATAGGTAATATCTAACAAACCAGTGTTTACAATTTTCTTTTGATACATTGTTGCATCGGTAATTGAATCATCAATAAAGTTAGAACGGTATTGTCTAAAGACTCCTTCTCTATGCTCAAAAGATCTAGAATGAGAAGCTGTGAAGAATATAGCAAGCTTGTCGGCTATTTTCTTGCCAGCAGCAATTGACATAGAATAGTTCATCGGATTTTCTTGTCGTAAAGTATTCCAACCTTGCTTGGTAATTAATTGTTGCGTAGTAAGGTTTTGGTCGTAGAAACCAAATGTTGTATTTTTTGAATTTGGTGATATTCTGAAATTATCATAAACTCCGCTTTTTATAACGTTTGAATTTACACCACCAGAAACCCCAATTGCAAGTTCACTAGAACCAGCTAATTCTCTAGAAGTAATGTTAACATTACCTGAAGCTTGATCAGCAGATCCATCTACTCCGTACGTTTTACTGATACTTACGTTTTGAAGAACACGAGTAGGAAATAAAGAAAGGTCAATGTTCTTTTTATCAATATCGTCAGAAGGTACAGGAAGACCATTTAATGTAGAAGATAAATATCTATCACCTAATCCTCTAACGAAAACATCTCCGGAAGCTTCACTGCTAGATACACCTGATATTTTTGTAGTGGCTGTAGCAGCATCAGATACTCCAATTTTAGCTAGCTCAACGGCACCAATACTTTCTTTAATTTCGATAGCTCTTTTTTGATCTAGTAATAACGCTGTCTCAGAATCTTTGCGAGCTACTGTAGTTACGGTAACTTCATCTAAAGAAACACCTTGAGATGCACTTAAGGGAACATCTATAGTTGTTACCTTACCTGCTATAACTTCAACATTTGGTATTTCAACTGTTTCGTAACCTAAGTAACTAAAAGATACGGTATATGTACCAGGCTCAATAGCTGATATTTCATATAAACCATCAAAATCAGAAGTGGTTCCTTTAGTAGTACCTTTTAATAATACGTTGGCAAATGGTAATGGTTCGTTGTTTAATTCTTTATCGGTAAGTGTTCCAACAATGCTTCCTGTGTCTTGTGCACTAGAAATAATAGAGATAAAAAGGAATGTAAAAAATAGTAACTTGTTCATTAGATATATCGATTCTTTAATCAGCGGCAAAGAAACAGAGAGGTTGTAATGTTCGGGTTAGATCCATGTTAAACATTTATTTTGTTAATGTTATGTAAACGTTACTACATTAAATCAATGTTAAGTGGCGTTACAGTAATAGTATTATCTTTACTTTTGAGCGAATCAATCTAATTTGAATACCATGAAAAAGAAGGACATTAAGATACTCTTAGTTGATGATGAGCCAGACATTCTAGAGATAGTGGCCTACAATTTATCTGCCGAAGGGTACGATGTGTACACCGCTAAAAATGGTGCCGATGGTGTAGCTAAGGCAAAAAAGAAAATGCCACACCTTATTATACTAGATGTAATGATGCCAGAGATGGATGGTATTGAAGCTTGTGAGATTCTAAGAAGAACTCCTGGTATGGAAAATACTATTATTACCTTCTTAACAGCCAGGGGAGAAGATTATTCTCAAGTAGCCGGTTTTGATGCAGGTGCAGATGATTATATTACAAAGCCTATTAAACCAAAAGTGTTGGTTAGTAAGGTGAATGCACTACTAAGACGAATTAAGAATGAAGAAAACGCTCAAGAAGATATAACTCAGGTAGGCGATATCATTATTAATAGAGAAGAATATAAGATTGTCAAGAAAGGTAAAGAAATCATTTTACCAAGAAAAGAATTTGAACTTCTAGCTTTATTAACTTCAAAACCTAGTAAAGTATTTAAAAGAGAAGTGATTCTTGATAAAGTATGGGGTAATGAAGTGGTTGTCGGTGGTAGAACCATTGATGTGCATATTAGAAAGCTTCGCGAAAAAATTGGAGAAGACCATTTTAAGACCGTTAAGGGAGTAGGATATAAGTTTGTACTCTAAATGGCTGCAAAAGTTCGTTCAAGAAAATCATATCGTTTTGCGTTTCGATCATCGCTTTATATTGTAATAATTGGCATAGCTGTGCTAGCATTATTACAATGGCGATTTAGTACTATTAATTGGAGTATTCTGCTATTTGCAGCGTTGTTCTTTTTTATTATTTCTTTTATCACTTTACAATTAAGAATTGAAAAATTCATCTACAAACGAATCAAGAAAATTTATGACGATGTAGAGTTGTTAGAATCTAGTACTATACTCTCGTACCCTGTTACTACTGACATGAGAACCTTAACTGCGGAAATTGAAAAATTTGCGAAGGATAAGAAAATTGAAATAGACACCTTAAAGATTCGTGAAGAATATCGTAAAGACTTTTTAGGTAATGTTTCTCATGAGCTTAAAACACCTTTATTTACTGTTCAGGGGTATCTAGAAACTTTGTTAGATGGTGCAATTGACGATAAAAATGTTCGTAAGAAGTATTTAATACGAGCCAATAAAGCGGTAGATCGATTAATTTATATTGTAAAAGATTTAGATTTAATAACCAAGTTAGAAGTTGGGCACCTTACTCTTGAAAAGCATTCGTTCGATATTATAGATTTAATACAAAGTGTATTCGACCTGTTAGAGATGAAAGCGGCCAAGAAAAATATAACCTTGACTTTCGATATGGAATATGTTGATCCCATATTTGTTTTTGCAGATAAAGAAAAGATACAACAGGTGCTAACAAATTTATTGGTCAACTCCATTAAATATGGTAATGACAATGGTACAACCGAAGTAAGTGTAGAAGACTTGGTCAAGAATAAGGTAATTGTAAGAGTAACTGATAATGGTGAAGGCATACCTGCGGTTCATATTCCTCGACTTTTTGAACGTTTTTATAGGGTAGATCAAAGTGGTAGCCGTCGCGAAGGTGGCTCTGGCCTGGGTCTAGCCATTGTAAAACATGTAATTGAAGCACACGGTGAAAAAATTTATGTAGAAAGTGCGGTAGAGGTAGGATCGGAGTTTTCTTTTACGCTAGAGAAAAGTAT
The DNA here is from genome assembly GCF_030547005.1 of Maribacter sp. 1_MG-2023. Classification (GTDB taxonomy): domain Bacteria; phylum Bacteroidota; class Bacteroidia; order Flavobacteriales; family Flavobacteriaceae; genus Maribacter. The sequence continues at coordinate 102,572 of NZ_JAUOPN010000003.1, read as the reverse complement.
CGTTCAAATAGAGGAAGTACAATAATCGCTAACCCTCTCTTTTTTCTTAGATTTGCCACAGTTTAGATGTAATAATTGTGGGAAGTAAAAATAAATTAAAGAGATTTCAAGAAAACGAGACGTTTTCAAACGTAATTCAACCAACAAGAGAAGAAGTGGTAGGCGGTTTTCCGTTGAAAGGAAAGTGGAATACCCATTTTAAGAATGATAACCCTATTGTCTTAGAATTGGGTTGTGGTAAAGGAGAGTACACCGTTGGTTTGGCGAAAAAATTTTCGAATAAGAATTTTATCGGAATTGATATAAAAGGCGCCCGATTCTGGAAAGGAGCTAAAGAGGCTATTGAAGGAGATTTACCAAATGTTTGTTTTATAAGAACTCAAATCGAATTGGTAGATCATCTTTTTGGTAAAGAAGAGGTATCTGAAATTTGGATCACCTTCCCAGATCCACAGATAAAATATAAGCGTACCAAACACCGTATGACCAATGCTGTATTTTTAGAGCGCTACAAACAAGTACTAAAACCTGAAGGAACCGTGAATCTTAAAACAGATAGTGAGTTCATGCATGGGTATACGTTAGGTCTACTTCACGGTCTAGGGTTAGAGGTGCTTTATGCCAACCATGATGTGTATAAGAATGAGGGTAGCCCTAAAGAAGTTTTAGAAATACAGACTTTCTACGAAAATCAGTATCTTGAAAAAGGAAAGCCTATTACTTTTATTAGGTTCAAGGTAAACTGATTCAATGCAACAATTACCTATTTTATTTGTATTCACTTTTGGTGCGGCCTTCTTCGCATCACTACCCCCTGGTTTGCTGAATTTAAATGCAGCAAAGACAAGTGTAGAAAAGGGAAAAACAAATGGAATAATTTTTGGTTTGGGTGTAGCACTAGCTGTTATGCTACAAACATATGTTGGGGTACGGATTGCAAAACTAATATCTAGAAACCAGCATGTAATAGAAGTATTGCTACAATTGGCATTAGGTATCTTTTTTGTACTGGCAATTGTCTTTTTTATAAAGGGTAGAAAGCAAGAGAATAAGCCATTAATACTTACCGAAACCAAAAAACGAAATAGTTTTTCTAAAGGAGTGTTCTTGGCACTTATTAATCTTTTGGCGATACCTTATTATAGCGGATTAAATACGGTTTTTCACTCTCAAGGATTTATGACCTTCAAAATCATAGATGAGGTTTTGTTTATTCTGGCAGCAGGCAGTGGTACTTTTCTTGCCATGTATTTATATGTGATCTATTTTAATAAGTGGGAGCATAAAACAACGTCGTTCTCTAAGAACAGTAATTTTATTTTAAGCGGATTAATGGTATTGTTATTTGTAATTACCGCTTTTAGATTGTTTAATTAAACGGATGTAGCTGATGAAACCTGAAAATGAGAATTTCTTTGAAAGAGTATATCAGGTAGCGCGGTTAATACCAGAGGGGCGTGTAACATCTTACGGTGCAATAGCCAAATATTTAGGTGCGGCCCGCAGTGCAAGAATGGTAGGTTGGGCAATGAACGCATCGCACAATATGGATGATATTCCTGCGCATAGAGTAGTCAACAAAGCCGGATTACTTACCGGTAAACATCATTTTGACGGCACTAATCTCATGCAACAATTGTTAGAAGGTGAGGGAGTAGTAATTAAAGACTTGCAAATAATTCAATTAGAAAATTACTTTTGGGATCCATTTACAGAGCTCAAAGCAGAATTATAGCGCTATTGAAATGTTAGGGTAAATGTTGTCTTTTCAGTAGATACTACCCTAATTGACCCACCGTGCATTCGCATAATCTGCTTGCTTAAGCTTAAACCGATTCCTGTTCCAGTATTTTTAGTGGTAAAAAACGGAACAAATATTTCATCTAATAACTCCGCAGAAACCCCAGGGCCGTTATCGGTAACCGTAATATATTTTTTACCCTGCACATCTTCTTCAGCTTTTATAATGATGCTACCCTCATCTTGACTTTCAAGCGCTTGTTGGGCATTTTTGCCAAGGTTTAAAAGTATTTGGGTAATCTGTTTTTCGTCAATATAAAGTTCTAGTTTTTCAGGTTCAGATGATACTTCTAAGGTAATATTATGTCCGTTGGTATACTCTTGCAATAACAACCGAACTTTTTCTAAAATCTTGCTAGCGGGTATTAATTCTCGATCAGGTTCAGGTACACTTAAAAATGTGCGGTAAGACTGTACAAAACTCATTAAATCATTTCCTTGTTCTTTGATAACCTCCAAACCTTTTGCCGAATTTTTTATTTGAAGTTCTCCAAATTCTTCGGGCGTAGAAAGCACATTTCCTTTTTTAAAGTATTTTAAGATAGACTCAGAAATAGAAGTAATCGGAGTAATGGTATTCATGATTTCATGGGTTAGAACACGAATTAGTTTCACCCAAGAATCAGTTTCTTTATCATCTAATTCTTTTTGAATATCATGAACAATGACCAATAATAACTGCTTACCTTCAATAGCAATTGGCGTACACTTTAGAGTCAATTCTTTTTTACCTCGTTCATTTCCTAAAGAATATAGCGTGCTTTCAAAAGGCTCTAAAGATTCAAATAGACTATAGAGATTAGGGTCTATTTGCTTTAATTGCTTAACATGATTTAAGGGCCTGTAATTTAATAAGTTTTGTACCGTGGGGTTCGCATATAAAATATGCCCCTTGTCATTGACAGTGAATATTCCAATATCAGCTTGTCTCAATATTTCTTGATAATACTGCTCTTGTGCCTGTTTTTTTACATGAATATCTTGAATCATACCATTCAACATATTTAAGCTTTGGTTGAGTTCTTCAATAGATTTTACACTCAATTTTTCTGGAAAACGTAAGGTAAAATCTTCATTCTTTATGGCATCAAAGAAATAAGCAATTTTTCTATTGGTCTGATTCACGTAATGTATGAGTCCGTATGTCTGTCCTATAAAAACGAGACTAAAAATAACACTGAGCAGGTAATGTTCTTTAAAAAACAGAAATGCGGTGAGTAGTGCACAAACGGCTATCAGAATGATTCTGAAAACAAGCTGATAGTATATACTTTTGCTGACCATTATTTACCCGATTTTTTAAGTTTATTGTAAAGCGTTTGTCTCGAAATACCCAATTGATCGGCAGCAGCACTGTAATTTCCTTCATGGTCATTTAATGCTTTATTGATCATCACCAGTTCCATTTCTTCAAGAGTTTTTGGTCCGCCTTCAATGGTTACCGTAGTTTTGGTGTCCAATAGAAAATCGGTTGGTTTTAATACATTTCCTTCAGAAAGTATAACCGCACGCTCCATGGTATGCAAAAGCTCTCTAACATTACCAGGCCAAGGGTATGTCATTAATTTCTCTTGTGCAGATTGATTTATTTTTAAGTTGGGCTTACCGTATTTGTTGGCGAATTTTTTCAAGAAGAAATCTGATAATACTAACACGTCATTATCTCGATCTCGCAATGCAGGTACCTGTACTTGTATGGTGTTTATTCGGTATAAAAGATCTTCACGAAACAATCCGTCAGAAACCATTTGTTCTAAATTACCATTAGTAGCACATATTAATCTAATATCAACAGTGATAGGCTTGTTTGATCCCACACGTACAACAACCCTATTTTGAATAACAGATAATAGTTTTGCCTGCATTTGTAAAGAAAGGTTACCAATTTCATCTAAGAAGAGTGTACCGCCATTGGCAGCTTCAAACTTACCTGCGCGGTCATCTTTAGCATCTGTAAAAGACCCTTTTACATGACCAAAAAGTTCACTCTCGAATAAATTCTCTGATATGGAACCCATATCTACCGAGATAAAAACCTCGTTATTTCTAGACGAAGATTTATGCAGTTCGCGAGCGATTAGTTCTTTTCCTGTACCATTCTCGCCAGTAACTAAAATATTTACATCTGTTTTGGCAACTTTCTGCACGAGGTTTAAAACACTGTTCAACGCTTTAGAATTCCCGATAATGTAATTTGAATTCTGATTGATAACCTGCTTCAAATTACTCTCTTTCTGTTTGAGATGCTGTACCTCTTTCTGCGACTTTCTAAGCTCGTAGGCAGATTTTACGGTAGTTAATAGTCGTTCGTTGTTCCAAGGTTTAAGTACAAAATCGGTAGCACCTTCTTTAATTGCTTCTACAGCAAGTTCTACGGCACCATAAGCCGTCATCATAATTACCGATATATGTGAAGCTTTCTTTTTTATCTCTCGTAGCCAATATAAGCCCTCATTGCCGGTATTCACTCCCGCAGAAAAATTCATATCTAATAATATGATATCAATTTCCTGTAGGTTAGGGAAAGAGGTAAGCAGGTTAGGGTTCGATATTGTTTGTACACTTTTATATTCAAACTGTAATAATATCTCTAAAGCGCTCAATACACTTTTGGTATCATCTACTACAAGTATTTTAGCATCTATCATGGCAACAATCTATTAACTGATTTAAATCTACACATAGAAGTTTATATTTTCATGGTAGTGTAAAAATTTTTGACATTATCTGTACAACATTTTTACACTGGTAAAATATGTATAATTTTTATTAATATGTAAGTGCTTGATAATCAATAAATTAAAATTATGGCACGCATATAGTATGGAGAATGGCATACCAATAAAGAAATGAATCAAAAATTTATAATAACGATACTTTTACTTCTCTCTATTTGGGGGTCTATAATGGCTCAAGATAGTAGTTGGACATTAGATGAATGCGTGTCTTTTGCATTAGAACATAATTTGCAATTAAACGACTTTAAGTATACCAACCAATCAAATAGAGAAACGTACAGGCAATCTGTTCGTAATTTATTGCCTTCAGTAAATGCATTTTCTAGTTATCGAGTTAACAATGGTAGAGCAGAAGATCCCAATACAGGTACATATGTAAATCAAGATTTTTTCTCGAATAATTATTCATTAGAATCGTCTATAGACTTATTTCAGGGGTTTCAGAAAATCAATGCGATAAAAGCATCTAAGTTGTTGTTAAAGGCGACCCAAGAAGAAGTATTACAACAAAAATATTTATTGGCATTTAGAGTGATGCAAGCTTTTTATGATATTCAGTTTTTTGATGGTCTTGTAAAAATATCAAAGGAACAACTGAATGTATCGCAATCTAATTACAACTTAGTAGAAAGACAGGTAGAATTAGGATTGAAAGCTGGTGCAGATTTGTATGAAGCAGAATCTTTACTGTTGACAGATGAATTAAATGTTACCCAAAGTAAGAATCAGTTGGCTGCTGCGAAATTAACATTAATTCAAGAAATGAATTTGGAGAATACGTCAGAGATAAATATTCAAAAAGATTTACAAGAAATAGTGTCTGAAGTTAAGAGTAAAGAAATGAAATCAGATTCTGTTTATAAAGAAGCAAGGGAATTTATTCCAATGATAAAAGCACAAGAATTTAGAACGGAAGCAGCTAAAAAACAAGTAGCGGTTTCAAGAGGTAGATTATACCCTTCACTATCATTCTTTGCGGGTATTGGAACAGGGTATTTCGAAACTTTTAGAGATACATTAGGTAATACCTTACCATTTAGAGAGCAGTTTAGAGATAATACCTCACAATATGTTGGTGTCAATTTAAATGTACCTATAAGTAATGGTTGGTCTGCAAGATCTAGACTAAAGCAATCTAAAATAGAAAAGATGAGAGCAGAGAACAATCTAAAAACACAAGAACAAGAGCTGTTTCAAGCTATACAGAAACTGGTACAAGATTATAATTCTTTACTGGTAGAGTTGATGCAAAGCAATCAAAAAGTGGAAGCACAAAATCTTACATTTACTATTGCTCAAAAACGATATGAGAAAGGGCTTATCAACGCTTTAGAGCTTTTTACGGCCAAGAATTTATTTGCTGGTGCACAGAATGAAAATTTACAGGTAAAGCTTCGTTCAGAAATTAATAAAAGCACATTAGATTTTTATCGAGGATTAACAGTATTTGATATTCAATCTAACTAGCCCTTAAAAGGGGTCAGTAAAGAGTAGGCAAAAACGAAAAATGAATTACGAATAAGATGGACATAAAATTAGAAAAGAAAAAAGGACTAAAGTTAAAACATTACGGCTACATCGCATTAGGTGCGTTGTTGCTATTGGTGGGCTATCAATTATTATTTGCAAGTTCCGTATCGACTTTCAGAACAGAAAAAGATAAGCTATCCATTGCTGAGGTTTCTGCAGGTAAATTCGATGACTATATTACTATTAACGGTAGTGTTGCACCAATAGCCACAATTTATATGGATGCCTATGAAGGTGGACGTGTAAGTGAGAAACTTATAGAAGAAGGTGCCATGGTAAAGAAAGGTGATATCATTTTGAAGCTAGAGAACATGAATTTGTACGAGCAGATTTTGGCTAGCGAAAGTAACTTAGCTTTAAAGCAAAATGACTTAAGGTCAACCAAAATGAGTTTCGATTCTAGACAGGTAGAAGGCAGAAGATCATTAGCGACGGCAAGCACAGACTTACAACGTTTGAAAAGAAATTATGAGCAGAACAAAGCCTTGTTCGATGATGAGCTAATTTCTAGAGAAGCATTTCAGTTATCAAAAGAAAATTATGAATTATCTCAAAAACAACATGAAATTATTAAAGTACAAACTGTGCAGGATGATGAATTACGCTCAACATCATTAAAAGGTTTGGATACAGATTTAGACCGTATGCAAAAGACTTTGGGTATGGTTTACCAAAGATTAGATCACTTAAATGTTCGCGCTCCTGCAGATGGTCAATTAGGATTTTTAGATGCCGAAATTGGGCAAAGTATAGCACAAGGGCAGCGAATAGGGCAGATTAATGTACTTACTGATTATAAAATAGAAGCAGAAATCGATGAGCATTATATTGATAGAGTGAAAAGAGATTTGGTTGCGGTTTTAGAGCGTAACGGAACAGAATTTCCATTGCGATTACGAAAGGTATATCCTGAGGTAAGAAACGGTAGGTTTAAGGTTGATTTAGTGTTTACCGATAATAAGCCAGAGACCATTCGTTCAGGTCAGAGCTACAACATTAAATTACAATTAGGTGAATCTAACGATGCGCTTTTGTTACCAAAAGGAAGTTTCTTTCAAAGCACTGGCGGACAATGGATTTTTGTTGTGAATTCTGATGGTGGAGAAGCCATTAAAAGAAATATTAGAATAGGAAAGCAGAATTCTAGATACTATGAAGTATTAGAAGGCTTGGAACCTGGAGAAAAAGTAATTACAAGTAACTATGATAATTTCGGCGAAGCCGAGAGAATAGTATTAAAATAGAAAACCAACTGTCACATCTGAGAATTCTCGGTGTCATTATAACAATCAAAATAGCAGGAATATGATAACCATTACGAACCTTAAAAAAAGTTTTAGAACAGAAGAAGTAGAAACCTTGGCATTGAATAGTGTCAACCTAAAAGTAGAAGATGGAGAATTTGTTGCCATTATGGGGCCGTCAGGTTGTGGTAAATCTACCTTATTGAACATTATTGGTATGTTAGATAACCCTACCGATGGCAGCTACAATTTTGCCGGTAATGAAGTTGGTGGGTTAAAGGAAAGTCAGCGTACACAATTACGTAAAGGTAATTTGGGTTTCGTTTTTCAGAGTTTTAATCTTATCGATGAACTTACAGTTTTTGAAAATGTAGAGCTACCGCTGATCTACTTAAAAATGGGTAAAGCGGAGCGTAAAGAAAAAGTAATGAAAGTACTAGAGCGTATGAAAATTGCGCATAGAGAAAAGCATTTTCCACAGCAACTATCAGGCGGTCAACAGCAACGTGTAGCTATTTCAAGAGCGGTAGTAACCAATCCAAAATTAATACTGGCAGATGAGCCAACTGGTAATTTAGATTCCAAAAACGGAATCGAGGTGATGAACCTATTAACAGAATTAAACCAAGAGGGAACCACCATAGTTATGGTAACACACTCAGATAGAGATTCGCACTATGCGCATAGAGTAGTAAACCTATTCGATGGTCAAGTAGTAACCGAAAGTCAGAACCGAGCAATCGGAGCCATGATGTAGCGAAGTTTATTCATCAATCAATTATTGGTTCCGTTCACTGAGCGGAGCAGAAGTGAAGATAACTAATCAACCAAAAACCGAACCAACCAAGCTTATCTCTTAATCACGGATAATAGAAGTGTCATCAATCACATAAAACGGGAATCATGTATAGAAACCATCTTAAAATTGCTTGGAGAAGTTTAAAGAAAGATAAACTCTTTGCCGCCATAAAAATTGGCGGCTTTGCTGTTGGTATAGCAGCCTGTCTTTTAATTGCATTATTCATTCGCAATGAGGTGGGTTATGATCAACACTACGCCAATAAGGATCAAATGTACCGTGTAGTGCTAGAAGGTATGTACAAGGGTGAAGTAATGAAAAGTACACACTTTCAGTTACCTTTTGCAGATGTCTTGCAAAGTGATTTTCCTGAAATTATGAAAGCGGGAAAAGTAAATACTACAGGAATATTTGGAGCCGGTAAACGTGGTATTCGTTTAGCTGACGAGAGCCAAAATAACCTCGAAGACGGATTTTTACTTGCAGACCAAGAAGCATTTGAGATACTAGATGTGAAGTTAGAGCAGGGCAATCCGAACACGGCATTGGCAAATCCGAAGAGTATAGTAATCTCAGAATCTAAAGCGGCAAAATATTTTAAGAATGAAACGATTATAGGCGAAACAATCATTTTAGATAATGACGCTAGTAAACCGTACACCGTTACAGGTGTTATGAAAGATGCGCCCAAGAATTCGCATTTAGAATACGATTTTTTAATTCCCATTGAAGACACCAATGCAAGTTGGACCAATCAGAACTACTTTACCTATGTATTAGTAGACCCCAATACAAATGTTCAACAATTAGAGAAAAAAATGGTTTCTATTGTTGAAGATTATATCATTCCTGCACAACGAGAAAGAGGGCGTGCGCCAGATTTTATTGATGTGCTAAGAACCATGGAGTATAAACTTCAGCCTATCACAGATATTCACTTGTATTCAGATATTAAAATGGCAGATGGTCTTAAGCATGGCGATATTAGATTCGTTTGGCTCTTTGCGGCTATTGCCGGTTTTGTACTACTATTAGCAGTAATCAATTTTATTAATCTTTCTACAGCAAAATCAGCTAATAGAGCAAAAGAGGTAGGCCTAAGAAAAACCATTGGTGCCTATAAAAGTAATTTGGTGGTGCAATTCATGACCGAATCTATCTTGTTCAGTTTTGTATCATTTATACTTGGTGTTTTATTGGCTTGGGCATTATTGCCAGCTTTTAATACTATCGCATCAAAAACAATTGAAATGCCTTGGGCTATATGGTGGTTTATACCTGTTGTTTTGATTTTTGCTCTTTTGGTTGGAGCATTGGCAGGGCTTTATCCCGCATTATATTTATCAGCATTTAAACCCGTAAATGTTCTAAAAGGTAGTTTAAGTATAGGTAGTAAGAGTGGGAAATTAAGAAGCGGATTAGTTATTTTTCAATTTACTACATCGGTAATCTTGATTATAGCCACGTTGATTATTTATCAGCAAATGGACTTTATTCTTCAAAAAGAATTGGGTTATGATAAAGAACAAGTGGTGATACTTGAGGGCACCGGAGTATTAGGGAATAGTGCAGAAAATTTTAAAGAGCAGTTACTACAACTACCACAGGTAAAGGCAGCAACTATATCCAACTATTTACCAGTAGATGGTGGTAGTAGAAATGGAAATACCTTTAGAAGAGAAGACGAAGGTAATGAAGGTAGAGGCATACCCGCTCAAATTTGGAGGGTAGATTATGATTACATTAAAACATTAGGTATTACGCTTAATACCGGTAGAGATTTCTCTAAGCAGTTTGCATCAGATTCATTGAATTCCATCATTATAAATACCAATATGCAAAGAGAGTTAGGTTTAGAAAATGCAGTTGGCAAAGAGATTAATAATAATGGGCAGATGTTCAAAGTAATAGGCGTAGTAGATGATTTTCATTTTAAGTCCTTAAAAGAAGATATTTCTTCCTTGTCATTGGTAATTGGCAAAGATTTAGGGTCTATATCACTGAAATTGGAGAAAGGGAATGTAAACCAGGCATTAGAATCTATACAAACTCTTTGGAATAAAAATGTTCCAAACCAATCTATAAATTATAGCTTCTTAGACCAAGAATTTAGTCGTATGCATGATGATGTAGAGCGCATGGGTAAGATATTCAACAGCTTTGCATTATTTGCCATATTGGTGGCGTGTTTAGGGTTGTTTGCCCTATCTGCATTTATGGTAGAACAGCGTAAAAAAGAGATTAGCATACGCTTGGTATTAGGTGCGCCATTTAAGAGTATCTATAAGTTGCTTACCCTAGATTTCATGAAACTTATTTTAGTATCTATCATAATAGCTGTGCCGATAGGGTGGTATATGATGACCCGATGGTTACAAGACTTTGCTTACCATATTACCATTGGTTGGGGAATATTTCTAGTAGCAGGTTTAATTGCATTGACCATCGCAATACTGACTATAAGTTATCAATCTGTAGGTGCGGCATTGATACAACCATTAAAAAGTTTACGGAAAGAATAATTCATCATCAAAAACGAGAATCATGTTCAAAAACTATATAAAAATCGCTTGGAGAAACCTTTGGAAGAATAAAGGGTATTGCATGCTTAATATTTTTGGTTTGGCAATAGGTATTACCTGTGCGGCAATGATTCTACTTTGGGTAGAAGATGAGGTAGGTTATGATCAAAATTTTGACAAGCAAGATGTAGTGTATTATGTACCTACCAACCAACAATACGAAGGTGAATGGCGTACATTTTTTCAGGCTACTCCTGGTCCGTTAGCTGAAGTATTAAAGCAAGAAGTACCAGGAATAGTTGGGTCTGCTAGAACAAAAGGAGAAGATTTTTTATTTCAGGTAGGAGAAACTTCTATCAATAAATTTGGACGATACGCAGACCCAGATTTTTTAAGCATGTTCAGTCTCTCATTTGTAGAAGGTAATTTAGAAACGGCTTTTAATGATGTAGATGCCATTGTCATCTCACAAGAGACGGCTAACCAGTTATTTGGCGAAAATACATCTGCAATTAATAAAGTAATTAAAATAAATAATGAAACAAGTTATACCGTTTCAGGAGTTTATGAAGATTTACCACACAATATCACATACAGTTTTGATTGGGTTGTTCCTTTTGAGCGCTTTGCAAAGGATAATGAATGGGTAAAAGAATATGGTGCTAATTTTTCAGACACTTTTGTGGAGCTTTCTCCAGAAGCAAATTTTAATGTTGTCAATGAGAAAGTAAAAGCAATACTTCCCATGAAAACGGAAGATGACGAAACCATAGCATTTTTATTTTCTATGAAAGACTGGCATTTAAGGTCCGCCTTTGAAGGAGGTAAAAATATAGGAGGTAAAATAACTTATGTAAGGCTGTTTAGTCTTATTGCCATTATTATTTTATTGATAGCCTGCATCAATTTTATGAACTTGGCAACTGCTAGAAGTGAAAAAAGAGCAAATGAAGTAGGTGTACGAAAGGTATTAGGCTCAGGAAGAAAAGGGCTAATAGCTCAGTTTATGGCAGAGGCGATAATAACTGCCGCCTTATCTGCCGTATTGAGTGTGCTGTTATTAAAATTACTGGTGCCACAGTTTAATATGATGATAGATAAACAGCTTGATTTTAGTTTGTTCAATTCTGTTCATGTTTTGACATTACTAGGCATCACACTGGTTTGTGGTTTTGTTGCGGGTTGGTATCCGGCATTCTACTTGTCTTCTTTTAAACCGGTAGATGTATTGAAGGGGGCACGAAAAACAAAAGGAAGCGCATCATTTATCAGAAAAGGACTCGTAGCTATTCAGTTTGTAGTTTCCATCGTGTTTATAATAAGTACCATAATTGTTTACCAACAAGTACAACATGTAAAAGGGCGCGATTTAGGGTATGATAAAGAAAACTTAGTCAAGATACCTGTGAATGGAGATATCATTAAAAACTTCAAACCTATTGAAGAAAATATGAAGTCTTCAGGAATGATTGAAAGTATTGGACTTATAAATTCTGATATTTTATCAGGCGGAAATAATACATCCGGATTAAATTGGCAAGGCGGTGTAGATACTGAAGATGTACTGGTATCTGTACGAGATATTACAGCAGATTTCTTTAATACCACAGGTATGAAAATTATTGAGGGTAGGGGATTCAGTAGAAACCCAATAAAGGATAGCACCAACCTATTGGTTAGTGAATCCTTTGCAAGATTAATGGGTGAAGGCAGTGCCATTGGTAAAACAATAGAGGAAGATTATTTTATAATTGGTGTTGTTAAAGACTATTTATATGATGATATGTACGGGTCTAGTGATCCGGTGATATTTTTTAATGACCCAAGCCAAGGGCGTTTTATGTATGTAAAGGCGAAGTCGGGCGTAGCAACAACAGCGGCATTAGCTAGTATGGAAGCATCATTAAAAAAGTTTAATCCCGCATTTCCTTTTGAATATGAATTTGTAGATGACACCTATAATGCCAAGTTTAAAAGTGAAAAATTAATAGGAAACCTTTCTCAAATTTTTGCGCTTCTTGCCATATTAATTTCTTGCTTAGGTTTATTTGGGCTATCTGCCTTTACAGCTGACCAACGTAGAAAAGAAATAGGAGTTCGTAAAGTATTGGGGTCTAGCATTACAGGAATAGTAGGCTTGTTGTCCAAAGATTTTATGCGTTTGGTATTCATGGCAATAGTCATCGCCATACCTATTGCCTTTTTTTTAATGCAAAACTGGTTAGAAGGTTTTGCTTATCGTATTTCTATTAATGCTTGGTCGTTTGTCATAGCTGCAATAGTCGCAGTTTTTATTGCCTTATTGACCATTAGTTTTCAAGCGTTCAATGCAGCTAGGGTTAATCCTGTAAAAAGTTTACGAACAGAGTAAATTGAGTTGTCAAATATTTGAACATGATTTGTCCAAATATTTGACACTCAATATTTAAAATATTATGTAATTACCTGAAAATCAATAAATTAATTTACTGGCATGAAATTAGAATTTGATAAGCAGTAATCAAGCATCAAAAAACGAGAACCATGTTTAAAAACTATCTAAAAATCGCCTGGAGGAGCTTAAAAAAGCAAGCCTTTTTTACTTTTCTAAATACATTCGGACTAGCCATTGGTATGGCAGGAGCATTAATTATATCGTTATATATCAACGACGAGCTTAGTTATGATAAAATGTTTGCCGATGCAGATAGGATTTATCGAATAGATTCAGATATAAAATTTGGAGGGGCGGAAATTAAAGCAGGTGAATCTGCAGCACCAATGGCAGAAACCTTAAAAAGAGATTATCCACAAGTGGAATCTTCAGTTCGTTTTAGAACTGTAGGTGGTGCGTATGTGAAAAAAGTTGGAGGAAACAGAAGTGCCAAAGAAAACCATATAACCTTTGCTGATTCTACAATGTTTGAATTCTTGGGGATTGATTTAATTGCTGGTAATGCTAAAACAGCATTAACGGGCATAAATTCGTTAGTGCTTACTAAAACTGCCGCAGAGAAACATTTTGGTTCTACAGATGTTATTGGTCAGAATTTATTGTTGGATAATACTGATACCTATACGGTAACCGGAGTGATTGAAGACATGCCTAAAAATTCTTACTTCAATGACTATAGTGTGTTTTTGGCAATGGCGGGCAACGTGGCATCTAGAGAAGATAATTGGGGTGGAAATAATTATTTCACATTTATAAAACTAGTACCGGGAACCACAGCAAAAGATTTTGAAGGACCTTTGCAGGGCATGTTAGAGCGGTATATGTTGCCATGGGCTCAAAAATATTTTCCGGGTATGACAGCAGAGTCCTTTGCGGCATCTGGTAATTATATTAGGTACCAGACGATGGCTTTGACCGATATTCATTTGCATTCAGATAAAAGCTCAGAAATGAATGCAACAAGTAGTATTCAAAACATTTACATCTTATCTTTTATTGGGCTTTTCTTAATAATTCTCGCGAGTGTAAATTTCATGAATTTATCTACTGCACATTCGTTAAAGAGAGCCAAAGAAGTTGGGGTAAGAAAGACCTTAGGGTCCAATAAAATGAATCTGGTTTTTCAGTTTTTAACAGAATCAGGTTTAATAGCATTTGTGTCTTTGTTAGCGGCACTAATAATTACATTGTTGGCTTTGCCTTTTTTTAACAGCTTTACGGGTAAAGCAATTTCAATTCCTTTTACTCAGCCTTTATTCTGGTTGGTGTTGTTGGTATCAACCTTGTTGCTTGGGCTATTTTCAGGAAGTTACCCAGCATTTTTTATGTCAAGATTTACTGCTGTTAAAAGCTTAAAAGGTGGTAGTGCAGAAAGTGTAGGTAATGGTAGGGTACGTAATGCCTTGGTAATATTTCAATTTTCAATTTCGGTATTTCTTATCATAAGTACCTTGGTGGTATTTCAACAATTAAATTACATACAGAGCAAAGATTTAGGCTTTTCTAAAGATAAAGTACTGTTAATTAACGATATAGGGGCTATAGGTTCTAAGACCAAAGCTTTTAAAGAGCAAATTGCTAATATGGGTTATGTGGAGAGCGTTACGTTAAGTGATTACTACCCAACACCTTCTTGGAGGTCAGATAGTTCGTTCTTTGAAGAAGGTGCAAGAGATCAAGAAAGTGCCATTCAAATGCAAGAATGGGCCGTAGATTCAGATTACCTAAAAACTATGGAAATGGAAATAGTTGCTGGGCGAGATTTTAATCCGCAATATGCATCAGATTCTACGGCAATGATAATAAATGAAGCTACGTTGCCTATTATTAATGTCACTGCAGAAGAAGCTTTAGGTATGCGAATATCTGAAGAAATAGATCAAGAAAACCCTACCTACTATACTATAATCGGAGTGGTCAAAGACTTTCATTATACATCGTTGCGTAATAACATTGGAGCACTAGGTATGCAACTTAATTCAGATGCCGAGAATATGGCGGTAAGAATTAACGGTGGAGACTATGAAAATAATATTTCAGCAATAGAAAATACATGGAACGCCATGGCGCCTAATCAACCTTTCGATTATGGTTTTATGGACGAAGCCTTTAATACCACCTATGAAGCGGAACAAAAACTGAGTCAGATATTTTTCATTTTTACTATGCTGTCCATTTTTATTGCTTGTTTGGGGTTATTTGGATTAGCTGCCTTTAATGCTGAAAAGCGTACAAAAGAAATCGGTGTTAGAAAAGTGTTGGGGGCTACTGTAAGTCAAATTTCTTACCGACTTACGGTAGATTTTCTAAAATTGGTGGGTGTAGCTATTGTAATTTCTTTGCCCCTAGGTTGGTTCGCCATGAATAAGTGGTTAGAAGATTTCTCGTACCGCATTGAAATCGGTATCGGCATTTTCGCTTTGGCAGCAGTATTGGCAATTGTAGTAGCTATAGTAACGGTAAGTTATCAAAGTATAAAAGCGGCAGTTGTAAATCCAGTAAAGAGTTTACGATCGGAATAGCCATTTTACAGGTGGTAATTAGTCGTTTTAGGTTGATACTTTGAGTAGTGTAACATTCTGATTTTTAATCGGTCTTTGTAAATATATTGTACATCTTTTGTCAAAATATTTTACACTCAACATATTGGTGTTTATTATAAAAAATTGATAATCAGTATTTTGATAGTGTGGCACGAATTTAGACTTAAGTTTTAGGTCATCAATCAACAATCAATTTTTAGCATAAGCTAATCATCAATCAAAAAACGAACAATCATGTTTAAAAACTATCTGAAAATAGCTTGGCGAAATCTCTTAAAGAACAAAGGATATACGTTTATCAATGTTGGCGGATTAGCCTTAGGTATGGCAGTAACCTTAATCATAGGGTTATGGATACAAGATGAGCTTTCGTACAATCGCTATTTTAAAAATAAAGATAGTCTTGCTCAGGTCTTTCAATCACAAACTTTTAATGGAGAAACAGGTACAGGACCTGCAATACCTAGACCATTAGAAAAAGGCTTGCGAGACGGTTATGGCGATAATTTTAAGCATTTGATTATGTGCTCTTGGACTAATGATCACTATCTAAAATATGGTGAAAAAAATATTTCTAGACCTGGCAATTATATGCAAAAAGCTGGTATAGAAATGTTTGGTTTAAACATTATAAAAGGAGAAAAAGACGGGTTAAGAGAAATTAATTCTATCATGCTTTCTGAATCTACAGCAGATGCTCTGTTTGGTAATGAAGACCCTATTGGCAAAATAATTACGGTAAGTAATGAACATAAGATGAATGTAAGTGCTGTGTATAGCGATATACCGGTAAACAATTCTTTTAATGATACCGATTTTGTAATTCCGTGGAAAAAGTATTTAGCCAATAATGAATGGATACGAAATGCAGAAGATCAATGGGGTAACAATTCATTTCAGATGTTTGTACAATTGGCAGATAATGTAACTTTTGATAAAATAAATAGTACGATCAAGAATGTAAAGAAAAACCTAAATGAAGATACAGCGCAATTCAATCCTCAGATATTTCTTTTTCCGATGGAGGAGTGGTATTTACGTGGCAATTTTGAAAATGGAAAACAAGTAGGAGGTCGAATTAAGTATGTTTGGCTTTTTGGTATTATTGGGGCTTTTGTACTGCTTTTGGCATGTATAAATTTTATGAATTTAAGTACCGCAAGGTCAGAGAAAAGAGGTAAAGAAGTAGGTATAAGAAAATCAATAGGGTCACAAAGAGGACAGTTAATTTATCAGTTTTTAAGTGAATCTTTTATAGTTGTATTATTTGCTTTCATAGTTGCTATTTTACTAGTGCTACTCTCATTAAACGGCTTCAATGAGCTTTCTAAAAAAGAGATTGTATTTCCTTGGGGTAATGGAGTTTTTTGGGGAGTTTCACTACTATTCATTTTGTTTACATCATTGTTGGCGGGTAGTTATCCGGCATTATATCTTTCATCCTTTAAGCCAGTAGATGTTTTAAAAGGCACCTTTAAAACCGGAAAATATGCAGGTTTGCCTAGAAAAATATTGGTTGTGGTTCAGTTTACGGTTTCCGTGGCATTTATTATTGGTACTGTAATAGTCATGCAACAGATCAATTTTGCTAAAAATAGACCTGTAGGGTATGATAAAGAAGGTTTAATTCAGGTGCCGACATTCAGTCAAGATTTTGTTGGTAAGTATGATTTAATGCGTACTGAATTTTTGGGGTCAGGTGCAGTGATAGAAATGTCAACATCTAGTAGTCCAACAACTCAAATATGGTCGAATAGAGGAGGTTTTACTTGGGAAGGAAAGCCAGAAGGTTTTCAAGAAGATCTAGCTTGGACAGAAGTGTCTCCAGAATACGCAAAATCGCTAAATATGAAAATAGTAGAAGGAAGAGATTTCTCTAGAGATTTTGCTACAGATTCTTTGGGGGTGTTAATTAATGAAACTGCTAAGAAATATTTGGGAATGGAGAATCCGGTAGGTCAGTTATTAAGAGATGATAATGAGGAAGACCCTAATCCGCCATTAAAAATAATAGGTGTTGTACAAGATATGATTACCCAATCACCCTATGAACCAGTAAAACAAGGAGTATATGTGTATGATAGAAATGACAATGCTAGTTATTATAACATGAGGTTGAACCCTAACCAAAGTGCTACCCAGAACATAACTACCATACAAAATGTATTTAAAGAGCACTTTCCAGATATCCCATTTGAGTATGATTTTGTTGATGGGGAATATGGAGAAAAATTTGCATCTGAAGAACGTATTGGAACACTCTCTGGGGTATTTACAGCACTTGCAATATTAATAAGTTGTTTGGGCTTATTTGGCTTAACGTCATTTGTGGCAGAGCAGCGAAAGAAAGAAATAGGGGTAAGAAAAGTTTTGGGAGCCTCTATTTTTAATGTTTGGAATATGTTATCTAAAGACTTTTTAAAATTGGTAATTATCTCTTGCTTTATAGCGGTGCCCATAGCTTATTTTGTAATGAACGGTTGGCTACAAGAGTACCCATATAGAGTAATTCTAAAATGGTGGATTTTCGCCATAGCCATAGTAGGTGCTATGTTTGTGACCCTTCTCACCGTTAGCTTTCAAGCTATAAAAGCAGCAAAAGCGAATCCCGTAAAAAGTTTGAGAACCGAGTAATACAACCAACCATGCTAAAAAACCACCTAAAACTATCGCTTCGTAATCTGTGGAAAAACAGATTGCTCTCCTCATTAAATCTATTAGGTTTAAGTATCGGTATTGGTAGTGTGTTGACATTGCTGTTTTCAGTGTATGCATATTACGTAGCAGATGCTAATATTCCTAACCAAGAAAATATAGTGTATTTAAAAACGCACTTAACAGATGGTAATAGCTACAATGAAGTTACTTACCCTTTATTAGATAAAATTCTAAGCACTTCTCCCGAAATAAAGGCAGGTACACACATGCATGGCTGGGGTAATATTTGGTTAGAGAGCGATAATAAAGAATTTCAAAAGACAACTACGTATGCCGATCCAGAGTTTTTCGAAGTATTCGGGTTGCCTTTAAAATATGGAAATCAGAGTGATGCCTTAATAGAGAAATATTCTATTGTTTTAACTGATAAGGTAAGCAAGCAATTATTCGGAGAAGAGAACCCAGTTGGTAAAAATTTAATAGCTGCAGATACTTTAAATCTCAACATTACTGGGGTTTTAGAACCTATTAGTCCGTATTCATCATTTAGGCTAGGGGTATTGTTACCGAATACGATTTTAGAAGATAATCCGATATTTATTAGACAAACAAATTGGGACAACAGTTTTTCGCCCATATTCTTAAAGCTAGATGAAAAGGCAGATGTTTTGCAATTTCAAAAGAAAGTAAATCAACTGGTAGTAGAAAATTATGCCGATCCTAGAACCATTTCAAGAATTGAATTGATGCCATATGAGGAGATGCGAATGGATACCGTTCCCGTTGCTAAAATTATAATTAACGGAAATATCGCAGCAGCTTTTTTTGTACTGCTTATTGTGCTAGTTAATTTGTTGAACTTGAATACTTCTACTATGTTTCGTCGTACAAAAGATATAGCGGTCAGAAAAATATTAGGAGGTACTAAAAAAGGAGTGATAGTACAGTTTTGTCTTGAAAATGGAATATTGGTTTTATTATCAATTTTAATCTCTGGCGGACTCTTTCTTGGTGTTTTGTTACCGAAAATGAATGATGTTTTTGGAGCAGATTTTGGTGAAATTAGTTTCAGTTTTTCAAATGATTACCCTGTAATTTTAGGTGCTATAGCCTTGGGGATATTGGTAACTTTAATTGTTGGTGTTTTACCTACTTTAAGATTCATATCATTACCGATTTCAAAGGGAATTAAAGGAAAAATAGATTCCGCAAAGAGTAATTTTCTACTTCGAAATTCCTTTGTCATTTTACAATTTACCATTGCTATCCTTTTCATTTGTGTTGCCATTATTCTCAATAGTCAGATCGGGTTTATGAAAAGTGCAGATTTAGGTTTTGATAGAGAAAATGTTATCGCAGCGAACATAGATTTAGATTATAAAAATATAGATGCTGCAAAATCTAGCTTCAATGCGCTGTTAGATGAGTTAAAAGCTAATCCGTATGTAGAAAATGTTAGTGCTAGTCAGGCAGTACCATCTGACTATTATTTTAATTACAGTACGTTTTATGACCCAAATACAGATGTAGATGTTCGTATTCGTCGCTCATATGCAGATGACGGTTATCTAAAAACTTTGAAAATACCAATGGCTTTAGGTAGAGATTTTGATGCCACCTTAGATAATAGTGAAAGTAAGTCGGTTATCATAAACCGCAGCGCCATGAAGGCATTCGGATGGACGTCAATAGAAGGGAAGCGCTTAAATTATAGAAATGATGATTCTGACGGTTTCGCCATTGTGGGCGTTATGGAAGATTTCAATTATCAAGATTTACAAAACTCGGTAGAGCCTTTGGTACATTATTATAACGATGAGAAAGATTTAGCACATCACAGGTATTTATCTGTTCGAGTCATGGAAGGGAAAGAAAAAGAAATTCAGAATATAATGAATGCTGCTTTTTCTAAAGTGAATTCTCGAAAGAGCTTTTCTCAAGAATTGTTGAGTCAAAAAGTGAGTGGTCAATATAGGCTTATAGAAGGTATGTTAAAGACGGTTAATGTGGTTGCCATGATGACCATATTTATTTCATGTTTAGGCATGTTCGGTCTAATATCATTTATGGCAAAAAGAAGGATTAAAGAAATAGGTATTCGAAAAGTTTTAGGTGCCGGTGTACTTAAAATAGTAGTATTACTGTCAAAAGATTATATACTGTTAGTCGGTATAGGTGCATTAATTGCTTTTCCTATTGCTTGGTATGTAATGAATGCTTGGTTGGGCAGCTTCGCCTATAGTATTTCTATACAATGGTGGATGTTTGTTTTGGCAGCTGTAATCGCCATTTTAATAACAGCATTTACATTGGGTATACAAGCAGTGAAATCAGCAATGGTAAACCCTGTTAAGAGTTTGCGAACAGAGTAGTGAAAAGTCATCAAATAATCAAAAACGAGAACCATGTTTAGAAACTATTTAAAGGTAGCTTGGAGGAATTTAATTCGAAACAAAAGTTTTTCGGTATTGAATATCGTCGGACTCTCAATAGGATTAACTGTTTTTACGCTAATTGTCCTTTGGATAAATTTTGAATTAGGTTTCGATAGATTTCATGAAAACCAAGAGCGTATTTATGAAGTAAACAATCAATATGCTATAGAGGGAGAAATTTGGACATGGAACTCCACGCCAAAAGCAATGGCACCGGCTATTAAAAAAGATTACCCAGAGGTAGATTGGGTGTCTAGATATTATTATGATACACCTTTTTTATTTTCTGTAGATGAAAAGCGAATTAAGGCAACAGGTACAATCGTAGATCCAGATTTCTTACATATTTTCAGCTTTCCATTGGTACAAGGAAATATTGAGAGCGTTTTAAGCGACGTAAACTCCGTAGTAATTACAGAGACATTTGCAAAGAAGATATTCGGTGATAAAGACCCTATTGGTGAACTGGTTAAAATTGACAATGCCGATAGTTTTAAGGTTACGGGTGTATTAAAAGACTTGCCAGATAATACCGACTTTACTTTCGAGTTTTTAGTCCCGTGGGATTATCTAATTCAAAAAGACTGGGATGATAATAACTGGGGAAACAACTCGGTTGCTACATATGTTAAGCTGAAAGAAAATGTTGATTTTAATAACTTTTCGGCGAATATTAAGACCCTACGTAAGAATTATGATAAAGATTCGCCAGATATGGAAACGCTATTGTATCCATTTTCAAGAACCTATTTATATTCAGAATTTGAAAATGGAAAAGAAATAGGGGGAAGAATAGAGTTAATACGAATGTTCGGTTTTATAGCAGCTATAATATTGCTCATCGCCTGTATTAATTTCATGAATTTAAGTACCGCCAGAAGTGAGAAAAGAGCCAAAGAAGTAGGCGTTCGAAAAGTGATGGGAGCTCCTAAAAAGTATTTGATATATCAGTTTTTGGGTGAATCCATGTTGATTTCTTCAATTGCAGCACTACTCGCTTTTGTAATCATACTTTTAGTATTACCCTCATTTAGTAATTTGGTAGGTAAAGAACTCTCTATAGATTTTACAAGTAAAGCGTTTTGGTTATCTGCTATAGGTATTATTTTATTTACGGGAATGTTGGCTGGTAGTTACCCTGCATTATACTTATCTGCATTTAAACCATCTGCAGTATTAAAAGGAACATTTCATAAAGCAAATACATTAATTACACCTAGAAAGGTATTAGTTGTGGTTCAGTTTTCGGTAGCTATTATTTTAATTACCGCTACATTGATTATTACGCAACAACTAGAAAAAGTGCAGGATAGGCAGTTGGGTTATGCAAAAGATAATTTGATATACACTTTTATAGAGGGTGATATTGAAAAGAACTATGGTGCATTAAGGGAAGAACTTTTGAAATCTGGCGCTGCCACTTCAGTAACTAAAACAAGTTCTCCAATTACTGAAAGTTGGAGCAATACTTGGGGTATAGAATGGGAAGGTAAAAAGGAGAATGATAAAACAATCATTTTAAGATTGATGGCTGATGATGCCGTTGTCAAAACCTTAGGTCTGGAACTTTTGGAAGGAAGAGATATAGATCTGCAAAAATACCCTACTGATTCTACCGCAGTAATTTTAAATGAAACGTCGGTTGCATTAATGGGTTTTGAGGACCCAATTGGTGAAATTGTAAACGATAATGGCAAAAAGTGGCATGTAATAGGTGTCGTAAAAGATTTTGTCTTCAATTCCCCTTTTCAGAAAATTGAACCCTTGGTTATTGAAGGGGCAAAAGGTTGGTTCAATGTCGTTCATATGAAATTGAATGAGGCAAATACCACAGCAAATAATTTGGCTACGATAGAGCGCGTGTACAAAAACTATAACCCAGAGTATCCATTTAATTATGACTTTGTAGATGGCGAGTATGCCAAGAAATTCAGTGATCAACAGATAACGAGCAAGCTTGCCGGACTATTTACTTTGCTGACCATTTTAATTTCTTGTTTAGGTTTATTTGGTTTGGCAAGTTACATGGCAGAAAATCGAATTAAAGAAGTAGGTATTAGAAAAGTATTAGGTGCTTCGGTTGGTACTATTGTAACGCTATTATCAAAAGACTTTTTAAAACTAGTAGGTATTTCTATTTTAATTGCAATACCTGTTTCGTGGTATTATATGTCTAATTGGTTAGAAGATTTTGCATTTAGAATAACTATTTCTTGGTGGGTTTTTGTAATCGCCGGAGTATTAACACTGGTAATCGCTTTAGTCACGGTAAGTTTCCAAGCCGTAAAAGCAGCAAGGGCAAACCCGGTAAAAAGTTTACGAACGGAGTAATATAAAAGTCATCAATCAATCAAAATGTTAATCAAATCATGTTTAAGAATTACATAAAAATCGCTTGGCGAAACTTGTTTAAGAATAGGGTATTTACTGCTGCAAATATCGTTGGACTTACTTTAGCATTTGCGGTGGCGTTGTTGTTGACCATGACAGCTTTATTTGAGTTGTCTTATGATCAATTTCATGTAAATAAGGCATCTACCTATCAAGTGTATTATTCAAACCAGACACCAAAAGGTTCCGATATTTCTACAGCTAATCCGGTGCCTTTTGCTCCTGCTTTAAAAGAAGAGGTGCCAGGTGTAAAACATATATCAAGGGCATTGAGTGAAAATGCGCTAGTGTCTTACGGCGATAATGATTTTAATTTAGATGCCGAGTATGTAGATGCAGATTTTTTTTCCATTTTTAGTTATCCAACACTTGCGGGCAATAACAATAAACCCATACAAGATCAAAACTCAATAACCCTTACAGAAGAGGCATCTAAAAAGTTATTTGGTACTACAGATGCTATAGGTAAAACGGTGAAGGTGCTCATAGGTAAAGACGAGAAACCATTTAAGGTTTCAAGCATTCTAAAAAGCATACCAGATAATAGTAGTGTTAGTTTTGATATTGCTATCCCTTTCGATAGTCATTGGGAATACAAAGAGAATATAGATATTTGGGATGCTCGTAATCATCCAGTATATGTTCAATTGGAAGACGGAGTATCTAAATCTCAGTTTGAAAAAAGTACGGTAGATTTCACTTTACTGCATAACGAAGAGTTAATAAATAATATGAAACGCGATGGCGCACAGCCAGATATTAATGGTAATTATGCTCAACTAGGTTTGTTATCATATATCGACAAACGCTTTGCGAATTTTAATTCTGGGGTATTAAATGTAAAAAGAACTTTCCCGTATATGATTCTGGGTATTGCCTTTTTAATCATTTTCATAGCCTGTGCCAATTTTGTCAACATGAATATTGCTTTAGGCGAAAAACGTTTGAAAGAAATAGGCATGAGAAAAACATTAGGTGCTGTAAAAGGGCAACTTTTTGGTCAATTTTGGTTAGAAAGCCTATTGGTGTTTGCCATAGCAATTGTTTTAGCATTGGTGCTATCTAACTTGCTTATAAATCCATATAAGACCTTATTTAATACAAATGCAACTTTTGCGAACTTAATGACACCAACAATTCTTGGTAGTTTTTTGTTAGGTATATTATTAGTGACTTTGGTTACCGGTGGTTACCCTGCTTTATTGTTAAGTAAGCTAAATACCTTAAAAGCTTTGAAAGGCAAATGGGAATTGGGTAAAAACGGAGTTAGAAATGCGTTGATTGTAGTGCAATTTGTAATTGCAATTGTATTGATAACGGGCACTTTGGTTTTTCAAGGTCAAATTCAATTTATGAGAAATAAAAATCTCGGATTCAATAAAGAACAAGTAGTATCAATACCATTAAACGGAAAGAAAGATAGTTATCGCGTGGTAGAACTTTTAAGAAATGAGCTGCAGGGTAATGGTAATATTTTAGCCGTTAGTGGATCAGACAATAATTTAGGGCGTGGTAAAGACGGTAGCATCTCTAGCAGTGTTTTGGGTTTTGAATATAAGGGTAGGATTGTACATAGCAATGTGCTTACGGTTGATTATGATTATGCAAAAACCTTAGATTTACAGTTGGTAGAAGGTCGTATGTTCAGTAAAGAATATAGTGCAGATAGCTTAAGCATGGTTATTAACGAAGCAATGGTGAAGGAGTTGAATGAAAAAGAAAATCCGTTAGCGACAAGAGTATATTTTGATGAAGATTCTGTAGCGTATAATGTCATTGGAGTATTAAAAGACTTTAATCATCAAGATGTTAGTAAAAGTATTGAGCCATTAACCTTTTTTCTAGATAGAGATTACGAGTTGTATTACGCTTACGTAAAAGTGGCACCTGCAGATATGGCAAAATCCTTCGATGCAATAAAAAATGCATGGCAAAAAATTGAGCCTAATGCTGAGTTTCTGGGGTCTTTCTTAGATGAAAATATAGATAGAACATTTAGGCGAGAAAAAACAATGGCAACCATTGTTACGGCAGGTTCTGTTCTAGGTATTGTGCTTAGCTGTATAGGTTTGTTCGCTATGTCGCTATTGGTTGTTGCTCAACGAACAAAAGAAATAGGTGTGCGTAAGGTAATTGGTGCAAGCACATCGTCAATAACCATATTGTTAACCAAAGATTTTTTGAAATTGGTGGGTATAGCGTTTGTTATAGGAACACCCATTTCATGGTATGTTTTAGATCAATGGCTTCAAGATTATGCATTCAGAGTACCGTTAAGTATCTGGTTTTTTATTGGTGCGGGATTGTTAATTGCTTTATTGACAGTTGGTGCAAGAACCATGAAAGCAGCAGCGGCAAACCCAGTAAAAAGTTTAAGAACAGAGTAATAATAAAGATTTAACAAACAATCACTAATCAACTAATTCACTATATAAAATGTTATTACAATTAAGAAATATTTTCAAATGGGTACAGCTAGGCGGTCAACGTATTTTTTTGTTGAAGGATATTAACTTAGAAGTTCAAGAAGGGGAGTTCATTTCAATTATGGGTCCGTCGGGATCAGGGAAGTCTACTTTACTTAATGTTATCGGTATGCTAGATACTTTTGATGAAGGAGAATATGACTTTTTGAACGAATCGGTTCATTCTTTAAAAGAGAAATATCGCTCTAATTTGTATAAGGAGTACATAGGTTTTGTATTTCAATCATATCATTTGTTAGATGATTTAACGGTAGAAGAAAATTTAGAAATGCCTTTGTTGTATAAAAAAATAAAGAGCTCTGAGCGCAAAGCTTTGGTGGCTGATATGTTAGATAGATTTAGTATTGTAGGTAAAAAAGACTTGTTTCCTACGCAGTTGAGTGGTGGTCAGCAGCAGTTAGTAGGTGTAGCCCGTGCATTAATTGGTAAGCCGAAATTAATATTGGCAGATGAGCCGACCGGTAATCTAAACTCGCAACAAAGTGAAGAAATAATGCAGCTTTTTAAGAAACTAAACAAAGAAGAAGGCGTAACTATTATTCAAGTAACACACTCCGAAAAGAATGCAGCGTACGGTTCAAGAATCATCAACCTTTTAGATGGCAGAAAGATTTAGTCTTGAAATATGTAAAATGACACTTCGATTGCTGTCGAGAACTTATTTATTAGAATATAATTTACGAATGTCAGTTCGAGTGCCCCTTATTCAATTTTTTCATTGAATAAGAGGTGTACTTCGGCTGAGCTCAGCAGAACTATCGAGAACCTTTTGAAAACAAATAGTTTCCTTCTCAATTGAAATTGCTTTATTCCAACAACCAACAACCAACAACCAACAACCAACAGCTAATCCGTATACCCTTCAGGATGCATTTCGTCAAACTCAGTTTGATCCTGAAAAGCTTTTGCTAACAAAAGAATGCTCGCTTCATCGTACAGGTTACCAACTAAAGTAATACTCGTAGGGTGTTTTTCTTTGTCCAGACCAGTAGGTATAGCTATTACAGGGTGGCCGGTAAGGTTGGTGATAATTAATTGTCGATTCCCAAAAGTTGGGGATATAAGCACATCATAGTTTTTCATGATAGCCTGCATTTTTTCAATAAGCACTTGTCTATGTCGGTTGGCTTGTATGTATTCTACTGCAGGTATAAAACGTGCTTGCCGTAGGGAGTTTGCTCTAGAGCGTTGTGTTTGTTCTACCATTTTATCCACTTCTTCTGCACGTACCATGTCATCAAAGAAAGCACCCGCTTCTGCTCTTAGAATAACGTCAAAACTATTATAGGGTACATCTTTCGGTAGTTCCACTTCGGTTAGCGTTAGCCCCATTTCTTTAAAAGTCTTCAATGCCTTTTCAAGGTTGTCTTTACTTAAAGAGGTGTCTTTTTCAATATCCTTTTTTAGGTATCCAATTCTTAGCGATTTGTAGTTTTTTTGAGGTTCGAATCCGTCAGGGTAATCTGTGGTCATTCCGTCCTTTGGATCTTTACCTGTAATCACGCTATATACAATAGTACAATCTTCTGCACTTCTAGCCATTGGACCTACTTTATCCATAGACCAACTTAAGCTCATTACCCCGTGTCTACTAACTCTACCATAAGTTGGGCGTAAACCTGTAATTCCGTTTCTATTACTTGGCGATGTTATGGAGCCCAACGTTTCTGTAC
Source organism: Maribacter sp. 1_MG-2023 (assembly GCF_030547005.1). GTDB lineage: Bacteria > Bacteroidota > Bacteroidia > Flavobacteriales > Flavobacteriaceae > Maribacter. The sequence goes on along the minus strand of NZ_JAUOPN010000003.1, from coordinate 75,319 downwards.
CCAAAGCAAAAGGGACTAATCCTGCTGAGGTTGCAGATCCAGAACCTGCAGATGATCCTGTGGCACCTTGTGTGGTATCCCACGGATTTTTAGTTTTTCCATCGAACCAAACATCTCCCCTTGCCAAAGAACCTGATACTAATTTTGCAACTAATACTCCACCTGCATCTTGTAATTTTTGAACCACGGTTGCAGTCATTTCAATTTGTTGGTTACGGTATGGTTCAGCGCCCCACGTTGTTTTATAACCTTCGACCGCTATTAAATCTTTTACGCCGTAAGGTATGCCATGCAAAATTCCGCGATAGTTCCCAGCAGCCAGTTCGGCATCTAAATCTTTGGCTTGTTCCAATGCCATTTCTTCTGTGATGGTAATGGTACATTCTAAAACCGGATTATATTTTTTTAATCGGGCTATAAAGAATTCGGTTAGTTCAAGAGAACTAATTTTATGACTTTTAATAAGAGATGCAAGTTGGGGAATGGAGTAAAAAGCAAGGTCAGCTTCTTTGTTTGGTAGTTCTACGTTATCGGCAATTTTCCATTCAGGGAATCCCGCTTGTGCTTTTGGGGTGAAGTTTAGGGGTAGGGGATTAAACTGTATTGCAGGTACGACGTCGTTATCTAAGGTGTATTTCCGCAAGGTATCAAAACCTTCTTTATTCCTTTTTAGATAGGGGTATAGGGTGTCAATATATTTTTTATCGAAATCTAATCCCACTAATTTTTGGGATCGTTTTACATCCTTTTTAGAGAATTCATTTTTTGAACTAGAGCAGGATGTAATGAGTAGGAAAGTAAAGAGACCAAGAAATGAAAATAAAACTATTCTTTTGGTATTGTGGTACATGAGTTGCGTTTTAAAGAAGATTCTAAAATACGGTTTTTAGATAGTTTATTTCTGTCTGTAAATCATAAATAATAGAGAATTGAATTTCTGTTAATAAGAGGTTTTAATTATAATGGCATCTTCATTTTCAATACGCTAACTTCATAATCTAACATCTAAGGATTATCTTTGTTGTTTAGAATGAATTTATATAATGAAGATAGATAAGAAGGATATTTTAAAGGCATTGGAACATATTACCGTTCCTGGGGAAGGTCAAAACATGGTAGAAAGTGGTGCAGTTACCAATATCCAAATTTTTGGCGATGAGGTTGAGGTAGATATTACTATTACAAACCCAAGCCTACAAGCACGTAAAAAGACTGAGGTAGAGATTTTAAAAATTATTCATAAAGAAGTTTATGAAAAAGCGAAAATTAAAATCAATGTTAAGGTCGATGCTCCTGCTGCAAAGCCGAAAGTAAATGAGATAAAAGGTAAAGCAATACCAGGTATTTCTAATATTATAGCGGTAGCCTCTGGTAAAGGTGGGGTAGGTAAATCTACCGTAACAGCTAACTTGGCAGTTACTTTGGCAAAAATGGGCTTTAAAGTAGGTTTGTTAGATGCCGATATCTACGGACCATCAATGCCCATAATGTTCGATGTCGCTAATGATAAACCACTTGCAGTAAATGTAGATGGTAAATCTAAAATGAAGCCGGTAGAAAGTTATGGCGTTAAACTATTATCAATTGGCTTTTTTACACAAAGAGATCAAGCTGTAATTTGGAGAGGACCAATGGCTTCTAAAGCACTGAATCAAATGATTTTTGATGCACATTGGGGCGATTTAGACTTTATGTTGATCGATTTACCACCAGGTACAGGCGATATACACTTAAGTATTATGCAAGCCTTACCAATAACCGGAGCTGTTGTAGTGAGTACACCACAAGAAGTTGCACTTGCCGATGCTAGAAAAGGTGTGGCAATGTTTCAGCAAGACTCTATAAACGTACCTGTTTTGGGAATTGTAGAGAATATGGCATACTTTACACCTGCAGAGTTGCCAGATAATAAATATTATATTTTTGGTAAAGAGGGTGCAAAACACCTTGCGGAAGATTTAAATGTACCTTTTTTAGGAGAAATGCCATTAGTACAAAGTATTCGTGAAGCTGGTGATGTTGGTAGACCAGCAGCATTACAAACGGCTACACCGGTAGAAAAAGCATTTGAAGAATTGACAAAAAAGATTGTCAGTGAGGTAGTTTCTAGAAATGAAACATTACCGCCTACAGAAGCAATTAAGATTACAACGATGGCGGGTTGTTCGCCTGTTAATAAAAAATAGATATGACATCAGCAGAACTAAAATTAAATGTTGAAAAAGCATTAGAAGAAATCAGACCTTTTTTACAAAGTGATGGTGGTGATATTACATTAGTTTCTATTGATGATGAATCTTCTGTTAAAGTAAGGCTAGAAGGTGCTTGTGTTGGGTGTAGTGTAAATCAAATGACCCTAAAAAGTGGTGTTGAAATGACGATAAAAAAATACGCGCCACAGATACAAGAAGTTATTAATATTGCAGGTTAAATCCTGATAATTGTCATAATTTTTAAGACGATAGATTGATAATTTTGAAGGGTATTACAAAGAATTGAAGTAATGATTAAGACCGATATATTGATAATTGGCGCGGGACCTACGGGTCTTTTTGCCGTTTTTGAAGCAGGACTCCTGAAGCTAAAATGCCATTTAGTAGATGCTTTGCCACAGGCGGGCGGACAGTGTTCTGAAATTTATCCTAAAAAACCTATTTATGATATCCCTGGTTTTCCAGAGGTGTTGGCGGGAGATTTGGTAGATAATTTAATGGAGCAAATAAAGTCTTTTCAACCAGGGTTTACTCTAGGTGAGCGTGCAGAAACAATCAAAAAATTAGATGACGGTACATTTGTAGTAACCACAAATAAAGGTACTGAGCATAATGCGCCGGTTGTTGCTATAGCTGGTGGATTAGGGAGTTTTGAGCCAAGAAAACCATTGTTAGATAATTTGTCAAAATTTGAAGATAACGGTGTAGCTTATATGATCAAAGATCCTGAGGTGTATCGTGATAAGAAAGTAGTCATAGCCGGTGGTGGAGATTCTGCCCTAGACTGGAGTATTTTTTTAGCTGATGTAGCCTCTCAAGTAACTTTGGTGCATAGGAGAAACGAATTTAGAGGTGCCCTGGATTCTGTTGAGAAAGTTCAGGAATTGAAAAATTCAGGAAAATTGAACTTGATTACCCCAGCAGAAATTATAGCTCTAAATGGAGAAGAGAAATTAGAATCTGTTTTAATCAGAAAGATTTCTGATGCTAAGGAAGAGATTACTTTAGAGGTAGATAACTTTATTCCTTTATTCGGACTCTCTCCAAAATTAGGTCCCATTGGCGACTGGGGATTAGAGATAGAGAAAAATGCTATTAAAGTAGATACGTTCGATTATCAAACCAATATTCCAGGAATATATGCCATAGGTGATGTAAATACATACCCAGGCAAATTAAAACTGATTCTTTGTGGTTTTCATGAGGCAACGCTAATGTGCCAAAGTGCTTTTCAAAAAATTTATCCAGATAAAAAGTATGTCATGAAATATACTACCGTAGGTGGTGTAAGTGGTTTTGACGGAACCAAAAAAGAAGCGCCAAAAGCAGTAGTAAAAGCGATTGAATAAATAAACTAAAATGTCATCCTGAGCGCAGTCGAAAGGCTACAACGCTATAAGTTTGAAAAATTATTATTGAATGACCGATATCAAAATAAAAATAACTGACCGCGATGGAGTGTTGCACGAGATAGATGCCCCAACGGATATGAACATGAATCTAATGGAAGTAGTTCGTTCATACGAATTAGCACCAGAAGGTACAATTGGTATTTGTGGCGGTATGGCTATGTGTGCTTCATGTCAATGTTATGTGTTGTCAGATACTGAACTTCCAGAAATGGGTGATGATGAAGAAGCTATGTTATCTGAAGCATTTAATGTAAAAGATAATTCACGTTTAGGTTGTCAATTACATATCACTGAAGATATGGACGGGCTAGAAGTAGAGCTTGCACCAGAAGAGCTATAAACGGCATTGCGAGGAAACTAGATTTAATTGAGCTTGACGAAGCTATCTGCTGAATTAATTTTAAAAGCTCGTGTTACTCTATGTTTGAAAATAAATTTTTAATTTCCAAAAGCCAAAAGCCAAAAGCCAAAAGCCAAAAGCCAAAAGCCAAAAGCCAAAAGCCAAAAGCCAAAAGCCAAAACCCAAAAGCCAAAAGCCAACTTATATCCTAGCCTGGTACGTAAACAAGTTATGGTATCTGCCTTCTTTTGCAATCAACTCTTCGTGAGTGCCTTGTTCTGCAATACGTCCATTTTCAATAACTAAAATTTGATTTGCTTTTCTAATAGTGCTTAATCTGTGGGCAATGACGAAAGTTGTTCTTCCTTTGGTAAGTTCGGCTAAGCTCTTTTGAATTAAAGCTTCACTTTCGGTATCAAGGTTAGAGGTAGCTTCGTCAAGAATTAGTATTCTAGGGTTTGCTAAAACCGCACGTGCGATAGCAATACGTTGTCGTTGTCCGCCAGATAATTTTACGCCGCGTTCTCCAATAACCGTATTTAATCCTTCTTCAAATCTATCTGTAAATTCATCAACGTAAGCTGCTTTGATTGCGGCTTTTAACTCTTCTTCAGAAGCGCCTGGTCTAGGAAAAAGGATGTTTTCTCTAATAGTACCTTCAAATAGAAAATCGTCTTGTAAAACAACACCCAAGTACTGTCTAAAACTGGTGAGGTCAACTTTTGATAAATCCGTTCCATCAATGGTAATCTCCCCCGAATCAGGATTCAAGAAACTAGCTGCCAAACCTGCGATTGTAGATTTCCCTGAGCCAGAACTACCAACAAGTGCTATGACATCGCCAGATTTTGCTTCAAAACTGATGTTATGTAAAACATCTTTGTCTTCTTCGTAGGCAAATGATACATCATTGAAAACCATATCACCTTTAATGTTAGAAAGCGTAATAGTTCTATCTTTTTCATCAGATTCAGAAACCTTGTTCATTAACTCTTCAGTACGATCTAAACCGGCTAAAGCTTCTGTTAATTGGCTACCTATATTACTCATTTGAACAATTGGTGCTACCATTAGGGCAAGAAGAAAAGTAAACTCAAAATACTCACCTGTGGTTAATTCTCCCTGCATCATTTTGTAACCGCCAAAGCCCATCATAATACCTGTAGTTGCCAAGCCTAACAAGAAAGTAGAAGCGCTGGTCATAAATGCCGTAGCTGTTAAACTCTTCTTTACATTTTGGTATAATTTATCTACACCCTCTTCAAAAACCTTACTTTCTTGCTCTTCGGCATTAAATCCTTTTATAACACGAATACCACCAAGGGTTTCTGTCAATCTTCCTTTTACTTCCGCATTTATTTTTCCACGTTCCCTGAAAACAGGTCTTATAATTTTAAAAGCTTTCAGTGCGATCAGTGCAAAAAGAATAAGGGGTACAAAAGTCAATAGTGTCATTGTAGGGCTAATTCTAAGTAATAAAATTAGAGAAACTACGGCGGTAATTGTACCACCTACAAGCTGCACGAGTCCGGTGCCTATTAAGTTTCTTACACCTTCAACATCACTCATAATTCTAGAAACTAAAGAGCCTGATTTTGTATTGTCAAAAAAGCGAATAGGTAGTGAAAGTACCTGTTTTTGTACTTGAGATCGCAATTCAGAAATCATGAACTGCGCCTGAATACTTAGTACTTTAGTTAATAAGAAAGACATAACTGCCTGCACTAAAAAAGCAAAAATTACAACAGCGACCAATATTTTTAATAGGTCGTAATCTTTATTGGGTACAATATCATCTAAAAAATACCGTAGCGACACCGGAGCAACAAAACTTGATGCTTTACTAATTATAATGAGTAATAAACCTAGCAAAACCAGTTTTCTACGCGGCCATATAATAGTCTTAAATGCGGTTAGGATACTTACTTTTTTTTCTGCCATATCTGTTTAATTTTCTACTGCCTTGTCGAGCGAAGTCGAGACTAAAAGACAACAAGTCGCAAGTTACTTCAATTCTAAAGTTTTACCGAATCTAGAATAGGTTTTGATAATCACTATTTGTGTCAATAAAGGTTTTTATATTTGAGTATCCTGATTACCGACCGATGCTTAAAAAAATTATTTTCTTTTTTCTGTTAGTTACGTTTTACGCGAATGCGCAAGACCAATACTATGAGTTACGAGATTTTGTAACTGATAGTGCAGGTATTTTCACTTCAAGTCAGGTATTAGAATTAAATAACCGATTAGTTGAACTGGAAGAGAAAACTACAAATCAGTTAGTGGTAGTTACGATTGAAGAATTAGGGTATGATACTATTGAAACCTATGCAAATGCGTTATTCAACCAAAACGGGATTGGTCAAGAAGGTAAAGATAATGGGCTATTGATTCTATTCTCAGAATTAGATAGAGAAGTTAGAATAGAAGTTGGCTCTGGATTAGAACCGTACATTACAGATGCCGTTGCCTCAAGAATTATTAGAAATACGATGATTCCTAATTTTAAAGAAGAGGCGTATTTTACGGGTATTAACGAGGCTAGTAATCAGCTTATAGAGTTTCTTGATAATCCAGAAGCACTTGACGAGTTTAAACAAGAAATTGAAGACGAAGAAAGTAATAACCAGCTTATAGGCTATATATTTCTTGGGTTCTTTCTTTTGATTTTTGTCGGCGTAGGCGGTTTTTTCTTTTATAGAAGTTATAAGAATATCATTGAAGTTTTTCGTGGAATGCTCATGGGTAAACTTGGAGTATTACCAGGATTGTTTATGCTGATTGCAGGTTCATTATCATCTCTATTCGGTTTGGTTTTTATGCTAGCTCCAGCAACTGTTGCTTATAGTATACTTACATCTAGTCAATCTATAATGGGAGAGATTGTAGATAATCCAAAATTATTATTATGGGTATTACTTCCATTTTTTGGTATTGCTGTAATCATTGCTTTTATAAAGCTAAAGCTATCAGGTAAAGACGATTTGAATATATCTTGGGTCAAAAATGACAAGTCTTATTACAGAAAAACATTCTCTTCTTCAGGCACACATTCTTTCAGTTCGGGTAGTAGCTCTTCTGGCAGTAGTTCAAGTTTATTTTCCGGTGGCGGAGGAAGTTCTGGTGGTGGTGGATCTAGCGGTAGTTGGTAAAAATCAAGTACATTTATACATCTCAAGAATTTATTAAAATAGTAGCAATGAACAGAATTATTTATTTGTTGGCATTTGTATTGGTTTTATCATGTAAGACTAATAAGCCAGAGAAGGGTGAAATTGAAAAATGGGAAGCTCATGCTGCGAATGTTGAAATAATACGAGACGATTTTGGAGTGCCCCATATTTATGGTAAGTCAGACGCCGATGCTGTTTTTGGCTTGCTATATGCGCAGTGCGAAGATGATTTTAATCGCGTGGAGCAAAATTACATTTGGGCGACTGGTAGGCTGGCAGAAGTAGATGGTGAAGAAGCTTTGTATAGTGATTTACGTGCGAAGCTATTTATGACAGAAGAAGAGGCTAAAGCAAATTATGAAAAGAGTCCCGCTTGGTTGAAAGAATTATGTGATGCCTTTGCCGATGGGGTTAATTATTATTTATACACGCACCCAAAAGTAAAATCGAGATTGTTGACTCATTTCGAACCGTGGATGCCGATGTATTTTAGTGAAGGATCTATTGGCGGAGATATTGAGCGTATTTCAACAAAGAAGATAGCTGCTTTTTATGAAAGTGATATGGAATTGCCGAAAATGGAGGCGATAAAGCTAAAAAAAGAAAAAGAAGTAGAAGAACCACAAGGGTCTAACGGTATTGCTATTTCAGGTAAGTTAACCCAATCTGGTAATCCATTATTATTAATCAATCCTCATACCTCGTTTTATTTTAGGGGAGAAGTTCATGTAGTTTCTGAGGAAGGATTAAATGCTTATGGAGCGGTAACGTGGGGTCAGTTTTTCGTTTACCAAGGATTCAATGAGAAAACAGGGTGGATGCATACATCAACATATACGGATGTTATGGATGAATTTAAGGAAACGATTATTAAGAATGATGATAATTTATTCTATCAATATGGAGAAGAATTACGACCTGTACAATCATCTGAGATAGTGTTGAAATATTTGGATGGTAAAAAGTTGAAAGAGAAAAAATATCTGGCATATAGAACCCACCACGGACCAATAACTCACGTTGCCGAAGGGCAGTGGACAGCATCTGCCATGATGTGGGAACCGGTAAAAGCATTAGAGCAGTCCTTTATACGGTCTAAGCAAAGCGGCTATAAAGGATTTCGGGAGATGATGGATATCCGTACCAATTCAAGTAATAACACCGTGTATGCAGATGCTGAAGGAAACATCGCTTATTTTCATGGTAATTACGTTCCAAAACGAGATGTTCAATTTGATTATACAAAACCGGTTGATGGTAGTAATCCTAAAACTGATTGGCAAGGCTTACATTCCGTTGATGAAAATATCTTAGTTCTTAATCCAGAAAATGGGTGGATACAAAATTGTAATTCTACACCCTATACATCAGCTTTAGAATTTAGCCCTAAGAAAGAAGATTACCCAAATTACATGTCTAAAGACCAAGAGAATTTTAGAGGGGTTCATGCAATAGAATTATTAACGGATAGAAAAGGATATACGGTAGATAGCTTAATTCAATTAGCGCATGACCCTTACTTGCCAGCCTTTGAAGCGTTGATACCTGGTTTGGTGAAAACTTATTATTCTAATAACGACCAGAATCCGAAGTTAAGGGAACCAATAAAGATCCTCGAAGATTGGGATTATACCACAGGCGAAGATCAAGTAGCTATGACTTTGGCACATTTTTATGGTACTGCAATGGGTAAAAGAGCAAAACACCCAGAGAACATTAGTGATATGGAACGAATGACCTATTTCGGTACACATACAGAAGAATCGTTGAGAATTTTTGAAGAAGTAATCGATCAGTTAACAGCTGATTTTGTGACATGGAAAATACCATGGGGAGAGGTCAATAGATATCAAAGAATTACAGGAGATATCGTTCAGCAATTCGATGATACAAAGCCTAGTATTCCTATTGGTTTTGCTTCAGGAAGGTGGGGAGCATTGGCTGCTTATGGCACGCGTTATACCACAGAAGGGGCAAAGAAAATATACGGTACCAGAGGTAATAGTTTTGTAGCAGTTGTAGAATTTGGAGAGAAGGTGCAAGCTAAAAGTATGTTGGCTGGCGGACAAAGTGGATATCCTTCTTCACCACATTTTGATGATCAAATTATTAGATATAAGAATGTAAATTGGAAAAAAGTTCCTTTTTATCGTGAAGATGTTTTGAAAAGGGCAGAAGAGACTTATGTACCTGGTAAACGATAATTTTAAAGGTGAATAAAAGCAGAACAGTTCTACATTGATTCTTTTGTAACAATCAAGGTTGCTTTAGAACCTGCAGATAATAACCATTTATTAGAATAGATTAATTCACCTTTGTCATTGTAAACATCTACCTGTGCGGTATTCGGCGCTGAAGAACCATGGTTTAAAGCTTCGAAGTCTAAGCGATTAAAACCATCTTGTAAATCAACATTAATACCTTTGAATGCACCTGTTAACAAAAGGTTCTGTTCAACAACCATATCGTTCATATATATTTTTACACGATCGCCATCTACATATTCATGATCTCTGCATACTATGCCTATAAATTTTCCGCTACTCTTTACATCGCCTAGATATTGGTCTGCAAAATACTGACCAGAACCACCTAATCGTTCTCCGGGACCAATGCGTGGATCTATTTTCATACCTGCACCTGCTTGTACCAATTCTTCATCGCGTAACATTTTTACAGGGTTGGGTGTTGTCATATCTACACTGGGCTGTTCTTTAATTAAATTAGGCATATTAAGAACAGATCCCTTATTTGGAGCACCACTAGAATTAATAGGGTTTACCTTATCAATCTTAAGCGGTTTTGATGTAGGTAAATCTGTTTGAGCAGAGACCTTAATCGCAGCAAAAGAGAATAAAATAATAAAAAGAAAAAAAAGTTTTCTCATCGAATATTAAATATGATGAAATAAAGATAACAAATACCCTGCCATGGGTACTTAAGGCTTCGTTAAAAAACTGTCGATTGAACTGTAATTCGTTGAAATGTTTGTTCTGACGGACTTAATCAGAATCTTCTTCTTGTTTTTGCTCGGTTTTGATAAAATTGCCGTTGATCATTTTTTCTTCTTCATATATAACATTTGATATGCCTACCATAAATGCAGCAATGAGAAGTATTAGCTTTCTTTTTAACCAAAGAAAGGCTTTGTTTATTTTTTTGAAATACATAATAGTGATGATAAATGGTGAATACTAGTTATCATATGTGTACGCTTGGCACACATTAAAATAGCTTCAGAAGCTATGTTCTATTATGCGATTCTTTGATATTTAGAAGTGATTGTTTTACAAAGAAAAACAGCATTGTTTATGGAAGATTGGTAGACTAAGTGGTTATCCTTTTGAACGCTTATAGCTTGTTTGGTGCTAATACCGTAATTTTTAGATAAAATGATAAAAGCAATATAAACGTCGGCAATAGAAGAGATAAATGCAATACTGTTAATTTCATACGTCGCAGCATTGTTTTCTGAATGTTGGGCATGTTGAGAAGGAGCGTATGAAGAAATTTCAAAATTAGCATGCGTAGTATGCCTATAATTAAGATTACAGTGCTGTACTGTAAGTCCGATTAAAAGACATAACGATACTAAATATGTACAAATCTTCTTCACTAAACTATTTTAAATTTCGTCTTAGAAAGTTAATGAAATTTCCGTTCATAATTTTCTCAATGTCCGGTTGCGTATAACCTCTATCTTCTAGTAATCCTATAATTTTCTGTAAATCAGCAATAGTATCGACATCTGCGGGGCCTTGTTCTGTTCCGAATCCGCCATCAAGATCAGAGCCAATACCAACGTGATTTGCGTTACCAGCCAATTGGCAAATATGGTCGATATTATCTAGTGTCTGCTGTAGACTTACGTTTGCAGATTGCGGAGTAGAAACACCTCTTTCCCAAGTTGGTGTCATCATCCAGGCATCTAAGACCACACCGATAACCCCTTTTCTACCAATGATTTCCTTTAACTGCTCATCGGTAAATTGTCTATGATGATTTACTAATGCTCTACAATTATTATGGCTTGCCCAAAGTGGTCCGTCATAATTCACCATCGTTTCCCAAAAACTTAGGTCGCATAAATGGGTGACATCAAGTATAATACCTAGTCGTTGAATTTCTTTAAGAAGCTCTCTTCCTTTAGTTCCGATGCCGCCTACTGAATTTGTTCCGTGAGCATAAGTACCCGGACCATAATGTGCCGGACCAATAGCTCTTAAGCCTGAATCATAAGCTTTCTGAAGGTATGAGATATCAACGATAGAATCTGCACCTTCAAGACTAAGTAAATAGCCAATAGGCTTCTTTTCTTCGTCCGTTTTCCAAAGTGCTAAGTGCGCATCAAGTTGGGTTTTGTTGGTAATCTGAACCATTTCACCGGCATCTTCCATGCTTTTATACCACGCTAGCTGCCCTTGGGTATGCGCCCATGCCTGTTGGGGCGATTTCCATCCCTGCAGGCTATTGTCTTTATGCACATAACGAGCAATTTGCGTCGCCATACAGAGTCCGACATTCCCCTTTCTCATCGCATCTAAAGAAACGGTATTAGTACCACGGCCAGGTTTATCGGTTAAACCCTGTTCACTTTTTCTAATTTCATCAATAGACCAAGTCAGGTCGCGATTCCAGTCCATGGCATTCATAGAAAGGTCTAAATGGGCATCGAATATAATCATGATTAAATAGTAGTTTTTTGTGTTCTGGCGGTTACCGGCCAATAGTCGATAACGGCTTTATCTTTTATCACTGTAAGTGTGTCGTATTTTGCAACAGTTGGGCAAATATGCTTAGGTATGGCATAATGAACATCACCCACTTCTGGGATAGTCAGATCATCATACTCTACCACTAAATGCTCTTCAGATTGGCTTATTTGTTTACTGTGTTTTAAGTCTAAAAATTCAATTCTAGGAAAGGGCATTTCAGGAGCAACCGATTTATGACCAAGATCGAAACATAGAATACCAGTAGTTGGTTTGCTTACTATTCTTGTAAACAATATTGCAGCTGGTAAAAAGCCCATTTCTGGAAATAGATTTCCATAACCAGAATCCCAAAGAAGTGTTGTTCCGGGGCTGGTATCAACATTTTGGCGTTTACAGTGAAAAGGAAACGTTGGTGAACCGCCAACTACAATTTTTGGGCTAGGTATGTTTTTATCTTCAATACTTTTCTTTAAGTCGATTACCGCTTCGAAAGCTGTATTACAATCTTGCTCTCTAAGGGTAACATCTGTATTGCGCAAATTACCATCGTAAACGTGAAGTCCTTCTGTAATTAAGTATTTATTCTCATATAATTGAGTATACAATTCTAAAGCATCGTGGTCTGGTATGATTCCTGTTCTGTTCATACCATTATTAATATCTACCCAAAGCGGAATTTTAATGTGATGATATTTTGCAAGTTCACTAAGAATTTTAAGTGTTTTAGAATTATCTACAATGGTCGAGAATTTGGTGCTCGGGTATTTTTTAATCAATTCAATAAAACGCTTTGCGTTTGCACCAACGGGTTGCATTGCTAATAATACGTCAACAGCATCGCAGTCACCAAGTAGTTCTGCTTCAGCAATAGTGGCGCATTTGAATTTTTGAATTCCGCGCTCCATCTGCATGTTGATGATATTGGCATTTTTATAGGTTTTTACATGCGGACGTAGCCGATTTACATCACCAATCATAGAAATCATCAAGTCGATGTTATGTAGAATTCTATCTGGATACACCAATAAGGAAGGAGAAATAACTCCGTCTGTTTTATCTATAGAATACCAATTTTCGTTTGCCATAACTGTTAATGATGTAATTCGAAATGAGCCTCAATTTCAACAGGAATTCCACCGGGTAAAATCATACCAACAGCACTACGAACACCTACTCCATTATCGGGTCCGAAAATATCAGCCATGAGTTCGCTAAAACCGTTAATGACCAAAGGTTGTAGACCAAAATCAGGAGTGGAATTCACCATCCCCAAGGTTTTTACAATTCTTTTAATTTTATCGATATCTCCAAAATGAGTTTGTATCGTAGAAAGCATGGTTAATGCAACTTGCCTTGCGGCAACTTTAGCCTCTTCCATAGTCATATCATGACCGGCTCTACCAACAATCAATGAACCGTTATTTTGCATAGGGCCCTGACCAGAAATATATAGAAAATGGTCAACGACTAAAACAGGTTTGTATAACCCTGCAGGAGGTGGAGCAGGTGGTAAAATCAATCCCAATTCTTTAATTTTTTCAGAAGGTTTCATGTGCAATTTTTTAAATATTAAATAAATGTATTAATAATAAGAACACCTATCAATCCCATAACGCCAACGGTTGTTTCCATCACGGTCCAACTTTTTAAAGTGTCTTTAACCGATAGATTAAAGTATTCTTTAAATAACCAGAATCCGCTATCGTTAACATGAGATAGCATTAAACTACCAGACCCTATCGCCAAAACCATTAATTCAGGACTAGCCCCTGTACCTTGAACAAGTGGTAGCACGATACCTGCAGCGGTTAAACCAGCTACAGTCGCAGATCCAACACAAACCCGTATAATCGTAGCGATCAACCAAGCTAATATTAATGGTGAGATTGATGATTGCTCTAATATTCCACCAATATATTCGCTTACACCGCTATCTATTAATACTTGTTTTAATGCGCCAGAGCCAGCAATAATAAGAAGTACCATGGTTATACCGGTAATTGCACTACCAACAGAATCCATGACCTCTTTCATACTTTTTCCTTGACCTAAACCTAAAGTGTAAATAGCAACTAAAACGGCAATAAGCATGGCAATAGCTGGGTTGCCCATAAAAACTAAAATCTTGGTAAGAAAGAAATCTGCAGGGAGTAAAAGCTGAGCTAATGCAGCAACTGCAATTAGGATAACAGGTAAAAGTGCACTGATTATGCTATTCGCCATACTCGGCATTTCATCTTCCTTTAAAACTACAGGGTTTAAAAATTCTTTAAGCGGTGTTGCGTTAATTCCTTTTAAGGTTCTTGAAAGTAATGGTCCGGCAACGATTATTGCGGGTATCGCTACTATGATTCCGTATAACAGTGTTTTACCAATATCGGCATTAAACATAGATGCAAGAGCTGTTGGTGCTGGGTGCGGAGGTAAATAGCCATGTGTTACCGATAAAGAAGCTAGCATTGGTAAGCCTACATATAAAAGAGGTAGACCTGTAGCTGCTGCAATAGTGAAAACAAGAGGAACTAGAATTACAAAACCTACAGAGTAGAACATGGGTATACCAACAATGAAACCGGTCAATACAACCGCCCATTGAATGTTCTTTTTCCCGAATTTCTCTACCAATTTTGTGGTAATGCGTTGTGCTGCACCACTATCGGCAACCAACTTACCTAGCATGGCACCAAGGCCTAAAATAATGACAAGAAATCCTAAAATATTACCGATACCTTTTTGAATGGAGTCGACCACACTAATGGGTTCCATACCCTCGGCAATACCAACGAATAAAGAGACGATGATAAAAGTGATAAAGGCATTTAGTTTGAATTTTGCAATGAGAAGAAACAGGAGTAGAATTCCTAGAATAACGATAAATAAAGGCATATTTGAATTGAGTTAGTTTAGTTGATTCTCTAAATATACCATAAAAAAAAAGCTCATCATATTTAAACTAAACATGATGAGCTTGAACTAAAAAAAAGTTATTATTTATCAGTTATTTCTGGTGAAATAGCTTTGTAAACTATTCCGGCTAAAACAGCTCCAACAATAGGTGCTAGCCAAAATAACCAAAGTTGATCTATAGCCCAACCACCAGCGAATAAAGCCTGACTTGTACTACGTGCAGGGTTTACCGATGTATTTGTTACAGGGATACTTATTAAGTGTATTAGTGTAAGACAAAGTCCAATAGCCAAACCGGCAAATCCTCTTGGTGCTTTTGTATAGGTAGAACCTAAAATAACAAATAAGAACATAAACGTCATAGCTACTTCTATGATTAAAGCAGAAGTCATGCTGTATCCACCAGGTGAATGTTCTCCGAATCCGTTAGATGCAAATCCGCCTAAAACGTAATCTGATTTACCCGAAGCAATAAGAAAAAGTATGGCCGCACCAGCAATACCGCCCAATACCTGAGCAACGATATATGGCAAAACGTCTTTACCATCAAAGCGTCCACCTACCCAAACACCAATTGTTACAGCTGGGTTTAAATGACAGCCAGAAATATGACCTATGGCATATGCCATAGTAACTACGGTTAAACCAAACGCTAAAGCGACACCGGCAAAGCCAATACCTAATTCTGGATAACCTGCGGCAAGTACGGCACTACCGCAACCACCTAATACCAGCCATAATGTGCCGATAAACTCTGCAATAAATTTTTTCATTTTTATAAGGTTTAATTGATTGTACTTATTAAGAAACCATTTTTTTGATAAAGTCACAATTAATTCAGTAATTTTTTAATGAATTTAAAATAAAATTGACTTGTAAAGAAGGTATTCTTATTAAAATAGTTTTATTGGTACATATTTAATAATTGTCAGGAAAGCACTGTTTGAGATAGTGAAGCGTTTTTTAGCTTATTTGTTTTCGATATAATCTTTTAGTTTCTGCGGACCTTCTAATAAAATACGAACTACTCGTAATGTGCCGTCATCAGTAGTATTTATTTGCCACTTTATTAATGAAATACATCCTTTTTCAATTTCAATACCGGTAATACTTCTTGGGTGAACACAGCTTCCATCATTAAAAAGAGGAATATCACCAGGCTCAGGAAAACGTGGTCTATGGGTATGACCTACAACGGTAATTTTTAAGTCATTTTTTAGAATCCATTTTTTTGTGCGACGTTCTACTTTAATAAGTTCTGTATAGTTTTTAGCGGGCGAAGTTGGGTCGGCGATACCCCAAACTTGTAAGGGCTTCCAAAGAATACGTACCAAAAATCGTCCCCAGCGCCAAAAAGTGTAGTTCCACCAATCTGCTTGATGCCCATGGGTAAGAAAGACCTCTTGTTGGGTTTCTTTATTTTTTAAAATAAGCGCCTCATGATATTTTATGCCTTCAAAAAGCGATTTGTCTTTGTCGTCTATAGGTTCAAAATAACTAGAAAGATGTTTTTTAACATAGGCTTCATCTTTGTAGACCATATCATGATTGCCCCATATCATATGCAGTTTATGCTCTAAATGAAATTGTTTTAATAGCTTAAATACATTTTTATGAGCTTCAAAAATAGACTCGAAATGAATGTTTTCCCAAAGTTCATCGCCATCACCAAGTTCGCAATAATCAAATCCTTCAGCATAGTAGAATTTTAGCGCATGATAATAGATGTTTCTATTGTTGGCAAATTCATCGGCAAAACTGTTGTCTCCTCTATGGCAATCGCTAAAAAGTATGAATTTTGAAGAGTCGTCAAACGGAATAACTTTAGCATTATTGTAAGCTCTTGTAAGTCTACTATCCGATGACATGGGCTATTTTTCGTTAAATATCCGAAAATCCAGTCAACCATAGGGCTTAGAGCCTTAAAAAACTTGGTATATTTTGTAACTTTACGCCCAATTAGTAGACTAACTCAACCATGGGAAAGCAGGAGAGAAAGATAATGCCGGTTAAGCACCTCATAAGTTTTGAAAAACTTCTAGAGAAGTATGATGAACATTTGAAGGGTGATGATCCTTTTTTGGCGGCTACTGCTGAACGAATTTTGTCTATTGAAAAAGGTTTTCCTGAACTGCGTAATGGTTTTTCAGATTTTACTTTATTAGAGACAAATAAAGATCTCATTAATCATATTCTACAAGATACATTTACAGAAGCTTTAAGTGGCAACGAGATAAAGGTAGCAACGTTGCCTTATCAAGATATGATTATAAAGTCATCTAAACGTTTTCAAAAAATTATTGAAGAAGCAGGTGATGATTATGTGCCAGAGTTAAGAAATGTTGGGGATGATATGGATTATATCATGAGCTGCGTAGTGGTGTTGAATTATTACTATGGTTATCATTTAGATTTTAGTCGCCCTTATTTTTATGATATTCCAGATGCAAATGGTGTAATGCGCCATTATCGTATTTTATATAATGCCGATTTTATTGACATTATTCCTACAGAGAAAGCTAAAGAGATTACTCAAGAAGATGTAGATGAATTATTGGCTAGCCCAAATGATATAAAACTTTGGATGGAAAAGATTCCGCCAGAGAGTTTTATATCCAAAGGTTTTGTAATTGCCAATTTGTTCGATGTAACTATGGAACAGGCAATTTCGAATATTAAGTCAAAATTGATTTCTAAGAATACAATACAGCCTACAAATTTCATGCACGATTTGCAGGAAACTTTTAAGTCGTTTTTTAGATTACCGAATATTAAAGTAGGTTTTGCATCTTTTGATGCTATGAAAAATGAGTTTGAAGAAGTTGCAGGTATGGGCTTTGAAAGTTTTCTTTTAGGAGGGGAGCATCATATGAACTGCAAGTCTGCTTTATGTGAAGATTCTTATGAAAAATTAATTGATAGCAACTCATACTTTACTATTGCCGACATGAATCGTAAAGTGGAGCAGTCTGGTAATTTGAATCCCTATAAGGGCTTGAAAGAACAAGGAATACAAAGTGCTATTTTTGCTCCCATAGCTTATGAAAATAATCTTTTAGGAGTTTTAGAAATTGTTTCTGAAAAGAAAGGAGTGCTTAATGGTGTAAATGCACAAAAGTTAGATGATGTATTGCCATTTATTGTCTCTGCTGTAGTACGTACTAAAACTGAAGAAAATAATAGAATAGACGCTATCATACAAAATGAGTGCACATCTGTACATACTTCAGTTTATTGGAGATTTCAAGAAGAAGCCAAGAAATTTATTTTAGATGAAACTGAAGGTAGGTCTCCTTCATTTAAAGAAATCGTTTTTAAAGATGTCTATCCCCTATTTGGTCAAATAGATATAAAAGATTCTTCGCAAGCTAGAAATTTAGCTATTCAGCGAGATTTGATGATACAACTTTCTGAAATAGATAATGTGCTTAATATTGCCTTAAAAACATGGAATCTGCCAATCTACGAGGAATTAATTTTTAGGGTAAATAATCATCTAGAGAGTATTAAGGAAATACTTTATACGAATAGTGAGCAGGCTATTTTTGATTTTGTACATGACGAAATATCTCCTGTTTTTGCGCATCTAAAAAAGTCTGATAAAGATATAGAGATTCATATTTTAAAATATGAATCTAAAATTGATATGGGTACGGGGTCTTACTATGATCATAGAAAGAACTATGACGAAAGTGTAACATTGATTAATAAAAAGCTTTCATCGGTTATTGATAAAAGACAAGAAAGCGCTCAGGCAATGTTTCCTCATTATTATGAGCGTTACAAAACAGACGGTATAGAGCATAATTTATACATTGGTGCATCAATATCAGAAAGCAAAGAATATAATCCATTATATCTTAATAACTTAAGGTTGTGGCAATTGCAGGTAATGGTTGAAATGGAAAATGAACATTACTCACTAAAACCAAAATTACCGGTACCGTTAGATGCCGCTTCGTTGATATTGGTGTATAATACATCATTATCTATTCGCTTTAGAATGGACGAAAAGCAGTTTGATGTTGATGGTACTTACAATGCACGTTACGAGGTAATCAAAAAAAGAATCGATAAATCTTATATTAAAGGTACCGATCAAAGGTTAACGCAAAAAGGGATGCTTTCTATTGTGTATTCTCAAAAGAAAGATGAATTAGAATATTTAAGATATATTAAATTCTTAAAATCTAAAGGCTGCTTTACCAACAATATAGAAATTGTAGAGCTAGAAGGGTTGCAAGGTGTATCTGGCTTAAAAGCTATACGTGCAGAGATTCTTTACAAAAGAGAACAAGAACCAGAAAAGACATATACCTACCAAGATTTAATGGATGCTTTAAAAGAATAAAACTTCACTTAACAACTGTATTTTACGATCCGGACCAAAGAATTTGAATGAAACGGCAAATGCTATTACAGATAGTATCATCCCAATCATAAATATAGTATAAGTCCAACGTAAAAGTGAATATTTTCTATTTAGAACTATCCCGAGAAAATAAAGATCTTTAGTTAAAGAAGTGTAGATATAATCTTTGTCTTTTAGCATTTCTTGAATAGCCCATTCATACTCGCTTAAGGCCATTTTGTGGAAGTTGCCGAAGAACAGTAGGTTTACATTTTTGTTCGCCACATCTTCTTTGGTGAATTCACCGCTAGTAACGTTTGGTCTTGTAGCCAGAACAGCTAGAACCATAGAAACCACACTAAAGAATACGAATATTACAGTAGGGTAAATAAGGTAGTCGTTAGAAGGGTTGTCTAATTTTGGAATTAGGTTAGATAATGCTAAAGATATAATTATAGCATTTACAGATAATAAAATGTTAGCCTTGGTATCTGCAATGTCACTAAGGGTAATATGGTTTTTTAACGTTACACGATAAAGCGTTTGAATGCCTCGATCA
The DNA here is from genome assembly GCF_030547005.1 of Maribacter sp. 1_MG-2023. Lineage (GTDB taxonomy): Bacteria > Bacteroidota > Bacteroidia > Flavobacteriales > Flavobacteriaceae > Maribacter. Next base: position 55,649 of record NZ_JAUOPN010000003.1, on the reverse strand, counting down.
GGGTTTTCGCTTTTAAATTGTGCTTTAAGTTTCTCTTTCTTAGCAAGTTTCTTCTCAGACTTCTTTTCTTTTATCAGCTTTCTTAAATTCTTATCTTTTTTCTCGATCCAATGTTCTTTGGCATAATCTGTATAGTAATGGTGATCGGTTCTGAATAATTGAATATTGAGTTCTAGCCATTCTTTTTGGCTATAATTCTTAACTCCGAAAAGCTTTAGTTCTTCACGCAGTAGATCAGAAGTCTCTAGATAACTGCTCTGTGCAAAATGAGAACAGTCTGCATCGCGTATAATTTCTTCCATTAAATTATGCGGCTTTGCATCCCATTTTGTAGCGCGTATACACGATTTAATTTTTTCTATTCCGTCTTTACTATAGCCTTGTTTAGTTAAAAATTTATCTGCAATTTCACAGCTACTTTCCTCGTGTTCGTTGATGCCATTTGTGAATCCGGTGTCGTGAAACCAAGCTACGATTTCTAATAGCTCTTTATCCTTATCTGATAGAGAACATGAATCAAGTAATTGTTTAGTACTTTTAACGACTCTTTGGGTATGTCTTAGATTATGGTACAGAAACTTCTTGTCTAGTCGAGTGGTAAGTAGTTCAACTACAAATTGTTGTGTACTTTCTAAGATTTCTGACATAGAAGAAATGGATTTGAAATATCCAAATTACAAAATTTTAAAGAGGGCAACGTTAGTATGAAAAAAATATATACATATCTGTCGGTTTTTATATTCATTACTAGCTGTGCTACCTATAGTACTAAATATGTAGATGAAAAATACGCTATAGATATAAACGAGTCTAAAGATATATCACATACCTTTTATTTAATTGGTGATGCGGGTTTATCACCTATGGGCGGAATGAATCCTGCATTGAAGCTATTTAAAGATAGACTGGATCAAGCTGATAAAAATAGTACGGCTATATTTTTGGGTGATAATATCTACCCTGCCGGCTTACCTGATCCTAAAGATTCTACTGAAGCTTATAGAACCGCAAAAAACCATTTGGATGCTCAGTTGAATACATTGAATGATTTTAAGGGAAGACCACTTTTTATACCAGGTAATCACGATTGGTATGCCGAAGGGTTGGTCGGTCTTGAAAGAGAAGAGAATTATATTAAGAAAGCGCTTAAAGAAAAAGAGAAAGATCCTTTTTTGCCAGAAAACGGATGCCCTATTGATGTTGTAGAAATAGGTGATGATGTGGCTATAATTACCATAGATACAGAATGGTATTTGACCAATTGGGACAAGCGCCCAGATATTAATGACAAGTGTGATATAAAGAGTAGAGCAAAATTTTTCTTAGAACTTGAAGATGCGATAAAAGATTACCGTGATCGTACTACCGTCATTGCAATGCACCACCCAACCAATAGTTACGGAGAGCATGGAGGTCAATATTCATTAAGAAAACAATTTTATCCTAAAGAAATGGCAGTGCCTTTGCCTGTTTTGGGTAGCTTTATTAATGTGCTTAGAAGTACTTCGGGTGCATCTGTAGAAGACGTAAATAATAAACGTTATCGAGAATTAATGAACAGGGTAACTACCTTAGCGCAGTTTTCTGATCGTGTAATATTTGCATCTGGGCACGAGCATACATTGCAATATTTTGTTGAGAATAATACACCACAGATAGTAAGTGGTTCTGGTGCAAAAAAAGGTTTTACACGTTTGTTAAATGGTTCTCAGTTTAATACAGGTAAAATGGGTTATGCTACCTTGGAGGTTTATAAAGATGGCTCATCTAGAGTACGCTTCTATGGTGTAGGTGATGATAATAACGAAGAGTTTTTATTTACAAATGAGGTATTGCCACCAACCAAGAAAGAATATGTAGGTAAATTTACCGGTCAGTTTCCAGATAGTGTAAAGGCATCGGTGTATACCAAAGATGAAATAGATAAGAGCGGATTCTATAAAGCAATTTGGGGAGACCGTTACCGTGAGTATTATGGAACCGAGGTGAAAGTGCCGACCGTTAATTTAGATTCATTGATGGGAGGCTTAGAACCGGTTAAAAAAGGAGGCGGACATCAATCTAAATCTCTTCGTTTACGGACAAAAGATGGTAGGGAATATGTAATGCGAGCCTTAAAAAAGAGTGCAGAACTCTATTTGCAATCTATGGCATTTCAAAATCAGTATGTACTCGATGATTTAAAAGAAACCTATACTCAAGAGTTATTACAAGATTTTTATACAGGATCACATCCTTTTGGTCCTTTTACAACTGCTGGGTTATCTGATGCTGTAGGTATTTATCATACCAATCCTGTATTATATTATGTGCCAAAGCAACCTGCATTAAAGGAGTATAATGAAACATTTGGGGATGAGCTTTATATGATAGAAGAGCATACGGGTGATGGTCATGGAAATTTGGCTAGTTTTGGATATTCAAATGAACTGAAGAGTACTGATAGTATGCTTGAAGATATTCGGGATGATGAGCAATATGAAGTAGATAAGGATTTGTATTTAAGAGCAAGACTTTTTGATATGGTTTTGGGTGATTGGGATCGGCACGTAGATCAGTGGCGTTGGGCAGAATTTAAAGACAAGAATAAAAATAAGATTATTTATAGACCGGTACCTAGAGATCGAGATCAGGTATTCTCGAAAATGGGCGATGGTGCTTTGATGCAAATAGCTACTCGTATCATACCTGGCTTAAGGCTAATGGAAGGTTTTAATGATAATATTAGAAGTGTAAAAGGGTTCAACTCTTCGCCTATGACCTATGTGTTAGACTTAGCATTGTTAGGCGAAACCGAAAAAAGTCAGTGGATGGCGCAGGCAAAATACTTACAAGAAAACCTAACCCCTAGTGATATTGATGAGGCATTTAAATCTTTTCCTGAAGAAGTACGTGATGAAACCGTAGACGAAATAAAAGATATACTACTAGCGAGATTGAGTCATATTGAAGAAACAGCGAACGAATACTATAAAATTTTAAATAGATATGCTGTAGTCGCTGGTACAGATAAAGATGATTGGTTTGAGATAAATAGGCTTAATGATGAGGAGACCGAAGTAAAGGGTTATAGAAATATTGATGGGGAAAAAGAGCGAATGTTTTATTATAAAGTATTTGCAAAAGAAGATACTAAAGAAATATGGGTTTTTGGTTTAGACGATGATGATATTTTTGAAATTAATAATCCATCAAATATTTCAGGAATAAAGCTAAGAATTGTTGGTGGTCATAATAACGATATCTATAGGGTTGATAATGGCAAAAACGTTGCCTTATACGATTTTAAGAGTAAGAAAAACTCATTTGAAAAGACAGGTGGTGCAAAAGTAAAACTATCAGATGATTATGAGTTGAATACATACCAACCACTTAAGTTAATAAATAGTTTTAATCAAATAGTGCCTACTATTGGTTTTAATGCTGATGATGGGGTGAGAATAGGTTTTGTAAATACTTACACATATAATGGTTTTAGGCAAAATCCTTTTACCCAACAACATACTTTTGCGGCATCTTATTATTTTGCTACAAGCGGATTTGATTTTAAGTATCAAGGTGAATTTGCCCATGTATTCGAAAATTGGAACGCTGAGCTGAAATCACGATTTACAAGTCCGAATTTTGCCGTAAATTTCTTCGGTTTTGGTAACAATTCTGAGAATATTGATGATGATTTAGGTTTAGACTATAATAGAGTAAAGCTAAGGCAAATAGATTTTTCTCCTTCATTAGTATGGAGGGGTCAATTGGGTGCTAAGATAAAGTTAGGGGTGTCATATGAAAATATTAGTGTAGAGGAAACCAACGACAGGTTTATAAATACTTTTTATCAAAATAATGGGGAGGAAACTAATAACGATTTTATTGGCGCTAGTGCATTATATACTTATGAGAATAAAGATAACAAAGCTTTTCCTACTATAGGTATGTCATCATCAATAGAGGCAGGCTTTAAAGAAAACTTAACAAAAGAAGGAGGTGGTTTTGGATACATAGCTCCTAGTTTGGGCTTTGATTATAAATTGATTGCCAACGGTAGATTGGTTTTAGCTACTAAATGGAAAGCACATTTTAATATCGGTGATGATTACGAATTTTACCAAGCCGCAAGTATTGGTGGTTTAGATGGTCTACGTGGATTTAGAAATCAACGTTTTACTGGTAAAACATCGTATTATCAGAATACGGATATTAGGTTTAGTTTAAAGAAAAAGCGTACCAAGTTGTTACCTGCATCTGCAGGGTTTTTCGGAGGTTTTGATTATGGTAGGGTTTGGTTTCCAGGTATAAGTTCTAAACGTTGGCATACTTCTTATGGTGGAGGTTTTTTTCTAAATGCTTCTGATATTATTTCTGTAAACAGTGCCATATTCGCTAGTGTAGACGGACCAAGATTTACTTTCGGACTAGGATTCGGTTTTTAGGTAAACCAGTTACTTTAAAGAATATGTATAAAGATTACCACCTTTACCGTGAGCTTGCTCATCAGAAATTAGTAAGGTGTCATCATTTAGAAAACAAACGGATTCTAATTGCGAGCGGGCGCCTAGGTCAATTTCTTTAATGTTTCCTTTAGTGAAATTATCCCAAGTGAAATCTGTAAATATGAAAAGCTTACCGTAACTAAGTGCTATTATTTTATCACCTTTTGGCGATATGTCTATAGAAGTTATCTGGCAAATTTTCCAATCTGTGCATGGTACAAATGAACCAACGAAAGTAGCTTCATAGTTACCTTGTGTGTCGGGTATCGAATAAATATGAGCTTCACCGGTAAAAGATTTAGACCTATTTTTCGTTACAATATATAATTTGTTACCGTGGTGAAATATAGCTTCTGAATCATAAAAAAGGGCATCCTTTTTTGGAGGAAAGTCTTTTTGGTCAGGGTAATGTAGCTCAATTTTTTCCGCATCTATTTTATCGCCAGGTTCAATAGTTGGGTTTGGTAATTTAAGAATGACCAAGTTTTTTCGATCATTAGCGTTATTGCCGATATCAGCTATGTAGAGATTGCCAGAGGTATCTTTTGTAAGATCTTCCCAGTCATGATTTTTACCGTTTTTAACCTCTAAACTTTTAAGTATTTCTCCGTTTAGGTTTACCTGGTATATTTCATCTTTATTACCTCCATCTTCAACGACCCAGACAGTAGAATCGCCGTAGATAGCTAAGCCTGAGTTTTCAGACAAACTATCAGGCAAATCAGCAATTACCTTAAGTTGCCCGTAATTATTACACGAAATAAGTGTAATTGATAATGCAAGAAACGTTACAATTAATTTGTTCATATTATTCTGCAATTGGCATGAATATTTCTGCTTTCCAGCGTAATGCATCTCCGCCCATATTTGGGTTGTTGAAAAAGAATTCAATGGGCTTATGGTCAACCTTTATATTCTTCTCCTCAGCATAATCTAGTAAAGTGTACCAAGCTCTGTCAGAGGTCATATAGTTGCCGTTGTAAATTGCTTTTAACGATTTCATACCTATAAATTCTTTATAAACTAAGTCTTTAATGGTAGGTAGTGTATCGGTTTTTATGATAGGGTAACAAAAATTAAAACTAATACTGTCATTTTGCATGTTCCAATCGGTAGTTTCTATAAAAGGTACGCCAATTACTTGAATTCCGTTACTGGCAATAACAGAATTTATAAAAGGGTAGCTATCCATCATTTCAAAAGCTTTGTTGTTCTGAAGGCTTTTATGTTCTACGCAAGCGCAGTATGTAGAGGGTAATTCATCTTCGCCCATAAAGGTGACTTTGAATTCCTTTATATGTACATTTAAACTCTCAATGAAATCGGTTACCTTTTTTCTGGTCTGTTTTTCAAAGTTGGTATCTGAAAAAGGAATAGCTATTTTATTGCTTAAACTATGATTTTGATCTTTAACATCAACAACTATTTGAGAGGTTGAATCGGTAATGGGTTTGATTACCCATTTATATATATGAGTAGAATCACCTGACACCATCATTTGTTCTAAAGTACTAATATCTTTTATTTGACGAATAGAAGCTCTAGGTAGTGTTTTATTCCATGCTTTTAATGCTTGGTTTATAGTACCCGTATTTGCTTTGGCAACTACCCGTATTTGGTAGTCTTGAGGTTTTATGAAAAAATACCAGAGTATTGCAATAGAAATGATGGCTATTGTGATAGTAATCACTTTTTTCATGCTAAAATTTAATTTTTCTTCATTTTGATTTTCGAATTCAACAGAGCGCCAATTTTTCTTCCTTGTCCCACACCTACTTCGACAGCGGCTCTATAGTGAATTCCACCATACATTCTACTTATGGCAGCCTCATCAGCAGCTTCGTTGAAAGAATTAAATTTTCTAACAGGTAGACCATACGGCGTTTCGGTGTCATCTTCAAAACTAAAATTTTCACCAAAAATACTAGTTAATGCTACTCCTGCAGCACCTGAAACGACACTGTGTCCACTAGTGTATTCTGGAAACGGTGGTGTTTGTAAAATTGGTTTCCAGTTTTCATCTATGTGCTGGTTAATTAGCGTTTCTGGTCGAATTAAATTACTTCGATATTTTTCATCCCAACAACTAATGAATGCGTCGGCGATTGCCATTGAGGTTTTAGTGTAAGCAAAAACGGTATCATCAAAATTGCTGTTCGTTTTTTTACTGGCAATTTTCGTAATACCTATCCAATGTGCGCCAGGAGTAATTTTCTTGGTAGCGAACATTAAGTGTCCTCTTGTAACCGATACATACGGATTGCAATCCCAGAATTTAGCAATTGCTACTTCGTCAGATTCATCACCATTTTCGGTTATTTCATTACTAATATTATAAACTTCAATCAGTTCTTTGTAAAAATCGGAGTCTTTTTCTAATGAAAACGGCGGTGGAGGAACTGGTTTAAACTGAGAGGCTGAATCTATAATAAAAGGGCGAATTTTGTTCCAGTGTGGCTCAATACCATCCATGTAAGCAGGTGGGGTTGGTTGCCATCTGGTAGGGTCGTCTGTATTTACCGTAAATTTTGGCATGGTACGGGTTTGACTATAATTGTCTTTTCCCATCCATTCTTTAATATGGTCTGCAACTTTTAATCCGTATGCTTTAGAAGCTTCGAACTCAGGTTCGTTCATTGACTTCCATTTAGTGAAAAGACTATCCTGTAATACATCAAACTTATCTTCAGAGAATATTAATTGTCGGCTAATATTCATATGCGCAATTAAGGCAGATAATCGAGGATTAATACCTGAAACGGTGTCGATGGCAGGTATAGGTTTCAAATCTTTTATTTGACCAGATAATGATTGATAGTCAGGGTTTATTTGAGCAACAATTTCATAGGCAGCAATATTCGGATAAGCAAATATTCTACTTGCTACCGGTGGAGAGAAAATATCATGGATCATAATATCTATGATTTTGTCAATAGAATTGTGCAATTGATCAGGAGATACTACTATGGGTTCTTGCTTCTTTTCGCTGCAGTTCGCTAATAAAAGCCCTGCGATTAAGATGATTAAATACCTTTTCATTTTACTATGGTTTGAGAATGCTATACACCTCTGCTGCCTCGTCATTAAAAGTAAGCAAAAGGTATGTGTTGTTGTTTGAGTTTATAATGTTCATGTTTCGAATCGATTTTCCCGTTAAATCGAGTCCTATTTCATTCGCTAAGGTAACATTGTTGTCAGTACTAATCAATGCACCTGGAAAAGAATCAAAACGACCATGATATGGTTTTACACCAAAATAATTTCCGGCAGCTAGTATTTCAGTTTTGTTATCTCTATTAAAGTCATATTCTAAAAATGCCATAATGGGTGCCAACTGTAATTGATAACTAAATGGTACAAAAGTGAACTTACCATCCTTGTTTTGTAGATAGCCTGAACTTAGGGTATGTACTTCTTGAATTTCTGCGTTTGATAACATTTCTTCGCCAAGAATTTCATCCATCGATTTTCCTGCAAAAGAACTGTAGGTATTGAATTTTTTACGAAGGGATACCAATTGGCTAGATAATTCTTTTAACCCATCTACTGGGTAGTCTTTACCGTCTTTATAGGTGCTGACAATAGTTTCTGTTGCTCCGTTTTTATCAAGGTCGCCGTAAAACATTTTCATCGGATGATTTTGTGAGGCAGTAAACTTGGTATTCATTCCCCAATTACCTAAAAGGTAGTCTTGGTCTCCATCACCGTCAATATCAAAACTAGTAACAGCTTGCCATAAGCCGTTCATATCTTTATTTTCTAATGGCTGTATTTCTTCAAATTTACCTTGGTTGTTTTGAAAAAATCTAGGTGACATCCATTCCCCAACAAATAATATATCTTCCCAGCCATCATTGTTGAAATCGGTAACAATGGCATCGGTTATCATTCCTAATTTTTCAAAAGGATTATTGATTACTTTGAAATTCCCATTCTTATTTTCTAGAACATAGCTATTGGGTTTGTTTCCATAATCGGCACTGATAGATTGATTGCAAATGATAATATCTAAATCATCATCATGGTCGTAATCTAACTTTAATAGAACAGATGCATTTTCGAACATCTCTGGAAATTCTTTTTGAGTAAAAGTACTATCGCTTGCCACGTAGTACGAGTCAGTTAATGGCTTCATTTCATTAAAGAAGTCTGCCCCGCCAGTACCCACTATAATATCATTTTTACCATCACCATTGAAATCACCTATTAAAGAAGCAATATCTTCTTTAATGCTATCTTTTTTAATCTCCGGATAATTTTTTAATTGAAAAGTGGAATCCCCTTGTATGTAAATTTGAGATGGAATAAATTTAGCTCCTCCAAAGAAAATATCATCTTTTCCATCAGCATTTAAATCGCCAACACTAACAGCCGGGCCTCGATCAGACATTTGATAAGGAATTAGCTTTTGGCGTAAATAATCGCTGTAGGCATCTTCAATGTGTGTGTAGTTTATGCTTAGATTATTTGATGTTTTTTGAAATAGCTTCTGCTGTTTAGGGTGTAATGAAGTATAGTCGAAAGGTTGTACTTTATCAGGACTAAGATAAAGTGTTTGGTTGACGGCGATATTTTTCACCAATTGAGAGCTTTTGTCTGGCCATATAATTTTCAACGAATCAATATTTTTTAGTTCGTCGTAGCCAAAGTGTATAATGGGTTCAGAAGATGCTTGAAAGCCGCGAACGGTATACATTTCTTTAAACTGTTGAATTCCGTTAGCATATGAAAATACCTTGGTGCCAATGCCGAATTTGTTTTTATTGGAAAAATTCAGCTTAATTTTCAGCCAATTACGTTGGCTGTTTGTAGTGTTCTCTTGAATTTTCGCAGGACTAAATAGGTTGTTGGTTACTAAATCTAAATCTCCGTCATTATCTAAATCACTATAGGCTGTAGCTCCGGATATAATAGTGTCTTGAGCGATCCAAGATTTAGATTCATCTATAAATTGAAGATCTGCTGCTCCTTTAAAAATCATGTTACCAATAAAACCAGAAGGCATCATTTTAAGAGCCTTTTGATCTACTAGATTGGTATTATTAATTTTTGACCGGATGTTTTCGTTAGATATGTAGTTGATATAGTCAAGATCGTTCGGTCGTTTAGGTATTCCGTTACTAATGTATAAATCTTGTTCGCCATCTTGATTAAAATCACCAAACAGTGCACTCCAGCTCCAGTCTGTCGCGGCTACTCCGCTCTGTAGTGCTGTTTCTAAGAATTTACCATTTGGTTGGTTCACAGATAGCATATTTCTAGTATACTGGTTGTGATAGCCCAAGGTTTCGGTTTTCATTTTTTGAATTTGAATATCATCATCACCTTCCGATGATTTTAAAACAATTTCATCTTTACCCAACATGTCTAAAGAAATCAGATCTGGTAGTCCGTCATGGTTTATGTCTGCTACATCGCTACCCATCGAAAATCTAGTGGTATGCCCAAATGCTTCTTTAAGACTTTCTTTAAAAGTGCCATTACCATTATTTAAATAGTAATAATCATCTTCATGAAAGTCGTTGCCAATATATAGGTCAGGATAACCATCTTGGTTAAAATCAGATACTGCGATACCTAGTCCATATCCATTTACACCGCCATAAATGCCAGCCTCTTCGCTGACATCTACAAATTTGCCATTGTCGTTACGTAGTAGTTTATCGCCTGTTTCGTATACTCTTTTGTAACGAATTTGTGCGTTTCCATAAGAGTCTTGGGTGTGTATGGCATGATTAAGAAGATACATATCTAAATCGCCATCTAGGTCGTAATCTAAAAAAGCAGCTGAAGAACTGTACGATTCAAAATCCAGTCCATACTCTGCGGCACTTTCTTTAAAAGTGGCATCACCTTGGTTTATAAAAAGCTCGTTATAACCATTAAATCCATTAAGGCCGACGACAGCACATACGTAAATATCTAGGAGTCCGTCACCATTTACATCACCCATTATAGTGCCCGTATTCCAAGAACTATTTCCTGCAACACCAGCTGTTTCGGTAATGTCTTCAAACTGTAAATTACCTTTGTTTAGGTATAATTTATTCTTTACTTGATTACCAGAGAAATAAATATCAGGTAGGCTGTCATTATTAATATCACCAATAGCAACACCTCCTCCATTATAAAAATAGAGATAGTCTAGAATACTAAGGTCCTTAGATTCTGTAAGGGTATTTTCAAAGGTAATACCTGTTTTTTCGGCAGAACTTTTTACAAATAATTCACCAGAATTTTCAGTACAACCATTGGCGAATATCAATAAACATATGTATAGTATGCTATTCTTCATGTAGGCGATACATTTTTGGAGTTTCGTTATTGATTGCTACGATAATGAATTGATTGCCTTTCTTGTCTTTTACTATTTTTAATTGCTTTACCTCATTTCGGATAAAGAAACCGCTATCGGCATAATTTTGCCATTCAAAGTTCAACTTGCCATCGCCAAGTAATACGTTACCGTAATTAGCATCTAGCCTCGAATATTGAGGTTTGAACTCAAAATTATTACCAGCCATGATCAAGTCTAAGTTTCCATCTTTATTAACATCAAGACATTGAATACCACAAATACATGAAAATTGAACTTGAGGTGGTAGCATTTTAATAGTAAAGTTGCCATTACCATCGTTTATGGCAATTATAGACTCAGAGATGTTTGACTGCTTTAATATGGTATTGTCGATAATGTTCTTCGGAAATAACTCTTGGATTGTTTTTGAAGCATACTCAGAAGCTTTAATATTTTTCTTCTTCAATGCAAGAATTTGGGTTGTTAATTCCTTTTTTTGATGAAGAGGATAATCGCCGCCATCATAATTTTGTGTGGTAATTTGCTCAATAGTACCGTCATTATCAAAATCGTTTACCCACATTTTCATGGGTTGCCCCGGTTTTGGCTTGTAATGAAGATTACTTCCCATGTTACCTAAAATTAGATCCTGATCTCCATCGTTATCTAGATCATACCCTTCAATAGCTCCCCACCAACCATTTAGGCTGTCTAAAGAGCTCTTTGAATCGCTAAGTCTTCTACCAGAATTTTTGTAGATTTTTGGACTGCCCCAGTCAGATACGGTTACTAAATCATCTTTACCATCGCCGTCTATGTCTATCCATTTAGCATCAGTTATCATGCCGGCATCTTTTAAATCATAAGCAGAGCGCTCGGTAATATCTGTGAAAGTTCCGTCTCCGTTATTCAAAAGAAAAAGGTGGTCAGGGTTTATGCCGTAGGTACCAACCACACTTCTTGAGCCAACGAAAATATCAATGTCACCATCTGCGTCAAAATCTGACGGAGCTATTACGGCAACATTTTTATTAATACTCGGTAATTTGTTTATGCTCAATGAGAAATTGCCTTTGCCATCGTTTAGGTAAAGTCGAATTCCGTAATTCCCTTGCATGCCTAATTCGTTACCGCCTGTACCGATCATAAGATCTAAATCGCCATCATTATCTGAATCAAAAAAGGATGCAGTGGTGTCTTCTAATAGGGCTTCTTCCGTGAAATATTTTACAATAGGTTTAGAAAGTGAGCCATTACCACTATGTAGATATAATGCACCAGCTTGGTTTTTTGCTCCGCCAATAAAAATATCATCATTGCCATCGCCATTTACGTCACCAACCGCTAAACCAGGTCCTTCTTCTGCTAATGACTTAGAAATTAATCCCTCATTATCAAAATCCATATAGTTATTCTCTTTATGTGTCAAGAAGGTTTTATTGTCAATAGCTTCTAAAAGGGTAGAGGTTTCTTTCTTATTGATTTTAAAAATATCTTTAGCTTCATTTTGCTTAAAAATAATAGATTGGTTCGCTTTTACATTGGTTAATTTAGCTGTAGCGTCATTGGGCCATATAATACGGATGGAGTCTAACATTTCTGTAGCGCCCAAACCAATAGTCATTGGGTAATCTACAGAAGATTGAAAACCTCTTGAAGGCATCAACGTCTGATCTATAATATTATCTGGGTAGTAAAGGCGCGCAACGGTGCCAATCCCAAATTTATTACCATCATTTCCTTCAAATTTTAATTTTATATAGTTGTTTTTAGATTGCGATTCAGAATTGTTACGATAAACAAAAGTCTCCATGTTTACGTTATTGACCACAAGATCTAAATCACCATCGTTATCTAAGTCTCCATATGCAGAACCATTTGAGCGACTTGGTATTTCAAAACCCCACTGTTTATTGTAATTACTAAAGGTGATATCTCCATTATTTCGATATGCATAATTTGGTAGTGGAGTAACTGGCATTTTGTTGATAATTGAATCAATAGACTCTTTTCTACCGGTCAAAGCCATTTTTTGAATGATTTCATTTGCAAAGAAATCAACAAAATCTAAATCGGTAAGGTCATGATTGATACCATTTGTAATGTAAATATCCTTTAGACCATCATTGTCCATGTCGAACAAGAGTCCAGACCAGCTCCAGTCAGTAGCTTCAACTCCGCTGTAATAGGCAATTTCAGAAAAAGAGCCATTACCGTTGTTCAGTTGTAATGTGTTTTGAATATACTGCTGATGAAAATCTTTACTCTGCTTTAGTTTGAAAATGTTATACCCTTCAAATTCCATAACAGATTTTACACGCTGATCTGGCTCAGGTAGCATATCGGTTATGAAGATATCTGTAAGTCCGTCATTATTGATATCAGCCATATCAACACCCATAGCTGATAAGCTTAAGTGATTCGTCCATTTTTGAATTTCTTCTCTAAAAGTACCGTCTTGGTTATTAATATACAGGTAGTCTCTTTCATAAAAATCGTTAGAAACATAGATGTCTGGGTACAGGTCATTGTTAATATCCGTCACCATAACTCCTAGTCCAAAACCGATAAGACTACCGTAAATGCCTGCTTTTTCACTAACATCGACAAATTTGCCATTGTCATTTCTTAAAAGCATATCACCTACGCCTCTAAATATTTTTGGTACACCTTCCCAATCTTGAGCCCTAACTTCTCGCTGTTCTGCATACCCAAGACTACTAACGGGAATATTACTATTGTTTAGAATGTATACATCTAAATCGCCGTCTTTGTCATAATCAAAGAAAGAAGCATGAGTAGAAAATCCTGTTTCTGCTAAATTGTATTCATGACCTTTTTCGGTGAAAGTACCGTCTCCGTTATTGATGTAAAGGTCGTTGTCATGGTTGTTGCCTTCCATGTTACCGGCATTACTGACATAAATATCTAGAAATCCGTCATTGTTTATGTCTGCCATCACAACACCTGTAGACCAAGGTTTATTTCCTGATATTCCGGCAGTTTTCGAAACATCTTCAAATTTCATATCGCCTTTATTAAGAAAAAGTTTGTTAGGCTCCATGTTTCCGGTCAGAAAAACATCCGATAATCCATCATTATTAATATCTCCAATGGCAACGCCACCACCATTATAAAAGTTACGGTATTTAAATATGTTGAATTCTTTTGAGTTGGCAACGTTATTTACAAATGAAATACCTGTTTCTTCGGGTTGTAATAAGGTAAATAATGTTGGTTCTTTTTTTTCTTCTGATGTATCTACATCATCTTTGGATCCGCAAGAATATAAAAGGGAGAAAAATAAACCAAGGTAGCTTAGCTTAAGCAAATTAGAGTTCATTGTTGAGTATGTTTGAAATAGCACTTTGAGTTATTTTGTAGGCTATTAAAGTTGAGTTAGTAACCTGTGTAATAGTTCTTTTAAAATTAATTTGCAAGATAGCAAATACCTACTATTTGTAAGGCTTATTTAGTAAAAGTCGACGTTAAAATTTAAAGAAAACGTTATAGGATCGGTCGAATAATATGAATAATGAGATTTTGCACCAAGTTTTTAGAAGTAATGGAAATAATCCAATATATTTAACCTTGACTAAATAACAAACAACTCAACCAATGATAGGAATTTTATCTTTTTTAGGCTTTACCATTTTAGTGGCGGTAATTGCTTATTTCGCAACAAGAACAACAAATGAACAAACCTCTGATGGTTACTTTCTAGGAGGGCGAAGTTTAACGGCTGGTGTAATTGCAGGATCGTTACTACTTACCAATTTGTCTACAGAGCAAATAGTTGGACTTAACGGTAACGCTTATAGTGATGGAATTTTAGTAATGGCTTGGGAGACTTTGGCAGCAATTGCAATGGTGATATGTGCTATTTATTTGTTGCCTAGATATTTAAAAGGAGGTATTAGTACCATACCAACGTATTTAGAAAGAAGGTTTGATAGCACAACAAAAGCAATGACATCGGGCTTGTTTTTAAGTGGGTATGCGATTGTCCTATTACCCATCGTTTTATATTCTGGTTCTCTAGCTATTAGTGGAATGTTCGATTTACCTTCAAAGTTGGGGATTTCTGAATGGGCATCAATATGGGTATGTGTTTGGAGTATAGGAATCATAGGTAGTATTTATGCCATATTCGGAGGCTTAAAAGCCGTTGCTGTTTCTGATACTATTAATGCCATAGGGTTGTTAATAGGTGGTTTGCTGATACCAATATTCGGACTATATGCTATTAGTGATGATAACAGTATTCTAGGAGGTTTGTCAAAACTTACGACCGAGCATCCAGAAAAGTTTAACGCTATAGGTTCAGAATCTTCAAGTATACCCTTTGCAACAATATTTACAGGTATGGTTTTGGTACAATTGTTTTACTGGGGTACCAATCAACAAATAATACAAAGGGCTCTAGCAGCAAAAAACTTGAAGGAAGGTCAAAAAGGAGTAATGCTTGCTGCCTGTTTTAAGATTTTAGGTCCGTTAATTGTTGTTTTGCCTGGTATTATAGCTTTTCACATGTTTGATGGTCAATTGGATAGAGCAGATCAGGCTTATCCTAAATTAGTGGCCGCGGTATTGCCGGTTACTTTGGTTGGTTTTTTTGCTGCGGTACTTTTTGGAGCTATACTTAGTTCTTTCAATAGTGCTTTAAATAGTTGTGTTACTTTGTTTGGTTTAGATATTTACAAGGAGTATGTAAATAAAGATGCTTCAGAAAGTAAAGTAGTTTCAGTAGGAAAACGCTTTGGTGTTTTACTTGCATTGTTTTCTATGGTATTAGCTCCTTTTCTATATTATGCATCAGATGGTCTTTTTGGTTATTTGCAACAGGTAAACGGTGCTTATAGTATTCCTATTTTATCGGTAATTGTAATTGGCTTTTTAACGAAAAGAGTACCGGCTATAGCGGCCAAGGTAGGAATAGTATTTGCCGTCGTAGTTTATGTTATTTATATATTTATGCAACGAGGTCTTGGAGTTGAATGGTTACCGCATATGTTGCACGTACAAGCAATAACTTTTGTGCTAACAATAATTTTAATGTTGGTAATTGGTAAATTAAAGCCAAGAAGTAGTGATTATGTGCAGGAGTATACAAATGAGGTTGATATTACAAGTTGGAAGTATGTAAAGCCTGTAGGTTTAATTATTACACTAATTGTTATAAGCACTTATATTATTTTTAGATAAGATATCATAGTCTATAATAAATTGTAGCTTTTACTTTTAGGAGTTTTTCTAAATGAATTTGGAAAACTCAAGCTATATAATTGTATTGAAAACGCAACATTCCTTTATGCAAAAGCAATAAAAGAATGTTGCGTTTTTTTATGTTCAAATAATAAACTCTGGCTTAATTTTTCATACTTAATGAATTGTTCCTTTTTAAATTAGGAGTGATTTATTAATATCAATGGCTTTATAGTGATCTGAGTATTTGAAGAGGTAAAAGATGTGTTTAAAATTTTAATGATACGGTATTTGCATTGCTTTGTCAAAAACGTATAAAATACGGCTCTTAGTAAATACTAAGAAGGCTATTATTAAATCTTACAAAAGCTATCTTTGTCAGCATTTATTAGCTTTGATTATATTTTAGTAAAAGTCATTCTAAAAGTTGATAATAAAGAATGAATATACCCAGTTTTTTATTCTTCTAAGACGAATTAAGTAGTATTTATTTTTTCACAGTACCAATGTAAATGATTCTAATCAAACGAATGATTAGTAGGTTTCATTTCTATATGATTTATTAGTTCAAATTAAACCTTACTCACTCAGACTGCTTATGAGTGTTACTTTCTTATGATGTTTCTTATTTGTTGTAAATAAAAAGACCTCCAAAATGAATTGGAGGTCTTTTAAACTTAAACTTAAATTTTTATATGCTTAGTATCCTGGGTTCTGTACCAAATTAGGATTTGCAAGCAATTGTGCTGGTGGAATAGGGAACACATTGTAATCATCATTATTAATAGTTCCTTCTGCTTTAAATAACCAATCTCTACCAAATTGACCAAAACGAATTAAATCGTTACGTCTCCAAGCTTCTTGGTATAATTCTCTACCTCTTTCATCTAAAATGTCTTGTTCAGAAACCGTACCTAATAACTCTTCAGTATTACGTATTGTTCTTAAATCATTAATCATAGCTGTTGGGTCGCCACCACTTCTAAACATTGCTTCAGCTTTCATTAAGTGAGCATCTGCATATCTAAACACAATTTGATGACTTATTGAAGCATTTCCATTTCTAGCAGCATACTTTTGAATTCTAATACCTGTAGTTTCATCATTATTAATGAAGTTAACAGCACCGGTACCATCTTTAAAATCTCTTTTAAAAGTAAGCGGAGCACCTTGTCTGTCTTGTAATGGTGTTCCGTCTAAAGCATATTGTTGGTTAATAAGAAAACCATAACCAACATTAGATCCGTCAACATAGCCATCATTTTCAGCAGCATAAGGTTGATCAGAAAATGTTGTACCTATAGTTGGTACGCCGCCTCTGCGCTCTTCTTGACCATCTGCAGGGTTTTGAGAAGCATCTAACTCGTTAGATTCAGAATCTCCTTCAAATAGGTCATAAAATTCAGCAAGAGTACTAAAGCCGTTCCAACCACCACCTTGAATACTTGAGTTATTGTAGTGAAGTCCCATTTGGATTTTATTAATCGTATTAGCTTCTAAAGACCAGATTGTTTCAGAATCAGCGTCTGGTAAGAAAAGGTCAAAATAACCATCTTGTAAAGCGTAACCGTCAGCTGTAATAGCATCAACTAAAGAAATAACTTCAGCCATATCACCCGAATCGGGGGAACCACCTAAATAAATATGCTTGTTTAAAAGAACTTTAGCCTTTAAATATCTAGCTGCAGCTTTACTTGCTCTAAGGTTAAGATCACCGCTCCCGGCAGCCGTAGCTGGAGCGTTTGCAATAGCAATTTCAATGTCTGCAAGAATAAAATCAACAGCTGCTTGACCAGTTAATACTTCAGGTACAGATGAAGATGGTAGTGCTGTATCTCTATAAGGTACTTGACCAAAATTATCAAGTATTACCCACATGCTGTAAGCTCTAATAAAGCTTGCGTCACCAATATTAGTTGCCGACGGGCTACTTCTTGAGTCTAAGACTTGAGAAGCTTGTAATTGATTACCGTTCCATAGTTGAAATACGTTAACAATAAAAGCATGTTGTCCGTTCCAATCATGTGTGTGTAATACTCTCCAAAGTCCGTTATCACCCCAGTCACCACCACGGGTAGGAATTAAGTGCTCATCTGAAGTTACCTCTTGAAGGGCAAAGTAATTGTCCTGTCCAGCATATTGACCAGCAAGAGAACCGTATAGATTCGTAACTGTTGAAGAAGGGTCTGCTAGACCTTGAAACCCATCAGAAATGATTGAATCTGTTTCTTCTATTTCTAGATCGGTACAGGAGGTAACTCCTGCCAACGATAGAATAGAAAGCGTTAAGATTTTAAAATTATTTTTCATGATATACAATTTTTTTTAATTAAAATGATGCGTTAATACCAAAAGTGAATGTTCTTGGTCTTGGGTAAGAACCATAATCAATACCTCTTGAAGGTACACCAGAACCTAAATCACCAGTATTAGCAGTAACCTCTGGATCTAAACCGCTATAATCAGTAATTAAGAAAAGGTTTTGGCCGGTTAATGAGAAACGCAAAGAGTTTAAAGCTCCTTCACCAGATAATGGAACATTGTAACCAATGCTAGCATTTTGGAAACGAACGAAATCTCCTTTTTCCAAGAAACGAGTAGAAGCATCAGCAGAAGCTCCTGGGTTTTCTCCACTAGTCAAAACATTTTTTGTCACGTTTCGAGAATTAGAAAGTGCACCTGCTGTAAAGTAGGCATTTTCAGTATTATTATATACAGAGAAACCAAATTGACCTTGAAAGAATACAGATGCATCGAAATCTTTTACTTTTAAGTTTAAGCTCAAGCCAGTTGTTATATCTGGTAATGCATCTTCGCCAACAAAAGTCTTATCTTGGAATGGGTCTCCTGTGCCATTTCCATCTATGTCCTGGTAAATTGGATTTCCGTTGCCGTCAAAACCTTCAAAAATTGGTAGGTAGTAAGAATACAAAGATTGACCAGAAGCAAAACGTTGGGCAAATGCGCCTGTCAAACCTGGACCATTAATTGCTCCGGTGTCAATTTGACCATCAAAATTTTGGACCTCGTTATTATTGTATGCAATATTGAAATCTGCAGAAAAAGTAGTATCATCAGATCTAACAAAATCATAGGCTAAAGCAAATTCGACCCCTTGGTTTATTATGCTGGCATCTACATTTTGGAATTGGAAAGGGTCAACAGCAGGTGCTGCAGGTGGTGTTTGTAAAAGAACATCAGTAGTTTCTGTTCTATAAACATCAATACTACCACTTAAACGATCATTGTTAAATCCGAAATCAAGACCAGCATTTAAGTTGAAAGAAGATTCCCATTTTAAGTCAGGTCTATCGGTTGCAACAATAGCAGTACCGTTAGCATTGATATCAAGGTTTTGTTGAACAGTTAAGTCTGAAAAACGTTGTCTTGCCACAAAATTTCCGTAACCTAAGCCATCTTGGTTACCAGTGATACCTGCGCTTAAACGTAATTTCATGGTAGATACTTTTTCTCCAACAAAATCCTCTTCATTCATTTTCCATGCAAAAGCACCGGATGGGAAGTAGCCATATTGATTTTCAGGTCCAAATCTAGAAGAACCATCTGCTCTCATTGTACCAGTGAATAAATACTTATCGTTGATACTGTAGTTTAATCTTGCAAAGAAAGATTGTAATTCATCTGTGTTATCGAAAGAGTTTGAGAATACAGAGGTAACGTCACTACTAAGGCTTCTCCCTAACTCTTCTTGTGCTACAACCGTAGGGAGCAATCTGTTTATTAATACTCCATTGGTGTTTGGTGCATAGTAGGCTTGTTGATATAATCCAGTTACAGAGTTTTGTAAATCGTGAACAGCATTTCTTAAATCGGTCCCCATTTGGTTTAAGTCACTTGTGTTGAAACCTCTGCCTCCACCATTAAAACCGAATGTCTGAAAATCTTGGTAACCAAAACCTACTAAAGCTTCTAGGCTTGAGTTTTCAAATTCTTTATTATAGTTTATTGTTGCTTCAAAAGTTTTGTTATTTCTTTCTAAAACACCATAATTTCCGCGTCCAATATCAGAAACACCATTTATGTTGTTGATGTTTTTTGAAATAACAGACGTGTTAGAAGCTTCAGCGATATCTAAACCTGCATTTAATTTAGCAGAAAGTTCAGAAGTAAAATTGTACTGAATAGAACCGTTTAATAGATATCTATCTGTGTTGGTAATATTTTGAGTGTTATCTAATGCATTTTGAGGATTCACATTTAATCCGCCTGCATTAAAACTAGAGCTAGACGGCCATGTTGGGTTTGCAGCATAGGCTCCACCTAAAACATCACCTGCTGCACCAGCTTGTGCACTAATTGGTGCTTGAGAATCGTTAATTCTAGCGATTGACATTTGAAGTCCAAGAACTAATTTATCGTCTAAGAAACGTTGGTTAAAATTAACTCTACCTGTAATTCTTTCTAAATCGGAATTTTCAACAATACCAAATTGCTTGCCGTATCCGAAAGTTGCTCTTACATTTCCACTACCATAGTTTTTAGAATAAGAAAGGTTTTGGTTTTGAGAAGCAGTAGATCTTAATACAACCTGTTGCCAATCTGTATTAGCTCCAAAATTAACCGCATCGGCATCGCCACCTACTGAGTCAACACCAGATAAAAATTCAGAGGCATTTAAAAGATCAAAAGTATTTGCTGCTTTAGCAATACTTAAAGAGCTTGAAAAATCCCAAACACCTTCGCTATTTCCTTTACCACTCTTAGTAGTAATGATAACAACACCGTTAGCACCTCTAGAACCGTAAATAGCTGTTGCAGATGCATCTTTTAATATACTGATACTTTCGATATCATTAGGGTTGATAAAGTTCAATGGGTTTTTAACGGCACTTTGTCCAAAACCTGTTTCACCTTGAGGTGAAGTATCACCACCACCTAATGGAATACCATCAACTACGAATAGTGGATTATTGTTTGCACGTACAGAGTTAGAACCTCTAATGTTAATTTGAATACCTGCTCCTGGCTCACCACTCGTTTCCTGTATGTTAACACCGGCAGTTTTACCTTGTATTAATTGTTCAGGAGAAGAAATGTTACCGCCATTGAAATCATCAGCTGTTACAGCTGTTACGGATCCAGTTGCATCTTTAACAGTTGTAGTACCGTAACCGATAATTACAACTTCTTCCAATGCTTCAGCATCTTCATCTAAAGTGAAGTTGATTGAAGTTCTACCGTTTACTGCTACTTCTTGAGTTTTGTAGCCGATATAACTAACAATAAGTACAGCACCTTCTTCTGCGGTCAATGTGTAATTGCCATCAAAATCAGTTTGTGTACCATTAGTTGTTCCTTTTTCAAGAACACTAGCTCCTGGTAAAGGTCCACTTGCATCTGAAACAGTTCCAGATACTTCTTGCGCCTGTATGGATCCAAAGCACAAAAATGCACTAAGGACAAACAGACTTTTTAGGAATGTAATCTTCATAAATTGTTAATTTAAGTTGAGTTAATTTAATTTCAATTGTTAAAAATATGTAAAAAGGTGTGTTAACAAAGGTTTGTGCAAAGTTAAAAAGTTACGAAAACGGTTTCGTGTTAATAACTTTTATTTTTTGCGACTATAATGAATGCGAATAGGTAATATTAAGATATTCTTAATTAACATATAGGTTAAATGTGAATATTTGAAAATAATGCAAATATAAGAAAAATCCTTTTTTGTATATATTTACGAAATAGATGTTGTTTGTCAACTTTAACTTTTAGATTAATTTAAGTTATTATCTTAAATTTTAAATTCCTTTTTTTTGAAACCAAAAATCACTTTAAAAGATATTGCTAGAGAACTTGATGTTTCTATTTCTACGGTGTCGAAGGCATTGAAAAATAGTAAAGAAATTAGCAAAGACACAAAAGATAGAATAAAGGCTTTTGCAAAATTCTATAATTACCGTCCTAATAATATAGCGCTTAGTTTAAAGAATAGGAGAACCAAAAATATTGGGGTTGTTATTCCAGATATTGTACACCATTTTTTTACCACAGTATTTAGGGGTATAGAAAAGTATGCCAATAGTATGGGGTATAATGTAATTATTTGTATTTCTGATGAATCATTTGATAAAGAGGTTATTAATATGGAAATGTTGGCAAATGGAAGTATTGACGGTTTCATTCTCTCATTGAGTGCTGAAACACAACGAAAGAATGATTTTACACATTTAAAAGAATTATTAGATCAGGGTATACCGATTGTGCTTTTTGATAGAGTAACCCAAGATGTTGCTTGTGATAAGGTGGTGTTAAATGATGTCGAGATATCTCGTGAGTCGGTAGAGCATTTTATAGGGAAAGGGTCTGAAAAAATCGCCTTGATTACGACCGATAACTATTTTAATGTAAGTGAAAGCAGAAAAGATGGCTATCTAGAGGCTTTGAAGGATAATGATATTCCGTTCGATGAGAATTTGATTTTGACGTTACCACATGATTTGGACAATACAAAGTTAATAACAGAGTTTTTTGAAAAAAATGAAATAGAAGCTGTATTGTGTGTTAATGAAATTTTTGCGGTTCAATGTATGAGTGTTATTCAGCAAATGGGTTTTAGAATTCCTGAAGATATTTCTATAATCGGATTTACAGACGGAATCTTATCTCGGTTCTCGTCGCCTAAATTAAGTACTGTAGCTCAGCATGGTGAAAAAATGGGAGAATTGGCGGCTAAAATGTTGATAAATAGAATGGAGTCAACAGAAGTAGTTGAAGAGCCTTTTAAAACCGAGATTATTAATGCGACCTTAATTAAAAGAGGTTCTACAATCAATTAATAGAAGTAAGAAAATGGGAAAAGTAGGTTTTATATTTGACTTAGATGGTGTTATAGTTGATACGGCTAAATACCATTATTTGGCTTGGCGTAAACTGGCTAATGAATTAGGGTTTGAATTTACCAAAGAGCAGAACGAGCTCTTTAAAGGTGTGAGTAGAAAAAGATGCTTAGAAATTCTTTTAGATATTGGTAATATGACGGCTACGCAAGATCAGTTCGATACCTGGATGGTAGAGAAAAATGTAGATTACCTTGCTTACATTGAAAAGATGGATTCAAGTGAAATTCTGCCAGATGTAACAAGGGTTTTGCAATATTTAAAGAATAAAAACATTCCGATAGCGTTAGGTTCTGCAAGTAAAAATGCAAGACCTATTTTAGAGAAGGTTGATTTGTTGCCATATTTCGATAGTATAGTCGATGGCAATAGCGTAACAAAGGCAAAACCAGATCCAGAGGTGTTTTTGATTGCAGCGAATAATTTAGCTGTTGCAGCAAATTCATGTGTAGTTTTTGAAGATGCAGTTGCTGGTATTCAAGCGGCTAATGCTGCGAGTATGGTTAGCATAGGCATAGGAGATGCTGAAATACTAAACGAGGCTAATTACAATTTTAACGACTTTACCGAAATGAGCGATGATTTTTTAGAATCATTGATTAACAAATAACATTAAGAATAAAGTAAGATAGTTGTATTTTATTTTTTCATATTTCAATTCAATATAAATTTTATGAATCAAGATTATATAAAACCAGATAATTGGTGCATCATAGAAGAAGGTTTCGATCAAGAAAACGTAAAGTCTTCTGAGAGTATATTTAGTATAGGTAACGGTGCCATGGGGCAGCGTGCCAATTTTGAAGAAACCTACACAGGCGAAACTTTTCAAGGTAGTTATATTGCCGGGGTTTATTATCCTGATAAAACCCGTGTGGGTTGGTGGAAAAACGGCTATCCAGAATATTTTGCAAAGGTTTTGAACGCTCCTAATTGGATCGGAATAAAAATTTATATTGATGGTGTAGAGTTCGATTTGGCAACAAGTAAAAAAGTTTCAAATTTTAGACGAGAATTAAATATGAAAGAGGGTGTTTACACTCGCAGCTTTCACGCAGTAACTTCTAATAATGTAGAAATAGAGGTTGTTGTAAAACGGTTTTTAAGTATAGATATTGATGCGGTAGGTGCTATAGCTTATACGGTTAAGGTTTTAAATACAGATGTTACAATAGTGTTTGAGCCATATTTAGATAGTGGTATTACAAATGAAGATAGTAACTGGGATGATAAATTCTGGAATACCACAAATGTAAGTGCAGCTGATAATCGTGCCTTCATAGAGGCACATACCATGAAAACAGAATTCAAGACCTGTACGTTTATGCAGGCTTCTTTGGAGTATGATGGTGCTGAAGTAACAGGTGTTCCTTCAGAAAAGACAGATAATTTTGTGTCTTTAAAATTTGAGCAAGATGTAAAAGCAAATTCGTCTGTGACTTTGACGAAATTTGGCGGATACACCGTTGCAAGAAATCACCCTAATCAAGAATTGGTTCAAGTTGCACATAAGAGTTTAGATTTAGTAAGAGCCTTAGGTTTCGATCAATTATTGCAAAAACAAAAAGATGCTTGGGCTGCTATTTGGGACATGAGCGATATTATAATTGAAGGCGATGTAAAGGCGCAGCAAGGTATTCGTTTTAATATTTTCCAATTAAACCAAACATATTTAGGCACAGATTCTAGGTTAAATATTGGTCCGAAAGGATTTACAGGTGAAAAATACGGTGGTAGTACCTATTGGGATACCGAAGCATACTGTATTCCTTTCTATATGGCGACCAAAGATGATAAAGTAGCTAGAAAATTATTGAAGTATCGTTACAACCATTTAGAAAAGGCTATTGAAAATGCCAAGAAATTAGGCTTTTCTAATGGAGCGGCATTATACCCTATGGTAACCATGAATGGCGAGGAGTGCCATAATGAATGGGAGATTACTTTTGAGGAAATTCATAGAAACGGAGCTATTGCTTTTGCAATCCATAACTATTTTAGATACACGGGCGATTACAGCTACATTCCTGAAATGGGATTAGAGGTACTCATCGGTATTTCTAGATTTTGGCATCAACGTGTAAACTTATCTAAGGATAAAAATAAATATGTGATGCTTGGGGTTACCGGTCCAAATGAATACGAGAACAATGTTAATAATAACTGGTATACCAACTATTTGGCGAAATGGTGTATCAACTATACGCTAACTCAGTTAGACAAAGTTAAGAGTGGGTATTCTGATGATTATCAAAGAATAATTGGTAAAACTCAGCTTACCGATAGAGAGTGTGATAAATGGAGGAAAGTAGCTGATAAAATGTATTTTCCATATTCAAAAGAGCATGGGGTATTTTTACAGCAAGATGGCTTCTTAGATAAAGATTTGGTAAGGGTAGATGATTTGCCAAAAACAGAAAGGCCTATAAATCAAAAATGGAGTTGGGACAGAATTTTAAGATCTCCATATATTAAACAAGCAGATGTTTTACAAGGCTTTTACTTTTTTGAGGAAGATTTTTCGGTAGATGATTTAGAAAAACATTTCGATTTCTATGAGCCTTTTACCGTTCATGAGTCTTCTTTGTCGCCATGTGTACATAGTATTCAGGCAGCGAAATTGGGTAGAATGGAACAGGCGTATAATTTCTATTTAAGAACATCTAGATTAGATTTAGATGATTATAATAAAGAGGTAGAAGAGGGTTTGCACATTACCTCAATGGCAGGTACTTGGATGAGTATTGTTGAAGGTTTTGGTGGTATGCGTGTTATAAACGATAAATTATCATTTAAGCCTCAAATACCGAATCAGTGGAGTGCATATTCCTTTAAAGTCAATTTTAGAAATCGAATAATTAAAGTAAATGTTACAGCTAAGAATACTACTTTTCATCTGAAAGGAACTGAAGAAGTGACCATTCGTGTAAATGGAAAAAAAGTAGCATTGTTTCCAGATGAATTGACTACTGTGTAATAAGTCTTTAGTTTAGTGCTTTAAAGTTTAAAATTGAATTACCCCATGAATAGTAAGATTGTAATTTATCATGTATTTACCAGACTTTTTGGTAACACGAATACCAACAATAAGCCTTGGGGTACAATTGAGGAAAATGGGGTAGGGAAATTTGCGGACTTTAATAAAAAGGCGCTTGCGGAAATTAAAGACTTAGGTGTTACCCACATTTGGTATACTGGTATTCCGCATCATGCTGTAATTAATGATTATACTGAAATTGGTATTTCAAATGATGATCCAGACGTTGTAAAAGGTAGAGCAGGTTCACCATATGCAGTTAAAGATTATTACAATGTTAACCCAGATTTGGCTAAAAATCCATCAAATAGGTTAAAAGAGTTCCAATCTTTAGTTGATCGTACACATAAGGCGGGCATGAAGGTGATTATAGATATTGTGCCGAATCATGTAGCGAGAAAGTATGAAGGAAAGACGAACCCTAAAGGTGTTTCTGATTTCGGATTTGGCGATGATACATCCGTAGAATATCAAAAGGATAATAATTTTTATTACATCCCGGGAACGGAATTTCAAACACCACAATGGCGAGATGGTTATGTGCCTTTAGGAGGAGATGTTCCAGATTTTTCATATGCTAAATTAGAGGAGATTCCGGCGAAATGGACAGGTAATGGTTCTCGTAGTCTCCAACCAGATATGAACGATTGGTATGAGACCGTTCGTATAAATTACGGTGTTAGACCAGATGGCAAATTAGATTTTGATATGCTGCCGAATGATTTTGGGGAGAAAGATTATGAAGAGCATTTTAATTACTGGGTAAAAAGAGTAGTTCCTAGTTCTTGGCGTAAGTTTAGAGATGTTGCCTTGTATTGGTTATCAATGGGTGTTGATGGTTTTAGATATGATATGGCAGAAATGGTTCCTGTAGAGTTTTGGAGCTTTATGAATTCATCTATCAAAATGAAAAACCCTCATGCTTTTATAATGGCAGAGGTGTATAATCCAGATTTATATAGAGCCTATATCCATAAAGGAAAAATGGATTATTTATATGACAAGGTCGATTTTTATGACGGTCTTAAACATATAATGAAAGGTTACGGTTGGTCTGATCATTTGCCAGTTGTGCAAAATGGCTTGCATGATATAGAGCATAACATGCTTCACTTTTTAGAAAATCATGACGAGCAGCGAATTGCTAGTCCAGAATTTGTAGGTAATGCTGAAATAGGCAGACCTGCAATGGTCGTTTCTGCAACTATAAGTACATCGCCAACGATGATTTATTTCGGGCAAGAAGTTGGTGAGCCAGCTGCTGAACATCCAGGTTTTGGTAGTCCGTCAAGAACATCAATATTTGATTATATCGGTGTCCCTCATCACCAACGGTGGGTAAATAATAAAAAGTTCGATGGAGGTCAATCTAGACCAGAAGAAGTTTCACTAAGAGACTTCTACAAACGACTTTTGAATTTTACTATTGGCAGCGACGCGTTAATGGGTGCTTACCGTGAAATTCATTTTTATAATAAAGAAATTACTGAAAATTACAATCACCGGGTGTTATCATATGTTCGTTGGTCTGATAATCAAAAACTGATAGTTATTTCAAATTTTGATGTCAACGAACATTTTTCGTTCGATTTAAAATTACCGGTTGATTTAATGAATACATGGCAATTAAAAGAAGGTGATTATCAATTACTTGATGCGCTTTATGGTCACACCAGCTCATTACGAATAGAAAATGGAGAAGGTCATGTCGCAATCAATCTAAATCCTTTAGAATCCTTTATTTTTGAATTAAAATCTTAAGATATGCTCAAAAGAATTGCCTTAGCTTTTATTTGTATCACTTTAGCATCCTGTAATATGAAAGAAGAACCGTTAGTAATTGGTCATAGAGGTGCTATGGGTCACGAAACTGAAAACACCTTGCCATCTATTCAAAAAGCCATGGATTTGGGTGTTGATATGATAGAGATTGATGTCTTTAAAATTAAAAGTGGTGAGATTGTAGTTTTTCATGACGAAACATTAGATAGACTAACAAATGCACCAGGTAATATTGAAGATTATTACATATTTGATTTACACAAGGTTATTGTAAACGGCGGACATAAAATACCAATGCTTCAAGATGTATTGAAGCTAATTGATAATAAGGTTGCCTTGAATATAGAATTGAAAGGAGCTGGAACTGCAGATAGGGTTAATCATATCATGAATTCTTACATTGAAAAAAGAAACTGGTCACCTGAAAACTTTATAATCTCAAGTTTTAATTGGGATGAGCTGAAGGAAATGCGTGAACATAATCCGAATGTAGCTATCGCCGTTTTAACCGAAGAGAATCCTTTAGATGCCATACCTGTGGCTAAAGAATTGAACGCCGTGGCTATTAATCCGTATTTCAAAAATCTAGATTTAGAAAATGCAAATGAGATTAGAGATGCCGGTTTTAAAATTTATACTTGGACGGTAAATGAACCTGCAGATATTGAAGCTATGAAGCGTATCGCGGTAGATGGTATTATTACAAACTTTCCTGAACGGATAAAATAATGTACGACGTTTTAGTAATTGGTGGTGGTGCAGCAGGTTTCTATGCGGCAATACATATCGCAGAGAAGAGACCAAATACAAAAATTGCAATTTTAGAGCGTGGTAAAGACGTACTCACCAAGGTGAAAATTTCTGGTGGTGGTCGTTGTAATGTTACGCATGCAGAATTCAATCCGGCAGATTTAAGCAAGAACTACCCAAGAGGAGAAAAAGAACTTTTAGGTCCTTTTCATACCTATGCCAGTGGTGATACCGTTGGTTTTTTTGAAGAACGTGGTGTGGCTTTAAAGATCGAAGAAGATGGCAGAATGTTTCCGGTCAGTAATTCATCACAAACAATTATAGACTGTTTTATTTCAGAGGCTGATAGATTAGGAGTTCAGGTGAAAACACTTTGTTCGGTAAATGGAATTGAGCAAATTGTGGAAGAAGGAGTTAAAAAGTGGAAGGTTGCTGTAGGCGAGAGTTTTATGTACTGTAAAAAGCTCATTTTGGCAACGGGAAGCAACCCTAAAATGTGGAAGTATATTGAAGCATTAGGGCATACAGTTGTACCACCTGTACCGTCATTGTTTACTTTTAATATCAAAGATGAGCGTATATCAAATATACCTGGTGTGGCTACACATGCCGAGGTCAACGTAATCCCAAAAAAGAACTTTGGTAAAAAGACAGGAAAAACAAAATTAGATGCATCTGGTTTAAGTTCAGACGGACCATTATTGGTAACCCATTGGGGAATGAGCGGACCGGCAATTTTGAAGCTTTCAGCATGGGGAGCAAGAATTTTAGAGCAGTATAATTATCAATTCAAAATTCAAGTGAATTGGGTGCCGGATTATCACCAAAATGGATTATTGGAACTGTTCCTTAAGGTGAAACAAGTGGAAAAGAAAACGGTTTTAAGAACCAAGGTGTTGGATATTCCTAAACGTTTATGGGCAAACTTGGTAAAAGCAGCTGGTATAGATGATACAACAACATGGCCAGAAGTATCAAAACAACAATTAACTTCATTATCAGAACAACTGACTGCAGGTATTTTTCAGGTAAATGGAAAAAGTACTTTTAAAGAAGAGTTTGTTACGGCCGGTGGCGTGGACTTAAAAGAAATCAATTTTAAAACTTACGAAAGTAAAATTCTGCCAGGTCTATATTTTGCAGGAGAAATTATAAATATAGATGCCATTACTGGTGGATTTAATTTTCAAAATGCTTGGACGGGTGGTTTTATTGCTGCCAATGGAGTAGTTGAAGGTTTAAATGCAAATATTCAAAAATAATGAAAGTATACATCGCATTTTTAAGAGGGATAAATGTCAGCGGAAAACATAAAATACCGATGGCAGAATTTCGAGATTTGTGCAATGGTTTAAAACTACAAGATGTGAATACTTACATTCAAAGTGGTAATGTGGTTTTTAAAAGTGAACTGCAAAATACATCAGAGTTAGAAGCATTGATTTCCAAAGCTATTTTAAAAAGTTTTGGTTTTGAAGTGCCTGTTATAGTAAAAACAACATCTCAATTACGTGATATTCTTAAAGATAATCCGTTCGAATCGGAAGATGAGATTATAAAAAAGCAAATCTATTTTGTATTGCTAAATGAAGTTTCGAAACTTGAAGAGCTTACTGCGTTTAAGGCAGAATCGTACGAGAACGAAGAGTTTTCAATTTCTGATAATTGTATTTATTTAAAGTGTAAAGTTGGGTATGGCAAAGCAAAATTGAATAATAATTTGATAGAGCGAAAACTGAAGGTTTTGGCAACTACCAGAAATTATAGAACCATGCACAAATTATTAGAGTTGAGTAATTAGGTTAATTCAGCTCCCAGATTTTGTAATTCAATGCCGTAGCGAAACAAACCCAAAGTAAATACGGAATTAGCAATATGGCTGCAAATTTGCTAACTACATTGAACCATTTAATAGTAAGAAATAAAACGACGAGAAGTACCATAATTACGAGCAGCCCATAAAAAGGTTGTTTTAATCCGAAAAATACGATACTCCACAATCCGTTTAAAAGTAGTTGAAAACCAAAATGATACAATCCGGTTTTTACCCATTTATGATGAAAACCTTTGGCCCAGACCCAACCGGCAGAAATACCCATCATAATATAGAGAGCACTCCAAACGGGAGCGAAAATCCAGTTTGGCGGGTTAAAACTTGGCTTATTCAGTGTCATATACCATCCGTTTACAGAGCTTTGCGTGACTACGCTGCTAAGAAATCCAATAGCCGAACAAATGACAATGCCAATAAGAATGTAAGTAAGCTTTCTTTTCAATTGGTTGGTGTTTACCTCTAAAATAAGGATTTATTTTAATTGATAGTCCTAAAAACTATATTTGCACAAATTGAATATTCAATGTCAGAAAAAGAATTTATTCCAGCATCATATACCACATTGAAAGAAGAAGGCACAGTATCGTATTCTTCGCCCAGTAATATTGCTTTGGTAAAGTATTGGGGTAAGAGAGAGAATCAGATTCCCGCTAACCCATCTATCAGTTTTACATTGGCGGCATGTGCTACAAAAACCAGTGTGCAGTATAAAAAGAAGGACCAAAAAAGTGATGAGTTTTCGTTCGACCTGTTGTTTGAAGGCGAAGCAAAAGAAGAATTTAAGCCGAAAATAAATACATTTTTAAAAAGAATAGAAGACTATTTACCGTTTTTAAAAGAGTACCATTTCGTTATAAATACATCAAATTCTTTTCCTCATAGTAGTGGTATAGCATCATCAGCGAGCGGTATGTCAGCATTGGCATTATGCTTTATGGAGATGGAAAGGTCATTCTCAGTGTCTATTTCTGATGAATATTTTAGCAGAAAAGTTTCGTTCTTATCTCGTTTAGGTTCTGGTAGTGCATGTCGCAGTATTGAAGGACCTTTGGTACAATGGGGCGAAACAGCTTCAATCGAAGGAAGTTCAAACTTATTCGGTATAAAATATCCGTACGCAGTACATGAGGTATTTAATAATTTTCATGATACCATTTTGTTGGTTGATAAGGGAGAGAAACAGGTGAGCAGTACGGTAGGTCATGAGTTAATGCATGGACACCCGTTTGCAACTCAGCGGTTTGATCAGGCACATACCAATTTAGAGATGTTGAAATCGGTTTTAGTAGATGGTAATTTAGACACTTTCATAAGTATTGTAGAAAGTGAGGCACTTACATTACATGCTATGATGATGACGAGTAATCCGTATTTCATATTAATGAAGCCCAATACCCTTTCTATAATTAATGCGATTTGGAAATTTAGGCAAGAATCTAATACCCATGTTTGCTTTACCTTAGATGCAGGTGCGAACGTGCATGTATTATATCCTGAAAATGAAAAGCATATCGTTTTTCCATTTATAAAAGAGAAGTTAATGCCTTTTTGTCAAAATGGGCAGTATATTTGTGATCGAATTGGTCTGGGTGCTAAGAAGTTGTAGGTAATTAATGTACTATTTTTTTATAAAAAACGTTTGTAAAAGAATGATTCATCTATTCTGTTTAACCTTTTAAGGTAAAACGTTCAACTTTATGTGAATCTTTGACTATATTTATATAAGTTTCAATATTAGCTTAGTTTTTAAAATGAAAGGACCTCTTTTTTATTCAAAAATTCTTCTCTTCGGAGAGTACGGTATCATTAAAGATTCCAAAGGATTATCAATACCCTATAATTTTTATAAGGGAGCTTTGAAATCTGATGCTAGCGTTTCAAAAGAGGCAACAAAATCTAACGAAAGTTTAGAGTCATTTGCTCTTTATTTAGAAGAACTAACTGTTGAGGAACCAAGTTTGGTTACTTTCGATTTAGACCTTCTAAAAGCTGATGTTGCTGAAGGTATGTATTTTGACAGTTCTATACCACAAGGGTATGGTGTTGGTAGTAGTGGTGCTTTAGTGGCAGCTATTTATGATAAATATGCCCAAGAAAAAATAACGGTTCTGGAGAACTTAACCAGAGAAAAATTATTAAAACTTAAAACGATATTCGGTAAAATGGAGTCGTTTTTTCACGGTCAATCATCTGGGCTTGATCCATTGAATAGTTACTTAAGTCTTCCGATTCTTATAAACTCTAAAGACAATATTGAGTCTACTAGCATACCTTCACAAAATGTAGAAGGTAAAGGAGCCGTATTTTTATTAGATAGCGGTATTATTGGAGAAACTGCACCAATGGTTCAGATTTTCATGGAGCAAATGAAGAACGATGGTTTTCGTAAAATGCTAAAAAATCAATTCATAAAGCATACAGATGCTTGTGTAGAAGATTTTGTAAACGGCAATATTCAGTCATTGTTTGGTAATTTAAAGCAATTGTCTCATGTTGTTTTAGATAATTTTAAACCTATGATTCCTGCAAAATTTCATGCCTTATGGAAAAACGGAATCGACACCAATGATTACTATTTAAAGCTTTGTGGCTCAGGTGGTGGTGGTTATATTTTAGGTTTTACCGAAGATTTTGAAAAAGCTAAAACTGCGTTAAAAGACTATAAACTAGAAGTAGTCTATAATTTTTAGGTAATTTCCATCCATGCTTAATAGAAGAAATAAACTCTTACTTTTAAAAGTACTGAGTCTGTTTTCAGTGGTTAGGGGGTATAACATTCTAGTTATAGCACTAGCTCAATATTTAGCGTCTATTTATATTTTAGCACCAGAACTTCCTGTTCGTAAAGTAGTTTTTGACGTTAATCTTTTCGTTATCGTAATAGCTTCAGCTATGGTTATTGCTGCTGGTTATATTATCAATAATTTCTACGACGCAGAAAAAGACCTCATCAATAAACCACGAAAGAGTATGCTGGATCGCTTGGTAAGCCAGCGATTTAAGCTAACGACCTATTTTGTGCTCAATTTTTTTGCGGTAATTGCAGCCAGTTATGTATCGTTTAAAGCGGTTTTCTTTTTCTCATCATACATTTTTGGCATTTGGATCTATTCGCATAAGTTGAAGAAAATTCCATTTTTGGGTAATATTATTTCAGCCACTTTGGCAATTACGCCATTCTTTGTCGTATTCATTTACTACAAGAATATTCAGCCAGTGATTTTTATGCATGCGGTATTTCTTTTTTTATTGATACTAGCACGAGAAATGATCAAGGATTTAGAAAATATTTCAGGAGATTTAGCTCAGAATTACAGAACTATTCCGATACTTTACGGAGTACGAACTTCTAAAGTTCTTATCAGTTTATTGATTTTATTGACTCTTGTGCCATCATTACTGCTTATTTTTAAGTTCGATGTGGGGTATATGAACTTTTATTTTATGCTTTGTGTGGTATTGCTAGTCCTCTTTGTATTTCTTTTATTCAAGGCAAAAGCCCGTAAGGACTATGTTTGGCTGCATAATATTCTAAAACTAATTATAGTAATGGGAGTCTTTGGTATTCTACTCATAGATGTTGACCTTGTTTTAAACAGAATACTATAGTTGTTCGTAATATGTTTCATATAACTATTTGAACGGCAACGCAATTTGCTACCTTTGTGCAAAATTGGTACAGTTATGAGTAGGGATGATTCTAGTAGAGGAAAAAATGCTTCAGGTAGGCAAGGTGGTAATTTTAAAAAGAAGAGTTATGCTCGCGGTAATGCTCCCATTAAAAAAAATGTGACGCCAGCTAAGCCACAAGATCCAAATTCTATTAGACTAAATAAATATGTAGCCAACTCTGGGGTATGTTCTCGAAGAGATGCAGATATATACATTGCTGCTGGTAATGTAACTGTAAATGGAAAGCCTATTACAGAAATGGGATATAAGGTTAAGTTGAGCGATGAGGTAAAATTCGATGGTCAATTATTAAATCCTGTGAAGAGAGAATATGTATTGCTGAACAAGCCAAAAGACTTTCTTACTACTGTACGTGACGAAAAAGGGAAAAGACACGTTTCTGGATTAATATCAAGTGCTTCTAAGTCAAAATTACTTCCGGTAGATAAATTGGAAAAAGAACATACAGGTTTACTTTTGTTCACCAATGATGGTAGTATGACCAAGGTGTTGAAAAGCCCTGTAAATGGCATGCGTAAGATTTATCATTTGGTTTTAGACCAAGAATTAAGAAGTGCCGATTTAAAGAAGATTCAAGAAGGCGTAGTTGTTGATGAAAAGGCAGTTCGTGTACAAGATGTAAGCTTTATTGCTGATGCTCCAAAGAGAGAAGTTGGTATTGAAATTTATAGTTCTAGAAATAAAATTGTAGAACGCATTTTTGAAAATTTAGGATATACAATTCAAAGAATGGATAGGGTTGTTTACGGTGGTCTTACTAAAAAAGATTTGCCAAGAGGACACTGGAGGTATTTGACCGATCAAGAGGTTATTAATCTTAAGATGATCAAATAATACACTGTCCTTGTCTGTAGTAGCAACCCTTTTGGGGTAGGAGTATTAATTTATGGTGCAACAGGATTATTCTATCAGTTGCAAAATTCATTAAATGACATTTGGGAGGTAAAACCAAAATACTCGAATGAAGTGCTATCTACTTTATTTATGAGATTAAAGGGCTTCGGATTTATAATAATTATAGGCTTTTTACTATTGGTCAGTTTTGTGCTCACCTCATTATTGTCAGCCTTTTCTACACAACTTTCTAAACTTTTGCCAGACGGAATGTTAGAGCTAGGTTTCGGATTAGATTTTATACTATCCCTATGCTTTATTTACCTTTTATTTGGAGCAATGTTTAAATACCTGCCCAGTACCCATGTTCGGTGGAAAGCAGTTAAAGTAGGGGCTGCATTAACTGCGTTACTATTTTTAATAGGTAAATATGCTCTTGCGTTCTATTTTGGTAAAGCAGAGCCAGGTTCAACCTATGGTACCGCAGGAAGCATAATTTTAGTAATGCTATGGGTCTCGTATTCTAGTTTAATTGTCACTTTCGGAGCCCAGTTTACCAAAATTTATTCAGATAGCTATTTGAAGGAGAATTAAATCTCCTTCATTTTATCATTAATTTCCTTTAAGCAAAGATTACCTAAACTACCCTCGTGTGTGTGGTGAATATCTCTTTTAGGGGTAAAAGTGCCTTCGTTAATTTCTTGTCCCATTTTCTTGTATGCATCTCTAAAAGGCATGCCATTTTGTACAAGTTCATTTAAAGTATCAACACTAAATAAGTAGTCGTACTTTGGGTCTTCTAAGATGTCATTATTAACTTTAATTTCTTTTAAACTGAATGTCAGTATTTCTAAACATGCTTTCATGTCTTGAATGGCCGGTACAATAATTTCCTTTACCAATTGTAGATCTCTATGGTAACCGCTTGGTAAATTATTTATGATTAAAGTAAGTTGATTTGGTATAGACTGTAATTTATTACACTTACCACGTACCAATTCAAAAACATCAGGATTCTTCTTATGTGGCATAATGCTAGAACCCGTAGTCAACTCATCGGGGAAAGAAATGAAGTTGAAGTTCTGACTCATATACAAACAAATGTCCATAGCCATTTTAGAAAGTGTTGCAGCAATATTTGCGATGCCGAAGGCAGTTGCTTTTTCCACTTTTCCTCTACTCATTTGAGCGGCAACTACATTGTATTTTAGTGTGCTAAAGCCCATTTCTTTAGTAGTAAATCTACGATCGATAGCAAATGAACTACCATAACCAGCAGCACTGCCTAACGGGTTTTGGTCGGCAACTTTGTAGGCGGCTTCAATAAAATAAAGGTCGTCAATTAAACTTTCTGCATAAGCAGAAAACCAAAGTCCGAACGAAGAAGGCATGGCAATTTGTAAATGCGTATACCCTGGTAACATAACATCTTTATATTCTTGGGCTTTTACTAAAAGAAGATTAAAGAGCGACTTTGTCATCGATTTAATTTCTGTTAACTCATCTTTTAGATAAAGGTGCATAGCCACTAAAACTTGATCGTTTCTCGAGCGTGCGGTATGTATTTTTTTGCCAGTATCGCCTAAACTAAGGGTAAGCATGTATTCTATTTTAGAATGCATGTCTTCAAAAGAATTTTCGATAGTAAAAGTTCCTTTTTCTATTCGTGCAGCGATAGTATTTAACTCTCTTACGAGGTCTTGAGTTTCTTTAGGGGTAATCAATCCGATTTCGCCTAACATTTTGGCATGAGCTCTAGATGCAATGACATCGTACTTAGCCAATAGTAAATCTAGTTCTCTGTCATTACCTACTGTGAAATGATCAATCTTTTTATCAGTGCTAAATCCTTTATCCCAGAGTTTCATTTTAAGTCAGTTTACAATTATCAATGAACAATAATCAATTGTACATTGCTAAATGATTATTGTTTATTGCAAGTAGCCTTTTAATATTTTAATATACAAATCTATGCCTTCTTCAATTTCATGTACATAGATAAATTCATTGGCTGAGTGAGAGCGTGTGCTATCTCCAGGTCCTAGTTTCAATGACTGGCAACTTAATGCTGCTTGATCAGAGAGGGTAGGTGAGCCGTAAGTTGTTCTACCTAAAGCAATACCCGATTTTACTAACGGATGGTCTTTATCTATTTTCGACGAATTGAGACGTAAAGATCGCTCCTTTAATTCGCATGGCGCATTCTTCTTTAGTAAATCTGCAATTTCTTTGTTGCTATAGGCGTCATTTACACGAACATCAACTACCATATCAACTTGTGCTGGCACAACATTGTGTTGTGATCCTGCACTAATTTGAGTAACGGTCATTTTTACATCTCCCAGGGCTTCAGAAGTTTTCTCAAATTTAAAGTTCTTAAACCATTCTAATGCTTTGATAGAATTATAGATGGAATTATCATCATTGGGATGCGCTGCATGCGAGGGAGTGCCTTTGACTACAGCATCGAAAACTACTAATCCTTTTTCTGCAATAGCCAGTTGCATTAATGTTGGTTCGCCAACAATAGCAACATCTATATGCGGAAGTCTTGGTAATAATCCGCGTAAGCTATTTTCACCTGCATTTTCTTCTTCTGCAGAAGCGACCATAAGAATATTATGCCTGAGGTTTTTATCATGGTAATAGTTTACGAAAGTTGCTAAAAGAGACACTAAAGGTCCACCTGCATCATTACTACCTAATCCGAATAATTTACCATCTTCAATATGGGGCAAGAAAGGGTCTTTGGTATAGGCTTTATTAGGCTTAACGGTATCGTGATGCGAGTTTAAAAGTAGGGTTGGTTTAGAATTGTCCCAAAATTTATTCTTCGCAATAATATTGTTGAGGTCTCTTTCTGTAGGGATATCGTATTTTGCCAACCAAGCTTGTATTGCATCAGCAGTCTTGTCTTCTTCCTTAGAAAAAGATTCTATTGAAATTAATTCCTTTAATAATGCTATAGCACTTTCTGTTAGTTCTGTTTGGTTCATCTTAAAGTTGTATTGTTGTGAACAGTTCTGTTTTTGTATCGAGCATCGTAACATCACCTAAACATACTTTTGCTACGCTATTATTCAATGCATGAAAGCAATTGTGAAGTTTAGGTAGCATGCCATCAGCAATTATTCCTGCTGATAAAAGTTCTTTATATGTAGTTGTATTAATATTTTTTACAACGCTATTATGATCAGCAATATCTAGTAAAACCCCCTTTTTTTCAAAGCAGTAATAAAGAGTAGTTTCATAGGTTGATGCCATACCGATTGCAATTTCAGATGCTATGGTATCTGCATTGGTATTCAGTAATTGTCCGGCACCATCGTGCGACAGTGCACAGAAAATAGGCGTAAGGTTGATGGATAAGAGATTGCTGATTAGTTCAGAATTTATGCCGTCAATATCACCGACAAATCCGTAATCTATTTCTTTTACGGGGCGTTTATGTGCCTGTATGCTATCACCATCAGTACCACTTAACCCGATGGCATTAATATTTTTTGCTTGAAGCTGAGCAACGATTTTCTTGTTTGCCAATCCACCGTAAACCATAGTAATTATATCGACAGTTTCGGCATCGGTAATACGTCTGCCATCAATCATTTTAGATTCAATACCTAGTTTAGTGGCTAGTTGGGTAGCTAATTTTCCGCCACCATGTACTAAAATTTTTAGTCCGTCTAGTTTGGCAAATGCAGTAAGAAAAATTGCTAAAGCTTTTTCATCCTCAATGACATTACCGCCAATTTTCACAACGCTTAGTTTATTTTTCATCGTCAGAAAATTTGAACATGAGTACCATGGCAACGATAAGAATAATGTTACTAACCGGACCCATATATGTTTTCCAATGTGCGGTACTATGATCAATATCGACCATATTTGCTACAAATAAAATGAGTGCAAATAATGCGATGCCGATATAAATCCATTTATTAATTTTCATTGCTTTCCAGTATTTTCTTTAGAACCAATTGTGCTGCGTATGTTCTGTTATTCGCTTGTTCAATGACCAATGATTGCTCATTATCTAAAACTTCATCGGCAACCACTACATTTCTACGTACGGGTAAACAATGCATAAATTTAGCCTTTCCTAATTTTTTTAAGGTCATTTGCCAAGTAGTATCTTGAGATTTTATTTGACCGTAATCGGTATAACTGCTCCAATTTTTTACATATACAAAATCGGCATTTTCTAGCGCCTTTTCTTGATCATATTCAATCTTAGAATCTTTGGTAATATTAGAATCTAGTTCATAACCTTCAGGATGCGTAATTACAAATTCAGCATTTTGCTTTTGCATCATTTGTATAAATGAATTGGCAACCGCGTGTGGTAAAGCCCTAGGGTGTGGCGCCCAAGACAAAACTACTTTTGGGTTGTTCTTAAAGTTATGTTCTTCTAAAGTAATGGCATCGGTTAGTGCCTGTAAAGGATGCCCAACAGAGCTTTCCATATTTACGATAGGTACAGATGCATATGTTTTAAAGCCGTTCAGTACTTCTTCTGCTTCATCCAACTCTTTGTCTTTTAAACCTGCAAAAGCACGTATAGCAATGATGTCGCAATATTGAGAAATTACCTGTGCAGCTTCTTTTATATGTTCAGAAGTACCTTGGTCCATAATAGTACCATCAGCATATTCTAAAGCCCAACCTTCACTACCAAAGTTCATAACAATGACTTCCATACCTAAATTCATCGCTGCTTTTTGAGTGCTTAAACGTGTTCGAAGTGAGTTGTTGAAAAATAACAAACCTATAGTTTTATCACTCCCAAGAGCTTTATGTTTTTTAGGTTGCTCTTTTAGGGCAATCGCTTGTTTTACCCAGGTAGATAAAGAATCGATATCGTTTATAGAAAGGTAATTCATGATGCTTTAATTTTTGTAAATGTGCTGTTGTTATCAATGGCGTCGGTAATGAAGTGATCTTTTAAACCATTAGTGATCCAAGTTTCTATACCTGCTTTTTGGGCGATAGTGGCTGCATCTAATTTAGATTGCATTCCGCCTGTGCCATGGGTAGATTTAGATTCGCCAATTTCTTTTAGTAGGGTGCTTAGGTCCGATACTGTTTCAATAGTTTTTGGTGTAGAAGTCGATAAAGAAGACTTCGTATATATTCCGTCAGTATTGGTGGCAATAATTAGAATATCTGCAGATAAAAGAGAAGCCGTTAGTCCTGCTAATTTATCGTTGTCACCAAACTTGATCTCATCGGTTGCTACCGTATCATTTTCATTAATGATAGGGATGAAATTATTAGCGACCAGAACGTTTATCGTGTTTTTAATATTTACTCTAGTTTGTTCCTTTTCAAAATCAGAATAGGACAATAAACATTGAGAAGTAAAAAGACCTAGTTCTCTAAAATTCTCTTGAAAAATACGCATTAAGTGGGGCTGACCTATAGATGCCAATGCCTGTTTTACATTGATTTCTTCACCATTATGTTCTAATTTTACGAATTGCTTTGCTGCGGCAATAGCACCAGAACTTACAATGATGAATTCATATTGGTCTTTTAAAGCTGCTATTTGCCTACCAATATCTTCGATTTTACCACGAGAGATATGGTCAGTGTCCTTGGTTAAGGTATTAGAGCCTAATTTTAATAAAATTCTCTTTTTCAACATGCTTGTTTCCTTTTTGTCAGGATAACTCTTAACTATCTTACTTGTCCATTTCCTTTAACGTACCATTTATTGGTAACCAAATGCTGCAAGCCAATTGGTCCGCGTTGGTGTAATTTGTCAGTACTTATTGCTAGTTCGCCACCTAATCCAAATTGTCCACCATCAGTAAAACGGGTAGATGCATTATGGTACACAGCCGCAGTATCTACAGATTGCATAAAAATCTCTGCCTCTTCTTCGTCTTTTGTGATGATAGCAGCTGAATGTCCGCCACCGTAAGTGTTGATCAATTGTATAGCCTCATCAACATCGGGCACCTGCCCAATCACAATTTTATAGTCTAAAAATTCTTCATACCATACCGACTCATTTTCCATTTGAGAAGTACCATCCATACCGGCTAGTTTGGCATCGGTTAGAATTTCAACATTATGTTTTTTTAAAGTTTGAATCAAGTGACTTAGAAATTCAGCCTTACGAGGTAAATCTCTAGAAATAATCACTTTGTCCACCGCATTACATGCAGATATTTTAGTGGTCTTGGCATTGATAATTACGTCTAAAGCCATTTGTAAATCTGCTTCATGAGAAACATATACAAAGTTGTTTCCACGACCACTAACAATTACAGGGCACTGAGCATGTTGCTTTACAAAAGCAATCAATTTTTCGCCACCACGTGGAACAATCAAATCTAGTTTTTGGGTAGGATTTTCAAGAAACTGCTGTGTTTCTGTTCTTGAATAATTTAAGTACGTAATCCAATCCTCAGAACAGTCACAAGATTCTAAAGCTTTATGCCACAAATTGACTAAAACCAAGTTAGAGTTTAACGATTCTTTGCCGCCTTTTAATAAAATCTTATTTCCAGATTTAAAAGCAATACCCGCAGCTTCAATTGTTACGTCTGGTCTAGATTCATAAATGATCATGATAGTGCCGAACGGAGCCGTTTTATTGCTTATTTCTAAGCCGTTATCATGTGTAAATTGAAAACGTTCTACATGTAAAGGGTCGGCTAGGGCTGCTAATTTTTTTAAGGAAGAAACCATTTCTCTTACCTTATCTTTATCCACCTTTAATCGGTCAATCATTGCGATGTCGGCAGATTCGAAAGAATTTAAATCTTTCTCATTTGCAGATATTAAAATAGATTCTTCTTGTTGAACCAATTCTGCCATACGTTTTAGAACGGCATTTCTTTTTTCTAAGCTGAGTGTTTTTATCATGATAAAGCAGTCTTAAGAGCGGTGAAAAACACGTCTAAATCTTGTTTTGTAATATTCAATGCAGGTAGTATTCTAAGTACCGTTTTGTCTTTCGCTCCACCGGTAAAAAGATGGTGCTCATGAATTAATTTTTTGCGCAAATCAGCTACTTGAAAATCGAATTCTAGCCCGAGCATTAAGCCTCTGCCTTTTACTCTTTTTACTTGTGGAATTTCTTTAGCCTTTTCATTGAAATAAACTCCTAGTTCTTCGGCATTGGCAATTAAGTTTTCTTTTTCAATAACTTCTAAAACTGCCATTGTAGCTGCGCATGCGAGGTGGTTTCCACCAAAAGTGGTACCTAGCATTCCGTATTTCGCTTTTATACTTTCGTGTATAAGAACGCCACCAACAGGAAATCCGTTACCCATTCCTTTTGCAATGCTAATAATATCAGGCTGTATGTTATGATGTTGAAACCCAAAGAATTTACCACTTCTACCAAATCCGCATTGCACCTCATCGGCTATTAATAAAGCGTCATTTTCTTTACATAGTAAAGCCACTTGTTGTGAGAATTCTGTAGTCGGTTCATCCAATCCGCCTACACCTTGTATCGATTCTATGATTACGGCACAGACATTCTTTGAAATTTCTCGTTCAAAGCCTTTGATATCGTTTAGGTCTAGAAAGACAACATCATGTTGCTGATTCAATTCGGCATTTATAGATGGATTGTCAGTTGCCGCTACTGCAGCAGATGTACGCCCGTGAAATCCGTTATTAAAAGCGATAACTTTAGATTTACCAGTAACAAAAGATGCCATTTTAAGTGCATTTTCATTTGCCTCAGCACCAGAATTACACAGAAATAGATTGTAATCTTCACATCCAGAAGCGACACCTAATTTTTCGGCTAATTCTACTTGAAGCGGATTTTGAACAGCATTACTATAAAATCCGATTTTATCTAATTGATTTTTTAGGCGCTCCACATAATGTGGGTGCGAATGTCCAATAGATATTACGGCATGCCCACCGTAAAAGTCTAAATAGTCTTGACCTTTGTCATCGGTAACCACAATACCTTTTGCGGAAACGGGAGTAACATTATATAGTGGGTAAACGTCAAATAATTTCATAAGTCAATAGAATCAATTTTAATAGTGAATTGGTTTGTATTACTTCGTCTTAAATTCAGTAATCTTATCGTAAGAGGCGATAATGCCGCGTATTAAAGAAGAGCTTAAACCTTGGTGCTCCATTTCATTTAGACCGGTTATGGTACAGCCCATTGGTGTAGTTACGCGATCTATTTCTTCTTCAGGGTGATTGCCAGAATCTATTAATAAGCTTGCAGCACCATTACAAGTATGCATGGCTAGTTCTTGAGCCTCTTTGGCATCAAAACCTAATTGTATGGCACCTTGCGTGGTTGCACGAATTAGACGCATCCAAAAAGCTACACCGCTTGCGCAAATAACTGTTGCAGCTTGCATTTGACTTTCAGGTATTTCCATAGAATGTCCCATTCTGTTGAAAATTGCCTTTGTGAGATCTATACGTTTTTTCCCTTTTTCATTACTACAAATACAGGTCATAGATTTACCAACTGAGATTGCTGTATTTGGCATACTTCTAACAATGTAATTATCCTTACCTATAACTGCCTCTATTTTTTCGATTCCGAAACCGGTTATCGTAGATATAATCACATGATTTTCGGTCAATAAATCTTTTACACTTTCTAAGATTGCAGCAAAATGAACGGGTTGTACCGCAAATATTAGAATGTCTGAATTTTGTACCGCCAAACGATTATCGTTTGTAACGGTAACCTTGTCAAATTTTTCAAAATCAGCAATAGATTTGATGTCTCTTTTAGTAAGGTACATGCTAGTGGCACCATTACTTTTTAGAATTCCGTTTGCTATAGAAAGTCCTAAATTACCTGCACCTATAATCGCTATTTTCATGTTTTATATTTTTCTTGTACCAATTGCATAGTACTTTTTACATTGTTTCTAAAAGACACCTGCTTTTAGGTTCAAGCCTAAATTTTCTTCTAATCCAAAAATTAAATTCATATTCTGAACCGCTTGCCCAGATGCACCTTTTAAAAGGTTGTCAATTGCTGATGTAATCAATAAAATATCATCGTGTTTATGTAAATGAATATGACATTGATTGGTGTTTACCACCTGTTTCAGGTTGATAGGTTCATCAGAAATTTGGGTAAACATGGCGTCTTTATAAAACTCTTGATAGATTTTTTTGGCATCTTCTAACCTGCCTTCAAATTTGGTATAAGAAGTCGCTAAAATTCCACGAGTGAAATTCCCTCTATTGGGCATGAAAAATAAGTTGCCCGTATTCTTTTGAAGTGAATGCAAACTTTCGTTAATTTCACCTAAATGTTGATGGGTAAAAGGCTTGTACCAGCTTACATTATTATTTCTCCATGAAAAGTGAGAAGTTGCAGACGGACTAACACCTGCTCCTGTACTGCCAGTTACGGCATTTATATGTACTTCATTTTCCAGTAGATTTGCTTTTGCTAATGGCAGCAACGCTAGTTGAATAGCAGTGGCAAAACAACCAGGGTTGGCGATGTATTTTGCGTTCTCTATGTTGCTTTTGTTCAATTCAGGTAATCCGTATACAAAGTGCTTTCCTTCAAAATCAGCATCGGCATCAAGTCTGAAATCATTACTTAAATCGATGATAATAGTATCAGTAGAAAAGCTATGTTCCTTTAAAAAAGCCGTAGAGTTACCATGCCCTAAACATAGAAAAACAACATTCACATCTAAATTTACATCACCTGTAAATTTAAGGTCTGTAGTACCTAGTAAATCTGGGTGTGCCGTAGTTACCTTTTTACCTGCTCTAGTAGTACTGAAAACAAAATCTATTTCCGTTGCCGGATGGTTCAATAGAATTCGAATAAGTTCCCCACCTGTATAACCAGAACCGCCAATAATACCTGCTTTAATCATAATTTTATTTTATGTAATTAGTACGAAGTACTTGATTAACACTTTTAATCTTTTTACTTAATACTTTGTACTCATTACTTAATACTATTTTTCCCTAACTCCTAACTCCTAATTATCCCCATTA
Source organism: Maribacter sp. 1_MG-2023 (assembly GCF_030547005.1). Classification (GTDB taxonomy): domain Bacteria; phylum Bacteroidota; class Bacteroidia; order Flavobacteriales; family Flavobacteriaceae; genus Maribacter. The sequence goes on along the minus strand of NZ_JAUOPN010000003.1, from coordinate 10,897 downwards.
ACATGGTTATATATTTTACCAGAATTTGATAGAATTTTTATAAAGCCTTTAGCATCATCTGCAGTCCAACCTTTATTGACTTCACCGTATTTACCGAAAGCATCTGTCATTAAATCATGTTTAGATGAAATACCGTGTAATCTAAACTGAAAAGGATATAAGCCAACAAAAACATCTCCTGAAACCGTTTTTTGGGTGTCGGTCAAGAAAGTTTCTATATTTCTCATTACAGGATCTAGGTAGTTACCTTCATGCAATAACATACCGTAGAAATTACCTTGTTGTTCTTTTTGATATTGTTGCCACTTTGTAAGCGTATGCTTCTCTAATAAGTGGTGTGCTTTTATAATAATTAATGAGGCAGGAGCTTCAAAACCAACTCTTCCCTTAGTGCCTATAATAGTATCGCCTACATGAATATCTCTACCAATAGCATATTTTGAGGCTAACGCTTCTAACTTTTCAATATTAGCAACGGGAGTATCTTTTATTCCATCAATAGCAATTAGCTCTCCTTTTGCGAAAGTCAGTTTTACGTCCGCAGGGTTCTTTTCTTGTAACTGGCTAGGGTATGCATTATCTGGCAAGGCCTTATCAGAAGTCAAGGTTTCTTCGCCGCCAACTGAAGTTCCCCAAAGTCCTCTGTTGATAGAGTATTTTGCTTTTTCCCAAGGGTAATCTACTCCGTTTTCTTTTAGGTATGTAATCTCTTCTTCTCTTGCTAATTTATTATCTCTAATAGGAGTGATGATTTCGATTTCTGGTGCAATGATTTGAAAAATCATATCGAAACGAACTTGGTCGTTACCAGCGCCTGTACTACCGTGAGCAATATAACCAGCACCTACTTTTTTAGCGTAGTTTACAATCTCAATAGCCTGTACAATACGTTCTGCACTAACAGAAAGTGGGTAGGTATTATTTTTTAGTACATTACCAAAAATAAGGTACTTCACTACTTTGTCATAAAAGGTCTGTACGGCATCGATTGATGTATATGATGTTGCACCTAATTCAATCGCTTTTTTCTCGATTTCTTTTATTTCATCCGAAGAAAATCCGCCAGTATTTACACTTACTGCATGAACTTCAAACCCTTTGTCTTTTGATAAATGTTTAGCGCAATAAGATGTGTCTAATCCGCCGCTGTATGCTAGTACTAATTTTTTCATTGTAATATGTTCAAATCCGGTGATGCCGGGTAATTATTGTTTTGTTTGATAGTGTTTAGAAAAGAGATGTTAGAAAAAAGGTTGAAAACCTTCAGCATTCAGCTCATATTTTTATTATTCTATATTCTATACTTGTTACTTCTTTTTGAGAAACAAACTCTCTTTAATACTTTTTAATCTTGTAAAAGCCTTGCCGTTCATTTCTTTTGACTCTTCGGTTTTTTTCTTAGTCGTACCATCATAGAGCATACCTGTGCATAAGCACATTTTCTGTTCTGTTCTCGTAAGAATATCGAAGTTTTTGCAGGTTTGGCAACCTTTCCAGAATTCTGGGTCATCTGTAAGTTCAGAGAATGTTACAGGTTTATAACCAAGGTCATTATTGATTTTCATAACTGCTAAACCAGTAGTGATTCCAAATATTTTAGCATCTGGAAATTTCTCTCTACTAAGGTCAAAAATCTTAGCTTTTATTCTCTTGGCAAGTCCCTGACCTCTGTAGTCTGGGTGCACTATTAGTCCGGAGTTGGCAACAAATTTCTCGTGTCCCCAAACTTCAATGTAACAGAAGCCAGCAAATTTCTCTCCGTCCAAAGCTAAAATAGCATTGCCGTTAGAAAGTTTTCTCTGGATGTATTCTGGAGTACGTTTCGCAATACCCGTACCGCGAACTTTAGCAGAATCGGCTATAGTATCGCAAATATCCTGAGCGTATTTAAAATGTGATTCGTTAGCAACAATTAAGTTCATTGCCAGTTAGATTTAAAAGTGTAAAAAAAGTTTTGATTTGTTGTGCGGAAATGGACTCACCTAATTCCATAATTATATCTTACCCTTACGGGCGGCGACGGCGAGATGTGAACGGACGCGCAAGAGCAACTGTGCTCACGGTACTATTTAGAAAGTAGTTTATTTCGTTCATTACGGGGTAAATGTACAAATTATATTTATTTGACATCACACATAGTATAATTTTTACAAAAACTTCATTTTTTGTTATTATGTGCAATAATTTCATAAATAATGAAGCTGTACACTGAAATATACTCAATGGCAAGAAGCCAGAGGTTTTCTTTAAAATCTGCCTGAGAATAAGCGAAGTAGCTCAGTACAATAGCGGCAGACCAAATGATAGTGTATCTATACGTGGTAAAAATAGAAAGTAATACCAGAAAAATGGCGTACCAAGGGTGCACCGTTGTAGACATAAAGTAGTAGATAGTCAATACCCACATCATTGACCAGAGTACCCTGTTTAGATCATATTTTTTTGGTAAAAATGTAAATAGCCCTACGGTGGCTATGGTAAGTAACGGGGTGATTTTGCCATATTCTTTAATAAACTCCCACGGTTTTGCTTCAAAATGTATGGCAGTTTTTTTAGCGATATTATAGATGCTAGCATTGAATTCAAAATTAGAGAACCAAAGTTTCAGGGTTTTAGAATAGTTGTCTATAAATTCTGGAGTATCAAATGGTAGAAAAAGAACAATAGAGGTTATGCCGATGATAGCATAGAAAATGATGCTTTTTTTCCATCCTAAGTACTTAAAGAAAAGTGGTAAAAATAATAGGGGTACGAGTTTTATTGAAATAGAACAAGCTATAACTATACCTGCAGTTTTCCATTTATCTATTGATAAAAGAAACATAGCTAGAATAAAGAAAAATAGCATAACACCTTCGAAATGAAGGTTGCCGGTAAGCTCTACAATTACAAGCGGATTTAAAAAATACCAGAATATTAAATGCGGAGATCTGTTCAAGTTTTTCAGCAGCTTTCTGCCAAAATAAAAAATACCAATATCGGCCAATATAATTATAGCCCTCATAACTACTAACGAGCCGAACATACTTTTGCCGCCGATAAGCGCTGCAAGGGCAAATAGAAGCTGATTTAAAGGTGGGTAATTACTATAATGGCGTGCACTTAAACTACCCATACCTTCATAAAGAGTATTGGCATTTGGTATCATAGATACCATGTTTTTCATTAACTGATCTGGTGTGTGTAAATAGGGGTTGGCACCGCTAGATACCAAGTGACCATCCCAAATAAAACGATAAAAATCTTGAGATAGATTAGGTTCTATACAAAGAAAAATAAGCCTAAAAATTACGCCTATACCCAGTAGAAATCTAAAGTTGAGCTTTTCGAACTGTATAAGTTTAAAACAGAAAAAGAAAAGTGCAACAAAGAGTGTAAGCAGCTTTATGAAATCTGTTCTCTGCAAGTGATATGCAAAGGTGTAATAGAATACAAAACTCAATACCGCCAATATCAAGGAAACCTTATGGAGTTTCAAAAAATTTTTAAAGGAAAACGGCATTAGGGGTTTGGGTTTAGTAACAGGTCAATTTAATGGTTTTTATTGAAATATGTTTTAACGTTCCATCATTTTACCAATAAGTTCTTTCATCATTTTTGCAGCCAAATAAGCAGTCATGTCGTGAAAATCGCGATCAGGGTTATATTCTACAATATCAGCACCTACTATTTCGGTATCAATGCTATGAATTAAATCTAAAACTTGACGAGATGAGAGTCCGCCTGGCTCGTGATGAGAAACCCCTGGAGCAAAGGCAGGGTCAAAGCCATCCATGTCTAAGCTTATATACAACGGGTTTTTAAATTTAGGAATGTTATTTAGGTCAAGGTTTCGCATTTCATGAACGTCTACATTGTACTTTTTTGCCTGTGCAGCCTGATGCGGATTCAAAGTTCTTATACCAATTTGAACCAGTTTTACTGCAAAACCGTTTTCCATAATGCGTGCAAAGGGGCATGCGTGAGAATACGGGTCGCCTTCATAGTCATGGTACAGATCTGCATGGGCATCAATATGTAGGATATCTAGCTTTGGGTAGTGCTCATGAAAGGCTTTTATTATAGGGAAGGTAACCGAATGATCACCGCCTAATGAAAGTAGTTTAGCGCCAGATTCAATATTCTTTCTGGTAATGTCTGTAATATCAAAATACTCATTTATGGTAAAATCACCTTTATCGGTTATGGCATCATTTTCTATGGATACCCCAAATTCGGTACATAGATTCATAGAATCGCTGTACAGTGCTTTTCTGATTAAGTTAGGAGCTTTCGCCGGACCTTGTTGAAAAGAGGACTTGGCGTCCCAGTTTATACCTTGAATATTTATGTTTTGCATGAGTGTTGCTGTTAGTTGATATTAAAATTAATACATGGTATTAGGGTTCTCAGACTTTTCGGGTATTTGCTGAATAGAATCCCAGTGTTCGCAAATTTTACCGTTGTCATCAAACCTAAAAAAATCCATAGTAATATATTGGTCGTTACCAGGCCATGTTTGGTGCGTGTGTAAGGCGACTAGGTCACCTTCTGCAATACTGCGCACAAATTCAATAGATTTCTGTGGGTATTCTTTTTGCATACGTTCAAAGTAATCGATGAAGCCTTGTGTGCCGTTCGCTACTGCTGGGTTGTGCTGAATATATTCGTTACCTACATATTTCTCTATAGCCAGTTTTGGTTGCCCTAAATAAGCTGTTTTGTAAAAAGCAATGGCATTTTTTTTATTTTTCTGTAAGTCCATAATTTGAAATTTAGTCCTTTGAGATTTCAGTAATCGGAAGTTTTAATTTTTTATACTCATTAGGTAAGTCAACAAAAGCCTCATTAGTAAAGCTAAATGTACTGCCTCCATCAAAAATCCAATAATTACCTTCTAATTTACCGTTTTCGCTAGTGGTATGCTCTCTTGGTACATTATTAATTGAATATTGATTTTTCTCTTTGTCATACCAAATACCCAAGGCGCGTAAATCATTTTCGTCAGTATAATTAAAAGAAATACGTGGTGCTATAGTCCCTTCGTTATTTTCAATCGTCACATCTTTGTTGGTAAAGTTTTCTAGTTCTTTAGCCCATGGTAGTTTGTTTTCTTTCCAATTTACTAATTGCTCCCATTGTGCCAAGGTAAGAGCAGTGTCTTTTTCAGTTTGTATGATGGTAAAAAGATGTTCTTGAACAATCTCTATTTTATGGTCTTTTGGGTAAACGGTTACCGTGTTTTTGTCTGCTGCAATTTTACTCTCTTCTATACCAAAGAATGATGCTAAGAGAAAGAATATTATTTTTATTTGTTCCATTGATAAGACTATAGTATTGTAAATTTTATGCTTTTATAAGTATCTTAAGTTAGTGAAAATATGTTTTTATAGTTTAAAGAGGTAATTCTAGATTGTTAGTTTAAACAATCTAGAAAAATAGTTGAATTCTTTGATGTAAAAAAACCTTAAGCGTTAATCATAAAAGAAGAATGTATATAATCAAAATCAGTATCTTTAATTCTTCCACGACTGCTGATCAGTTATAAACTATAATGGCAGAATTATAACAAACTAAATCCAAATTCAATTATCATGAAAAAAATTATTTCTACGAGCATTGCAACAAGCTTTTCCATAGCTTTTCTGCTACTTTCTTCTTGTAAAGAAGAACCAAAGGTTGAGGTAGACCAAACTGTGGCCTTGAACAAATGGTTCGATGATAAGTACGAAGAGAAGTTACAAATGAGTCCGTTAGGGTTGACCGCTCAAGGTCGAAAAGACCAATATGATAAAATTGATGATTTAAGTAAGGCAGCTGAAGAGAAAGAGTTGGCGTGGTATACAGAAACTACCAACGAATTAAAAGAGAAATTCGATTACGATAAGCTAAACGATGCCGATAAAACGTCTTACGATTTATGGGTTTATCAATACGAAACATTAAAAGAAGGTGCCACTTTTGAGAATTTAGATTACGTTTTTGATCAAATGCGCGGTATGCATACACGTTTACCAAGTTATTTGATCAATTTTCATAAGGTCGATAGTCTGTCAGATATGAACGCTTATATCTCTAGAGTAAAAGAGGCATCTAGAGGTATTGATCAATTGGTGGAAAGAGCAAAAGATCAAGCTGCGGCAGGTAATCTTCCTCCTAAATTTGCATTTACCACGGTTATCGCTCAAACCAAATCATTAAGCGATGGTACACCGCTATTAAATGATATGTCTGGTAAAATCGATGCGCTGGTTGCATCCGAAAAAATAACAGCAGAGGAAGCTGCTTCATTGAAAGAGCAATCAGAGCAGGTACTTAGGGAATATTTTAAACCTTCTTATGAAAAGCTTTTAGCTTGGCTAGAAACTGAAATATATAACGCCGAAGAAACCCCAACGGGAGTAAGCCGCCATGAGAACGGAAAAGACTTTTATAACTATAGACTAAAAGTGTTCACAACAACCGGAATGACTGCAGACGAAATTCATGATATAGGGCTCGCCGAGGTAGCAAGAATAAAGGGAGAGATGATGGCGATTAAAGAAAAGGTAGGCTTTGATGGCGATTTAAATGCTTTTTTCAAGTTTGTAAATACAGACCCACAATTCTTTTTCCCGAATACAGACGAAGGTAGACAGGGGTATTTAGATGAGTCGACAAAGTACTTAGATGATTTAACGAAAAAGTTACCAGACTACTTTGGTATTTTGCCAAAAGCAAAGTTGCAGGTAAAAAGGGTAGAGGCTTTTCGTGAGCAAGATGGTGCGCCACAGCATTATTCTGCAGGTACGCCAGATGGATCTAGAAAAGGCACGTATTATGTGCATTTATCTGATATGAATGCGATGCCGAAAACTACGATGGAAGGTGTTGCGTATCATGAAGGTAACCCAGGGCACCACATGCAAATTTCTATAGCACAAGAGTTAGAGGCGGTACCTAAGTTTAGAACTCAGGCAGGTTTTAGTGTCTACAGCGAAGGTTGGGGTCTATACTCAGAAGCATTGGCGAAAGAAATGGGCGGATATCAGAATCCATATTACGATTTTGGTCGTTTGGTAAATGAAATTTGGAGGGCTATTCGTTTGGTAGTAGATACAGGTTTACATGCCAAAGGATGGACAGAAGCCGATGCAATCAAATATTTTATCGAGAATTCTTCTATCTCTCAAGGTGCTATTGTAGCAGAGGTTCAGCGTTATATGGTAATGCCAGGGCAAGCAACCTCTTATAAAATAGGAATGCTTAAAATTCAAGAATTGCGTAGAATGGCGGAGACCGAGTTAGGCGATAAATTTGATATTAAGGGCTTTCATGATACTATTCTTGGTGGCGGTGCTTTACCTTTAAATTTATTAGAGCGCAGGGTAAAAGCTTGGATAGCAACCCAGAAATAATTAGAATTCATCTATTTTAAAGTATATTAACACGCCATAAACGAATGTTTATGGCGTGTTTTTTTTAATAGGAGTCCCGGTGGATAAAAAAGATAATAAATCAATACGTAATAAAAAACCATGGCCTACCAAAGATGCCATGCAGCAGGTCTATGAGAAGAAACTGTGGGGTAGTGGTACTGCAGATTTTTACTCTGGTGAAGGTTCTCATAAACCAGAAATTGTAAAACCTTATATCGATACATTAATTGCTTTTTTAACGTCCTTTGAAAACCCTATTTCAGTATGTGATTTAGGATGCGGAGATTTTAATGTAGGTAAAGAATTAGTGCGGTACACAAAGAACTATATAGCTGTAGATATTGTTCCAGAACTGATGGAACGAAACAGAGAAAAATACATAGTAACGAATTTAGAATTTCAATGTTTAGATATCGCTAAAGACACATTGCCTAAAACAGATTGTGCTATTCTTCGTCAAGTCTTACAGCATATCTCTAATGATGAGGTAAAGCAGGTTGCGGCTAAGCTTGTTAATTACAAGTATGTAATAGTAACAGAACATCTTCCTAATAAAGATTTTACACCTAATGTAGATATTATCTCAGGTCAAGGTACTCGTTTAAAAAAGCAAAGTGGTATCAATCTTTTGTTGGCACCATTTAATTTGAAAGTTGTAGAGCAACGCGAACTTTTAAAAGTCGTAGATGAACATGGTATTATTGTAACTGTATTATATAAGATGTATTGATTTGTCAATCCTGATAAATGTCATAGTATTAATCTACGTTGTTATCTAGCTTTGGTGATATCATAAAAACAAACGTAGATGAGCAAAGTAGAGATAAATCAAGGAGAGATAAAAGTAAAATTTAATGAACCAACTTCTGGTAAATTGTCTTTTGAACAATTAGGTATTTCTAGTGAGGGAGCCTCTTTGGAAGGCGGATTACTTCGTGTGGTTTTTGATTTAGAAGGTATTGGTGAGCATGATTATTATCAAGTGCCAACTTTAGAGTTGTTTTACGAAGAAAATATGTCAGAAACACATTGGGTGTGTGAATTTAACGGAAAAACCATTCTTGATAAATTAGACCATTACGGTCATTCAACCATTTTATTATTGAACAGAAAGGTGTTGAGTGAGTTAGAGCAACATCATGAAAATGTATTGATAGTTCATGCAGAATTTCCGCAACCGGCTAAATTGAATTTGAAAGAATCTTCAATTCGTCTATTCAAATAAAGAAGTTTATATTTTTAAAAAGGGTAGCGAAAGGTTTGTTGGTTTTATAGTGGTAGTTCAACGCAAGCAGACCCGTTAGATTGTTGTTTAGTTCATAGGTCATTTTCGCTATCCTTTTTTTTTACAGTTTCTTGTTTCATATATCCAAGAGCCCAAACAAGAATTCCGGTCCAAAAAAACAGTTGATTATATTGGGTAATTTCAGGTATGGGATCCTCTCCAAAGACTCTCATTTCCATAAATTGAAATATAAGACCGATTATAACGATTACTAAAACGATATAAACTGCTGTATTCGGTTTTTTCTTACGATATTTTATTTTCTGGAAACAAAAAGTAGAAAACCACCAATTATTAAAGTAATCAGAAAGGGTAAATACTTTAAGGGTGTATCATCTCTTTTGCCTATTGGCACTTCCCATTTTCCTTCTTTTAATGTAAGGTTTAGTTCGTGTTGATTATCGCGCTGTAAAGTGAATTTATCTTTAGGAAATCCATCTAATAAAAAGATAACAACAGTTTGACTATTGTGTAGGCCTTTGAATATTTTATTTTTCAGATGAATGGATTTAATATCTTTTGGAATACCTATAATTTCGGTAACTATCTTGGTTTCATGACCTAAAAACACTTTAGAGTTCTTGAACCTAAGTGTGTCATTGTTGTTAAGAATAAGAGAGAATCTAGACTTAAAAAGTTGAAGGACTAAATCTTGAAATTCTTCGGGAGATTTATAAGCACCTTCTCCATTAACATAATTTACCTCTTGTTGAAAAGCTGTCAATGAACTGTTTAGTTGTAAAACAATTTGTCCATTTTCAGTTTTAGAAATAATGATATTATAAAAATCAGGACTATGGGCTAATGCACTAGTACTTACCCATAGCAAACTGAAAAATATAATTTTTAAAGTAGTGTTTTTACAAAGCATATTCACCACGTAAGCCATCAATAAAATTATTGTTACCGGCATTATCTACATGATAATGATATCCTCTAATTTCATCATAATGACCACGAGAGTCATCTAGGTCAGTATAGGCTTTACCTTCTGCATCAGTATTTCCGAAAATGCCATATCCATCAAAAGCATAACCGATCATAGCAGCATGGTTGTCTGACTGCTCAATTTTTTTAGAAACACCAGTAGCAGCATGGTAGTGATATCCTTCGTTTAAATTTATATGTCCGCCAGCATCATCAAAAGGAGCTAAGGTATACGCACCTAAAATAGCATCTACGGGAGCGGGAGCGTTAAAAATAACACCATTAAATGCCAAACCTCTATTAGAAGGCATTGTAGAATTCCCATTTGGTCCACCATGACCTTCTGGTCCGCCATTTGGTGGTGCTCCTGGTCTTTCATGTCCATCATCTGGTCCGCCACCAGGTCCGTTTGAAAAGGCATATGGTTTAGCCGCTTTTTTAGGAGTAATAGGTATGTAATAGGTGTGCGTAATATCACCTATATAAGATGGTAGGCATTCCACACAAAAATTCTCATATTCTTCGCCAACATTAGGGTTGGCAGCATCTTCACATTCTTGCTTAGAACTCGTTTTGGTAATTTCGCCAGTTTCGCTATTGTACATCATCCACGTATCGTCATCATAAAATGTACTAAGGTTTTTTACAAATTCGCCATCTACATCATAGACTTTACCACCTTCTAACCAGATACCACCAGCAGAAGCATCATCAGAAATATTACCGGGGCACCATGGTCCCATTTCGTGATCGGTAGGGGTTGAGGTCACAACTATTTTATAACAGTCTGCGGTTGAACCATCAGAGAGTTCTCTGCTAACAATAGAAATCGGTTCGACCAATCCGCCAGATAAAAAATTCTCTTTCTTTACCAAAATAGTTACTTCAGTATCTGCTGTAGTATTGGTATTTGATTTTTTGTCTTTGCACCCTGTGAAAATGAATAGTAATACAGGTATCGCTAAAATTTTAAGATGATGTTTTATCATAACTCCCTTCTCGTGGTTAGTACTATAAAGTTAAGAACTTTGAATGTTTTGGCGTTTATTGTATCAACTTATCTGTCGGAAAAGAGCCTGATTTATATTATTACTAGTGAATAGCACTTCAAATTTTATAATAATCTAAATCAGACATTTTTTAATATTCTATTATAAGAAAGGCTTTTTAATTTGTTGAACTAGTTTAGTTCTATTGTAGGCTTCCCTAAAAATGTAGGCTTCCCTAAAAATAGGACAGTTCATAATTCGAATTTACTAACTTTAAATTCAAACTGTCACGATGAAAA
>NZ_JAUOPN010000029.1 GCF_030547005.1 Maribacter sp. 1_MG-2023 | reverse complement strand
GCCGCTATGCTCAACACTCCCCGTGAACCTGCATACGCAGGGTTCACCGATATCGTATTGTACATGTACTGCGTGTACTGCGCGTCTTGTTGGGCATGGCCCATGAAGAGTCCCGCAACGGTAATTATAATGGTTAGAAAATATTTGTTCATCGTATCTTTTTTAAAAGGGGATTTTTTTTATCTGTTTATGTATAGGTAACCCGACTTGTTCAGGTTGTCTCCATTGTTATCGTATTTGATGATATAGAAATAGACGCCGACCGGTAATTCTTCATCTTGACCAATGGTAGCTCTACCATCAGATGCGCCCCTGAATACATTAGTATTGTTATCGTAGCCGCTCATCTCGTATACCACGATTCCCCAACGGTTATAGATCTGTACCGTATTGTTAGGGAAAGACTCGATATTTTCTATTCTGAAAAAGTCGTTCGTACCGTCACCGTCAGGTGTAATGACCTCATTCGCAACAGCAATACCAGAATCAACTATTTCTGCATTACAACCAGCATCTAAGGTAGGAACACCACCAATTGAATCACATGGGTTCAATGGATCCGTGCCGTCTTCGACCTCTTGACCATCCGGTATAGTATCACCATCGGTATCCGCATTATAAGAATCTGTACCTATAGCATCTTCTTGGGATGTCGTCAGACCATCTCCATCACAATCACTATCTGGCAATGCTGTACCACCTACATGGTCACAATCATCCAAAGGATTTGTTCCGTCCAATACTTCTTGACCATCCAATATACCGTCATCATCTGAATCAGGATCATTAGGATCGGTACCTAAAGATGCTTCTTCATCAGTTGTCAATCCATCTTCATCACAATCCGAAGTTCCTAATGGAGCTCCTCCATTTGAATCACAATCGTTCAATGGATCTGTGCCGTCAGAAATTTCTTGACTATCTGAAATGCCATCTCCATCTGTATCTTCATTATAAGGATCTGTACCATTAGTAACTTCAGATCCATTTACAATACCATCTCCATCACAATCTGCAGAAGCCCAAATGGTGTTACTTTCAAAATACCCTGTGTAACCAATTGCTTGTTGTGGATCACATGGATCTAATAAATCTGTACCATTTGCTGATTCTAAATCATCTGAAACACCATCTCCATCAGTATCATTGTTGTAGGGATCGGTACCATTGGTAACTTCAGTACCATTATCGATTCCATCGCCATCACAATCAGCAGCTGCCCAAATGGCATTGCTTACATCGTAACCATCATAACCTGCTACTTGAATAGGGTCACAAGGATTTAAAGGATCAGTTGAATTCGAATCTTCCAATCCATCAGTTATACCATCTCCATCTGTATCTGTGTTATATGCATCGGTTCCGTTTGTAAATTCAGTTCCATTATCAATTCCATCACCATCACAATCAGCCGCTGCCCAAATGGCATTGTCTGCATCATAACCTGTGTAACCTGCAACCTGGATTGGATCACATGGATTTAATGCATCAGTATCAATATCATCAGGAACTCCATCTCCATCGGTATCCGTATTATATGGATCTGTGCCGTTAGTAACCTCTGTATTATTAATAATTCCGTCTCCATCACAATCTGCAGCTGCCCAAATAGCATTGCTTGCATCATAGCCCGTATAACCAGCTACTTGAATTGGATCACAAGGATTCAATGTATCAGAGCCATTAACTGTTTCCAAATTATCTGAAACGCCATCACCATCTGTATCATTATTGTAAGGATCTGTACCATTTGTATCTTCAACGCCGTTAGTTATTCCGTCACCATCACAATCAGCAGCTGCCCAAATAGCATTGCTTGCATCGTAACCTGTATAACCAGCCGCTTGAACTGGATCACATGGATTTAATGCATCTGAATCAATATCATCAGGAACTCCGTCGCCATCGGTATCCGAGTTATAAGGATCGGTACCATTGGTATCTTCTGTTCCATTTGTTACTCCATCCGAGTCACAATCAGCTGCTGCCCAAATGGCGTTACTAGCATCATAACCTGTATAACCTGCAACCTGGATTGGATCACAAGAATTTAATGCATCTGAATCCATATCATCAGGAACTCCGTCTCCATCTGTATCTGTGTTATAAGGGTCTGTACCGTTGGTCACTTCAGTACCATTAGTAACTCCGTCACCATCACAATCAGCAGCTGCCCAAATAGCATTACTTGCATCATAACCAATATAACCTGCTGCCTGAACCGGATCACAAGGATCTAAAGCATCTGAATCAATATCATCAGGAATTCCGTCGCCGTCAGTATCATTATTATAAGGGTCTGTACCATTGGCTACTTCAGTATCATTAGTGACTCCATCTCCGTCACAATCAGCAGCTGCCCAAATAGCATTGCTTGCATCGTAACCTGTATAACCTTCAGCCTGAACTGGATCACAAGGATTCAAAGCATCAGCATCTGTGTTGTCAGGAACACCATCACCATCAGTATCGGTATTATAAGGATCCGTTCCATTGGAATCTTCCGTTCCATTTGTTATCCCGTCTCCGTCACAATCCGCAGCTGCCCAAATGGCATTGCTTGCATTGTAACCTGTATAACCTGCAATCTGAATTGGATCACAAGGATTGGTTCCTTCAGCATCAGCATTGTCAGGAACGCCGTCGCCGTCGGTATCCGTATTATATGGATCCGTACCATTAGTGACTTCTACTCCGTTACTTACACCATCTCCGTCACAATCTGCCGCTGCCCAGATAGCATTACTAGCATCGTAACCTATGAAACCAGCTACTTGAACTGGATCACAAGGGTCCAAAGCGTCACTATCCGTGTTATCGGGAACTCCGTCACCATCGGTATCGGTATTATATGGATCGGTACCATTAGTTACCTCTATACTATTGATTATTCCGTCACCATCACAATCCGCTGCTGCCCAAATAGCATTGCTTGCATCATAACCTGTATAACCTGCAGCCTGAACCGGATCACAAGGATTTAAAGCATCACTGTCCGTATTATCTGGGACACCATCACCATCGGTATCGGTATTATAAGGGTCGGTACCATTGGTATCTTCCGTTCCATTTGTTACTCCATCGTTATCACAATCTGCAGCTGCCCAAATAGCATTGCTTGCATCGTAACCAGAATAACCTGCTGCTTGAATAGGATCACAAGGATCTAAAGCATCTGAATCAATATCATCAGGAATGCCGTCACCATCGGTATCATTGTTATAAGGATCGGTGCCATTGGTATCTTCCGTCCCATTCGTTATTCCATCAGAATCACAATCAGCTGCTGCCCAAATAGCATTGCTTGCATCATAACCTGTATAACCAGCTGCCTGAACTGGATCACAAGGATTTAATGCGTCACTATCCGTATTATCGGGTATGCCATCACCATCAGTATCGGTATTATAAGGGTCGGTACCATTGGTATCTTCTGTTCCATTTGTTACTCCATCACTATCACAATCCGCAGCTGCCCAAATGGCGTTGCTTTCATCATAACCTGTATAACCTGCCGCTTGAACTGGATCACAAGGATTTAAAGCATCAGCATCTGTATTATCAGGAACGCCGTCGCCATCGGTATCCGTATTATAAGGGTCCGTTCCATTGGTATCCTCTGTTCCATTTGTTACTCCATCCGAGTCACAATCCGCAGCTGCCCAAATAGCATTGCTGGCATCGTAACCTATATAACCCGCTGCCTGTACTGGATCGCAAGGGTCTAAAGCGTCACTATCCGTATTATCGGGAACCCCGTCTCCATCGGTATCCGAATTATATGGGTCCGTACCATTAGTTACTTCAGTACCATTTGCAATTCCGTCACCATCACAATCCGCAGCTGCCCAAATAGTATTGCTCGCATCATAACTTGTGTAACCTGCTGCTTGGACCGGATCACAAGGGTCCAATGCATCACTGTCCGTATTATCAGGAACTCCGTCTCCATCCGTATCGCTATTATAAGGATCAGTACCATTGGTATCTTCCGTTCCATTCGTCACGCCATCACTATCACAATCTGCAGCTGCCCAAATAGCATTGCTCGCGTCGTAACCGGAATAACCTGCTGCCTGAACCGGATCACATGGATCTAAAGCATCACTGTCCGTGTTATCGGGAACGCCGTCGCCGTCAGTATCCGTGTTATATGGATCTGTGCCATTGGTATCTTCAATTCCATTGTTCACGCCATCGCCGTCACAGTCTGCAGCCGCCCAAAGAGCATTGCCTGCATCATAACCTATATAACCTGCCATTTGAGCTGGATCACAAGGATCAAGGGAATCTGTGTTATTGGTAAGCTCGGTTTGATTATCGACTCCATCACCATCGCAGTCAGCAGTATTCCATGCCGTTGAAGGCGCTACTGTAGCACTGCCGATAACATAGCTACATAACTCTAGAGGATCTGTACCATTTATATTAATTTCAGTTCCATCCAAGACACCATCGCCATCAGAATCTGCATTTGTAGGATCTGTACCTGCAGTAGTTTCTTCATCTGTTGTTAAACCATCATTATCACAGTCGCTTGTTCCTAATGGACTTCCTCCATTAGAATTACAATCATCCAACGGATCCGTAAGATCTATATTCACTTCTGTTCCATCTAAAATACCATCGCCATCACTATCTGCATTCGCAGGATCCGTTCCTGCTGCGGTTTCCTCATCATTGGTAAGACCATCACCATCACAATCATTAGTGCCCTGTGGACGCCAATCTGGATGACCATTATCTACACATGGATCATCATCATCAATATCTGCTGCATCACAAATATTATCATTATCCAAATCTTGACATTCAGGAGTTTCTATAGAAAAAATAGCATCTGCACAGATGGTACCATTACAAACTCTGTAATCTATAGTTACTGTAGTATTATTTTCTGAATTTTCAGGTGTATAAGAAATTTCACCTGTTGTTTGATTAATAACTATGGTACCTATCGCACTACCTGTGCCTAGATCCGTAATTATACTACCCGGTAAAAAGTCGTCATTGAATAAAATATTTATTGTTTTCTCAACCAGTACCGTGGCTGTTGTATAATCATCTGTTGCTGTTGGAGCAAAAGGATTAGGATCAGTCCCATTATTATTTCCATCAGCGTCACAATCGGCCGCAGCCCATATTGCATTGCTAGCATCGTAACCTGTATAACCAGGAGCTTGTGCTGGCAAACATGGGTCTAATGGGTCCGAATCTGTATTATCGGGAACACCATCACCATCGGTGTCGTCACTGTATGGATCTGTTCCGTTAGTATCTTCCGTTCCGTTTGTTACTCCATCATTATCACAATCCGCAGCTGCCCAAATGGCATTGCTAGCATCGTAACCTGTGTAACCTGATGCCTGAACCGGATCACAAGGATCTAGTGCATCAGCATCTGTGTTGTCAGGAACACCATCACCATCAGTATCGGTATTATAGGGATCAGTTCCATTGGAATCTTCCGTTCCGTTTGTTACTCCGTCACCGTCACAATCCGCAGCTGCCCAAATGGCATTGCTAGCGTCGTAACCTGTGTAACCTGCTACCTGTGCAGGGTCACATGGATCTAATGCATCACTGTCCGTATTATCGGGAACACCATCACCATCGGTGTCCGTATTGTAAGGATCCGTACCATTGGTATCTTCCGTTCCGTTGGTCACGCCATCATTATCACAATCAGCAGCTGACCAAATAGCATTGCTTGCATCGTAACCTGTATAACCTGCTGCCTGAACCGGATCACAAGGATCTAATGCATCACTGTCCGTATTATCGGGAACACCATCACCATCGGTGTCTCCACTGTATGGATCTGTTCCGTTGGTATCTTCCGTTCCATTTGTTACTCCGTCAGCGTCACAATCCGCTGCTGCCCAAATGGCATTGCTCGCGTCGTAACCTGTATAACCTGCTGCCTGAACCGGATCACATGGATCCAATGCATCACTGTCCGTATTATCAGGAACGCCGTCACCATCCGTATCCGTATTATAAGGATCCGTACCATTGGTAACTTCAGAACCATTGGTAACTCCGTCCCCATCACAATCCGCTGCTGCCCATATAGCATTGCTCGCATCGTAACCTGTGTAACCTGCAGCCTGTACCGGGTCACAAGGATCCAATGCATCACTGTCAGTATTATCGGGAACACCATCACCATCGGTGTCGCCACTGTATGGATCTGTTCCGTTGGTATCTTCCGTTCCGTTTGTTACTCCGTCAGCGTCACAATCAGAAGCTGCCCAAATAGCGTTGCTTGCATCGTAACCTGTGTAACCTGCTGCCTGAACCGGATCACATGGATCTAATGCATCACTGTCCGTATTATCGGGTACACCATCACCATCGGTGTCTATATTGTAAGGATCCGTACCATTGGTATCTTCCGTTCCGTTTGTTACTCCGTCACCGTCACAATCCGCTGCTGCCCAAATAGCGTTGCTAGCGTCGTAACCTGTATAACCTACGGCCTGAACCGGGTCACATGGATCTAATGCATCACTGTCCGTATTATCGGGAACACCATCACCATCGGTGTCCGTATTGTAAGGATCCGTACCATTGGTATCTTCCGTTCCGTTGGTCACGCCATCATTATCACAATCAGCAGCTGACCAAATAGCATTGCTTGCATCGTAACCTGTATAACCTGCTGCCTGAACCGGATCACAAGGATCTAATGCATCACTGTCCGTATTATCGGGAACACCATCACCATCGGTGTCTCCACTGTATGGATCTGTTCCGTTGGTATCTTCCGTTCCATTTGTTACTCCGTCAGCGTCACAATCCGCTGCTGCCCAAATGGCATTGCTCGCGTCGTAACCTGTATAACCTGCGGTCTGAACCGGATCACATGGATCTAGAGCATCACTGTCCGTATTATCGGGAACTCCGTCACCATCGGTATCTGTATTATAAGGATCGGTACCATTGGTCACTTCAGAACCATTGGTCACTCCGTCACCATCACAATCCGCTGCTGCCCAAATGGCATTGCTCGCGTCATAACCTGTATAACCTATGACCTGAACCGGATCACAAGGATCTAGAGGAGCTGTATCCGTATTATCTGGAACACCATCACCATCGGTGTCGCCACTGTATGGATCCGTTCCAATGGTATCTTCTGTTCCGTTTGTTACTCCGTCATTATCACAATCCGCTGCTGCCCAAATAGCATTGCTTGCATCATAACCTGTATAACCTGCTGCCTGTACCGGATCACATGGATTTAAAGCATCTGAATCTGTATTATCGGGAACACCATCACCATCTGTATCCGTATTATAAGGATCCGTTCCATTGGAATCTTCCGTTCCGTTTGTTACTCCGTCACCGTCACAATCCGCAGCTGCCCAAATAGCATTGCTTGCGTCGTAACCTGTGTAACCTGCTACCTGTGCTGGATCACAAGGGTCAAGAGAATCCGTATTATTGGTAACTTCAGTTTGGTTATCGATTCCATCACCATCACAATCTGCTGTATTCCAAGCTGCAGAAGGAGTTACCGTTGCGCTAGCAATATTATAACTACATAAGTTTAAAGGGTCAGTACCATCTACGGTTATTTCCGTACCATCCAATACACCATCTCCATCAGAATCTGGATTTGTTGGGTCTGTACCTGCCGTTGTCTCTTCCGCTTCCGTTAATCCATCATTATCACAATCACTTGTACTTAAAGGGGTGCCACCAATAGACTCACAATCGTTTGTTGGATCTGTATTATCTATATTTACTTCTGTACCATCGTCTATACCATCTCCATCACTATCTGCATTATAGGGGTCAGTACCTGCCGTTGCTTCTTCATCATTTGTTAAGCCGTCACCATCACAATCATTGGTACCTTGAGGCTGCCAATATGAATCACTTTGAGGAGCACACGGATCGTTGATAGTAGATGCATCTTCCGCAACATCACAAACATTGTCACCATCTGCATCTGCACATGCAGGAATAGTAATGAAGTATGTAGCTGTATCACATACACTACCGTTACATACGCGGTAATCTATGGTAACCGTACTAGGATTTTCGCTTACTAAAGCTGTATATGTAATTTCACCTGTTGCTTGATTGATAGCTATAATACCAGCTGCAGTACCTGTACCTAAATCTGTAATAGTGCTACCAACTAAAAAATCATCGTTATTTAAAATATTGAATACTTTTGCTACCCCTACATCTGCATTAGTATAATCATCTGTAGCAGTTGGCGCAAAAGGATTTGGATCAGTATCATTTATATTTCCATCATTATCACAATCCGCAGCTGCCCAAACTGCATAATTTTCAGCTGTAGTCAAAGGAACTGTTTCGTTGGTAACCGAACAAGGGTCTGATGGATCTGTACCATTTGAAACCTCTGTTCCATTTGTCTCTCCATCACCATCACAATCAATAGCATTCCAAATTGGATCTACATTTGCTGTATTTTGATTTGAACTATATACACAAGGATCGTTAGGGTCAGGATCACTTGTATCTGGATCTCCGTCCCCGTCATCATCACTATTTTCTATTATTATAGTTTCTTCTAAATCGTCTAATGTCTCGTTGGAGTCTACCTGATCTTGACTATTAGAAACCGTATTAGTTACTGTTATCTCTTTTGTAGTCGCCTCAATTACATCTGGTGTGGCTACAATGGTCAACGTTTGTTGTTCTCCTTTTGTCATGGTACCAATACTCCAGTTTGGAGAAGTCCATGATCCTGAAGATGGTGTTGCACTAGTTAATGACAAACCTGAAGGTAAAACATCATTTATAACAACATTTGTAACATCATTAATACCTAAACTTTCAACTGTAATTGTAAATGTTACGGATTCGTCTTCCGAATAAATATTTTTATCAGCTGTTTTTACAACCGCTATATCTGGGTTGCAGTAATACATATTAATTACATTAGAGTCATAAAAACACCCACCTGCTGAAACCTTAACGAAGTAATCACCAATTTCGGTTGGGGTGAATATAGCTGAATCAGCTCCTGGAATTAAAACATTATTCCTGTACCATTGATAGGTGTCAAAGGTATTTACCAGCTCAATCTCACCTCCTAAACATCCTCCTCCTGAAATGGTATAATCTACTACCGGAACCGTATCAAAACCAGAAAAATATCCACCTAAGCCCAATGCACCACTAAGACCTACAACACCTACTGCTATAGGTCCAGTAGACTCTACGGAAACATTACCTGTAAGGTTGGGCAAGTAAAAACTTTTCCATGATAACCCTGAAGCCATTTGAGCAGCAGGCAATGTTACCGTACCTGTACCATCTGTTACGATTATATTTGCATCTAAAGTCGTTGTAGATGCCAAAATTGTTATTCCTCCATTAATAGTGGAACTCACTAAATCTTGTATACTTGCTATATTACTTAATGAATTTGGTAATAAACAATTCACAGGGGCTATAAAATTCATACCATTGGTTGCTGCACTTGTATTACCTGCTAAAGATTGATACGCATATACATTGTTAGATGTAGTTACTGTTAAGTTACTACCAGCAGATGATCCGGTATAATTAGAACCCGGAATAACAAAAAATTCACCGTCATTAATTGTCGCTATTTTAGTAGTGGAGCCATTAACAAATATATCCGTTCCATTAACTGTACCTATTATAATAGGAAACTCTAAATTATTACCGCCACCACCTCTTACGAAAACATATTCTCTACCAATAACATCTATTGGCACGGGTTGATCTAAGCCAGCATCTTGTAAGTTTGAACCAGAAACTACACCAACTAAAACATTACCATTACTAATAGCAATATTTTTGTCAGAAGAAATATCCGCTCCTAACCAACCATACCGGTTTGCATCTGTATCTCCTGGAGTATTTTGATTATTTCCTACATTTTCCAATACAAAACTTTCTCCCTTTTCTAAGGTTATGGTAATTGTATTATCTGGATTATCGACAAATCCTGTAGAACTGTTACCTAATCTAAAATTACAGTCCGGGTCATAATCAGATATAATTATATCAGTATCATCTTCAGTAGCCATAATACCTAGAACTGCATTATAAATGCTTCTGTTATGTAAAAAAGGAACACCACCCCATTTAAAATGAGTTCCCAATCCTATTCTACCTTTAGATGTTAAAGATGCTCCCTGGGCATTATTACGACCTCTATAATTGACATAAAATTTTTCACCATTAGGTGCTACAATTCTTAACCCTGCTGTTGATTGTTTAATACCTACATTGGCATCTGGTAACATGGTAATACCATTGTCATTATCAGCAAATGTATATACAAACGGTGTTGCATTAGAAACCATTGCGGTTGTCAATGGTGTCAGTGATGTACCTACATATACCTCTACACTAAAAGGGGTTGTTTCTGGTGTAGAAATATAAATTGCCTGATCACGCATATGATTACCAGTCTGTGTTAAAGGCGGTAAGTAATGCAAATCACTCAGCTGTGCAAAAGAGCTGGCAATAATAAAAAAAAGAAAAGCTAAGGTTAAATAGCTTTTTTTAAAATTTAAAGTATAAATATTCATAGCGTTTTGTTGAAGACCCTATCTAGATTTAGAAATCTAATTAGTTATATGTCTATTTTAATAGTATTCTAACTTTTAATTACGTCAGATTCATTCAATAGCATAACTGTTAGAAGAATTTGACCTTTTAAAAAAAATCAAATTTTATTTAAGTAATTTATATTTGAAGACCAATATGTTGTTTTGTATCGACCAGTAAACTGAAAGTTTCTTTTGACCGTTATAGAAAAAAATGATAATAATAGAAAATCGAAAAAATTCATAGCAGGGGTTTTTTTTGATGTATAGTTTTTTTTATAAAATATAAATTGGACTACAAAAAATATGTTATTATTTTAAAGATACTTACCGGCACATGTATAAGAAGATAAAATGTTGTGAGATAAGAGGTAAGTGTATGTAAAACTGCAATTATTGTATACCAATAATAAGACAAAAAGAGCATTTTATCGATAATCCCTTTAAAATCAACACTTAACGACTAATTTATTTTCAAATAAAAATTAGAAAATTTATCACCTTTTTCGTGTTATTAAACGGATAAAGAATGATTTTTTCTCCGATATTAATTTAAATTTCAATATGTAGAAAAGGGATAAATCTTAAAATTCTTACAAAAAAACCAATTTTGATGCTAGTAGAATTTATAGATTAAAAACAGTAAATAATTGATTAATTGTAAACACAAATTTAAAATAATATACAAAAAATGGTGTATTAGAAAAGCTTTAGCACTTTACCAATACACCAAATTAAATTTATCTATATCTACACTTCCCGTGGTTTATACCTTGTAATTGGTATAATTTTCTTCTTGTTGTTTTAAGAAGCCTAGTTCATATTTTTTTGTGGTAATTCATTAACAACAAACCTAATTTAAGGTACAAAATATGGTAGTTTTTGTTGGTGTAGTTACATTCAAGAATACATATTTTCTTTCTATTCTACCACAATAAACTCCGATCTTCTGTTGAGTTGATGGTTCTCTTTGCTACATGGTACACCATTGCTACACCCATTGGT
>NZ_JAUOPN010000028.1 GCF_030547005.1 Maribacter sp. 1_MG-2023 | reverse complement strand
ATTAACGACGGTGATACACCTGATGACATTTCTGACGATACTATTACTTATACGCCAAACGATGGTTTTGAAGGAACGGAAACTTTCGAATATACGGTATGTGATACTATAGGCAATTGCGATACTGCAACAGTGGATATAATGGTAATAAATGATAATGTCACTGATCCTGAAGATAATGCCATTGAAGTAAATCAAATGGTGACTCCAAATGGTGATGGTAAAAATGAATTTTTATTCATTAGAGGTGTAGATAAAATTCGCAGCAGTACTTTAAAAATATTCAATAGATGGGGTGTTGCCGTTTATGAAGGTGAAAATTATAATAATCAAAATAATGTATTTGACGGTAGATCAAGAGGGAGGTCTACGTTAAGTACAGATGAATATCTACCTGCGGGAATATATTTCTATATATTTGATTATACTACCTTTGAAGGAGAAAACAAAGTTGATAGTGAATATCTGTATATTAGTAGATAATAGTTTATAAAATATGAATATTAAAAATAAGTTCTTAATCCTGTTTGGTGGTTTATTGCTCATGTTTGGTAACGTCGTTGCCCAACAAGATGCTCAATATACGCAGTACATGTTTAATACAATGAGTATTAATCCTGCATATGCTGGCTCACGGGGTCAGTTGAGTATTACAGGTTTACATAGGTCACAATGGGTAGGTTTGGAGGGAGCCCCTTCAACCCAGACATTTAATATTCAGTCTCCTATTAGAAATAGTAAACTAGGTTATGGATTTTCAATTGTTAATGATGAAATAGGTGAAGGTGCTGTTCAAGAAACTTATTTTGATGCACTTATTTCCTATACAATAGACGTTTCTGCCGAAGGTAAATTATCATTTGGATTAAAGGCAGGTGGTAATTTAATGAATTTAGACTTTAGTCAGCTTCGAAATTTTGATGATGAAGTTGTAAGAACTGATAATATTGAAAACAGGTTTTCACCTAATGTAGGTGTAGGTCTTTACTACCATTCAACTAAGTTTTATGCAGGTCTTTCTGCTCCGAATTTATTTGAAACGGAGCATTTTGATAGTTCCCAACGTGATGCGAATGATACTCAGTTTTTGTCTAAAGACAGAATAAATTTCTATTTAATTACAGGTTATGTGTTTGATTTGAATGGAAATTTAAAATTTAAACCAGCTTTATTGACTAAAGTTGTTGGCGGAGCTCCATTACAAGTTGATGTTTCAGCTAATTTTATGTTTAACGAGAAATTTACTTTCGGGGCAGCATACAGGTGGGATGCTGCAGCTAGTGCAATGGCTGGATTTCAAATTTCAGATCAATTCATGATTGGTTTAGCTTATGATAAAGAGACTACAGATTTAGGTGGTACACAATTTAACGATGGATCATTTGAAGTACTCTTAAGATATGAATTGGTAAAATCATTTCAAAAATTGGTTTCACCTCGTTTTTTCTAAATGGCAAATTTATATATGAAGTATACAGTAAAATTATTAATAGTATTCTTGTTATTTATTCATGGATTGGTTAATGCTCAAGAGCGACTAATACAAAAAGGTAATGAGAAGTTTGAATCCTATTCTTTTAGTCCTGCCATAGATATTTATAAAAAGGTATTGGATAAGGGATATGTGTCAGCAGATTTGCTAAGAAAATTAGGAAATTCTTACTATTACAATGCTGATTACAAAGAAGCTGCTGATACTTACAAACAACTCGTTGTAGATTATTCAGCAGATGTTACAGCAGAAGATTATTTTAAGTATGCTCAGTCGCTTAAAACAATAGGTGACTACGATACGTCTGATTTTGTAATGAACAAATTTATCGAGATTACTAAGGGTGATGGTCGAGCCAATGCATTTAATGATGACCGTAATTTCATGTCAGAAATTGAGAAAAATTCTGGCAGATATAATTTAGGTCCTTTCGAATATAATTCACCATATTCAGATTTCGCTCCTTCCTTTTATAAAGAGGGATTAATATTTTCTTCTGATAGAGATACGGGTAATTTTGCAAGATATCGTCATACTTGGAATGCAAAAGACTTTTTAGATTTATATGAAGTAAATTCAGATAGTTCATCTGTAGATAGTGTTAAAAAAATAGATGATAATATAAATACACGCTTTCACGAATCTACATCTGTAGTTACGAAAGATGGTCAGACAATGTATTTTACACGAAACAACTCTGAAAAGAGGAAAACTATAAAAGATGAAAAGGGTATTGTAAGGTTAAAGATTTTGAGAGCTGTATTAACAGATGAAGGTATTTGGGGAGAAGTTGAAGAGTTGCCTTTTAACAGTAATTCTTATTCTGTTGCTAATCCTGCTCTGAGTCCTGATGAAAAGACTTTGTACTTTGTCTCAGACATGCCAGGAACATTGGGCGAGTCCGATTTGTATATGGTTGCTATTAATGAAGATCGGTCATTTGGTGCCCCTCAAAATTTAGGGTCAAATATTAACACAGAAGCAAGAGAAACTTTCCCATACATAACAAGTGAAGAAATACTATATTTTTCATCAGATGGGCATCCAGGTCTAGGTGGTTTGGATGTTTTTGCAACTAAAATAAAAAGACAAGATTTTTCAGGTAAGGTTATAAATGTTGGAAAACCTGTAAATAGTAATAGTGACGATTTTACATTTATCTTTAATGAAGAATTAAGAACAGGTTACGTAGCATCAAATCGAGAAGAAGGTTTAGGCTATGATGATATATACAGTTTTACAGAAACAAGACCATTAGAATTTGACTGTATTCAAAAAATTAACGGTACTGTAAGAGATAAAATTTCTAATGAAGTTTTAGTTGGAGCAACAATTAAGGTCATAGATGAAAACAACGAAGAATTATTATCAACAATTACAGATTCTGATGGAAATTATAATTTGGAATTAGATTGTAATAAGGGAAATTTTGTCAGAGCTTTGATGGAAGGTTATGTACCTTTTGAAGAGTATATACGAGTATCTGATGGAAAACCAAAAATTATTGATTTCTATCTTGAAAGAGATAATATTACAGCTGGTTTTGGTGATGATTTAGCAAAACTTCTTCAGCTAAGTACCATATATTTTGACTTTGATAAATATAATATTAGAAAAGATTCTGAGGTAGAAATTGAAAAAGTAATTGCTGCACTTGAGAAATATCCCAGTTTAAAACTTAAGGTAAATGCACACACCGATAGCCGTGGTAAGGACTCTTATAACCTTTGGTTGTCTCAAAAAAGAGCGGAGGCTACAGTTAATTATATGGTTTCCCAGGGTATTTCCAAAGAGCGTTTAAATGGTGAAGGTTATGGAGAAACAAAATTGGTGAATCACTGCAAAAATGGAGCTAAATGTTCTAATGGTGAACACGAATTAAATAGAAGGTCGGAGTTTATTATATTACAATAGAATAATTTTTCTTAATAAGAAAAAAAAGTGGTTACTGTAAGTAGCCACTTTTTTTATGTTCTCTAATTTTTTCTTAGAATAAATACGAACCGTTATTATTGCTCTTTACAACCATAATTATGAGTTACACAACATTATTTATTTACGCTATCTAGTCTAGGTTATCTTTACTATTAAACAAAAAAAGAGAGTTTATCTATTTTTTTTGAAAGATGATAAGTATATGAAAACTTTTTTTAGAAGTATTTTTGTTATTCTATTATTGTGTTGTTTTAATTCTAAGTTACGCGCGCAATGTGCTGATACAGGAGCATATTCTGGTACTACAGTAACTCCGACTTCTACTTCTCAATTTACACCAAGTATTGAAGCAGAAGAGCATTTTTTTATGAATATTACCAATGGAGGAATTTATACAGTTAGTGTATGCGGCCTTGCTACTTGGGATACACAATTAACAATTAGAGATACTTCAGGAGGGTTTATTGCCTACAATGATGATTCATGTGGATTACAATCTGAAGTGTCATTTACTGCAACATATACAGGACAGGCTAAAATTAAATTAAATAGATTTGATTGTAGAGGTTCGGGAAGAAGGGTAAGTGCTTCAACGATAGAATATTATGAAACCATTTCAACTCCTCAATTAATAATTGATGATATCTCTGTTGATGAAGATGCAGGGACAATGCTATTTACAATAACGCATACAGGAACTAATACCTCCGGTGCATTTAATGCAGATTATGCTATAAATGCAGTGTCCGCAACAGAAGGTGTAGATTATACTACAGGTTCTGGGATTTATACGGGGACATTAAGTTTTAATGGTACAGCAGGAGATACGGATCAAATAACGGTTTTAATTACCGATGATTTTGATATTGAACCTAATGAGACATATGTAATTCAATTTACATCAGTAACAGATTCTTCTGTTGATATTACGGACACGGCAATCGGAACAATTAATAATGATGATGCAACCGCAGTAATACAAGCAGCAAATATATCTGTGGATGAAGATGCAGGTACGGCAACATTTACAGTTAATCATACTGGAGGTTCTAGACCATTAGCATTTACAGTTGATTATTTAATAACAGCAGGAACAGCAACAGAAGGAATAGATTACACAACAAGTTCGGGTATATATACTGGGACATTAAGTTTTAATGGTACAGCAGGAGATACGGATCAAATAACTGTTTTAATTACGGATGATACTGATTTTGAATCTTCGGAAACATTAACAATAAGCTTTAGCTCGGTAAGTGATGTTTCAGTTAATATTACCGACACTGCTGCAGCTACGATAAATGATAATGAGGTAATTTTACAAGACGTACCATTAGCTTTATATGATGATTTTCATGGTAATTACGATTATGTTGTAGCAGGAGGTTCTTTGCGTACACAGAGTAATACCGCTAATGCCTGTTCCATAAAAACATCTTCATCAGCAAATTTAACTTCAATCTTACCTGCTGCTGGTAAAACAGTAGAAAAGGCATATTTATATTGGTCACACTCAAATCCTACGATAGATCAAAACGTAACTTTTGAAGGGACCACAGTTACATCCGATTTAATCTATGGAGCTTCATTTTCAGGAGCCCAGTTTTATGGTTATATAGCAGATGTTACTGATATTGTAGCTGGGATAGCGAATCCATGGTCTAATAGCTATGATTTTTCGGGCTTAACTATAGATAATTCAAACACTTATTGTTCAAGTGCTGTGGTTTTAGGAACATGGTCTTTAATGATATTTTATGAGGATTTGTCGTTACCAGCTTCTACCATTAATTTATATTACGGTTTTGATGTCACTCAAAATAACGGAACTACATTTACTTTAGATAACTTTTATGCGATTAGCCCAACTGGTAGTAAAGCAACATTTTTATCTTATGAAGGTGATTTAACTTTAGATGGCACTTCTGGTACAAACAAAGAAGAATTATCTATTTTGCCAGAAGGAGCAGGGGCTCCAAGCATTCTCTCCGGGGATGGATTACAGACAGGAAACAACCCATATAACTCCACGATTTATGATGAAACTTCTGGTTATAATCAGACTGGGACTTATGGGTTAGATTTAGATACTTATGATATTTCTTCGTTTATAAGCTCTTTTGATACCCAAGTAACAGCCAATGTTGATATGGGACAAGATTTAGTAATATCAAGTGCAGTAGTACTTAGAGTGCCATCTAACCTTATTTCTGGTAATGTTTTTGAAGATATTAATTATCCTGGAGGAGCGGGCAGAAACCAAGTAGCTTCTTCTGGTGTAGGCATTGAAGATGTAATATTAGAGCTATATGATAATTCAGGTTCTTTGTATGACACCCAGTCAACAGATGCATCAGGAAATTATAATTTTGGTGGAATGCCAGATGGTACTTATAGCGTTAGGGTAATAAATTCTTCAGTAGAATCTACACGTGGTGGAGGTGCAACTTGTTCTAGTTGTTATGGAGTGCAAACTTTTAGAACTTCTTATAACGGGACTAGTATAAACGAGGTTTTTAACGAAATAGGTGGGGCTAATCCCGATCAAGAGGATTCTAATTTAGGGACTTTAATAGGTGCACAATCTGTTAGTACTGTTGTAATATCTAATGGAGGAATTGGAAATATAGATTTTGGTTTTAATTTTAATACCATTGTGAATACCAATGATGATGGGCAAGGCTCTTTAGAACAGTTTATTGTAAATGCTAATAATTTAGATGAAACTGGGTTAGACATAGAAGCTAATAGTATTTTTGACCCAGCTTCAGGAGAAGACACTTCTATTTTTATGATACCTCCAACAGGAGATATTCTGTTACGTATAGCAGATACAGGGTATACTAGTGGTTATTTCAATATTTTAATTCCCGATGGTAATCCTATTGCAACTATTGTTGGAGGTAATACGATAATAGATGGAAGAACACAGACCGCTTATTCCGGAGATACTAATACAGGAAATGTGGGTTCTGGAGGAAGTTTGGTTGGTAGATCAGGGATAGCTCTTCCAAATTTTAATCGACCAGAAATACAAGTACATAAGAATAATGGCGATGTTTTAAATGTAGAAGGTACTAATGTCGTACTACGGAATATCTCGGTGTATGCAGGAAACAATGCAGGTATTCGTATCCAAAATGGAAATGCAAGTGTTTTAGAATCTTTTTTAGGTGTTAATGCGTTAGGAAATAACGCAGGTAATATAGACTATGGTGTTGAAATAACAGGAGGAGATGTTGTTGTAGATGGGAATTATATTGCTACAAACGTAGATGCAGGGGTGTTTATAAATGGAGGGACATCTGTAATTATTCAAAATAACCATATATCATCTAATGGTAACGGGGCTTGCGATGATAATATTACAATTAATAATGGTACCGGAATAGTCATACAGCAAAATCTTATAGATGGTGCTGCTAGTCTAGGAATAGATGGAGACGGTATTACTGGGAATATATCTTTAATAGAAAATTCCATAACCACTTCAGGACAAAACGGAGGTTCTTGTAGCGGGAATATAGAGAATGCAGGGGTTTTATTAGATGGTAATAACTCCCTTATTTCTAACAATATAATTTTCAGTAATGCGGGTTCAGGTATAGTGTTAGCTGGAGGGAATACTTCAGGAAATCTAATCACGCAAAATTCTTTTTATTCAAACGGAACAGCAGGAGATGCACTTGGCATAGATTTAGACGCATCAGATTCCATTGGAGATGGTGTAACTTTAAATGAATTGAACGATGGGGATAATGGACCAAACGGACTATTAAATTTTCCATTAATATCCGATGTATTTATCTCAGGTTCAGAAATTATTGTAACAGGTTGGACAAGGCCAGGAGTTACGGTTGAGCTATTTTTAACAGATATAAGCCAAGGTTCTTCAGTAACAGGGGATAATCAATTGGGTCAATCTGTAGATTATGGAGAAGGACAAATTTATTTAGGATCTTTTATAGAGGGTAGCATTGCGGATTTAGATAGCAGCACATCTCTATATGCAGATGATGATGGTAATACCGATAATACGAATAAATTTAAAGTGAAAATAGCTATTCCTTCTAGTGTTAGCTCTGGAGATTTAATAACCGCAACGGCGACATTAAGTAATTCTACTTCTGAATTTTCTCCTTTTAGTATGGTAAGAAATTATACGGTTATAACTAATAGAAGAATAACATACCGTGTAAAGAAAGAGTAAAGATTTTTATTTGTAAAGTAAATCTTACATAAGTAAATTAATTTTTTATGAAGAATTATAAAACCTCCAATATATAAGTATTCACCTTACTTATAGGGGCTTACGCAACATTAATTCGAATTAGCAAAAGCCCTAATATATCTTTGTATTGTTCTCCCAACATATATTAAAGAAAAATCACCATGTTCAGAGGTATTATACCTAATTTAAATAAGGGAGCGTATATAATTATACTCCTTATAGCAATGCTTTTTTTTGATAGCATAAATGCGCAAACCACTTTTTCAGAAAGCGCATCTTCTTATGGCTTAGATTTAGGGCAAAATAAAGATGGAGGACATGCTTGGTCCGATTTTAATGACGATGGTTTACTAGATGTTTTAGTACTAGAAAATAATAATAACAGCTCTGTTAAAAGTTTTTTAATGCGTCAAGGTCCAGCAGGTACATTTACAAATGTACAAGCTAGTTTAGCTCCTGGAATGTTAGGCGATTATGCAGAAAGACAAGCAGCTTGGGGAGACATTAATGGTGATGGGAAACCAGACTTTATGATTAACTCTTCTGGTAATTCAAATTCTAGAAAAGCAATCCAAATTTTTATTCAAAATACAAACGGAACCTTTGGTGATGGTATTGGAGGTTCAGCACCTATAACTATTGGGAGAACAGGTGCAACTATTAATATTTCTGGGGTTAACTCAGAAGGTACTGGTTTCTTTGATTTTGAGGGCGATGGTGATTTAGATGTCTTTTTTGATAATCACGGTTCAGGAATAGAACTTTTAAGAAATAACTATATAGATCATACAACACACACAGTTGTTAATCCTGCACCTTCGGCGCTATTTACACATATAACCCCAGGTAGCGGTAATGGAGTGGTAGAGTACGGATTAAACCAATTTGCTACAGACGGAGATTATGGTTCAGCTGCGGATGTTAATGATGATGGTTGGGTAGATATTTTTATGCGTAAACGAAATGAGAATGATTTTTTCTTAAACCAAGGTGGGACTTTTACAAGTGGAGCAGATTTAGCGCAGGCAGCAAACAATAATAAAGGAGCTAATGGTCTTTGGGATTTAGATAATGATGGTGATCTAGATGCCGTTTGGACAGAAAATGGTTTAACACAAATATTTAGAAACGATGGACCAGGAGTTTGGACTCCATTGGGGGCAACAACTTTTCCGGGATTACCACAACCAAGTAATTTAGATAACGGGAGCTCATCAAATGATATTGATGGTCTTGCTGCTGGAGATATTGATAATGATGGTGATATCGATATTTTGTTTGTTGGTGATAGTAGAAGTTATCTTTTTATTAACCAATTAAATAGCCCTACACCAGCGCCAGGAGTTATTGGTAGTGGAGCAACGATGAGTTTTTCTTTGGATTCCGAAACATTTAATAATTCAAATGGTGAAGGAACAACGATGGTTGATATTGATGATGATGGAGATCTAGATATTTACATGAATATCAATGGTAGTTCAAATCAACTTTTTATAAACAACTTACCGGCAGCAAACAGAAATAATCATTTACTTATTGATGTAACAGAAGACCGTGGAGCTAATGGTTCTACAGGTGGGTTACCAGCAAGAGTTGCAATTGGTACCAACGTATTAATCAGAGATTGTACAGGTAATATAATTAGTGGTTTAAGACAGGTGAATGGGGTTTACGGTCATGGAACGCAAAGTCCAGAAGAAGTACATTTTGGCTTGCCGTTGGGAGAAAACGAGACCTATATTATAGAAGTGCGTTACCCTAATTTTTATGATTCTTCAGCACCTAGTGGTTACTCTAGATTAATATCTACTATTATAGCAACGCCCAGTACAATTCCAGGGACAAATCATTATGATTTGTCTACGACAGATGCGGAAATCGTAGAAAATTTAAATCATCCAAATGCAGAAGATGATTCAGTGGTAGTACCAAAGGGGAATACGGTTTCAGTGCAAATTAATTTGTTTGATAATGATTCGGAGCCAGATGGTGAAAATTTCTTTATTGAAAGTATTGTGCAGCCTGCTATTGGTAGTGTCGTTATTGATGATGCCGATTTAGGATTGGTAACCTATACGTATAGTGCAGGAGCAGTTTTTACAGGAACAAGTTTCGATTATACAATAACAGATTCAACAGTATCCATATGCCCGGCATTAGGTAAAAGTGATACGGCAACTGTATATATAGAAGAACCTTGCGCAGATTTAGCAGGAATAGATACCGATGGTGATGGTCTAAATGATGTTTGCGATTTAGATGATGATAATGATGGTATTTTAGATGTAGTTGAAAACCCAAGAACGGTACTTTGGGTTACTCAAAATTCTCCTAATACAGAGGAACAGAATACAATAGACAAATTAACTGCTTTAGGATATACCATAACAGTAGTAGATGATAATGTTGGGGGAAATGCAAATGATTATGCAGTTACCTTTTTATTTGAGCGTGTAAATAGTGGTACGGCTTATGCAAATGTTAGTAATTTAAACACAACAACTAGTGGAGTAATTACGAGTGAAAATGCGCTTTATGACGAAATAATTGGAACATCTGGATCCACGGGGAGTTCATCAACCAATTTTATAAATATTATCCAGAATACACATCCAATAACTACGGGATTATCTTTAGGGAATTATGATGTTGGTGATGCAGATTTTTATGTTAATGGGGTTGTTTCTGGAACTGAATTGGGTAGACATCCAAATGGGCAAAAAGATTTTGCAGTTTGGGAGCATGGAGATCCTTTGGATTCTGGGATAGCCACCGGTCGAAGAACCATATTGCCACTTACCAGAGGATTTAATACCGCAGGAGAAGATTTATTAGTAAAAGCTATTATATGGACTTCTCAAATAGATACAGATAAAGACGGAATTCCTAATTATTTAGATTTAGATAGTGATGGTGATGGAATTCCAGATAATGTAGAAGCGCAAACCACATTAGGTTATGTGATTTCTAATAAGGATTCAGCAGCAACATATGTATCAAACGATGGGGTAAACTCGGCTTATTTAGGAGGGCTTACACCAACAAATACAGATGGAGCGGATAATCCAGATTATATAGATTTAAATAGTGATAACGAAGGTCATAATGATACCACAGAGGCAGGTATAGCATTGGCAGGAGAAGATACAGATAATGATGGTCTAGATGATGCAATTGATACTGATTTAGTAGGGTATACAGACCCAGGAGGTACAATTGATAATCCTTTAACCCTCTCGCAATTATTATTAGATAATGACAATGATGCAGCAATAGGAGGCGATGTAGATTTTAGAGATGCTACGGATGATAGACCAGATAATGATAATGATAACATTGTAGATGCATTAGATTTAGATGATGATAATGATGGTATCTTAGATACAGATGAAGGCTGTGGAAACCTTATTATCAATGGTTCTTTTGAACAACAAGATTTTACAGATGCAATAGCTTTCTCAGGAGGATTTACAGATGCATCAGGAACATTTATAGGAACAACGTATAATACAAATACTTTAGCAGGCTGGACCTATACCCAAAACCAAGATGGTTGGGTAGGATCTCAAAGTCCTGGTTGGTCATCCAACACCTTTGCAGATAGCTATCATGGTAATCAGTACTTAGATGTTATGGGGAATAATAATGTTACTGGAGGTGTAAATAATGTTTTGTCTCAGCTAATGAATACTACTGTGGGTAATACTTATAAATTTTCATTCTTTTGGGGAGAAGATGTAGGACATTCTGCAGGTTCTCAGGTGACTTTAGATGTTAAAGTTTTAGACTCAGGTAATAATGTACTTATAAGTCAAACACTATTAAACAAAGCAGAGGGTGTTATTGCAGGAATAATGGGACCTAAAAAGTGGTTTTATTTTGAACGAACTTTTGTAGCTACAACCACACAAACAAGCGTATCATTTGAAGCAACCCCTAGTTATACTGCAGATGGAGCTGCCTTAGATTTTATAACTGTAGAAGATGTAAGTACTTGTCGAGACACAGATAATGATGGTACTCCAGATAGCATGGATTTGGATAGTGATAATGATGGTATTTATGATGTTATTGAGGCAGGTCATAACGTAACTCATACAAACGGAAAGTTAACAGGAACAGTTGGTTTAGATGGTGTTCCAAATAGCGTACAAGCGTCAGGTCAAGAAGATTCAGGTACTGTTAATTATACTTTATTAAACTCGGATATAGATTCTAACTATAATTTTATTGAAATAGATAGTGATGGTGATGGTTGCAACGATTCTGATGAAGCATATGGAGATGTGAACGCAGATATAGATAATAATGGAATGTATGGTTCAGGTTCACCAGTAGTAAATGCAGATGGTTCTGTAAGCGGAGCTTCGTATGCTTTACCAGCAGATGGAGATAACAATGGAATCTTCGATTTTTTGCAAGTAGCAGTTGCTCCGGTTATTACAGATCAACCACAAGATCAAACGGTATTAACAGGTGACGACGCTACTTTTTCAACGTCAGTTACAAATGCCAATTCATTTCAATGGCAAGTTAGTATTGATGGTGTAAGTTTTACTAATGTAGTAAACGATATAGATCATTCTGGAGCTCAAACAGCATCTTTGACAGTGTTGAATGTCCCAAAACAAAAAGAAGGATATTCGTATAGAGTATTGGTTTCAAATAGTAGTAATACGTGTACTGTAATAACTTCAAATGCTGCTTTACTTTCTATAAAAGTTAGAACTGTTATTACAAATAAACGAATTACATATCGTATTAAACCCAATTAAATATAGTTCGCCATTTTGAGTAGTTATAATACGAAAGTGTATGTTGTCTTTGGTATTAAATTATCAACGTAAGATTGAAAACACAAAAAAAACCAACATTTTAAAATGTTGGTTTTTTATATGTTTTATGAGATTATTTTATATATAATTTGAAAATTTTCTGGTTTTTTATAGTAGCAATAACTTCCTGTATAACAACGCATCTTCGACGAACAACAATCAAAAATTATAAATAACTAACAACCCCAAACCTCAACTTTATAAGACTATATAGCGTAAATGTCGGCTTACACAACATTTATTTTAGGGTGCAGTACTTATAATGAATATTTGTGTAATGTGAATACCAGTGATCCGTCTTGTACAAAATAGATAAGATACTTCTGGAGCGAACATTTTGAAAAACCTATATGACCAAAGAATTATTGAAGGTGGAATTGAATAATAAAAGTATGAAGAGTCAAACTACTACAACCCTAAGTAATACCATTAAATTTATAATGGTACTATTTACTTTACTAATATCAGGTTTCTCTATGGCACAGACAACTGTGACCCTAGAAGACCAATGTAATTGTGAAGTACTGCAGGGTACCGATGTATCAGCACCCGGGGTCGCAACTCCTGCAGGTGCAGATTTAGGAGATCTGTATGTTAATACAGATACAGGAACTATTTATTATTGGAATGGAACCACTTGGGAATTGACATCTACGGATGATCAGCAATTGCAAAATTTCACTTTTGATATATCTACGAATATTCTGTCATTAGAAATTGAAGATGGAAATATAGTTACTGCAGATTTATCGAGTTTGAATCTGGTAGAAACACTAACTACTATTATTGCCAATACCGACGGTACGTTCACATATACGGATGAAGATGGTGTTGATACGATCATCGATGTAACTGATTTGGAGACCTTAACGACCATCGCTTTAAATGCGGACAATACGAATATCGATTATACGGATGAAGACGGATTAGTAACACAATTAGATCTATCTGCAATCGTAGCGAACTTGGAAGCGTTGACTACTGTAGTAGCCAATACCGACGGTACGTTCACATATACGGATGAAGATGGTGTTGATACGAT
>NZ_JAUOPN010000027.1 GCF_030547005.1 Maribacter sp. 1_MG-2023 | reverse complement strand
TTACAACAGGTCCTATAATCAATGTCCTTA
The DNA here is from genome assembly GCF_030547005.1 of Maribacter sp. 1_MG-2023. Lineage (GTDB taxonomy): Bacteria > Bacteroidota > Bacteroidia > Flavobacteriales > Flavobacteriaceae > Maribacter. The sequence continues at coordinate 18,079 of NZ_JAUOPN010000027.1, read as the reverse complement.
AAAACATATTAGCCTGAAAAAAGGACACTGATCATAGCCCTGTCGTTGTACCACATTAAAACTCACTCTTATAAATGAAATCATTTTTAGACAAAATATTTAAGCCATATATTTTTCCAATAATAATTGTTGTTATTGGAGCTTACTTGAAAATCGGACAAAATTTCAATTCTGTGGTAGAATTTTTCTCTGATACATCAAGTTCGTTTTTAAATTCATTTAACTATCAATTTTATGTGTGGGAAATATTATTATATCTCATATCATCATATATTGTTTTATATATAATTAAACTTATTAGAAATGGTAAAGGACACTCAAAAGAAACGAAAAAATTATTAAAACTAATTCGAAACTCACCAAATAAAATCAATATAACGGAAACAGGTTCAGACAATAAATACTTTTTTAGCTTTAAAGCAGATGTAAAAGACGAAGAAATCAAAATCGAAAAGCTACAAGCCTATTGTTTAAATTGTCGAGATGAAAAACTGAAAATGGCGGAAAAATATTATGGCGGATTTGAATGTAATTGCGGACGGAATTTTGATTATAATTTTAGTCGAGATATTCGAAATCTGATAATATCAAAAATTGAATCTGGAACTCTAAAATATTAATAACGTGGTACAACACCGTATATAATTTATTGCTAGTTCTAGCCTACTTACGAAAATCCTCGCGGATTTTCTATTCGGTTTTTATTTGCTAAATTACGTGCTAAACCACGCAACAAACCATATACAAACACGTTGGCGTGCATTTAAAACAGAACCATATGAAAAAATTTGGAAAGACAATTAAGTTATTTCTTATCGATGGAGAACCTAATGGAAGAATGACTTGTGAGCTTTCCAATTGGACAGGAAAAGCCTATAAAATTCCGCGAATAATGATTAAAGAATCCTATTCTCGTGAAGATTTACAAAGTCCTGGGATTTACTTGTTGTTCGGAGAAAACGAAGATGGAAAAGGTTTAGTCTATATTGGAGAAGCGGAAACTATAATCGACAGGCTAAAACAGCACGTTGCTCAAAAAGAATTCTGGTCCGAAGTGATTTTATTCATAAGTAAAGACGAAAATCTGAATAAAGCACATATCAAATATTTAGAAAGTCGTTTATACGAGATAGCCAAAAAAGTCAATCATTACGAATTAGAGAATAATACAGTCCCTTCAAAGTCATCAATTTCTGAATCAGAAATAGCTGAAATGGAGGAATTCATTGAAAATATAAAATTACTTACAAATACATTGGGGCACAGAGTTTTTGAAACACTAGTAAGTGCAGAAGCTAATAAGACAAAAAAAATAAATACTTTTAATATTAAAGCGGCGAGAGGAGCAAACGGATTTGGAATCCCAAGTTCAAAAGGGTTTATCGTTTTCAAAAGTAGTGAGGTAGCCATAAGCACAACAGATTCAATGCAGAAATCTTTGATTAACATTAGGAAAAAATTAATTGAAGACGAAACAATAATTAAAACCGAGAAAGGATTAGTCTTTGCTAAAGACTATGAATTTTCAAGTCCATCAACTGCTGCTGCTATCCTAATGGGAAGAAATGCAAATGGACTGAAAGAATGGAAATTGAAAAGTGGAAAAACTTTGAAAGAGTACGAAACAACCGAATAATAAAAACGACACGCCAACAATGGCTATAGCAAATTGGGCATAAAGAGCTAAAAAAAATGAGTTAGGCTTATTTGTTAAGTCAGCCAAATCTTTTGGATTTAGTATTTAAAAAGAATCATAATTATAAAACAAAAAGTTCTGGATTGTAGACCAGACGGCAATGAAAAACCTACTTGCCTTAGTCTTAAAAGTTATCGAAAATTTGACAAAAAATGAAGTACTGGTTATTTAATTGTAATCCTAAAATTTGGGAGATTGATGAATTCCTAAATTCTGGTACAGTTAATTCGACTTGGAAGATTAATGAATCCCATAAAAACACAATAAGAAAAGGAGATTTAGGTTTCATTAGAGTTGGGCATGATAAGAGGACGAAGAAAAACTTAAACGGAAGAAGTTCATTAGATCGTGGCATCTATGCAATAATTGAAGTTGTTGGTGAGCCAAATAATACAAATGATAAGAACGATCCGTATTGGCTAATTGAAGAAAAGAAAAACGAAATCACATGGCGAGTTCCAATAAAATATAGAATCAATCTGTTAGATAATCCAGTGCTAATTGAAAAATTTCGAAGAGCAGGTGAAATTGAAAAAGTAACAGCTATTCTTAAAGGACAACAAACAATAACAGCAGAAGTTACTAAGAATGATTTTGAAATAATATTAGAAAATTGCAATCATAACCAGGAAGAGCTATCAAACCTAAAGTCGGAATATAAGTCTGAAATTGGAGATATCGAAAGGTTGGAAATAAAATATCAGAACTCTGCACCACGAGTTAAAGAGATCATAAGTAAACAAATTGAAAGAGGGGGAATTGCAAAATCAATAAAAAAGTATTATAACTTCGAATGCTTAATATGTAAAGCGTTAGGATTACCGGCAATCGGTTTTTTGAAAAAAAATAAAGAATATTACATCGAAACGCATCACTTTTTTCCTGTTTCAAATCTTCAAAATGGCTCGTTGGGTATTAAGAATTTAATGACTTTATGTGCAAACCACCATAGAGAAATTCATTACGGAATGATTGAGTCAATTGAGTCAAATGAGAATCATTTCGTCATAAAAAAAGATGGTCAGTTAATTAAAATAAATAAAAAGTCGATAACAAGTAGTGAGGTCAGCATTTCTACTACTTTGTCTTAAAGACGCAACATAGCACCAATCCAAATTAACCAATTTTACAATAAAATGAAGTAATGAAAAATCTAACCTTAATAACAATACTAATTTTCGTCTTCTCTTGCGAGCCTTATCACCTTTTTAAGGATTTAGAGAATCAAGAGGAGGTCTTTATTGAGCTATCTAAATATGGGTTAGATGATATACCGAAAGAGGTTGGGCAATTAAAGAATGCAAAGAAGTTAGAAATCTACGTTGATAGTTTAGAGGGCTGGACTATTTATTCGCCACTGAGCGCAATGGACTAATATATTGACGAACCACCGTTTAGAAGAAAACAAATAAAAATAAAATAATGGGAATTTTCGACCTGTTTAACAAAGAGGATGATAAGTCCGATAGCTTAGATACAGATAATGGAGTATTAGGACCTACATTTCTCGAAGGCTTTACTGAACATATTGAAAAACCCAAAGACTTGCATTCACATGAATGGCGCAGAAAACTCAGAACTGCCAAAGCGAACAGAAAATTCAAAATCAAATTTTACGGAGCGCTTCACGAGGATTATAGCAATCTTATTGTTGAGACAGAATTTGCACCTGCTTTAGTATATGCAGTTGATATAGTTACTGGTGAAGAAATTCTCTTGTTTGACGGTTGTAAACACGGGTATAATGCTATGTTTTGCGATACTTTTACACCTGAACAAATTACAAATAGACCATTAGCAAATCAATATAAGGATAGTAATGGAAACGAAGTTTTTGAAATAACCATAAGCACATATTATGGTATTGATTATGAAGATGAGTTTAGAGAAGAGGTTGATACCAATGGTTTGCTAGAGCTTATTGATGGTACCAAAATGGATTTTGAAAGTGTAAAACGAAATGGCTATGACACATTACAAATTTGGGCAACTAATACCAACGGTGAAACTGTTGAGGTAGTTTCCGAAGAACTAGCTTAAATAAATTCATCTTAATAGTAAACCATATACAATTTGATAAAAATAATAGAAGCATATTTAGCTAAACTTTTTGATACAAATGGATTTGAAAATAGGGCAGATTCAAAAGCTAATAAGTTCACCCCTTTAGAACTAAAAACAGGAGAAGTACGTGTTTTTGTAGTTCCAGATTTAGGTAACGAAAAGGATCTCGTCTTAGATAGATGGAATGTAAAAGTTGGCGATAGGGTTAAACCACAAGATGTAATTTGCGAAATTGGCAATAGAAACATTGTTATGGAATACGAAAGTGCCTCTGAAGGCAAAATTATCTGGATCTGTGAAAAGAAAATAGCCTTGACCGTAGGTGATGTTTTTGGTAAAATTGAAGGTATCTGATTTAAACTTCAATGAGTTTTTGTTTCTTTTACCAATACTGATAACCATAACCTAAACGTTCATTTTTAATTAAATTGCTATTTTAATACAACCATCATTTTATCGATTGTTGCACTATCACAAACACCATTACACATTTTAGAAACTTCAATATGAAAATTTACCTGTTATCAGTTTTAGCCTTTGTTTTATTCATTTCTTGTAAAACCGACCCAAATAAACAAGTAGATGAAGGGCAAGTAGTAGAAAATACATATCATAGTAAAGAAATTGGTTGGACGATAGAGATACCAGAAGGTTGGAATGTAACACAACTAGACGAGTCGCAGGCGTTTGAAGATAAAGGTCTAAAGGCAATAAATGAAGCAAATGGAATAGACTATGATACTAGTGGTTTAAAACAGCTTATAGGCTTTCAAAAAGATAAATTTCACATGTTTGGGGCTAGTTCAGAAAAGTTTGAAATTGAATATGAGGGCGAGTATGAAGAAAATAAAAAATTAGTGAAACAGGTTCTTTATAACACCTATGTTTCTAATGGTATAAAAGTGGACACGGTGTCATCAAAAGCGCGTATAGACAACTTAGACTTTGATCTATTTAAAATAACGGTTTATGACCCTAATGGTAAGGTTTTGCTCTATCAAGATTTGTATTCTAGATTAATAAACGGCTTAGAATTCGGAGTCAACTTAAATTACATTAACGAAAAAGAAAAAAACGAATTAATGCGCGTATGGAAAAACTCAAAATTCGAATAAATACGATTATTTACAACAGCCCATAAATCATGTTCATTTTACAGCACCTGAAAAAATAGTACAGAATAGATGAAAGAAGTAAAGCATCAACACATGGGTACTACATTATAAAAGAAGTACGCATCAATTAGGTAATAGATTCATCATGAATTATAACAATAAAACTTTTAGAACAGTTTCTAACTCTGATAACGGAGAAACTTCTGCGGAGACGTTATTTGAATACAAACAAAAAGATAGTGTTTTAACGTCTACATTCAGTGGCGGACAGATTGTAGAAGGTCATTTAATAGGTTTGGTAGCTTTAGACGGTACCATTGAAATGCGATATCACCAAGTGAATACAAAGGGTGAATTAATGACGGGTAGTTGTGTCTCAAAACCTGAAATCATGGATAATGGAAAAATAAGACTCCATGAAACCTGGCAGTGGACCTCTGGCGATAAATCTAAGGGCAACTCGATATTGGAAGAAATATGATACTTGAAGTAGTGGGTTATAGATATTCGCCAAACATCGAGCAGGGGATAGTCGCTACTAAACTATTTTTACTTTCAATGTACTAAGCATCAATATCTAAGCTTTATCATAAAACATTTTTCTAACATCTCACCTTTTTTTGTAAGAAAGTATCCATTGGTAATTCTTAACTTTCGCCTTTATATAAGTAGTTGCGAATAGTTTTGTTCCCCCAATAAAATTTATGAAATACTATGTAAATACTTCGTTGTCAAGGCTCAAAGTGGGTAATTATATACATATTTAATTTTAAATTTTAAAGAATGAAAAATTCAATGAAAATGATGGCAATTGCTTTTGCTTCATCAATTTTGTTAACATCATGTTATTCTTACACAAGTGTTGTAGGTAGTGGTGCTCAAGGTAACAGTGAAACTACAGAATGGAACCATTACGTAATTTACGGTTTGGCTCCTGTAGGTGTTTCTGATTCTAAGGCTATGGCTGGTGGTGCAGAAAACTATTCTGTAACAACTAAACAAACATTTGTTAATGGTTTAATTTCAGCTATTACTTTCGGTATCTATACTCCGACAACTACTACAGTTACTAAATAATTGAGTTACAAAAAGGGAGATTGCTTAGCAATCTCCCTTCTTATTATTTCCAAATCATGAAGAAAATCATCTTTTATATTGCTGCAGTTGTTGCTTTTTTTATGTTGATCAATATTGCCAGTATTCTAATATCTGACTTTAGCAGACTTACCGAATATGGTTTTGGTTACCTAGCAGGTAAAGTTGTACTATTAATCCTATTTTCTGGTATAGCATTTTTCTTAAGAAAAGAAGTTTTTAAACCTGCTATAGAATCGTAATTACAATGCAATTCCGAAATTAAGAGTAGCGGTATGCTACTCCTTCACCAACTTCTTGCTTAATTCTTCTAAAGAAACTCCTTTGGTTTCCGGCATTTTGGTGATAGCCCAAATAAGCTGAAATACCATCATAGCACAGAAGAAGTAGTAGATATACCACACTTGGTCTTTCAAAATACCTTGTGCGGAGTCTAAGAAAAACGGAGTAATCAATGTAATGATTGCTGCAAAAACCCAGTGCACACTTACGCCCCAAGATTGCCCGTATGCACGAACACTGTTTGGGAATATCTCTGAAATAAATACCCAGATTACGGCACCTTGACCAATAGCGTGAGAGGCAACAAAAGTACAGATGAAGGTAATTGTTAAGGTAGAACCTAAATCCAACTGAAAACATAGTCCCACCATTACCAAACTTATGATGTAACCAATAGATCCAATAATGATCAATTGTCGCCTGCCCAATTTATCTAATAATCGAATACCAATAAACGTAAATACGAGATTTACGATACCAATGGCAATAGAATTAAAAAGAGACTCTTTACCTCCTAGACCTGCTTGTTCTAGTATTTCAGGAGCATAATAGAGTACAAAGTTGATGCCCGAAAGCTGATTGAAAAAGGCGATAAAGAAAGCTAGATAAAGCACTTTAGAATATTTCTTTTGAAAAAGGCTTTCACTTTTAGTAGAGTGCTTCAAATCGGTTTTTATCTCTAGTAATTGTTGTGCTGCTTTTTCTTTTGAGTATATAATCTCTAATATTTTTAAGGCTGCAGCATCGTCTTTTTTATGTAGCGCCAACCATCTTGGGCTTTCTGGTACGGTAAATACCATTAGGGTATAAATAAATGCCGGTATAGCCTCTACACCTAACATCCAACGCCAGTCGTTTGCTCCGTCGAATCCTTTAAGCAACCAGTTAGAAACAAAAGCAAGTAGGATACCAAAAACCAACCAGAACTGGTAGAGTCCGCCAAGCTTACCACGATTCTCTTTTGATGTAATTTCAGAGATATAGATAGGCGCTGCAACTGAAGATATACCAACGCCTACACCACCAATAAAACGAAATACAGAGAACGAATAAGGGTCTTGTGCCAAGGCAGAACCTAGGGCAGAAACCAAGAATAGAACACCAACCCAGAGTAAGGTCTTTTTACGACCTAAATTTTTGGTAGGTATACCTCCAAAAAGTGAGCCTACAACAGTACCCCATAATGCCATACTCATGATGAAAGTACCGTGAAATAGAGGTGAAGTATTCCATAATTGTTTAATGGGTTCGTTTGCTCCCGAGATAACTACGGTATCAAATCCAAATAAAAATCCTGCAAGCGCTACGGTTATAGACCAAACGATAATTCTGTTCATTGTTGAGTATTAAGTTGTAGTTAAATATAACAAATCAAAACCGTTAAATCTTAATGTATATGGGCAACATAAAAATCAAAGAATTGGTAACTTGTGGTGATTTTAAAAATTGAACGATGAAAGATTTGGAAAATAAAGTAGCCTACATTACTGGAGGTACTAAAGGTATTGGGTTTGCAGTTGCACAAACATTGCTAAACCAAGGAATGAGAGTTGCTATTAGTGGTAGATCTCAGGAAAGTGTAGACAAGGCACTTAAAGATTTTAATACTGATGCAGTTTTAGGAATTGTTTCTGATGTCTCGAAAATGGTAGATGAGAAAAATGCTGTCTCTAAAATTATGGAAAAATGGGGTCAGTTAGATGTTGTTTTGGCAAATGCCGGTGTAGGTAATTTTGCGCCAGTTGATCAGATGACAGAAGAAGAGTGGCACCAGATGATAGATATTAATTTAAGTGGAGTGTTTCATACGCTAAAGGCATCTGTAGAAGGTTTAAAGAAGACAGAAGGTTATTATATTACGTTGGCTAGTTTGGCAGGTACTAATTTCTTTGCACAAGGTGCAGGGTACAATGCATCTAAATTTGGTGTAGTTGGTTTTACACAAGCTGCAATGTTAGATTTAAGGCAGTACGGTATCAAGGTTTCTACCATTATGCCAGGTTCTGTGGCAACACACTTTAACCATAATGAGCCAGATGAAAAAGATGCATGGAAAATTCAACCAGAAGATATTGGTGAATTGGTATTGGATCTTTTACAAATGAACGAAAGAACCTTACCTAGTAAAATTGAGGTAAGGCCTACTAGACCAGATAAGAAGTAGTATTACACTTCTTTTTCTGTAAATGGAATGTCGGCATTACAGATTTCTGTAATTAACTGACCAAGTATCTGCTCGAAATCAGAAATGACCTCATTAGTAATGATGTGATTTTTACTGGTTGATCGGGCAGATTCTTTTTGTGCAAATAACAACGTGCCTTCTGCAAAATTTTTCAAAGAGATAATACCTGCTTGAATAGATAGATTTTCTGTAGGATGTGTTTTAGAATACATTAATCCGTAGCAAAGCAACTGAAACGCTTTACTGTACTGATATTCTTCTGTCAAAATATCCCATTCTACAATTTCTACATTTCGGCGTTCTACTTTCCCTGTTTTGTAATCGATGATACGGGTAATACCGTCATATTCATCTACACGGTCTAATTTTCCTTTTAAGATGATAGGAAAATCTAATCCGGCAACTTCTAAAGGCACTGATAGCGCTTGCTCTAAAGCAACGATGGTAATACTATGGTCCGCAAGTTCTTTTATCTCAACATCAATAAACGTTTGTATGTATTTAAGAATTACATGAAAAGAGATATAGTTTTTACCTGAACTGATGTTTCCATCTTTGAAGGTTTTTTCAAAATTTTGTGCTACAATCGTAGGTATTCCTTTTCGAATTCCATTAAGTAAATCTGCTGTAAGGTGTTTACCAATTAAAGGTGTATACAGTTCTTCTAAACTATCATGAACAATGGTACCGAAAGTATTTGGCGCCAAGGTTTCTTCTACTTGTAATACCTCATTAATATTTAATAAATTCTGTTTGTAAAAATCGATAGGGTTTCTAATGTAATTGCTGAGTGAGCTAGGTGAAAAACCTTTTCTGGCTTTGTCTTTAATAAGGGCTGCCAGCGAAGTGGTTTTTTCAACCTGTGCAATTTCTTTGGTAATAGGTTGTATAGTAGGTGTAGCAATAAATGATTTAATATTTGTTCTATTATCATCAGTTAATAACTGTGTAATCAATCGGCTACGCTCGCCACCTTCCAATGCGTCTGGCTCGGTATTGTACAGTATATATACATTTTTGGCACGTTGTAATAAGCGATAGAAGTGATAGGTATAAACAGCATCTTTCTCTTTATAGGTTGGTAATCCGTTTTTGATTTTTAGGTCGTACGGAATAAATGAATTGTTAGATTTACCCGATGGTAATACGCCTTCGTTGACAGAAGTAATAATAATAGTCTCAAAATCTAACAAACGACTTTCTAGCATTCCCATAATCTGGATGCCTTCAATTGGGTTTCCCTGAAAATCTAAAGTTTCTGAGCTTAACAACTGTGAAAATAGATGTTTTAAACTTTTAAGATTATTGATATAGGTAAAGCTGTTACAAAGATCCTTTAGCTGGTTAAATAGTGTAAAAAATTTATAAAGCTGCTCTAGCAAAAGCGAATTTTCTTTTACTACGTCGATAACTCGTATAGCTTCAATAAGAGCCAAAAAATTATCTATAAGTCGATTCGGGATATTCTTTACATCTTCGAACAGTAAGTTGATTGCTGCATTTTCTGGTAATAGTTCACGTATTTGCGCATTGGTAATGTATGACCAGTTATTTGTTTTGATTTTTGATATTAAACTGTCTGTAGAGACTTCATTTGCGTCAAATAAAAGTACGGCATATGAATGTGTCAAAAGATTTAGTAAGTGCTTGTAGAACCATCCTTTTTCTGTCTTTTGTTCATGAAACTCAATAAGGTTGGTAAAAAAGCTGGCCAAGGTAGTAGATGCCAACTTTTGACCCATGGTAATATTGGTAGCCGGAATATTATCTGGAATAGAATTTAATAATGGATTTAATAATTCTTCATTACCAAGTACAATAGCTGCATTGCGTAGCGCATCTGGTGAATCATTCTGAATTTTGTATAATAAATCGCCTACATAATTTACTTGGGAGATGTTTTTAGGCACCCCAATTATTTCAATATGTTTTTCGGTGTTATAGTAATTGGTTAGTCCCGCAAGAGGTTTTCCCTTTAAAATGTTCCATGTGCTTTGATAGTTACTTATAAAGAAACCGGCATCATGAATATTGTCTTGTAAAAAGTAGGGGTCAATATCCCAATAAATATTGGCATCTGTTTTTTCAAGAATAGTCTGTATAAGAATACTCTCTGCAGTATTCAAAGCATTAAAGCCAAGAAAGATGTGTTTTTTATTCGTATTTTCAAGGTAGTTAGGTAATTCTGCTACCGAGGTTTTATAGATGAGTCCCTGGTGACCAAGTCCTTGTTCTAGTAATCTTCCATTAAATTGATTGTAGATCTCTTCTAAATACCTCCAGAAGTGAAGGTAGTTTTCAATCATTTCAGAATTATCAGGATTCAATGACCAATGGTTGACTTCCTGAATGGCAGCAACATTTTGGTATAGGGTAGAAGCATCAACTAAGTAACGATCTACTTCATTAAAATCTTGTAATAGTATTTGTCCCCATTTTAAAAAAGAATCGAAAGATTCCTTTTCATAATCGCCTATTTTTAAATAGGCATTATAGAGTTCAAATAATTGTGTGGTAGTATTTGCGGTGACCAGGTTAGAAACCTTTTCAATGAAATCTTCAATACTGTAGATTTCAGGGGCAAGTACTGTTTGGGTAAGTGATTTTGATAGTATTTTTTTAAGAAATACACCCGCGCGCTTACTGGGTAGAATAAAAACTACTTTACCAGTATCTGGGTTGTTTTTTAAAACGTCTAGTACTACATCTTGTATAAAACTCTGCATATTGTGTAAAAATAAAAAAGCCTCGCAATATTGCGAGGCTTTTAGTTATTAAAACACTTAGGTTTTTATAAACTTATTTTACTAAGTTGATTTCTACCCTTCTGTTTGCTCTTCTACCATTGCTAGTATTGTTCGTAGCAATTGGCTTTTCTTCACCATAACCAACAGCAGATAATCTGAATTCTTCAATTCCTTGATTTACTAAGAATTCTTTTACAGAAAGAGCTCTTGATTCAGAAAGGCTTTGATTTAATTTTTCGCTACCTACGCTATCAGTATGTCCTTCTACAGTAAATTTAGAGTTTGGATATTCTTTTAATATTCCGATAATATCAACCATAACAGCTGTAGATTCAGCTTTAATTGAAGATTTACCTGTGTCAAACAAAATTGTTTTAGCATAGTTGTTCAATGCTTGTTGAACTGCTTCAGTAAGTTCTGGACATCCTTTGTTAGCTACAGTTCCAACTGTATCAGGACAAAGGTCATCTTTATCTAATACACCATCACCATCACGATCTGGCCATGGGCATCCTTTGTTCTCAGCTGGACCAGCTTCGTTAGGACAAGCATCATCTTTATCAGCAACACCATCGCCATCAGCATCAGGACAACCAGCTAAAGCAGCAAGACCAGCTTCGTTAGGACAAGCATCATCTTTATCAGCAACACCGTCACCGTCAGCATCAGGACATCCGTTCATTTCTTTAGAACCAGCTTCGTTAGGACAAGCATCTTTGCTGTCTTCGATACCATCACCGTCAGAATCAGGACAACCGTTGAAAGCTTCAAGACCAGCAACTTCTGGACAAGCATCATCTTTGTCGTATATGCCATCGCCATCAGTATCAGCACCACCAAATTTAACTGAAATACCAGCTAAGTGTTGGAAATGTTTTACTCCGTAATCTTCGAAAGCATGCTTGTAAGTAGATTGTAATGTAAGACCTAAGTTTTCAGTAAACCAGATATTAACACCAATACCACCATTTGCAGTACCAGCACCGATTTCATCAACCCAAGTATAACCACCACCGATCTCTACGAAAGGATCAATAACAGTTTGTCTTTTTATGATATCATATTTAATTGTACCATCTATAGCGTAGTGAGAAAGGTCGTCAACGCTAACGTCACCTAATTTGCTAATCTTGTTAAGAGAACCTCTAGCTCCAACAGAGAAGCCATCTCCAATTGACTTAGATACTCCTACATAAGAGATAGAAGGTAAAATGTTCCAGTGATCGTTCACATTGAAGAATTCGTTACCGAAAGAACTTACATCCGAAGTTGGATATACGTCAATGGCATTAACCCCAAATTGCACTTGCCAAGGGTTATTCTCGTCTTGCGCTTGTATGCTGTTGATACCTACTACAAGTAGGGCAACTGCCAATAATTTGCTAAGATGTTTCATGTATTAAATTTTAAGTTTAAGTGTTTATTAGCTGCAAATGTAACTTGTTAAATATTATTAACAAAATCAATTTCCTATTTTTTTTAATGCATTTAATAGATTAAATATTGCATTTAAACGATTTTTAATTCTTTTCCGACTTCTGTAAAAGCTTTGATGGCAGCATCTAAGTGTTCTTTTGTATGCGCAGCAGATAGTTGAACCCTAATGCGAGCCTTATTTTTTGGTACCACAGGATAGAAAAAACCAATCACATAAATTCCTCTTTCCAGCAACTTATTTGCCATATCTTGAGATAATTTGGCATCGTATAACATTACAGGTACTATTGCAGAATCTCCATCAACTATGTCGAAACCTGCGTTTTTTATGCCTTTTTTGAAGTACGCAGTATTTTCTTGCAATTTATCTCGTAAAGAAGTGTCGTTTTCTAACATATCGAATACCTTAATAGATGCCCCTACTATAGCTGGTGCTAAAGAGTTAGAGAACAAATAAGGTCTAGAGCGTTGTCTTAATAGCGTAATAATTTCTTTTTTACCAGTTGTGTAACCCCCCATGGCGCCACCTAGTGCCTTACCAAGTGTACCGGTGATGATATCTATTCTGCCCATAACACCCTTTTCTTCTAAGGTGCCTTTTCCTTTTTCACCTATAAATCCTGTAGCATGGCATTCATCGATCATAACTAAAGCATCGTACTTATCGGCTAGATCACAAATTTTATCTAGTGGAGCTACAATACCATCCATAGAGAACACTCCGTCGGTTACAATAATTTTAAATCGTGCGCCGTCTTCATTCGCTTTTATAAGTTGTGCCTCTAAATCTTGCATGTCGCTATTTGCATAACGATATCGCTTTGCTTTACACAAACGCACACCGTCAATTATAGAGGCATGATTTAAAGAGTCAGAAATAATAGCATCTTCTGCATTTAGCAAAGGTTCGAATACACCGCCATTGGCATCAAAGGCAGCGGCATATAATATGGTGTCTTCTGTGCCATAAAAATGGGCAATCTTTTCTTCTAATGTCTTATGTATATCTTGGGTACCACAAATGAAACGGACAGAAGACATACCAAAGCCATGTGTATCCATTGCATCTTTAGCCGCCTGTATAACATCGGGGTGAGATGAAAGTCCTAAATAATTATTAGCACAAAAATTGATAACCTCTTGCCCGGTGTTAATTTTAATAACAGCATCTTGCGGAGAAACAATAATCCGTTCTTCTTTAAAGAGTCCGTCATTTTTAATGTTCTCAATTTCTTGCTGTAGATGTTCTTTAATTTTTCCGTACATATTTCTTTATATATAATCTAGTTCTATTTCAGTATTAATGTATACAATGATCTTATGATCTATGGTGTAGCCCATATTTGAAAAACTCTGGGCATATGTATTTATTTGATGATGGTATTTTGGGTTTCGTTCACCTGTTTTATAATCTATAATGGTAGCGTAGTTGTTTTTTATCACCACCCTATCTGGTCTTTGAACCGTACCATCTGCCATTAATAGATCTCGTTCATTTAGTACTTCAACATCATTTTGGTAAAATTGCGTCAGATCTTTATGAAAGATGACCTTTTTTACAATTTCCTTTATCCCTTTTACTTCTTGCTCTTTTATCAATCCTTTTTGTAGCGCCATTTGTACGGCCCTATCTAAATCGGCTGTTGTTAAAATAGCGCCTAATATATAATGTATAACATTACCTTGATTAATGGCAACATCTAAGCCTTCATCCCATAAAGTACCAGCTAATGCAAGTATCTTAAAATCGGGTCTATTAATGTTAGTATATATATAAGGTATAGTAAGTTGATCTGTACTCGTTTGTTTTTTAGTTGTCTGTGGTATTAATTCACCAAAGTCATATGATAGTTTGTCTTGTTGATATTCGCCTATACTTTTTAGAAAATGAATGAATAGACCAGAATAACTATTGGTATTGTGTTCTCCTTTTTTGTCAAGTTTGTTGGCGCTAATAATAAACAAGGCATTAACCGCTCTAGTAAGTACTACATACAGAAGGTTGAAAGCATCTAGCTGTAATTTTTGATGGTCAATTTCATATAGCAATGATTCAAGTTCACCGTATTCTTGAACTTCTTGTTTTTTATTTATGAGTACTTCGGAAAAGCCAAGGAATTCTTCTTTGTTTACCGGAAGCCATAATTTAGGGTCGATCTCTTCAAACACATTTGAATTTGCATAAGGGAAAATAACTACCGGAAACTCTAACCCTTTAGATTTATGAATGGTCATAATCTGTACCGATTCAATATTTTCGGGTGTGCTTATGCTTGCCGAGTTGCCTTTCTTGTCCCAATAATCTAAAAAGGACTGCATGTCTGAGCCATATTTCTGCTCAACATCAAAAACGAGATCCATAAATGCAGAAAGGTGAGCATCTGAAGTTGGTATAAGATCAAAGGTTTTTATGGCATAAGCCAATCCGTCAAAAACAGAAGCTTGTCTTAGTTTAGAAGCGTCAAAACCATACGTTTCAAAAAGGTGTGTATTAAGTTTTCCTAAATTCTCATAGATATAGGCATGCTTATCATTCTTTCCATCCGACAGAAAATTTAAAATCTCATATTGGATCTCTAGTTCTGTAGGTTGAACCATATACCTTATCACTTGTACCAAAAAAATAGCTTTGGCACTTTCACTAAGTAATAAAGAATCTGAAGAAACAACGGGAATTTGGTGCTGCATTAAAAAATCTGCCAGCAGAAGACCATGCTTTTTCTTTCTTATAATAATACAGATATCGCTATAAGTATAGCCTTGGCTTAAACATTGTTGAATAGTAGCCAATGTGTTTGCTGCATATTCCTCATCAGTTTCTTCTTCTAATAATGAAATATTTACGTAGCCACCTTCTTTCTGATTGGTTTCTTGTGTATTGCCAATTTTAAAGAACTCTTGATAAATGTCGTTCTCTAAAAACGGACTTATACTTTGAAAAAAGTTGTTATTGAAGTTGATGATCTCTGCATAACTTCTATAGTTTTTTGGTAGGGTAACCAAATCAGATTGAATGGTGAATGGGTGCACTTGGTGCGTTGCCAATTCAAGAAATTGTTCGGCTTTACCACCACGCCATCTATAAATAGCTTGTTTTGGGTCGCCCACCAAAAACAAAGATCCGGTGCTACCTAATTCATCTTCACCCTCCATAGCGCTACCAATTAAAGGAATAAGATTTTCCCATTGCATTTGCGAAGTGTCTTGAAATTCGTCGATGAAATAATGACGATATTTTTCTCCAAGGCGCTCGTAAATAAAAGGTGCAGGTTGGTCTTTGACCTCTTTTGCAATTAAGGTGTTAAATTCAGAAATAGACAATTGGTCTTTTTCTTCTTGAATAATCTTTAGTTCTTTTTGTATCGCATTTAGTAATGCAAAAGGAATGATGTTTCTATTGATGTTAGCATACAATCCCCTTTTATATATAAGCTGTTTTATAGCTTGATAATGATGAAGTAATTGAGGCGCTAATTCTGCTGGAGCATTTTTAACGGTGGCTTTTACTATTTTTCCCTCAATTAAATTATCCTCAAGTTTGTTATTGTAGAGTTGTGTAGGAGTAAAGTTTTCAGCAACTATTTTTTTGAAATGGTTAGGTAAGGTTTCTCTAGGGAAATCTTTTAAATCTAAGCCAGATGAATTGATAATGTCAAGAGCGGTAGTAGAAAGTGCTACAATTTTTTTCTCTAAATATTTGGTTTCTTTTTTAAGATGCGTTTGCAGCTTTAGAAAATCGCCTAATTCTATTTTTTGTAAATGTTTTAAATGTTCGGCATTGTTCTCATCGAATATCAGTTTACCAATTTTCAATAGATCAAAGCCAATATCCCAACTACGGTCATCTTCAATTTTTTCAATGGCAAAATCTAAAAGCACTTTCGTAAACTCAGGATCCTCACCGGCTTTACTAATAACACGCTCAACAGCTTCTTGTAAAAGTAAGTCTACATCAAGAACAACTTCAAAATTCTGAGGGATTTTCAAATCTTTTGCGAAAGTTCTAATAAGTCTGTGGGTAAACTTATCTATGGTAGAAATATCAAAAAAGGCGTAGTTGTGCAGTATTTGCTTTAATCTAAGTTTGCTTAAGGCGGGTAGCTCTTCAAAAGTGTAACTCGTTTCGTTTAGAATGTCGTTAAATAACGGATTGGCACCTTCAATAGAAGTAGTTTTAGAAAACTCGAACAGGCTGTTCAATATTCTATGTTTCATCTCATTTACGGCTTTGTTCGTAAATGTGATAGCCAATATTTTTCTAAAATTCTGCGGTGAAGCCAGTATAATTTTCAAGTAAACCTTAGCAAGAGCATAGGTTTTACCAGATCCGGCAGAGGCATTGTATATGGTAAAAGAATTACTGGACACTGATTTTTACTGCAAATTAAGGATTCTTGTACAGTTCTTAACAAATTATTACATGAATATAAATGTTAAAATTCGTAACTTTGAAATACAATTAATATTAATCTAAAAACACATAAATTATGGCTTTTGAACTACCAAAATTGCCTTACGCCTATGACGCTCTTGAGCCTCATATCGATGCAAGGACAATGGAAATACATCATACAAAACATCACCAAGGATATACATCTAAATTAAATGCTGCTATAGAAGGTACTGACCTTTCCGGGAAGTCTATAGAAGATATTTTAACAGGATTGGATATGAGTAATGGTGCTGTTAGAAATAACGGTGGCGGATTTTACAATCACTCATTATTCTGGACAATCTTATCACCAAACGGTGGTGGAAAGCCAAGTGGCGAATTAGCAACTGCAATTGATAACGCTTTTGGTTCTTTCGAAGAATTCAAAAATAAGTTTACAACTGCTGCAGGTACTAGATTTGGTTCTGGTTGGGCATGGTTATGTGTTCATAAAGGTGGTAAAGTAGAAGTATGTTCTACACCAAATCAAGACAATCCATTAATGCCAGGTGTTGAATGTGGAGGTCAACCAATTTTAGGTTTAGACGTTTGGGAACATGCATATTACCTAAATTACCAAAACAAGAGACCAGATTATATTGAAGCATTCTTTAATATCATTAACTGGGATGAAGTTTCGAAAAGATACGCAAGTAACAAATAAGAAAGAATAGAAATATTCTTAACTATCTTGTAGGAAACCACTTATGAATTATTCATGAGTGGTTTTTTTGGTTTTAAAATAGAAAAGGGCGGAGAAGTCTCCACCCTTTTCGTCCCAAATCTTACCATAAACTTAACCTACTTATGCTATGGCAAGACTAAATTACTGGTATTGAGTAAATAAAAAAAGGATTTTTAAGAAAAAAATAAACTTTTATTTAACTGAAGATGTTTTACTAGGGGTAGGTCATTAGGGCTAACTAGTTGTTTTATAAGCCAATTGCTATAAAATAAAAAGACGGAGCATTGCTCCGTCTTTTCCCCAAATCTTACCATGAACTTAACCTACTTATGCTATGGTTC
>NZ_JAUOPN010000026.1 GCF_030547005.1 Maribacter sp. 1_MG-2023 | reverse complement strand
TGACCGGGCTGGGGCTCGAACCCAGGACCCTCTCCTTAAAAGGGAGATGCTCTACCAACTGAGCTACCAGGTCAAAAAATCTTAAGAACGTTAACGTTGATTACTTATAAAATAAGTTTGAACGCTTAAATAAAAAAGCCTCTTTTTGGTGAAGAGGCTACTATTTATTGGTGACCGGGCTGGGGCTCGAACCCAGGACCCTCTCCTTAAAAGGGAGATGCTCTACCAACTGAGCTACCAGGTCAAAAGCAAATTTGGAAAATAATTCCCTCAATGCGGGTGCAAATATAAGTCGATTACTTTATTTTACAAACCCTTTTCAAGATAAATTTATTTTTTTTTGAAAAGCGTATTAATTAGTCCAATTTTGTACAAATGAAAAACTTGAAAATAGTATTGTTAGGGTATATGGGTAGTGGCAAATCTACCGTTGGTAGAATTGTAGCTAACCATTTGAATATTAAATTTTTAGATTTAGATGACTATATTGAAGAAGGTGAAGCGATGTCTATTGCTTCCATTTTTGAGACCAAAGGAGAAATCTATTTTAGAAAAAAAGAAATAGAATATCTCAATAAAATTTTTTCAAGTGAAGACAGTTTTGTGCTTTCTTTAGGTGGCGGTACTCCTTGTTTTGGTACTAATATGACCTTTATAAATGAAAAAACTGCTAATTCTTTCTATTTGAATGTGGGTATAAATGAACTTTTTGACCGCCTGGTAAAAGAAAAAAGTCATCGCCCGATGATTTCTCATTTACAAGATGAAGAATTGACCGAATTTATTGGGAAGCATTTATTCGAGCGAAGCTACTTTTATAATCAAGCACATCAAAAGGTGAAAAGTAATAATAACACTCCGACCGAGATTGCTGAAATGATTGTAAATAAACTAGTCTAAATAGACTCTATCGTTTTTTGTTTCAAAATGAACGTTTACATGTTCTTGTAGTGAGGTTGATAATGAAATACCTTTGTAATCTGCTTTAACCGGATATTTTTTGTGATTTCTATTCACCAATACAGCAGTTTTAAGTTGCTTTAATGGAGTTTTTAGAAAATGGTGCACACCATATATTAAGGTGGTACCAGAATTTAAAACATCATCAACGATAACAACCGATTTATTAACGAAATCGGCATCGGGCAATGACGTGGTTACACCGCTAGATAACGGGTCTGTTTTATCCATAGATAATTTACACAGTACAATTTTAGCCTCGGTAATCTTTTTAAGCTTAGCGACAATTTTTTTTGCAAATGCTAGTCCACCACCATCTATACCTGCAATAATGATTTCTTCTTCAGAAACATTTGCCTCATAGATTTGGTATGCGATACGTTCTATTTTATGTTGAATCTGTAAATGTGAAAGTATGGTCTGTTGCATGTGCTGTTCTTAAAGCAATAAAGATAGGTATGTTTTTAAAAATTTTGGTTAATCTTCAATTTCTTTACTTTTACTATCTGGTTCTGTAGTACTAGTTTCATCATTTTTGGTATCGCCATCTAAATACTCATCAATATCTCTTCTATCTTTTTTGGTTGGTCGGCCAATACCTTTTTTACGATAATAATCTTTAGAGTATTGTAGGAGTTCATTATGTTCAAAGGCTTCTTTAGGCGTAGTATCTTTTCTATATATGTCTACGAGTTTAGCACCAACACGACTTAGTGGTATGTCAAGAACCGTAAATTTATAATCGATTTGATTCTTGCGTACCATAACTTCATCCATCGGATAAACTTCTTTGCCTGGCTTAGCAGTAATACCATTAATTTTTGCATGCCCTTTTTTACAAGCAGTAGATGCAATGTTTCGCGTTTTAAAATATCGCGTGCTCCACAAGAATTTATCTATGCGCATTACAAGTTGTATTTCTTTGTTAACTTCCAAACAAAAATAAGGGAAAATTGTATCTTGCGCGTTCAAAATAAATTATTGATGAAATTGAAAAATGCCTATTTGCTAATAGCAGGTTTACTAATAATAAGTTCATGTAAGAACGATGATGATTCTAATGTTGAAAGTGTGCCGCCAAGGTTATTAAGTGAAGTAACCGCTGAGGACGATGCTGAAATTATAGAATTTTTAAAGACGCACTTCTATAATAAAGAAGAGTTTGATACACCATCAGAAGGGTTCGATTTTAAAATAAAATTTGATACTATTGCGGGTGAAAATAGTACTAAACAGTCTCTTTTTGAAAGCCCGAATTTAATTACCCAAACTATTTCCGTTGATTCTGAATCTTTAGGAAGAGTAGATGATGATGAGATAATTGATCAGAAACTATATACTTTAGTAGTAAGGCAGGGTATAGTTGAGGGTAAGCCAACTATTGGCGATAACGTCATTTTGAGATATGAAGGTTCATTTTTAGACGGTAGTTTGTTCGATGCTTCTTCAAATCAGCCAATACCTCTTAATTTATCTGGTGTTGTACGAGGATTTGGTAATGGTATGAAAAACTTTCAAACTGGTAACGGTCCAATTGAAAACGGAGATGGTACTATTAGTTATGAAGGATATGGAATAGGAGCTATTTTTATACCATCAGGTCTTGGTTATTTTGACTCTAGTACAGCGAGTGGCAATATACCTACGTATTCACCATTGATTTTTAAAATTGATGCATTCGAATTTGAAGCTAATACAGATTTTGATGAAGACGGTATACCTTCATTTTTGGAAGATTTAAATAATGACGGAAACTTAAATAATGATAATACTAATGAAGAATCAGAAGCTGCTGTTAGAGCTTATGTTGCGAATTACTCTGATCCAGATGATGACGGTGATGGTATTTTAACGATTGACGAAATTAAAACGGATGGTGTAATTAAAAAAGATGACGAAGGAAATATAATTTTTCCTGATACAGATGGTGATGGCACCCCTGATCATCTTGATAATGACTTATAGTATTTCACTTTAAAGCATAAAAAAACCTCTTAAGTATTCTTAAGAGGTTTTTTGTTTCTTGTGGTTTTGTTTACAATGCTAAAGACAAACTTAATATCAACTGGTCTGGTCTTGTATCTATTCTACTTGGACCTAGATTTGTTATGTTGGTATTAATGAAAGATGCTTCATTATCGCTAAATCCTCTTTCGTAACGTAAATCTATTCCTAGTTTACCGAAATTGACACCTGCACCAATATTCATCCCAACTGAAAAATCATTTTCTACATCATCAATAGTAACACCATCAAATTCGGTGTCTAAAATATATTGAAAACTTGGACCGGCAAAAACGTGTAAAGGTCCTACTAGGTTGATACCTAATAGTACTGGTACATCTAATTTACTCATATCAAAATCGGCTCCGTCATAATCAGACTTTGTTTTGGTGTATACCAGTTCTGGTCTTACATATACCTTAGAAGCTCCAAATTTTCCGAAGACACCTACATGATATCCCACGTTTCTATCTGGGTTTCTTGCAGCATCACCGGCAGATTCAAAGTAATCTCCGTTAGCGTTGTAATTTAATCCTCCTTTAATACCAAATCCTGAATCACCCTGTGCTATTCCATAAAACCCAGAGAGCGCCATAAAGGCAACTAAAATTGTTTTTTTCATAATCATTGTTGTTTTGAGTGAAATTGATATCAAATACAATACCAATTGTTCCCTTTCTCGTTATACCATCAGAACGGAGGTAAAATATCTTTATTGTTTACAAGTGTTTTTGGGTCAATCTCAATTTTATGAAGTTACATTTATCAAGATCATACTTTATTACTTTCAGTAACATCTTTGCTTTTTATTAAGTTTTTCCCCCACACAGTTCATTATATTTGCAGCTAGAATTAGAAAATTTGAAGTTTACACTACATAATACCGATTTACAATCAAAGGCTAGGGCAGGTACTATTGTTACTGACCATGGTACTATTGAAACCCCAATTTTTATGCCGGTGGGTACGGTAGCCTCTGTAAAAGGAGTGCATCAAAAAGAATTAAGAGAAGAGGTTAATCCAGATATTATTCTTGGTAATACCTATCATTTGTTTCTTAGACCTAAAACAGAGATTTTAAAGAAAGCAGGCGGACTCCATAAATTTATGGGCTGGGATAGAAATATTCTTACTGATAGTGGTGGGTACCAAGTATATTCTTTATCGGCAAATAGAAAGATAAAAGAAGAAGGGGTGAAATTTAAATCGCATATAGATGGATCTATGCATTTATTTACACCAGAGAATGTTATGGAAATTCAGCGTGTAATTGGCGCAGATATTATCATGGCATTTGATGAATGTACACCTTACCCTTGCGATTATAATTACGCAAAGCGATCAATGCATATGACGCATAGGTGGTTAGATAGATGTATTAATCATCTTGAAAAAACACCTTTTGAGTATGACTATGAACAAACGTTTTTTCCTATCGTACAAGGGTCTACTTATAAAGATTTAAGAAGGCAATCTGCTGAATATATTGCTAATGCAGGAGCAGAAGGTAATGCCATTGGAGGATTATCTGTTGGTGAGCCTGCTGAAGAAATGTATGGCATGACAGAAGTGGTTTGTGAGATTTTACCAGAAGATAAGCCAAGATATTTAATGGGTGTTGGTACGCCGATAAATATTCTTGAGAATATTGCTTTAGGTATAGATATGTTTGATTGTGTAATGCCTACTAGAAACGCTAGAAACGGAATGCTGTTTACTGCGCACGGTACCATAAATATCAAGAATAAGAAGTGGGAAGATGATTTTTCACCTATAGACGAAATGGGTACTACCTTTGTAGACCGTGAGTATTCTAAAGCGTATTTAAGACATTTGTTCGCTGCTAATGAATATTTAGGCAAACAAATAGCAACAATTCATAACTTAGGCTTTTATATGTGGTTGGTGCGTGAAGCTCGTAAGCATATTATTGCAGGCGATTTTAGAGCCTGGAAAGATATTATGGTAAAACAAATGGATAAAAGGCTATAATGCTATCAATAATAGATAAATACATTCTAAAACGGTATCTAGCGACTTTTTCGTTAATGCTTTTGCTATTCATTCCCATAGGTATTATGGTGAATTTGGCAGAGCAGATCGGTAAAATGATCGACAACGAAGCACCGTTGAATGAAATAGTAATGTATTATGTGAATTTCACGATTTACATTGGTAATCTATTATTTCCTATTTTTCTTTTCCTTTCCGTTATATTCTTTACTTCTAAGTTGGCGAACAATACCGAAATTGTTGCCATATTAAGTTCTGGAGTTTCTTATGGGCGTTTTTTAAGACCTTATATAATAGGGGCTTCAATGGTCGCAGTATTAATGTTCTTTATGACTATGTTTATTGTGCCTAACGCAAGTGTTGGCTTCAATGAATTTAAATATAAGTACCTTAAAAAAGGTAAACAGGATCGGGTGACCAACAATATTTTTAATCAGTTGAATGAGTCCGATTTTATATACGTTAGCAGCTTTGACCCCGCTAGACAGTTAGGTCATAACTTTACTTTTGAGCGTTTTGATGAGAATAATGAGCTTGATTTTAAAATCTCTGCGGCTAATATTCGATGGGTTGAAAAAGACTCTAGCTACCGCTTAACATCGTACAAAAAGCGAACAGTTTTAGGTGATACTGCAATTATTGAAAGTAAGCGTCGCTTAGATACTATTTTTGCTTTTGATATAGGCGATTTAACTCCCGTATCATATGTGGCAGAAACAAAGAACCTTTTTGAATTAGATACTTTTATTAAAGATCAAAGAAGAAAGGGTGCGTCTAATATTAATACCTATGTATTGGTGAAGTACAAGCGTTGGGCATTGCCATTAACTGCCTTTATCTTGACTATTATAGCCGTTTCTGTTTCTTCTGTTAAAAGACGTGGGGGTATGGGAGCCAATTTGGCATTCGGTATTTTGATTGCGTTTATATTTATATTTTTTGATAAGGTATTCGGTGTACTCGCCGAGCAATCGGGTTTTTCTCCTTTGCTCGCAGTCATTATACCTAATGTAGTTTTTGGATGTCTGGCATTTTATCTACTTCAAAATGCAAAAAGATAGAGTCCTTAATTTACTGCACTTACATTTCATTGTTTTTATCTGGGGCTTTACGGCAATTTTAGGAAAATTAATTACCATAGACTCTTTGCCGTTGGTTTGGATTAGAATGGGGATGGCGACGCTATTTATCGCCATTTATATTCTTTTTGCAAAATTTAGTTTAAAGGTCTCAAGAAAAACATTTTGGTGGTTGGTAGGTGGTGGTATTGTGGTAGCATTACACTGGGTCACCTTCTTTTTGGCCATAAAAGTATCTACAGTATCTGTTGCTTTGGCTATGATGTCTACAGGAGCTTTTTTTACGGCTTTAATGGAACCCTTTTGGTACAAGCGAAAGATAATAGGTTATGAGATTTTCTTCGGATTAATGGTCGTAGCAGGACTCTATTTGATTTTTAAAGTAGAAACCGAATATGTCTATGGTATGATAATCGCATTGATATCGGCATTTTTAGCAGCTGTCTTTTCGTTGATAAACGGAAAATTGGTGCAAAATCATAAACCATCGGTTATTTCTTTTTATGAATTAGGTGTAGGCATGGTTTTCTTATCTATAGTCTTATTATTTAAGGGCGATTTTAATATGTCATTGATAACACTGCCTCAAATGGATTGGGTTTACCTAATAGTGTTAGCGCTTATTTGTACCGCATATGCGTTCATAGCATCAGTGAAGATTATGCGAGTTTTAACGCCATATACGGTAATGCTTACAACAAATTTAGAACCAGTATATGGTATTTTGCTGGCTTGGTTCATATTTGGATCAGAAGAAAAAATGAAACCAATGTTTTATGTGGGAGCCTTAATAATACTCAGTACCGTTATTGCAAACGGTATTTTAAAGCAAAGAGCGAATATTAAAAAAAGGGTACCCAAGATTTAGGTATTAAAGTTTTATCTTTGAGCCGCAACTAAAGAAACTTTATAGAAATATGGAATATTTGGATTTTGAACTTCCAATTAAGGAATTGGAAGAGCAATTGGACAAGTGCATGGTAATTGGGGAGGAAAGCGATGTTGATGTTACCGAGACATGTAAACAGATTGAAAAGAAACTTACCGAGACTAGAAAAGATATCTATAAGAATTTAACGGCTTGGCAACGAGTACAGTTATCTAGACATCCAAATAGACCTTATACATTAGATTATATAAAAGCTATTTGTGGTGATACCTTCTTGGAGCTACACGGTGATCGTACCGTAAAAGATGACAAGGCCATGATCGGTGGTTTAGGTAAAATTGGTGATCAAAGCTATATGTTCATAGGTCAGCAAAAAGGATACAATACTAAAACACGTCAGTATAGAAATTTTGGTATGGCCAACCCAGAGGGGTATAGAAAGGCTTTACGTTTAATGAAATCTGCCGAAAAATTCCAAGTTCCTGTAGTTTGCTTAATTGATACACCGGGTGCTTACCCAGGTATTGAGGCTGAAGAAAGAGGACAAGGAGAGGCAATTGCAAGAAACATACTTGAAATGACTCGCCTAAAAGTGCCAATAATTGTTGTAATTATAGGTGAAGGTGCATCTGGTGGTGCATTGGGTATAGGTGTTGGTGATAAGGTGTTAATGTTAGAGAATACTTGGTATTCTGTTATTTCACCAGAATCTTGTTCTTCAATTCTATGGAGAAGTTGGGAGTATAAAGAAAAAGCTGCCGAAGCTTTGAAATTGACAGCTACCGATATGAAAAAATTGAAATTGATAGATGAAATCATTCGCGAACCTGCTGGTGGTGCTCATGCTAATAGACCGAAAACTTTTGAAACCGTAAAAAATAAAATTTCTTCTCATTTTGAAGATCTGCAAAAGTTATCACCAAAAGAATTGGTAAATCAGCGTATGGATAAATACGCACAGATGGGCGTTTTCAACGGCTAATCTACGTTTTAGGCTTCTTAAAAATATACCGAGGATTTTATTCCTCGGTTTTTTTATGTTATCAACAGAAAATCGTAACTTATTAACAGTCAATTGTTAGTCAACTGTGAACATCGAAACTGAGGTTTTTCACGTTAACTAAAGGTTAATTGTATACTTTAGCACTATGGAGAACACGAAACCTTTTGTCGCTCGAAAGATTGACAAATCTAATATTATAAGCCTTCAAAAAGGTAAAATTCCACCACAAGCTATTGATTTAGAAGAGGTTGTGTTGGGTGCTATGATGATAGATAAAAAAGGTGTTGATGAAGTTATCGATATTTTACACCCCGATGTTTTCTATAAAGACGCTCATAGATTTATTTATGAGGCTATCTTCATTCTCTTTGAAGAGTCGCAACCGATCGATTTATTAACCGTTTCATCACAACTTAAGAAATCGGGTAAATTAGAGATTTGTGGAGGCGATTTTTATTTGATAAAATTGACTCAAAAAGTAGCATCATCTGCTCATATTGAGTTTCATGCACGTATTATTCTTCAGAAGTTTATTCAGCGTAGTCTGATTAAAATTTCTGGAGAAATTATCGAGGAGGCATATGATGAAGCTATCGATGTATTTGACCTGTTAGATACTGCCGAAGCAAAATTATATGATGTTACACAAGGTAACTTAAAGCGTTCTGCAGAGACGGCTCAAGATTTGGTAATACAAGCCAAAAAACGAATTGAAGAGATTGCTGGTAAAGAGGGTATGAGTGGTGTCGCCTCCGGGTTCGATAAACTAGATAAGCTTACATCGGGTTGGCAGCCGAGTGATTTAATTATCGTTGCTGCACGTCCTGGTATGGGTAAAACGGCTTTTACCTTATCTATGGCAAGAAATATGGCTGTAAATACTAATACACCTGTAGCTTTCTTCTCTTTAGAGATGTCTTCAGTACAGCTAATTACAAGACTAATTTCTTCTGAAACTGGTTTGTCTTCAGAAAAATTAAGAACCGGTAAGCTTGAAAAACACGAGTGGGAACAATTGAATGTTAAAGTGAAAACTTTAGAAAAAGCACCTTTGTTTATTGATGATACTCCGTCACTATCCATTTTCGATTTACGCGCAAAGGCAAGACGTTTGGCCTCTCAGCATGGTATAAAAATGATCATGATCGATTATTTGCAGTTAATGACAGCGGGTGGTAGTCAAAAAGGAGGAAACAGGGAACAAGAGATTTCTACAATTTCTCGAAACTTAAAAGCGCTTGCAAAAGAATTGAACATTCCTGTAATTGCATTATCGCAGCTATCGCGTGCTGTTGAAACACGTGGTGGTAGTAAAAGACCTATTCTTTCGGATTTGAGGGAATCTGGAGCGATCGAGCAAGATGCCGATATTGTATCGTTCATCTATAGACCTGAGTATTATAAGATAGAAGAGTGGGATGATGAAGAACGTTCACCAACTCAAGGTCAGGGAGAATTTATTGTAGCAAAACACCGTAATGGTGGTTTAGAAAATATTAGATTGAAGTTTATCGGTAATCAAGGTAAGTTCGATAACCTCGATGATTTTGACTCTCCTTTTGAATTCCAATCGAAAATGAATGCAAATGAAGAGAATCCGTTTGCGACGAAAAACTTACCAAGTGCAGATGATGCCTTTGGTAGTAGTATGAATAGTAGTCCTGATTTAGATGAGGATAACGATGTTCCTTTCTAAATAAGAACATAATTATAAGTTTAAAAAGTCTCCTGTTCTGGGAGACTTTTTTGTTTTAGATCAATTTTTTTCAACAAATCTCGTTATTTTAATTTCAATAGCTTTAACTGTACCTTAAATAGTGCTCCAAAGATTTTACTATATCTTTGAGTGAATACTTTTATTATACTTTATGTCCAAATTAATAACAACAGTCTTCTTTCTTTTACTTTCTGTACAACTATTCGCATCATCGATTTTGATTCCGATGGATTCTGATACTCAGAAGGATCATTTAAAAGCATACGGAATTACGTATTGGGTTTTGGCAAAACAACAAAAAGTACAGTGGTTATTGAACTATCGTGGTGGTTCTTTTTTATTGCCAGATGGGGAAAGTATTAGAAAGGAATGTCAAATAAGGGGAGTGAGTTTTGAAATTTTGTCTGATGCACAAGCAAACGGAATACTAGATGAAATCAGTAGTCCTTCTGTTAATCAAGATGCTGTAATACTTGAAAAGGCTCCTAGAATTGCAGTCTATTCTCCAAAAGATAAGCAACCTTGGGATGATGCGGTAACTATGGCGTTGACATATGCCGAGATTCCCTATACAACTATTTATGATGAAGAAGTATTAGGAGATAAGTTAGCACTGTATGATTGGCTTCACTTACATCATGAGGATTTTACTGGTCAATATGGTAAATTCTATGGAGCATATAGAGCAACACCTTGGTATATTGAAGGGAAAAAGAATTCAGAAAAGTTAGCCAAGAAATTAGGTTTCGATAAAGTATCTGAAGAAAAAAGAGCTGTCGCTTTAAAAATTAGAAACTATGTTATTGGTGGCGGATTCATGTTTGCCATGTGTTCTGCAACAGATAGTTTTGATATTGCTTTAGCTGCTGATGGTATTGATATTGTAGAACCTATGTTCGATGGCGATGCTTCTGATCCCAACTATCAGGTAGGTTTAGATTATGGAAAAACCTTTGCTTTCACTGATTTTATCTTAGAACGTAGTCCGCTGAAATATGAATTCTCTTCTATAGATATGACGAATAAAAGGGGTAATGTACCAAAGGAATCTGATTACTTTTCTTTGATGGATTTTTCGGCAAAATGGGATCCAGTGCCTACCATGCTTTGCCAGAACCACACTTCTTTGGTAAAAGGGTTCATGGGACAGACAACTGCTTTTACTCGTTCTGAGATTAAGCCGACAGTATTAGTATTAGGGGAAAATAAGTTAAATGAAGAAGCAAGGTATATTCACGGAATTAAAGGAAAAGGATTCTTTACTTTTTACGGTGGTCATGATCCTGAAGATTACCAACATAGGGTAGGGGATCCTAAAACGGAGCTGGAGTTGCACCCGACTTCACCTGGTTATCGTTTAATATTGAATAATGTATTATTTCCGGCAGCTAGAAAAAAGAAGCAAAAGACCTGATTTAAATTTGAATATTGATAGAAATAAAAAAACCGTAATCAAAAACTAATGCTTTGATTGCGGTTTTTTTAACTTCTAAATTATTAGCTAATTCAGAATATAATTCAGAATATAATTCAGTAGTCTAGAATACTCCAATAAAATGACTACCTGTTGTATTAACCAATTCAGCACCTTTTGTTACTGCACCAGTTTCTGTTTCTACAACATAGATATTTCCGTTTTGACCAACAGCACCTTGAGTAAGGTAAATTTCTGTTCCTTCAACGACAAAGCCTTGGTATTGGAATAGGTAGAAATCTGGGTCGTAAGGAATGTCATCAATCTTAACTGCGGTTTTTGCATTTAAATCAACTAAAGCGAAAAATCCTTGTAAACCGGCAACACCTTCTGCAGATCCATTATGACGGTAAGCTACTACGGCTTTTCCATTAGCAGCTGGTCTCCAAGCAAGAATATACGCTCCTTCGATACCTAAAGCATCATCTAAATTGAAATCGTATGTATCGTCATATTCATTATCTGCATCAATTTTTAAAATATAAGAACCTTCAGGGTCACTTTGGTTAGCTTGGTAAACGCTTCCGTTATATTCAAAAGAATTGATACTACGGTAGCCATTCGTATTTCCATGACCAACTGTAGATGTGATAACTGACGGATTTAATAATGAAGGGTAGTCCAATATGATGGTTTTAGAACCTAAAATATCAAAATCGTTATCACTTTCAGCGGTAGCAGGATCAACTTTGCTTAAACGAGCACCAATATATAATTTGTCTCCTGCAGCATTTAACGTAGGCATATCAATTCTAGAGATATAATAACCAGCAGCTTCTTCTTCAGTACTTAAAGGAACACTATGTTCTTGAAATTCTTTAATAGAAGAATTTACCAAGTCTAAGGTTACTACACCAATGGTAGCTTCCGTACGGGCGTAGTTATCATTCTCGTCAAATTCATTTTCAGTAGAAACGTATACTGCTGCGCCAGTTTGGTCTCCATCGAATAATTTTATCCATCTTGGAGCGGTACCTACATACGGGGCAATACTAACTTCTGATCCTGAAGGGGTAAAAACCTGTCCGCCTTCAATAGTATATTTAGTATAATTTCCGCCAGTATCACCTGCGTAACTAATATTGAAAATCGTATTACCATCTTCAGAAGATTGTAACCTAGCAGTTCTATTAGAAGGTGCAATAAATCCATTTTCAAAAGGATCAATAGAAACTGTAGGGTCTTTGGCATCAACACTTGTTACTGAATAAATTAAAGTACCACCGTTACCATCACCCGGGTCTTCTCCCATTTTGGCAGCCGCTACTGTAATCCACCTAGGATCTTCCTCAACTGGCTCTTCTGTTTCTGGTTCTTCGGTATCTGGTTCTGGTGTAACAACAGTATCATCTTCGCTGCTACAAGCTGTCATAAGACTCGCTGTTAGAATAATTGCGGCAAAGGTTTTAAGATTTAGAAAAGTTTTTTTCATTTTTGGTAGTATTTAAAAGATTAAAATTTATTAATTGTGTAATTCAGTTTTAGGTAAAAAGCTCTTCCTGGTTTTTGTACAGAAAGGTTATCGTAGACAGGTTCATCGAATATATTTTTTATGTCAAAACTTGCTATAAATCTATTATTTGGAAAAGCATAGCTAAGTCCAAAGTCTTGTGATATTTGTTGGGGTACAGCAAAAAACTCATTACCAACTGTGTTGCTACCTTGTGCAGTTAGAAAAGAAAACTCATCAGTGAAATAGACATTGTAAAAAGCATTAAGTCTAGATTTCTTTTGAATTAAATCTTTGAAAGAATAGCGTAAACCTCCGTTCATGGTGAAAAAAGGTGTATTAGGTACATCGATTTCTATTCCTTGGTTTTCAATTTTTAGATCAAATCGAGATATATTGAAGTTCAATCCCAAATTGTTATCGTAAGCGTAATTTAGTTGAGCATCAAAACCTTTAGACGTACCACTACCTTGGTTTACATAAATTATTAATTCATCATCAACATTCAAAGATGTTTCGATAGGTAGACCAATTCGGTCTTTTATGTTTCTGGTGAAAACATTAGTAGATATGGTAAAATCATGTTTTTTAATATTGAAATTTCCAAACCTGAAGCCTAAGTTGAAATTCTCACTACTTTCTGGATCTATACTTGAGTTGGCTATAACATTGTCTCCGTCATTACCGAAAATCTCAGTTTCATCTGGTAATCTAATTGCTTTTTCTGCGGAAGCTAATAAGATGATATTGGGCACGATTTCGTAGGAAGCAGCAAAACCATAACCATCATACTTTTTATTGCTGCTCACTACTTCATCTACTACCACATCATTTCCGTCAGCATCAGATACTATAGCAGGGTCAACACTAGTTGTTTTCTGCTGATAATGCTTGCCAAATAAACTTGTTTTTAATTTTTCGTCAAAAGCAGTTAATTCGTAGGTTAAGGAGTATATATTCTTTTTTAAATCTCTTGTGCCTAAAAATGTGTTTTCTAATACAGATTTCAAGGCGTCGCTATCTTCTCTATCAATTCCGCTATATACATGATTAAATGATACGCTATGATGGTCGTTTATTGCGTAAGAAACGCCGCTTCTTATTGAGGCTACATTTCTTTTAATTTTAGCAAGTGTGGGTCCTCCTTCTTGTTGAGACCCCCAGGTGTATTGATATTCATTTCCTCTAAAATCAATTGCTCTTTCTCCGTTCCAGCTATAAGCCCAAGAAACGGTGTCGTTAACGGCTCGGTTTCTTTTTCCGTATAATCCGTTTACTTTAACGTCAAGCCCTTTTATAAATAAATTTTTCTTTTGGTAGTTGATGCTTCCTAATAAAGCATCAGATTCTAAAAACCTATCCTTATATGGGGTTATGGTCATAAAAGCTCCATGCTGTACTTCTTTATAATCATCTGATCCAGTAACACCAATAAAAAACTGGTCAGCCCATTTTACATCGGTATATCCGATTTCTGCTCTACCTCCTGTAGATCTATAAACATCATTGAATCTTCTTGCTGTAATAGGGGTTTGTACTCCGCCTAAACCAGTGACAACAACACTTCTGCCAGATACCTTATAATCATTGTCAGAGTAGTTGTGAAACAGAGATGCTTTAACTGTTAATCCTGATTCATCAAAGCGATATAAGCCATTTACACTGGCTTGTGTAGTATTGAATGATCCGTAAGATACAGACGCATTAAAATTCGTTTTAGCATCATTGTGGAGTACTATGTTTATTGCTCCGCCCAATGCATCGTCTGCTAAATGACCTGGTACCACACCTTTATAAACTTCAATGTTTTTAATCATTGAAGGTGGTATGCTATTTAGGTTGAATGAATTACCGTAAGTTGAAATAGGAATGCCATCTATAAATATACGTACCGAGTTACCAGACAATCCATTTAAACTATATTTAACCTCTGAACCTAAACCTCCATTTTGACGAATTTTTACTCCAACGGTAGTGTTCAATAATTCGTTGGTTTGTATATTTCTTAGACTAGCTTCTTTTGTTTTTATTGCACTGACAGCAAAACCTGTTGTTTCTAGTTTGGTTTCTTTCGATTTACCGTTAATGGTAACTTCATCTAAATCTTCTGTGGATTCTTGTAGGGTGAAATCTAGATTGACTTTTTTACTCTTATCCTTTATTTCAAAAAGTATAGAACGTGTGCCATAACCAACGAATGAAACTACTAGTTTGTATTTTCCTTTTGGAATATTGTTTAAGGAGTATAAACCATTTTCGTCAGTAAGTACGCCAAGCTTTAATCCTTCCACTAAAACACTGGCAAATGGTAAAGGATTGCCATATGTGTCTTTTACGGTACCTGAAACTGTTCCTGAAATTTGTTGTCCTTGAACAGATAAGAATATAAAGAAAACTAATGCAGTAAAGATTTTTTTCATTTGATTTAAAATAGCCACTAATCTTTATTAAGATTAAATCTAAATAATTTAGCTTTGCAAATCTAAAGCAGGAATGAGAAGGCAAGTACCGAGAAAGGAATTTAAACATACGCAAAAGGAAGTATTGAAGTGGGAGAGGAAAAGTATTTGAATAGCGAGTTGTTACAAAAAGAATTGCGGGTAGGTGAGTTGTTTAAAAATGGATTTATTAATAACTCTGTTCAGTTCAATGAAGTAGAGGTAACCACAAAGGATAATAATTCTTTTATAAGGGGTGCAGACTTTTCTGATACAACAGCGATTCATCAATTTGATTCTGAAATTAGTGTAACGAGTGACGAACATTTAATAAAACTTCATTTTTCTTTAGAGGGAACTTATTGCTATCAACCACTAAGACATATTAAGTATTTAGTTCAAATTCCAGAAAATCACTGCAATATGTTTTACTACCCAATAACCGAGGGTAGAGATATATTTTTTAAGGGAAATGCTAAGTTATTTGAGGTTTATGTAAAACCTAGTTTGCTTCAAAGCCTATTGGGAACAAAATTTGAAAGCTCTTTTGACAAACTAAAAGCAGCAATAACTAATTCAAATTCATTTGTATTATGGGATAAAAGTAAATTCATTCCTCCTCAAATTCGAAGTAATATAAATGAAATAATACAGTGCCCTTATGAAGATGAAATTAGAAAGACATATTTAGAAAGTAAATTGACCGTTTTAATGATAGATTTTCTTTTTGGCAGGCAAACTTCTAAGCTTTCTAAAACTAATATAAAACTGTTGAATTCAGATTATTTGGCAATTGTAAAGGTGGAAGCTCATATTAGAAATAACCTAAAAGAACCATTGAAAATCTTAGATTTAGCGAATATAGCCGGTTTTAATGCTACCAAGTTGAAAAGAGATTTTAAAAAGATATATGGCGTAACAGTGTTTAAATACATTACAGCATTACGTATGGAGGTTGCTAAGAGTTTAATAACCCAAGACGGTGCCACAATAGCTTATGCAGCATACGAAGTAGGTTATGCAAATCCGCAGCACTTCACCACAGCTTTTAAAAGAACTATGGGTTATGTGCCAAGTGAATTAAAACCTCCAGTGAAATAATTAGTAATGATGACTTTATTTGATAAGCATTTTTAATATATGCTCTACACCGTTTTCGTCATTACTTAACGTACTGTATTTAGCAACTTTTTTTACGTTAGGATGAGCGTTTTCCATAGCAAATCCGAAATCAGATAAAGCAAGCATTTCTAGGTCGTTGTTATAATCTCCAAAGACCATTACTTCATCAGACTTTAAGTTATAACTTTCCATAACCTTAGTTAATGCGTAACCTTTGTGCGCATTTATATTTGAGATATCTAACCAATTTTCTCCAGACACTTTTACTTTTAATTCATCTTCAAAGTGTTTAACAAACGGGTAAATATATTGTTCGCTACTTTCAAAATGATAAATGGCAATTTTGATGACCTCAGAATCAAAAGCTAATAGGTCATCTATAATCTCAAACTCTCTATAATATTCAGCCAGCTTGCTTACAAACTCATTTGACTTGCCGGTTAAATAAGCTTGATGTTTACCGCAAAGTACTGGGTGTATATTTGGTATTTCGTTTAAGGTTTTTAAAATATCTCGTACATGGTTTTTATCTAAAGGTGTAGCTAGTATTTCGGTATTCTGTTTCATGGCAAATCCTCCGTTTTCCGCTATGACAATTATATCATCTTTTATAGATGCTAATTTATCTACAATGCTATTGTACTGTCTACCGCTAGCAGCTACAAAGGTTATACCTTGAGATTTTAAACCTTCAAATATGTCAAAGAATTGATCGCTAACCTGGTGATTGGAGTTTAGAAGTGTCCCGTCCATATCAGAAACAACCATTTTAATCTTTGATAAATCCATGTAATTTTATTTTAATACAAAGATATTTCAACCAAGTTTAGTAATGTGGCTAAAATGCAAAGTTTTACCTTTATTTAATAATATATAAAGTATGAAATTATTTCAAAATGAAATCACACTACCGTCTTATCAAAGAGGCTTTCATATCATTACAGATGTTATCGTTAAAAGTATCCCTGAAATTAAGCAAATACAAACAGGGTTTTTGCAAGTATTTATCAAACATACATCTGCAAGTTTAACAATTAATGAGAATGCAGACCCTACGGTTCGTGATGATTTTGAGTCTCATATTAATATTATGGTACCTGAAAATGCTCCGTATTACAAACATGACTATGAAGGTGCAGACGATATGCCTGCACATATTAAGGCATCATTAATGGGTGCTTCGGTACAGATACCGGTAACCAATGGTAAATTGAATGTGGGTATCTGGCAGGGTATTTATCTTTGTGAGCATAGAAATTATGCCTCTGGTAGAAATATAGTGTTGACGTTGTGGGGAAATTGATTTTTGATTAACTTGAAGTAAAGCAAAAGGAATATGACAACAGAAGAATCTATTTTAAATAAAATTCAAATACTAATCACCAACCATTTTCAAACTCCTGAAATGGCCTTTAATTTTTTTGATAAGGATAATGATCAAAAGCTTACAAAGGCAGAAATTGTCAAACTCTTGAAAGACGCAGAAATAAGTGGATTCATTAGAGGTATTGTATCTTCAAAGTTAATTGAAGGCTATGATAATAATGGTGATGATTTGATTGATTGGGAAGAGTTTAAAACGGCAATATCTAAAATTAAAAAATCCGATTCGTAAGAATCGGATTTTTCAAAAAGTGAGATTGTTATTAATTTATTTTACCTGATCTACAACTGCCTTAAAGGCATCTGGGTGATTCATTGCTAAATCTGCAAGAACTTTTCTATTAAGTTCAATGTTATTAGCTTTTACTTTTCCCATAAATTGAGAGTAGGACATTCCGTGTTGTCTGGCACCTGCATTAATACGGGTAATCCATAATGAACGAAAAGTTCTTTTCTTGTTTCTACGGTCTCTATAAGCATATAACATTGCTTTTTCAACCGCATTTTTGGCTACTGTCCAAACGTTTTTACGTCTTCCAAAGTAACCTTTGGCTTGCTTCATTACCTTTTTTCTTCTGGCTCTTGAAGCTACTGCATTTACTGATCTTGGCATTTTTTTCTAATTTTTTGTAGTAGGCGTCCTTTTAATTTAAGGAACTTTTAAAGCCTAACTCCATGGTTAATAATTTTACCTGTTAAAGAGTTAATTACTTTAAACGTAATTGCTCTTTAATACTGTTAACATCTGCTTGATGAACTAAACCATCATGTGTTAACTTAAGCTTACGCTTTTTAGACTTTTTAGTCAAAATGTGACTCTTAAAAGCGTGCTTTCTTTTAATTTTACCTGTACCTGTAAGCTTAAAACGCTTCTTAGCACTGGATTTTGTTTTTTGTTTAGGCATTTTCTCCTAGTTTATGTATTAATCTCACTTTGCATGCTAAACGCTGCTCACAATGGTAAGCAGCGTTTAGTATATTATATATACAAATCGGTCGCAATGTTTAACCGAAGTATTATTTTATTTCCCTTTAGTTTTAGGCGCAATGAACATTGTCATACGCTTTCCTTCTAATTTAGGCATCTGTTCTACCTTTCCTAATTCTTCCAATTCAGAAGCTAATTTCAATAATAGAATTTCGCCCTGATCTTTATAGACAATAGAACGACCTTTGAAAAATACGTACGCTTTTAATTTAGCTCCTTCTTTAAGGAACTTTTCAGCGTGTTTCTTTTTAAAGTCATAATCATGATCATCTGTGTTAGGACCAAATCTTATTTCTTTAACAACAACCTTAGAAGCTTTCGCTTTCATGGCCTTGTCTCTTTTCTTCTGCTCGTATAAAAACTTTTTATACTCCATTATTTTACAAACAGGAGGGTCGGCCTTTGGGGATATCTCCACCAAATCCAAACCTAATTCTTCTGCTTTCTCAAGAGCCTGAGGAAAAGGATATACACCTACTTCAACATTGTCACCTACCAACCTAACTTTTGGGGCTGTTATCTTTTCATTGATATTATGGGGATTCTTATTTTCCCTTCTAGGTTGTGGTCTAAATCTTTTACGTATTGCTATGACTAAATAATTTTAATTAAACTTTCTATTCTTTAAACGTCTTTAAGGTACTATTTATTTCTTTGTTGACCAAGTCTGTAAACATAGTTACGTCTAACGCTCCTAAGTCTTCACCGCCATGCTTACGCACAGAAATGGTGTTTGCAACTTCATCATTGTCCCCTACAATCAGCATAAATGGAATTTTACTCATTTCTGCTTCTCGTATTTTCTTACCAATAGTCTCGTTTCTACTATCGATAAGGGCGCGAATTTCGTTATTTTCTAGGGATTTTAAAACTTTTTGAGCATATTTTTCATGTTTTTCGCTAACAGGAAGAATAATAGCTTGTTCAGGGGTTAACCATAAAGGGAAATTACCACCTGTGTGCTCTATTAATAATGCAATAAAACGTTCCATACTTCCGAAAGGTGCACGGTGTATCATTACTGGTCTATGCAGCTCATTGTCACTACCTTTATAGGTTAATTCGAACCTTTCTGGTAGGTTGTAATCTACTTGAATTGTACCCAATTGCCATTGCCTGCCTAGAGCATCTTTTACCATGAAATCTAACTTAGGTCCGTAAAAAGCAGCTTCACCACTTTCTATTATATAGTTAAGTCCTTTTTCTTTAGCGGCATTTATAATAGCTTGTTCTGCTTTTTCCCAGTTTTCTACCGATCCAATATATTTTTCTGGAGTATCTAAATCACGTACAGATACTTGTGCTGTGAAATCATCAAAGCCTAAAGATCCAAGTACATATAATGATAAGTCTATTACTTCTTTGAATTCCTCATCTAATTGATCTGGTGTGCAAAAAATATGTGCGTCATCTTGAGTAAACCCTCTAACTCTGGTTAGGCCATGTAGCTCTCCACTTTGTTCATATCTATATACGGTACCAAATTCAGCAAATCTTTTAGGAAGTTCTTTATAGCTAAATGGTTTAGCGTTGTAAATTTCACAGTGATGTGGACAGTTCATTGGTTTCAACAAAAACTCTTCATCTTCCTTTGGAGTATGAATTGGTTGAAAGCTATCTGCACCATACTTTTCATAATGTCCAGAGGTAACATATAGTTCTTTTTGACCAATATGAGGTGTAGCCACCATTTCATAACCAGCTTTCTT
The DNA here is from genome assembly GCF_030547005.1 of Maribacter sp. 1_MG-2023. Lineage (GTDB taxonomy): Bacteria > Bacteroidota > Bacteroidia > Flavobacteriales > Flavobacteriaceae > Maribacter. Next base: position 1,222 of record NZ_JAUOPN010000026.1, on the reverse strand, counting down.
TTGTGCCTTTTTCAAGAATTGCTCTAATCGTTCTCTTAGTGCAGCTCCTTTAGGTAGCCATAAAGGTAAACCTTGCCCAACCTTTTGAGAGAATGTAAATAGCTCTAATTCTTTTCCTAGTTTTCTATGGTCACGTTTCTTGGCTTCTTCTAAAAGTGCTAAATATTCAGTAAGCTCTTTCTGTTTTGGAAATGATATACCATATATACGTGTTAGTTGTGGATTGTTTTCGTTCCCTCTCCAATACGCACCGGCAACACTTAATATTTTAATGGCTTTTACAATACCGGTATTTGGTATATGACCACCACGACATAAATCTGTAAAAGTATCATGGTCACAAAATGTAATAGTACCGTCTTCAAGGTTTTCTATTAATTCTACTTTATACTCATTACCTTGGTTTTTGTAAAAATTAAGAGCTTCTGCTTTTGAAACAGCTCTCATTTTATAATCATGTTTCCCTCTTGCAATTTCTAATGCTTTCTTTTCTATGGAAGGAAAGTCTTTATCAGAAATAGAACCCGTAGGAAGTTCAACGTCATAATAGAATCCATTATCAATCGCCGGACCTATAGTAAGTTTTACTCCTGGGTATAGTTCTTCTATAGCTTGGGCAACAATATGTGATGTTGAATGCCAAAAAGCGGTTTTACCTTCTTTGTCATTCCATGTATATAAAATTAAGCTCCCGTCAGTGTGTAATGGTGTGGTGGTTTCAACAATGGTATTATTGAATTTTGCAGAAATAACATTACGTGCTAATCCTTCGCTTATGCTTTTAGCAACCGCTATTGGGGTTGTATCTTTTTCAAATTCCTTAACCGATCCGTCGGGAAGTGTAATTTTAATCATTTGTGTACATATTATAGGGTGTCAAAGATAATATGAACTATTCACGTCCGCAATAGATTCATGTTATAATGTAGGGTATACGTATAGTATTGGCTATTTGTTGTTGATGTGGGGTATTGGGGTGTTGGTATTTGAATCGTATTCTTTGGGCATTTTTAAATATCTGAGTAGCTTTTTTAGTAAAATTCAATCTGTTTTTTATGTGCTGAAATGGTAAAGTGTTATTTATTAGGATGTTGCATTTTGATGTAAATATTTCTTTAATTTTATTTAAATAAATAGTTGCGGTTTTAAGAATAGTGTGTACATTTGCACCCCGCAAACGAGGAAGATAAGTTCTGAATCGTTAGTTGGAAAAAGGTTCATA
>NZ_JAUOPN010000025.1 GCF_030547005.1 Maribacter sp. 1_MG-2023 | reverse complement strand
CTGATGGCGAGTGTGCGGATACCGCTACCTTGACCATTGAGGTCGGGGATAAAGTAGTTCCGACCTTTGACCCTATAGCTGCGATATGTGAGGGTGAAACATTGGCGTCACTTCCAACGATTTCCACCAATGGAATAGAGGGAACATGGTTACCTACACTTGATAATATACTGACAACTGAATATACCTTTACACCAGCTGATGGCGAGTGTGCGGATACCGCTACCTTGACCATTGAGGTCGGGGATAAAGTAGTTCCGACCTTTGACCCTATAACTGCGATATGTGAGGGCGAAACATTAGCCGCACTTCCAACGATTTCCACTAATGGGATAGAGGGAACATGGTCACCTGCACTAGACAATACACAGACAACTGAATATACCTTTACATCAGCTGATGGCGAGTGTGCGGATACCGCTACGTTGACCATTGAGGTGGGGGACAAAGTAGTTCCTGCTTTTGATGCGGTAGCAGCGATATGTGAGGGTGAAATATTGGCTGAACTTCCAATGACTTCCATTAATGGGATAGAGGGAACATGGTCACCTGTACTAGACAATACACAGACAACTGAATATACCTTTACTCCGGCGGACGGTGAATGTGCGGATACCGCTATAATTACAATAATTGTTAACCCATTGCCTATAGCGGAGATTTTGGGTATACTTGAAATATGTTCGGGAAGTTCTACGGTACTTACTGCTAGCGGGGGTGAGACATATGTATGGAACACCGAGGATACTACAACGGCGATTACGGTCGATGCCGCAGGTGATTATACCGTAACCGTTATGGATTCCAGCGGTTGTACGGGTGTAGCTACTGTCACAGTTATTGTTAATGATAATACTAATCCAGAAATAGTAGGGGATAATACCTATTGTTATGGAGATGATGGTGTAATATTGGATGCAGGAGCTAATTATGAAAGCTATTTATGGTATCCAAATGGAGAAACTACACAAACTATAATAGCGGATGGGGGATCGTACCAAGTTACTGTTACAAATATGTATGGTTGTGAGAGCGTCTCTGATGTATTTACTGTAAATACACTGGCAATGCTGAGCTGTGATATAGTTCAAGATGAATTAGCTAGTAATTATTTAAATGCAGATGGCGTTGCAAGTGTAATAGGTATTGGCGGTTCAGGGGTATATACTTATTTGTGGGATAATGGTGAGACTACATCAACAGCGTCGGCTTTAAATTACGGATTGCATTCTGTGACAATATCGGATGATGAATGTGGCGAGACTACATGTGAAATATTTATTAGTAAAAATTTAATTTGTAACGTTACAATGGTGGCTGGTACAAGTTGTATAGATGGCGCAGATGGTGTAGCAACCGTTCAGGCACTAGGAGGTTACCCTCCGTATACGTATTCTTGGAATGGTTCGTCATTTACTGACGATGCTACAAATTCAAATTTATCATCAGGAAGTAATAGTGTTGTAGTTAAAGATGCAACGGGGGCAATATCTGAATGCGCAGTACAAATAAGTAGTGAAAATGCCGAGATTGGATGTAGTATAACACAAGATAATCTTGCAAGTAATTACTTGGCTTCTGATGGAGCTGCAACTGTAAATGCTACAGGTGGTAGTGGTAGTTTTTCGTATCTATGGGACAATGGAGAAACTTCTGCAACTGCTATTGGTTTAACTTATGGATTGCATTCGGTACTAATCACAGACCAAAATGGATGTGGATCAAGTACATGCAATATTTTTATAGCAAAGAATTTAATTTGTAGTACAAATGTTGTATCACAAGTATCGAACTTAGGAGAAGATGATGGTGTTGCCTCGGTTCAAGCTTACGGGGGATATCCACCATATTTGTATTCTTGGGATGGAGGAAATTACGTAGCTGAAAATACTGTTAATAACCTATCGGCAGGTAGTCATACGGTAACCGTTAAAGATTCGAAGGGAGCAATTACACAATGCTCTGTAACATTGAATAGTGATCAAAGTCAATTGGATTGTAGTATCGTACAAGACGAATTGGCTAGTAATTATATGAGTCCGGATGGCATCGCAACAGTCAATGTTACAGGTGGCGCTGGAGACTATTCTTACTTGTGGGATAATGGTGAAATAACAAAAATGGCTACCATGCTTACCTATGGGGTACATAGCGTGACTGTAACGGATATTTCTGGAAATACAACTACTTGTGAGTTATTCATAAGTAAAAATTTAATTTGTAGCTTAGAGATGATTTCCGGTGTTACTTGTTCTGATGGAGCTGATGGTGTGGCAAAAGTGCAGGCTTATGGTGGTTTTGCACCATATTCCTATTCTTGGGATGGTTTATCTTATTCAAATAATGATACGGGTTCAAACTTATCTGCAGGAAATCATACGGTTACCGTTAAAGATTCTAAAGGTTCGAGTACACAATGTTCAGTAATTATTTCCAGTGATAATGCTGAAATAGGGTGTAGTATTTTCCAAAATAGACTGACTACTAATTATTTAACAGCTGATGGTGAGGCTACCGTTAGTGCTACTGGTGGTAGTGGAAATTATTCTTATTTGTGGGATAACGGCGAGACTTCTGCAAATGCTATTGGTTTAACTTATGGGGTTCACTCCGTAATCATTACCGATTTAAGCGGATGTGGATCTAGCACATGTGAGATTTTTATATCTAAAAATCTTATTTGTAGTGTGCAACAATTAGATATTGTAAATAATCAAAATTCTCAGATTGGTTCAGCTAAAGTGGAAGCCTTAGGAGGATTAGGTGAATATTATTATGCATGGGATAATGGTGAAACTACAGCGATTGCAACAAACTTGACCAATGGTTTGCATACTGTTACCGTTAGTGATTCTAATGGCAATTCTACTACATGTTCTATTCAAATCAATCTTTATGAAGAATTAACATGTTCCGTAGTGGTGAACAATAATATATCTACTTATCAAGGACAGGATGGCAAAATTACGGTAATGCCACAAGGTGGCTGTGGACCTTATACCTTTCAATGGAGTAATGGCGAACAATTCGCTTCTATAGGTAATCTTTCAACGGGTTATTACAGTGTTGTAATTAAAGATTCAAAAGGAACTGAGACAGAGTGTACTATAGAATTAACAACATCAAATTATTCAGAAGAAGTTTGCGACGGTATGGACAATGATGGAGATGGTGACATTGACGAAGGTTTTGATGCAGATCAAGATGGTATTGCAGATTGTGAAGATGATTGTACGGGAGATAGCTCTATGGATTCAGATGGCGATGGCATTCCAGACGCTTGCGATGTAGAGCAGTGCGACGGCAATGACAACGATGGCGATGGTTACATTGATGAAGGTTTTGATACAGATCAAGATGGAGTCGCAGATTGCGAGGATGATTGTGATGGGGACAATTCTATGGATTCAGATGGGGATGGTATCCCAGATGCTTGTGATGTAGAGGAATGCGATGGTATTGATAATAATGGAGATGGAGGCATTGACGAAGGTTTTGATGCTGATCAAGATGGAGTCTCGGATTGCGAAGATACTTGTATGGGAGACAATTCTATGGATTCAGATGGCGATGGCATTCCAGACGCTTGCGATGTAGAGCAGTGCGACGGCATTGACAACGATGGCGATGGTTACGTTGATGAAGGTTTTGATACAGATCAAGATGGAGTCGCAGATTGCGAGGATGAATGTGATGGAGACAATTCAATGGATTCAGATGGCGATGGTATTCCAGATGCTTGCGACGTAGAGGAGTGCGATGGCATTGACAACAATGGTGATGGATTAATTGATGAGAATCTAAATTGTGAATCAGATAGTATTGAAGGTTGTGAAACTGCTTATGGATATTTAGATAATACAAATTCTACCTGTTTTATTGATGACGATTTAGGAGCCAATAGATGGGGATGGTCTAATTATATAAACCAGGAAGGATCTTATATTATGGACTTATACGCAGGAGCAGGTAGATGTGATATATCAGCTGGGACTAAAGTGGGTGAGGTATCTGTTTTATTTGAAAACGGATTTGTAACTATTGATATTGAATTACTAGATAATTATCAAATGAATGCCACTCACATTTGGATAGGGGGTGATAAATATCCTTTAGGTAATAACGGAAGACCTACAGTTGCAAATGGTCAATTACCATATGGAGATGACACATTAAGTAATGTTACAAATTATTCGTTAGCTCCTGTAAATGTTTCATCATTTACAAATGGAATGTTTGTTATAGTGCATGCCGATGTCTGTTCTAACGATGATTCAGATTCGGGCAAGTTTAAATCATCAGAATTGACAGCTTATCCAAATTCATTTAAAGAAGAGTTGAATTTAGAGCTTAATACTAATTATGACTCTAGGTTATCTATTGAAATTTTTGACTTAAATGGAAAATTGATTAAGCAAGAGCGAAATCATGATGTTGTAGCTGGGGTCAATTATTATAATGTATTAGTAGGTAATTTAGAACCAGGTATGTTCATAGTCATCCTTAAAACGAATAAAGAAAAATTCGTTAAAAAGGTTATTTCTAAAAAGTAGAACTATTTGAAACATTAAATAATTAAAAAGCCCTTTCAAAATTGAAAGGGCTTTTGCCATTGGTTAAGGCTTGGTTTGGTAAGGTTTGGGATGTCAAAGATGAAAATAAATGAAGGTTAAATAAAAAGTTAGTTGTCAAGGGTGCGTTATTGTATGCTAAAGAGGTATATGGTGTTGTTAGAATTTGTGAGGTATAAAAAAAACCTTCCTAGATATAGGAAGGTTTTTAAATTCATCTGATTGATTGAATCTTAATGCAATGCGTCAATTATCTCTTGTGGAAGTAAAACTTTATCTATAATGTGCACTATTCCATTAGAGGTCATTACATCTGCCGTGGTTACATTTGCATCGACATGAGACTTGTCTCTTATTTGTACACCATGACCTAAAATAGCAAACAAAGATTCGCCTTGTACTGTGCTAATTTCTTGGTGGTCAGTTAAATCTGTAGAAGCTACAGCTGAACCAGAAACAACATGGTATGTTAGTAATTTTGCTAATAAGGCTTTTTCCTCATCTGTATCAAAATCTGCAAGACTATTATAGTTGTCGCCTAAATCATTTAACAAAGCTACAAATGCAGCATTAGTAGGAGCGAAAACTGTAAATTGACCTTCGCTGCTAAGTGTAGCGACCAAGCTAGCATCCGCTTGAATAAGAGCTTCAACCAATAAACTTAAATCATCAACACTTTGAGCAGTCTCTACTATGTTCGGTATAGCGGGTGTCAGTGCATTTAAAGCAGCTTGAGGTAGTAATACTTTGTTGATTACATGAACAACACCATTACTTGCAGCTATATCTGCTAAAACAACAGATGCATTGACATCTGTGGCATCACCTACGTGAACGGTTCCATCCTTAATAGTTACACGTATACTTTCACCTTGAAATGTGTCTATTAGTTGGCCATCACCTAAGTCAGTTGAAAAAGCTGACGTACCAGCTACCACGTGGTAGGTTAGAATAGTAACAAGTAATTCCTTTTCTTCGTCAGTATCAAAATCGGCAAGACTATTAAAATCATCACCTAATGTGTTTAATAATTCAACAAAGGCGGCATTGGTAGGTGCGAACACCGTAAATGGACCATCGCTGTTCAAAGTTTCCACCAAACCTGCATTAGCTTGAATTAATGCATCTACCAATACACTTAAATCATCTGTAGCAATTGCAGTATCTACAATTGTTTTTAAGCTCATTGCAGCTAATATATCTAAAACTTCTTGTGGTAAAAGAACTTTATCAATTACATGTACCACACCGTTGCTTGCGGCAACATCTGCTAACGCAACGTTGGCGTTTGTACCGGTAGCATCCATTATTTGTACTCCGCCATCTGTTAAATCAACAGTTACATTTTCACCTTGTACAGTTTCAATAGCTTGACCATTAGTTAAGTCTGTAGAAAAAGCAGCTGCTCCAGCAACTACATGATACGTTAATACTTTAGTTAAAAGCGCCTTTTCTTCATCGGTATCAAAATCTGTAAGACTGTTAAAACCATCACCTAATGCAGCTAATAATGCGGCAAAAGCAGCATTTGTAGGTGCAAAAACCGTAAACGGACCATCACTATTTAAAGTAGCGACCAAACCAGCATCAGCTTGAATTAAGGCATCAACCAATAAGCTTAAGTCGTCGGTAGCAACAGCAGTATCAACAATAGTTTTTAATTGTAAACCTAAAACAAAGTCAATTGCCGCTTGTGGTAATAATACTTTGTCAATAGTATGTGCAACCCCGTTAGAAGCCATAATATCAACACCTGTAATATTGGCATTTACGTCTGATGCATCACCAATTACAAAAGAATCGCCAGATGCTATTACTTCTATATTATTTCCTTCAAATGCAGTTGGAATATTACCTGCTGCTAAATCTGCTGATGTAACTTTTGCAGTAATAACATGGAATAAAAGAATATTTCTCAATAGTGCAATTTCTGCTTCTGTATCAAAGTCTTCTAAACTATTATAATCATCACCTAAAATATCTAATAGTGCTACAAATGCATCATCTGTAGGTGCAAACACAGTAAACGGACCTTCAGAGCTAAGTGTAGTTGCTAAATCTGCTTTTATAACCGCAGCTTCTAAAAGCGAAAGTGGTTCAGTTGCTATAACGATATCTACTAAAGTTCCATTTTCGTTGGTCATTTCGCCTTCATTTAAAGCGTCGATAATTGCCTGTGGCAATAATACTTTGTTGATTACATGTACAACACCATTACTTGCCTCTACATCGGCAATTAGTACTTCAGCATTTATTTCTGTAGCATCGTTTATAAAAACGCCACCGTCTAGATTAATCACTAAATTTTCTCCTTGAACTGTTTCAACGATCATTCCATTAGTTAGATCTGTAGATTTTGCGGCAACACCAGCAACAACATGGTAGGTTAAAATTGTAGTTAAAATTGCTCTTTCTTCATCAGTATCAAAATCAGCCAAAGAATCAAAGCCGTCTAATTGTGCCAGTAATTCGGTAAAGGCATCGTTAGTTGGTGCAAAAACTGTAAATGGACCATCTGAACTTAAGGTGCCTATTAAATCAGTGTCTTCAGAATTATCAGCAGTACTTAAAGCAGCAACTAATGACGATAAAGCATCTTGATTTTGTGCGGTTTCAACAATAGTCATCGTTTCAGACATTGCGGTTTCTTCAGAATCATTTTTATCACAAGACCAAATGAACAATGAGACCGTGAGAATAAGAAAGATATTTTTTAATTGTAGAATTTTTTTCATAATAATGTTTTTAGATTGTTTAATTAAAAGTTTTAAGTGTGAGACATATGCAAGGTTTATTTGTTAAATTGATAATGTATATACTTGATAAATAGCATATTAATAAAAATAGTTAATAATTATTTTGTTTAATCAATATTTATAAAAGTTTAACGAAAAAATAAAATATAGAAAGGTGTTTCTTACGTAAATAAAAAAAAGCCGCAGATTGCGGCTTTTTAAAATTGTTATATTAAAAAATAATTAATTCAAATTTGGAATCATTACTTTATTTAAAACATGAATAACACCATTATTAGCCTGAACATCAACAGCGATAATTCCTATATCAGTTGCACCAGAACCATCGGTAACATCAGCGATATTATCTTCTGTGCCAGGTAAGCTAACAGTAATGTTTTGACCTTGTAAAGTGGCTGCAGTTGTGTCGCCCGGATTTGTTAGGTCTGATGAGGTCACATTAGCTTCTCCAACAACGTGATGTAGTAATACTTGAGTTAGAACAACTTCACCAGGAATTTCTTCTAAGGCATCGAATGCGTCATTTGTTGGTGCAAATACAGTAAAGTCAGGGTTGAAGCCATCTAAGTTATCTCCTTCTGTTCTAGAAAGTACACTCACAAAATCTGTTGATGGGGTTAAGGTGGTCAATGCTTCTACTAAAGTAGAAAAACTAGGGTTGGCAGCTGCAAAAGTGACAACAGTAGGCAAATCGATTACAGTGTCGACTGCATGAATGATTCCATTACTGCCAACGATATCAGCTGTTGTAACTTCAGAAATACCGTTGAAAATCACACCGTCGCTAGTATTGAAGTAGATACTCATTGAGTTCATTCCTGCTCCTGTAGCGTTTGTATTATCGTAACCTGATTCGGCAGCTGTTAAGTCTGTAGATAAAATTGTTTTACTTAAAACATGATTTAAAAGAACCTGCGTTAAAACCTCTGTATTTATTCCGCCTAAGTCACTACCATCTAAAAATGTAGTAAATGCATCATTGTTTGGTGCTAATACAGTGTAAGGTCCTTCAGATGAAAGTAAGCCTACTAAATCAATATCAGAAGCACCTAAAGCAGCTACTAAGCTACTAAAATTTTCATTTGCCGCAGCATGTGAAGCTACAGTTGGTACTGGTATTACTGCGTCAACAATATGAATCGTTCCATTTGAGGCATCGATGTCAGCAGTTGCAACTGCAGAAACATTGTTGAATCTAACACCATTAGCGGTATTGAAATATATGCTAATATTATTTTCATCGATACCACTGGCATTCGTGCTAGTATATCCTGATCCTAAACCAGTTAAATCAGAAGCTGAAAGATCAGCTGAGATTACATGGTTTAATAATATTTGAGAAAGCACATCGGTAGGAACATCATCTACTGAATTAAAACCGTTGGCTGTTAAAAAAGTAGTAAATGCTGCATTTGTAGGGGCTAAAACAGTAAATGGACCATCACCACTTAAAACGTCAACTAAATTACCATCGGCTGCTTGAAGCGCGGTAACCAAGGCAGATAATTCTGGTGTTGCAAGTGCAATTTCTACAATATTTTGTTCAGTAGGAAGTATTGGTGAAGCGTCATTGTCATCATCGCTACAAGAAGCAACAAAAACCAGCAGTATTGTTATAGCTGTAGATTTTAAAATTTTACTTAGATTTTTCATTTTATATTTTTTTTGTTGAATTATTATAAAACTAAGATAAACAAAATAATAATACATAAAAAATGAAGATATGGTAGGTATTACTCATTTTTATTAGGTTTTTTTTATAAAACAGCTGATAATTATAGATAATGAAAGGGTTAATCTAAAATTTTGTTTATATTTTGTTTAATATTTTTTTGTAAAAGTTTAACATTTATTGAGTAATTAATGATTCATTTTTAACTTTTTGAAAGCTTTTGAGTAATGAATTTTGTTTTTTTTTGAAGAAACAAGTGGCTTGTAATAAAAAGTATTTCTGAATTGAAATTTTGTAATTTTGTACCGACCAAGAAGAAGAGATGAAAAAAGTAGTAATAGGACTTTCTGGAGGAGTAGATTCAAGCGTTGCAGCATACCTTTTAAAAGAACAAGGTTATGATGTTATAGGCTTGTTTATGAAGAATTGGCATGATGATTCGGTAACGATATCAGAAGAGTGTCCGTGGTTAGAAGATAGCAACGATGCATTAATTGTAGCTGAGAAACTGGGTATTCCGTTTCAAACAGTTGATTTAAGTGCGGAGTATAAAGAGCGTATAGTAGATTATATGTTTAGGGAATATGAAATGGGACGTACTCCAAATCCTGATGTGCTTTGTAATAGGGAAATCAAGTTTGATGTCTTTATGAAAATTGCCATGCAGTTGGGTGCCGACTATGTAGCCACAGGTCATTATTGTAGAAAAGGAACTTTAAAGAATAGTGATGGTTCTGAGACATATCAATTATTGGTCGGAAAAGATAGTAATAAAGACCAATCTTATTTCTTATGCCAGTTATCACAAGAGCAATTATCAAAAACTTTATTCCCGATAGGGGAGTTGACCAAGCCTGAAGTGAGGGAAATTGCTAAAAAAATGGATTTGATTACGGCAGATAAAAAGGACTCACAAGGTTTATGTTTTATTGGTAAGGTTAGATTACCAGAGTTTTTACAACAACAACTAAAACCTAAAACGGGTAAAATTGTTGAGGTTCCTGCAGCTTTTGAGGGCTACGAAAGAGCTATACCTTCGTTTTCAGATAAAAACGCTGAGTTAGAATTTTATGCAGAAAAACCGGTCTATCATTTAACAGATGGTAAAATTGTTGGTGAACACCAAGGTGCGCATTACTTTACAAAAGGGCAGCGCAAGGGACTGCATGTAGGTGGTACAAAAGAACCGTTATTTGTTATAGATACAGATGTTAACGAAAATATTATTTATACGGGTCAAGGTAAAGCACACCCTGGTTTGTATAGAAGAACGTTATTTGTAAAAGACGAAGAAATACATTGGGTACGTACAGATTTGGCTTTGAAGATTGATGATAAATTAGCAGTAAAAGCACGTATTAGATACCGTCAAGAACTGCAAGAAGCTACTATTTATAAAGTAGAAGGTGGTATGTATGTTGATTTCAAAGAAATGCAATCGGCTATTACCGAAGGTCAATTTGTAGCATGGTATATTGAAGATGACCTTATAGGGTCGGGAGTTATTTCTTAACTAGAGCATTACATTTTAAAGCCCATATTAGTATCTTTAAAATGTAATTTTTTACTCGATAATCGAGATTTAAGTCTTTCGATGCTTGCGTCGAATTCTAAACTGAATTTTCAACACAAAGCCTTGGGAGATTACCCCGTGGTAAATTACTTCATTCATGGAAAATAGAATAACCGAACTTTTTAAGATAGAATTTCCTATTATTCAAGGAGGAATGATTTGGACCAGCGGATGGCGATTAGCCAGTGCTGTTTCTAACAGTGGAGGCTTGGGTGTTATTGGTTCCGGAAGTATGTATCCTGATGTGTTAAGAGAGCATATTCAGAAATGCAAGAAGGCGACTTCGAAACCTTTCGCAGTTAATGTACCTATGTTGTATCCTGATATTGATAAGTTGATGGATATTATAATTGAGGAGGATGTAAAAATTGTATTCACATCTGCAGGGAATCCGAAAACATGGACATCCATCTTAAAAGAAAAAGGAATTACTGTTGTACATGTAGTGAGTAGCTTAAAGTTCGCATTGAAAGCACAGGAAGCCGGAGTAGATGCTATTGTTGCAGAAGGTTTTGAAGCAGGCGGCCATAATGGGCGTGATGAAACAACAACTTTAGTGTTGATACCGGCAGTGAAAGAAAAAATAACTATTCCTTTAATTGCAGCGGGAGGCATAGCAACTGGTAGCGCAATGTTGGCTGCCATGGTTTTAGGTGCTGACGGAGTTCAAGTAGGTAGTCGATTTGTAGCCAGTGAAGAAGCATCAAATCATATTAGCTTTAAAGAAGTGGTAGTTAATGCCAAAGAGGGTGATACCCATTTGACATTAAAAGAACTGGCACCCGTTCGTTTAGTGAAAAACAAATTCTATAACGAAGTCCAAAAAGCATATGCTGACGGAGCAACTACAGAAGAATTGAAAACGCTCTTAGGCAGAGGTCGTGCCAAAAAAGGCATGCTCTTAGGTGATTTAGAAGATGGCGAACTAGAAATAGGTCAAGTGTCTGCTTTGATACATAACATAAAACCGGCTGGTGAAATTATTAAGGAGCTGATGAGTGAGTTTCAAGAGAGGAAAGCAGAACTTTCCTCTTTATGATATAAACCTCTATAATTCATTTACTATTTTATTACCCTTTTAAAGTCGAAAGGTATTCAACAAGATCTCGAAGTTCTCTTCTAGAAATCATACGACCCATTGCTGGCATAGCAGACATTGAGTTTTCTCTTCTCGCAATTCTTTTTAAAGGAATTTCTAAGGGCTCGGCTTCAGATGTTCTTAATAATAAATGGTCATTGTTTTCTTCAATTAGAACACCTTGCACTTTTTGTCCGTCTTTTAATGTAATAGTCACAGTTCCATAACCAGGTGCCAATCTTAAACTAGGTTCTATCAATGCCTCTAGCAATTGTTCTCTACTTAAGATATTACCGATGTTGTCTAAAGCCGGTCCCACTTCACCGCCTGAGCCATTTACTGCATGACAACGAACACACTGTGCTGTTGGGTTGTTGTTGAAAACAGATCTGCCAGTCCACCATTTACCACCATAAAGGGTTTCTTGAAAAGAATCAGCAGAGTAGCCAGATTTTTTAAGTTTATCTAGTTTAGCAATTAGAGCGGTATTTTCAGTTGCTTTTACGGACTCTATTAAATCTAAAAAGATACCTTGTTTTAATTGGTCTTTACTGGCTTTGTCAATTAAGCTAGCTAAAATAGCATTACTTTTTTCAACAGGTAATTCACCTAAAACACCTAGCACTCTTTGTTGTTCAGAAACAGAGCCTTTCTTGAAAATAGGATCAATAATAGCGGGTAATTTCTCTTTAGGTAAATTCAATTGACCCAATAAACCTACAGCAGCAGTACGCACTTCTTCATTTTTATCTCGCATACCAATAGACATGGCAGCTTCCATTTTATCAAAATTCAATTGACCTAAGGCGTTAAGTACAGCGGATCTCACTTCAGGAGATTTATTAGATTTAAATATATAATACAATTCATTATTGTAAGAGTTCATACCAATAGCGCTCAAAGTTTTTGAAATACCGATTAAGATTTCTGGCTGACGTTCTTTAAGAAAAGACGGTATATCTTTATTGATTTTTTCTTCTAACTGACTGTTTTCTTTAATGATTTCACCTCTGTATCTGCCATCTACACGGTCTAAAAGAGAAGGATTGTTCCAAGTACCCAAAGCAGCAAGTGCTTCGCCACGTAAATCGCTAGACACATTTCTACGTTTGGCAAAATTAATGAGCATATCTAATTGGTCATCGCCACCAACACGTAATGCAGCATTAATTGCTCTACGTAACAAAGGTTCAGATTTGAATTTTTCTTTTGTCAGTATCGAAGCCAATGCCGGTAAAGCTGCTTCGATAGAAAGGTCATCATTTATAGCACGAGCAGTTTCTGTTACAATATATTCGTCTTCATCAGAAAGAAATATAGAAATTTTAGGCTCTTGTAGTTTTCTTAATACCAAAACTGCGGCAATACGTAAACTTTTGTTTTCGCTATTGGCAAGTGCTAACAAAGGTTCAGTATTACCGATTCTTGATAGTGCTAATACCGCGGCATGTCTCAAGTAAAGGTCTTGATCGTTGTTGGCTTCGATCATTGCTAAAAGGGGAGCTATGGCATCTTCGTATTTTAATCTGCCCAATGCTTGAGCGGCAAAGAATTTAACTCGGTCATTTTTGTGAGTAGTTAGCGAAATAAGACTGTCGGCTGCTTTTTCATATTTTAAGTCCCCCAAAACCTTTGCGCTTTGCGCTACAATTTCTGGATCACTATCACTTAATAGATTAAGTAATGGTTTAGCTTCATCTGTATCATTTGCAGCTATTTGGCCAATACCCCAAATGGCGTGAATGCGCGCAAATTGGTTTTCTTCATCTGTTATGGCTTTTTCTAAAGCCCTGTAGCCCCAAAAGGTTCTTTTGGCGAGTTCAAACTGTGCTTTTTGGCGAATTCTCATATCGCCGTATGATAACAAACTAACCAAACTATCAGTCTTTTCATCCTCATAATTATGGGTCATTAATTGTTGGGTTTTCAAACGTTCTTGAGCAAGATCATTGGTTTCTTCGCTAACGTCTAATTTCCATACTCTACCATAATTTTTAGCTCCCCAACCATTGACCCAATCGGCGAGATATAGTGCACCATCAGGTCCGAAATCTATTCCTGTAGGTAATATACCCGATAATATAGATTCATCTGAATTAAGTTCAAAAGAAGCACCTTTTGGCTTTAAATCGAACGACCAAATATGTGATCTACTAGGGTCGCCTACGAATTCTACCAAAAAGAATTTATCCATCCATTTTTTACCAAGGGCGGTACCGGGGTTATATTGCATACCGGTTGGTCCGTTATGAAAATTTTGAATTGGAGGCATAATATATGCAGCCTGACCTTCCCAACGGGGAGTGAATAGTTTTTCATCCATCCATACATTATAGCCATTGTTCTTAGGGTCGGTATATTTTCCATATTGCCAATTTGCTCTCCATCCGGCATCAGATCCTTCTACAATATGCACCAAACGTTCACTTTCACCTTTATGGTCACCGTCATTATCTGAAGAAATAATATTTCCGTAGGCATCAAAAACAAATTCGTGGGTATTACGGAGTCCGTGTGCGAAAACTTCAAAATCAGAACCATCAGGATTACTTCTAACAATAATACCTTCATTTGCGTATTTATGATTTTCACCAGCTATTGTGGTAATATTGGCACCTATATCACCAATTCCCCAATAGATTTTACCATCAGGACCTTCGATTGCGCCAGACATACCATGACCGCTAAAACCAATATGTACAGCAAAACCATCAGCGATACTCGTTTTTTCATCTAAAATTTTGTCACCGTTTGTATCTGTTAGTCGATACATACCCGGACCAATACCAACAAAAACATCTTCATCTCTAACTAAAAGTGCACCCGCTACATCATTTATTTCATCACTAAAATCGTTCATGATTTGAGTAGAAACATCGGCTATGCCATCTTTATCGGTATCTTCTAACATCCAAATTTCATCTTGTTCAACCGCAAGGTCATGCCAATCGTGAATGCTATCGTTATTTAAATCAGGAAACCATTCATTTTCTTTACTAAGCTCAGGTGCAAAGGTTTTGTGTAGAAAAGCTCTTCTATCTTCAACAGATTCTAACGCAATAGATTCGGTCATCCAATCTCTATGACCACGAATGTCAAATTCAGAGTTTTTGTTTCTGTTAGATCGGGTAATGTATACATTGCCATCATCATCAATATCCATTGCAATGGGATCGGGCGCCAAAGAATCTGATGCCCATAAACTTAATACAAGTCCGTCAGCAACTTTTGCAGGTACCGTCTCTCTGGCGATTTTGGCCATTTTAATTAAGTCTGTACTGTCTTGTTGAATAGTTATAGGAATTTCAACTGGCTTTTTATTTATGCATGAAACAGATAGGAATAATAGGGATGCAATTCCCAAAAGGGATTTTTTAAAGAATGTCATTGTTGTTTGATTGAATTGAAACTTAAATGTAGCGAATAATGAAGATAATCAATTAAGAAGTTGAGGTATGGTTAAATTATTAACCATATATGGTATAGTTTTATCAATTTGGAATTGAACATCTTTTAATTCAATGTTAAGAAAGTGTATTTAAAAGTTCTGTTATATTTGATTACTTATTAAACTTGTAATTTTATGAATATTATTAAAACAACATTAATTTTTCTTTTTCTTGTAGCTTTTGGCTCAAATGTGGTTCAAGCGCAAGAAGGACATCTTTTAGAAGGAAAATGGAATTTAACTATTGATCAAGAAGGAGAAAAATTACCATCTTGGTTAGAAATTAGACACTCGGGTACCAATACGTTAATTGGTAGATTTACCTATGCTTTTGGTAGCGCAAGACCAGTTGCAGAAATAGAAAAGCATGGTGAATTGTTTTCTTTTGAAATTCCGCCACAGTGGGAGCCAGGTGCTGCCAATATGGAATTTGAAGGAAAAATTGTAGGAGAGGGATTAGCCGGAACCATGATTTATGTAGATGGAAAAACCTATAATTGGACTGCGACAAAATCACCAAAACTTCCGTATTATGAAAATGCGAAAGAAGGTAAGACGGTTAAACTATTTAATGGTAAGAATTTAAATGGATGGGAGATGAAGCCTGGCAATCAATGGGCTGTTTTAGATGGTATACTTACAAGTGCAAAGCCTGGGGTGAATTTAATATCTGAAGAAAAATTTAACGATTATAAATTACATGCAGAATTTAGATACCCAGAGGGTAGTAATAGTGGTATGTATTTAAGAGGGCGTTACGAAGTACAGATTGCTGATAATATAGGGTTAGAGCCTTCGTCTATTCATTTTGGAGGAATCTATGGTTTACTTACACCAAATGAAAATGCAGCTATGAAAGCAGGGGAGTGGCAAACGTATGATATTACCTTAATTGGTAGAAGAGTTACTATTGTAGCTAATGGAAAAACTGTAATATCAAATCAGAATATTGAGGCAATGACCGGTGGTGCTTTAGATAATAATGAAGCTGAAGCCGGTCCAATTATGATACAAGGCGATCATGGACCGATAGAATTTAGAAAGCTAGAAATTACACCTTTGAGCAAAGGGTAGTTTTGAGAAATTTGAATACAAAAAAGCCTCCAGAAATGGAGGCTTTTTTGTATTGATTTCAGTTGATTTCAGTAATAATAGCCAAAGCTCTTACTTCTTCATCTTTATTAACAAAGATTTCGACCAACTCAGGTAAAGGAGTTCCAAAACCTGCCAGGCGTGCAGATTCGGTTTCGTCTTTAAGAATAGGTTCAATGTTATTTTCTTTTAATACAAGTACTACGCGCTGCGCTTCTATGCTATTGCCACCGAATACTTTTATATAGTTTGAATCCATAATAATTAATTTAAATTATTTGTAGTTGAAAATAACTATTTCTTAAGAATAGTAAGTGTAGATTAAAGGTAAATTTTATAAGCTTGCTTTAGTTAATGCTAATTGGATGTTCTTTTATTTCGTTCTCTTCTAAAGAATTTGTGTTGATGGTAAAATAAAAGGTGCTACCTACATTTTCTTCAGACTCGACCCATATTTTACCTAAGTGGTGGTCTACTATTTTTTTGCTTCCATAGAGTCCGATACCAGATCCTTCGAATTTAGATTGATTATGAAGTTTATGAAAAGCTTTAAATATATTTTCTTGATGTTCTTTTGGTATTCCAATGCCGTTATCTGAGACGATAAACAAATATTCATTTTCCTTTTTTTCTGAGGTGATATTTATAACCGGCTGACCAT
The DNA here is from genome assembly GCF_030547005.1 of Maribacter sp. 1_MG-2023. Taxonomy (GTDB): domain Bacteria; phylum Bacteroidota; class Bacteroidia; order Flavobacteriales; family Flavobacteriaceae; genus Maribacter. The sequence continues at coordinate 10,370 of NZ_JAUOPN010000025.1, read as the reverse complement.
TATTAGTTTTAAATTTTAGTGCATTGTGAACTAAATTTTGAAAAAGCATTCTAATATCGTTAGGTCTGGCAATCAATATAGGCATCTCGCCAACATTTAATGTTGCTTTAGCTTCTTTGATACTTTCTGATAAATCATCAATAACTAATTGTATGACTTCTAGAATATTTACGGACTCCATTCCGCTAGAATTCCCAATTTCAGCATATTTCAAAAGACCCTCTACTAAATTTGAAAGCCTAGTCGAGCTACCTTGTAAATGTTTTAAATAATTATTGAAATTAGAGTAATTAGTTACGGAATGTTGTTTTTCTAATTCTGCCGCAATGACCTTTATATTGTTTAGAGGTCCTCTTAAATCGTGGGTCACAATAAAGGTGAATTCTTCAATATGTGTGTTTTTTAATTCAAGTTCATTGTTTAAAACGGCTAATTTATTATTTTGATTTCTTAGGTCGCTTTGGGCTTTTTTAAGATTAAGTTCACTTTCTTTTAAAGCAGTATTATGATTCTCTAATTCAGAAGTATAGGTTCTTGTTTTATTTTCGTCATACATACTAAATGTTAGAGAAAGCCAGCCTAGGCAAGCTAAAAATGCAAAAATTTCATCGTACGGAACATCTATAGTACCTAAAATAGGTTCGTATATTGAAATGTAAATAGTAGGTATTATAAATGCTAGTATATCAAAACCAATAATTAGGTTTCTTAATTTAGGGTTTCTACGATAACCTATATAAGCCAAGAAGCCCATTGTGGCAAAGGCAACTGCTTGACCAAAAAAACCTCCAATCAAGAATATTAAGGTCATGAACATCACCGGCGGGAACAATGTCATGTAAATTCTAGTTGCATGGTGAAGTTTTAAGCGATTTAATAACAACCCGATTCCGAAACCAATAGCGACAATACCTGCTAAAATCTGCACAGTATATGAATGAAATATTAGTGTATATATAAACACCGCAAAAGTGAAAATACTTGACACGATGGTTATTAGACCGAATTCGTCTAAAAAGTTTCTGCTTTTCTGACTTTTGTTTTTTGAGGTCGTATTAAGTTTTGGCAAACTATTTATTTTAGTTTAAAATGACGTTTTTAATTTACAAAGGTGAGTTCTATGTATATGTAGAAACTCAATAAAGAATCAATTATTCTATAATTTTAGTTAAATCTGATTTAAAAAATATGAATAATTGAGGAAGGTATTAATCACATCATATTTTAATTAAATATAAGAAAGTAGAGGTGGTTAAAACCATAAAAAACACCTTTAAATGGTGTTTTTTGTTACTCGTTTTTCTTTTAAATACTATTAAACACTCATAGGAACTTCCATGATTAGTATTTTCGATTTATCATAGGTTTTAAAATTAAAAGTATCTGTATCCCAAAGTCCAAATCCGTCACGTTTGCTTAATTTTTGGTTTTCAATTTCAATTTCTCCGTCAAGAACAAAAATAAAAACTCCGTTACCTTTTTGTTTTAAAGTATATAACTCAGTTGTTTCAGAGTCGTAATCTCCAAGATGAAACCATGCATTTTGGTGAATCCATACTCCGGCATCATCTGCGTTAGGAGAAAGTACTTGAAATAAGCTATTTTTCGTTGCAATATCTTTTATCGAGATTTGGTCGTAACGTGGAGCAACACTTTGCTCGTTCGGAATAATCCATATCTGTAAGAACTTAACCTCTGCGTCTTTATTTTTGTTGTGCTCGCTATGTGAAACACCAGTACCTGCACTCATAACTTGAACATCACCAGCTTTAATAACTGTTGAGTTTCCCATATCGTCCATATGTTGAAGATCACCTTCTAACGGAATTGATATGATTTCCATATTTCTATGAGGATGAGTTCCAAAGCCGCGACCACCAGCAACGGTATCGTCATTAAGCACTCTCAATACACCGAAATTCATTCGTTCGGCATTGTGATAATTCCCAAAACTAAAGCTATGGTAAGAATTTAGCCAACCATGGTCAGCATGACCTCTTGTATCAGATTTATGTAGAATAGTTTTCATTTTTTATGTTTTTATAATGTCATATAGGTCGTAATTTTAGGTAAAATATTACACCAATAAATTAAAACTTATTAGGTTTTAATTGAGTGAAATTAGGACTAATTAGCTTTACTTGTTAATATACTTTTTTTCGGTTATTTACGTTATTCAAAAAAATCTCCCAGTAATATGAAATCTATTATATGTCTATTTTTGATGTTTACATTCATTAATTCTTATGCTCAAGATAGTGCAGATGCCGCTAAACATTTAGGAGCAGGCATAATTATAGGGGGAGTCGGCGGATATGCCGCTCATAAGCTTTCTGATGGAAATACAGGTTGGCGATGGGCTGGAGCTGTTGGTAGTGCGTTTGCCGCAGGTTTAGCTAAAGAAGCAATTTATGATTCTTCTAGAGGAGGCACCTGGGAAACTAGAGATGTAGTATTTACGACTTTGGGTGGTGTTATATCTGCGTTGGCTTTAGAGGTATTTATGGGCAACGGAGGAAACGGCCGAGGAGGTAATAGAAGAGGTAAAAGCTGTGGTTGTTTAGTTGCTCAATTAGATAGCCAATATGAGATTCAACTGCCCTCGTTCGTAGAAAATGGAACGGGCGATATAACCTCAGAACTGCAGGCAGCATATCTTCTGCGATAAATTACAGAAGTCCTTTCGCTTTTATTTCTAAGTACTTGTTAATGGTATTAATAGTCAAATCTTCTGGTTTGGTTAAAATAGTCTGTATGCCATACTTTCTAAGTTCATTGACTACCAATTGTTTCTCGTAGATGAATTTCTCGGCAATAGCTTGCTCGTAAATTTCAAGAGTATTATTTGGGGTTTCTTTAGCGTATGCAACGAGCTCTGTATTCTCAAAGAAAATAACGACCAATAAATGTTGTTTAGCTATCGCTTGCAAATAGGGTAGTTGGCGATGTAATGCGTCTAAAGTTTCAAAATTTGTATACAGTAGTAACAGACTTCGTTGTGGTATATTTCTTTTTACATCAATATATAGTCTGCTAAAATCACTCTCAACAAAATTAGTGTTTAGGTTATAAAGCGTTTCAAGAATAAGGTTCATTTGAGAGCTTCTACGTTCTGCAACTACCCTGTTCTCTATCTTATTACTAAAAGCGAACATACCAGCTTTATCATTTTTTTTAAGGGCAATACTGCTTATAATCAATGTTGCGTTAATTGCATAATCGAGCAAGCTAAGTGAGTTAAATGGCATTTTCATTACCCTGCCTTTGTCGATGATAGAATAAATAGGTTGTGACTTTTCATCTTGAAATTGGTTGACCATCAACTGACCTCTTTTAGCTGTCGCCTTCCAATTTATATTACGAATATCATCGCCTTGTATGTAATCTTTTATTTGCTCGAACTCCATCGTATGACCGATGCGGCGAATTTTTTTAATTCCGAATTCAAGTAATCTATTACTAAAAGCTAAAAGCTCATATTTACGAAGTTGTAAAAATGACGGATACACAGGTACCTCCTTATCTTGGTCGTATGTATATTTTTTAGCTAGAAATCCGATAGGGGAAGTAGCGAATACATTTAAATTCCCGAAACTATAAACTCCGCGTTCAACAGGTCTTACATTGTACGTATAGAATTTTTGTTCTCCGGATTTTACAATATTCCGAAAATTAAAGTCACGTTTCTGAAATTGGAAAGGAAGTTCGTCTATTATGTTTACTCGGCTTGAAAATAAGTATTGATTGGTAACTTGTATTTTGATATTATTTTCATCGCCATTAGAAAGTTTATCAGGTACTATTCTGTCGGCAACTATGTTTCCTTTTGATAAAAACAGAAGAATAATATCTACTATTATTAGCACTAAAAACAGATAGAAAAGTAGTTGGGCAATAAATGATATATTCTCAAAAATATAGGAAACTAGAAAGCACAAGATAATACCCGTTAATACTAGGAAGAATCTTTTTTGAAGAAATATATTTTTGAAAACCTTTTTCACGATTATTTATCTAGGAATTTCGATAGTTTGAATAAGGTCGCTAATCATTTTTTCTGCGGTGTAGCCTTCCATTTCTCGTTCAGGTGTTAATATAATTCTATGACCTAAAATAGGACCTACTACCTTCTTGATATCATCTGGGGTTATAAAATCTCTACCATTTATAGCAGCAACGGCTTTAGACGCATCTAGTATGGCTATAGAGGCTCTTGGAGAAGCTCCTAAATATAAATTGGCATTAGTTCTTGTATTGTTCACAATGGCAGCAATGTACTTTAGTAAATTATCTTCGACGATGATGTCTTTTATCACTAATTGATACGCTGCAATTTGTTCTGCAGAAAGAACAGAATCAATCAATGCTTCTACATTAATATTTTTCTGTTGATGCTTGTTTTCTAAAATTTGTATTTCTTCTTCTAAAGTAGGGTAATGTACATTTATTTTAAAAAGAAAACGATCCAATTGAGCTTCGGGCAATCTATACGTTCCTTCTTGTTCAATTGGGTTTTGAGTGGCAAACACTAAAAACGGGGGCTGCATTTGAAATTCATTTCCATCAATAGTAATTTGTCGTTCTGCCATGGCTTCAAAAAGAGCAGCTTGGGTTTTGGCTGGTGCACGGTTTATCTCATCGATTAAAACAATATTTGAGAATATAGGTCCCTTTTTGAATTCAAATTCTGAGGTCTTTACGTTGAATATAGACGTACCCAAAATATCGCTAGGCATTAAATCTGGCGTAAACTGAATTCTGCTGAAATCTACATTCATTGTTTTTGCCAAGAGTTTTGCGGTCACTGTTTTTGCTACACCTGGTACACCTTCTATAAGAGAATGACCATTAGCTAAAATAGAAACAATTAATAATTCGATCATTTCTTGCTGACCGATAATTACTTTACCTAATTCTGCTTTTACTTTGGCTACAGACTCCTGTAGTTTGGTTAGGTCTATGCGCGAATTAAATTCTACGTTGTTTTCATCTTGTGTATTATCTTCCATAAGATTGTTTAAATGTATTTATTTTCTGAACAAGGGTTAATGAGTCTTGTTCAGTATGTATAGGTTTATTTTTTAGACTAAGTATGAGGTCCACTAGAGTTTTTGTTTCCTCTCTGGATTTTCCTGCTTTAGCACTTAATTGAGTAATGAAACTTTCGTCTAACACTGTGGTGTTTACATAGTACCTATTTCTAATATAGGTTAAAAAATAGGTAATTTTTTTATCGTTCAAATTCGCATAATCTTTATGTTGATAGTACAATGATCCAACAGTTTTTGCAAATTCTACAGAAGAGTTTTCTAAAGGTTTTATAATAGGGATTATTCGCTGTTCTCTTTTTGCTTTAAAAATCACAAAAAGTAGTAGGCCTACAACAAGTAAATAATAGCTCCATTTTAAAGCGGGTTGATTTAAAATGAATCGCATTGGTGATGTTATAACTTTTCTGCCAGATTTCTTATAGTCATCCCAATATAAAATATGATCATTTAGATACGAAAAACTCTGAGCGCTGTAATTTCTATTGTCACCAAATACATAATAGTTAGTATATGCGATTGGCAAGGTATTGATAATGAAACTTCCTTCACCAAAAGATGTCTTTATAAAATTGGGTTTTACTTTAATTTCATCGGTATTATTTTCTAAAAATGTTGAGGGTTTAAATTGTATGTGTCCCAGTATTTCCGTGTTTGCCGTATCTACACTAACGAAATAAGAAGGATCGACTCCTCTTTCAAAATAGAAATGTTCTTGTTTGAAATTTTGATTGGAGAAAGAAGCTCTAACCGAGTCTTCTTGTATATCATATTGTTGTGTAATTTCAATATTCAAAGTATCGGCTAATTGCCCTGTAAGATTGCTACTGGCTATAAAAACTTGATTACCATTGGCTACATAATTTAAAACCTGGTTTGTTTCTTGTTCATCTAAATAGATAAAATCATTAATCATTAAATAGTTTGAAGCTATGGTAGAATCTCGCTCTATAAGCAAATCGTAAATACTCTTTTCAACAGATTCAATTTCGCTGTTCGGAAATATTGAAGGCAGTTCATTATAAAGAACAAAACAACCAAACGGAATTTTAGATACCGATGTGTACGACGGTCTCCAGTTTATGGGTCTAGGACGTACTATTTCGGTTACGATGATACCAATTAGCACCGCAATCAAAAGCCCAAGTATTATTTTAGAACGCTTACCCAAATTATGATTGAATTTGTTTGTTGATCGATTCGAAATCTAAAACCGATTTTGTGTATTTTATGTCATCTATAGTCTGTTCTCCATACCAGATATAATCGTACAGGTAGGCTACTTTCTTAAATCCTTGTTTTATGTCTAATTGCTCGATTTCATTGAAATAGTCTGAATTTGTTTTATCGAAATGCCATTCAATAATATCGCTTTTAGACAACTTTTGTAACGTGAGCAGAAACTGATAACGTATGGCAAGTCTGTAGTCTTTTTGTTCTAAAGCAGTACTGAGAAGATTGTTGATGTCAATACCTTCAATATTCTCTTCTGTTAAGTTGATATCATTGATTATTTTCGCTTTTTTCTGAAAAAGTGAATTGAAATTTTTATTGATGAGAACTTTTACGATGAGGTATATTGCTAAAATTACTAGCAAAAAGTAAATGACATATTCAATGATTTTTAAAAGCTGTGGCGATATGTTAACACCAAAGATGTTGCCCAGTCCTCGACCGACCCAATTGATAAATCTAGCCAATAGGTTTTGAGATTCTCCTGTTTTAAAGGTGTAGTTAAACTCGTCGCCCGTATATTTTTCAGAAAGATCATCGTCAATAGTTCTTAAAGTCAGTATAGACGAAGAATCAATTTTTATGATACTATCGTTCGTGCCCTGTGCAAATGAGCATAGCGCTAACAACTGAAAGAATATGAGGAGAAAAGTATGCTTCAACTTAATCGTTTTGACCTATTTGTTCGATAGTAGCTCTAGTGTTTTGGTTGTATGTTTTTTCGTGTAACGCATAATATAATAAGCCATTTACAAATTGAGAAAGACATTGACCGTACACTGCAATAATTAATACAATACAAGTACCTATAGTATAAACTATTGTAGAAACGATAGAGTGGGAGTAATCTACATTGTTTTCAACGACATGAAAGGTGTAAACACCTACAATAATACCAGGTACTATTAATGCGATCATTAGTAAGATACCAAGTAAGAGACCCAAGATAAAGTTAACACCAATAGATTTCCAGAAATTTGTAGTTACTAATTTCCAACCTTCGCCTAATGCTTCGGTAACACCTTTTTTCTTTTGAAGCATATCAAAAAATGAAACACCTATCCATGCGGTTAAACCGAATTGTACAATGTACTGTGCAATAAAACCTAATAATGGTATGATATTTAAAATAATGGCTGCAATAAAATAAATGAAGTATATCGGTATTAATAATAATACAAATACAAAGATATTTCCGAATTGGCTTTTGGCTAGTTGCCAAACTTCTTTTTTATCTACATTTTCATCTCTAGTTTCTACATATTTTATCATATAGCTCGTAGAAAGCGAATAGTTTAAGAAGGCAACTCCTAAGAAAATAATAACGAATAAAAATCCGCCGACACCTAAATAAATATAATAGTCTTGCTCAAATTCATTGCCGCCTACAAAAGAATTATTGCTAGATTCTTGCGCAATCATGCCTAAAAAACCAGATACTAATAAATAGCTAGTTATTAAAAGTCCTATTAAAAAAATACCATTATAGCTGATAAAAACATTGGTAAAGTTTTTAATATTCTGTTTAAAAAAGTCGAAATAAACGGATACTATTCCGCCAAAATCACGGTTTACTCGTAACGGTATGTAATTGTCTTTCATTTTGGTTGTTAAGTATGATAGGATATGCGATGTAGTAAAATATAATTAGGAATAAAGAAGCGCCAATAATTAGAAATGCCAGCCAATTGGGCATGCCGGTATACCGTGTAATAAAACCTTCAATAAAACCAGCAATGATAAAAAACGGAATCGTACTGACTACAACTTTTAGTCCGTCTTTGGCGCCTTTCATGAAAGACACGCGTCTAGAATAGGTTTTTGGAAAAAGAATGCTATTGCCCATAATCAAACCAGCGCATCCCGCAATAATAATAACTGAAATTTCAATAGTACCATGTAACCATATTTGCTTATTTGCCTCAAAGAAAACCCCTTTGGTGTAAAAGAATGTAATGAAGGCACCGAGCATAACACCATTGCTAAAAAGAATATAACCAGTACCAATACTAGTAATTACACCAAATGCAAAGGCCAGAAATGCAACTCTAATATTATTAATCGTAATACCTAAAAATGAACCGATTTCACTTCCGCCTTTGTAAATAGCGGCAGGATCACCGTTGGCGATATTATTAAGGGTTTCGTTTACATATGCATCGCCTAAAATTAAACGAACAAAGGTTGCATCGTTCAAAGCAGATAATGAACCAATGGCAGATGCTATAACAAATATTAAAAATGCAATGCCAAGTGTGCTGTGATATTTTTTGAAAAAAAGTGGAAATTCAGTTACCCAAAAGCTAAGAATTCGATTTTTACTTTCTTTTTTATTCTTATAAATTTTTTGGTGAGCTTGTGAAGCTAATCCGTTTAAATACAATAAAGTCTTACTTTCTGCGTAATACGTTTGCGCGTAGGCTAAATCATTAGTAAGTTGAATGTAGCCATTGGCAAGTTCATCTGGATTTGAGGTAGCACCAAGGTTTATAGCATTTTCAAATGCTATCCATTTTTCCTTATTTTGCTTCACAAAAGCAGCTTCGCGCATAAACTATTTTTACCTTGTTAAATTTAAGACTTAATGAATAACCTTCAAATCAATACAACGCAAAATGTGAACCTTAATTATACTATTGTTGGTATTGGTGAGCGAATAGTGGCATTTTTTATAGATGCATTTATATTATACCTCTATTATATTCTGGTAGATTTAATTGGCGATGCAGTGGGTTATATTTATAATGATGGATGGACACAGAGGGGTATTGTTGGCTTAATTTCTTTACCGGCAATGTTTTACAGTTTGTTGATGCATATTATTTTCAATGGTAGAACTGTAGGTAAAATGATTATGAAAATGAGAGTAGTATCTGTTGATGGATCACCGGTAAATTGGAGCAATTATTTAATTCGGTGGATGCTTCGTTTGGTCGATATCTGGATCTTTGTTGGATCTATTGGTATTCTAACCATTCTATTCTCTGAAAAAAGACAACGTTTAGGTGATGCGGCGGCAGGTACGGTTGTGATAAGTACAAAAAACAAGACTAAAGTTTCTCATACTATTTTAGAAGAAGTGGAAGATACATATGTGCCTATATTTGTGAACGTTACCATTCTGACCGATAAAGATGTAAGGCTGATCAAGGAAACCTTTAGTATAGCTAAAAAAAGCAATGATTTTAAAACGATGAAGGCGCTTAGAGATAAAGTTGATAGTATATTGCAAACCAATTCAGATTTGTATGATAAACAGTATTTAGATACGGTCTTAAAGGATTATAATTATTTTACTCAAAAGCTATAACCAATGTTTTATTTCATCATTGATATTTTAGGAACCATTGCATTTGCTATATCAGGTGTATTAGTAGCGATGGATAAAAAACTAGATGCTTTTGGTGTATTTATTATAGCCTTTGTAACAGCAGTTGGTGGTGGTACTTTACGTGATTTATTAATTGGTATTAAACCTGTAGGGTGGTTGAATGCACCCATGCATCTACTCATTATTGTAATTACCGTGTTGTTGGCAATTATCTTTGTAAAGCAATTGAAATACGTTAGAAAATCACTCTTTCTATTTGATACTATAGGTATTGGATTATATACTATGGTGGGTATCGAAAAAGGACTAGCCGCAGATTTGTTACCTGTTATGTGCATTGCTTTAGGTACGATTACGGCTTGTTTTGGCGGAGTAATTCGAGATATATTATGTAATGAAATTCCCGTAATATTCCGAAAAGAGATTTACGCAACTGTCTGCATTTTAGGGGGCTTGGTCTATTTTCTTTTAATTCAATTTCCAATACAAAATACCATAGCCTATTCTATGGCAATTGTAACCATTATAATCATGCGGGTGTTGGCAGTACGTTTTAAAATTTCGCTCCCAAATATATATCGAAAAGGAGTGTAAGATTTTTTTTGGAGTATTTGGCTTCGCCAAATAATTGTATTTCAACCAACAACCAACAACCAACAACCAACAACCAACAACCAACAACCAACAACCAACAACCAACAACCTACAACCTACAACGACCCACCACCAACGACCAACGACAGGGGGACGACTTCTCT
>NZ_JAUOPN010000024.1 GCF_030547005.1 Maribacter sp. 1_MG-2023 | reverse complement strand
TTTCATCGTGACAGTTTGAATTTAAAGTTAGTAAATTCGAATTATGAACTGTCCTATTTTTAGGGAAGCCTACAATAACTGTTAATTTTTATAATTATTCTATGCTACAATGAATTATTTCCTGTTTCCTTTAAACCTTAGTTAATAACATATAAAACAATTATAAGATTTAAAGAAAATGTCATTAATAAAGAGTTAGAAATAAGAATAAGTCAATAATTTTATCAAATGCCTATAAATCATTAATGCTCTCATATTTTGTTTATAGATTTATAACTAAATGGAAATTAATTGACCAGGCGATTTATTTAAACAAATTTTATGAAAAAAACATATTACACATCACTCCTTATAATATTCATTATTGCATGTAAAAACCAAAAACCTACAACTCAAGGATATCAAGGTCAGGGAAAAAATGCCGTTGTTTCTACTTTATCTAAACCTGTTCAAAAACAATGGAAAGGTATTTGGACATTTGATGAAGACGCAACCTTCTTTAGTAATGATTTTGAAAGCGGAAGGTTAAACGGTATAACTTCTGACGGAAAAAATCATTACACCGCATTGATTACAGCTGAAAACACACCTATAAACGTGAGTCCGTGGTATGCATTTAAAGTTTGGTCAAAAACACATAAGACCATCACTATTAAAATGACTTATCAAGATTCTAGAAGTAGATACTACCCTAAAATAAGTACTGATAGTGAAAATTTCACTCCGTTAGATAGCACCAATTTTACAGGAATAAATAAAGGAACGGGTGATTTCGGTATTAAGGCAGTACCAGAAATAGTTGAAATTAAGGTAGATATTAGCGAAGAGCCCACATTCATAACCGCTCAAGAACTTTATGGATCCACAAGAGTAAAAAATTGGATAGATTCTTTAACCACCAAAGATTTTATATCTACTTACGAAATAGGAAAAAGTAGAGAAAATAGGGCAATGAATTTAATGGAAGTTAGTAACGGTGTTCATAAAAAAGCCGTTATGGTTATTTCTAGACAGCACCCACCTGAAGTTACCGGATTTCTTGCCATGAAGTCTTTTATTGAAACTTTAAGCGGAGACTCGCCAAAGGCACAAAAGTTTAGAGACAACTACGATTTATTTGTTGTTCCGCTAATGAATCCTGATGGTGTTGATAACGGCAATTGGCGTCATAATATGGGCGGTATCGATTTAAACAGAGATTGGCAAGATTTCAATCAACCAGAAACTAGAAGTGTTAGAGATTTTCTTGTGAAAAAAGAATCTGAGGGATACGAATTTGTCTTCGGCGCAGATTTCCATTCCACTTGGGATGATATCTACTACCCTATCGACACAACGATTACTGGCGAGAAAGGAAAAATTATTTTTGACTGGATAAATAATATCACCAATAAATTACCTCAAAAGCACACCAATATAAAGCCCTCTACAACTATTAAACCTACCATGGTATCGCGTAATTACTTTTATGTTAACCACGGTATGCCAGCCATTGTTTTTGAATTGGGTGATAATACCCCTAGAGATTTCTTGAAGCAAAAAGGTCAAGTAGCAGCTGAAGAACTAATGGATTTGCTTGATAGTCAAAACTAAATTTTTACAAACTACTAGAAATAAAAAAGCCTCATGGAAATTCCATGAGGCTTTTTTTATAAAAGATATTTATCTTATTAGCTATAATTGACTTTGTACCGCCAATAGCTGATTCCACCTAAAACAAGTACACCAGCAACTAAGTAGTATATAAATGTTGGTGTAATTACTTGCGCACCACTGGCATAACTATGCAGACCCACTAAGTAAAAGTTAACCCCAAAATAGGTCATCATAATACTACCAAAGGCTACGACACTCATAAAGTTGAACGTCCATTTACCTCTTAATCCCGGTACTAGCCTTGTATGTATTACAAAAGCATAAATCATAATAGAAACTAATGCCCAAGTCTCTTTTGGATCCCAGCCCCAATAACGACCCCAACTTTCATTTGCCCATTGTCCGCCTAAAAAGTTACCAATGGTAAGCATCACAAGTCCTGTTGTTAAAGCTAATTCGTTGATTATGGTCAATTCTTTAATGTTGATTGCCATACGTTTCTTATTCTTTTTGGTTGTCAAAATCATCAAAATCAATGAAACCAAACCTAAGATCATACCAACGGTTAAAGGTCCGTAACTACCAACGATAACTGCAACATGTATCATTAACCAATAACTATCTAAAACTGGCTGTAAGTTAGCAATAGATGGGTCTATCCAACTTTGGTGTGCTATCCATAAAAGCATAGATGTCACAAATGCAGATGCCGCAAAGGTCATATCACTTTTACGACCTAGCGCCCAACCAATACCCATGGTAGCCCATGCTACGTATAAAATACTTTCGTAAGCATTACTCCAAGGCGCATGCCCAGAAATATACCAACGCATAACTAAACCGGCAGTATGCCACAAAAACAGTAGAATAATAGTTCCTTTAAAGAAATATATTGCCACCCTCCAAATAGAACGATCTTTAAATATTTGGAATATTAAAGTGAAGAACATTAGCAAACCAACAAGCGCATAAAAACGATACAACCTATTGAAAATGTTAAGTTTATTATAGACCACCTCAAGATCTACTTTCTGTTGCGATGGTAAAACTTCACTACCATGGTTAAGTTGATTTTGGTGAAAAGCACCTAATAATTTATCTGCAGCTGTATAGTCTCCATTTTGTTGCGCCTTACCCAAGGTCATTAGGTAATATGGCATCGCATTTTTCACAAAGTTAGAATAGAGTGAATCTCTAATTTCGTATTGTCCCCCTCTGTACTCTACCGCTGAAATCCATTTGTTATTCTCATCATCTAATAATGGAAATATCTTAACAATATCTTGCCCTAAAGCTTGATTTAAAAGACTCAATCTAATATTGGCATCTTTAAAATCTTGTTGAAACTTATTCGGATTTGTTGTTGCTGTAGCCTCTCTCAAAAACGGCTCTAATTTATATTGCCCTTTTTCATCGAAGAAATCTGTAGCCTTCACATATTCTTGGCCTGATGGGATACCTATAACATTTCTAATACTATCGTTCTGCGATTTCTTATCTAACGCGATGAATTCCGTATTATACCAAACCGCAGGATTCATCATCATAGAAAGCAAAATCTGATCAGATGTATAGCCCAAATACGTGTCTTTCAAGCTTAGCTTACGAAGTAGTTCTGATGAAAAAGTATTAATAGGCTTCATTCGCCCACCTTCATCTTGTATTACTAGCTTACCAAATTTATCTGAATGCTCTTTACTGACCATGCTAGCTTCAAGTAAAGAATCTATTTGTATTTTACTAGGTACCTGTTGATGACCTTCTTCTGGCGTATGTTGTTCTTGTGCAAAAGATGAAAATGAAAACGCCATTAAAACAGTGATAACACCGAACATTTTTTTCTTTTTGATTTTTAATTCATCTAAAGAATTAGCCAAGTCCTTAAAGCGAGTTTTACCAAAAAACATAATTCCCATTAAACCGATATATAAAAGAAAATAACCTATATAGGTAATCCAAGTCCCCCAAAAATCATGATTTACAGATAAAACAGTGCCTTTTTCATCGGGATCAAAACTAGATTGAAAAAAGCGATACCCTTGGTGATCCAACACATGGTTCATAAAAATATCATAGTCAAAAGGTCTTTCATCTTCAATAGTAACCCTACTCATATATGAAGAATACCCTTTCTCTGTACCAGGATATTTTTCGGCGATAAAATCGTTCAATTTAATACCGAACGGCAAATCATATACTTTAGATCCGTATCGAATAGAGAAATTGAGTCCGCCAACATTCACTTTCTCACTAAAATCTGATGGGCCTTTATTACCTAATAATTTAATTTGTTTGGTTTCTCCGTTAGCAGTTACATCAAAAACTATGGCGTCTTGGTCTATTTTAGTTTTTTCTGCTTCAGGTATTTCAACAATACCATATGAACCTTGTGTTACAGAATCTGGAACAACAAACTGCATACCAGCAGTATTATATAATGAACGCAACACTAAGGGTTGCAAACTATCTTTCACCAAAACACCTTGAAACTGATCAGCCATACGCATATAGTTACCATCAAAAGGAGAATGAATCTGATATACAGAATCTGTAGTCATAATATTGATGGCGCCATCTGTATTATTATTTAATGCGAAAAGTACATTATGTATACTTGCCACCTTACCATCTTCTAAATAATGATCATGACGTTCACCATCACCGGCCTCTACAATCTTTAAAAACTTCGTTCCATTAGAATCTGGCAATAAACCTTGCTTGGCACCTTTAATAAATTCAACATAAGAAACCTCAAAATCTTCACCATTGAAATCAGCTTTCCATGGCAAATTAGATTTTATAGCTTCAGGCGTAACAATTAAATCATCTTCTAATACTTTTCTTCGTGCCTCACCTTCAATTTCACCATCAACATAAACCGTTAGATACGTTTTATCAGAATAGAACACCTTTTCCGTTTTTCCTTCACGTATTGGCATCATTCCTTCAAAACTGATATAACGCGTTACAAAAGCTCCAATAATAATCAATACCCAAGATAGATGCAGAACCAATACAGGCCATTTCTCTAATCGTAGAAGACGGTATCTAGAAATATTACCAAAAAAATTAATTACAAAGAATACCATGATAACTTCGAACCACCAGGCATTATAAATCCAGATTCGTGCGGTTTCTGTGCTATACCAACTTTCAATAAAAGTACCGAAAGCCATTGCTGTGGCAAAAACGATAAATAGAATGGACATTAAACGTGTAGAGAAGAATATTTTTTTGAACATTTCCGTCATGGAAGATAGGAGTTGATTTTCAAGATGCAAAAATAAGGTCTTTTCATCATTTACGGATGTCTTTTGCTGCTTTTAAAGTTCGTTGAAACTGTTAATTTTAATACAACAAGACTTCTATAAACTTTGTACTTTTGCTACATGATATCTGTCGTTATAGTTGGTACAGGAAATGTAGCTCAAAATCTTTATCAAGCATTTGAAAAATCAGATGATGTAACCATTACGCAAGTAATTGGTAGAAACCGAGAACATTTGACGTTTGTAAAGAACAACATTGCTGTTTCTACGACCTATAATGAAATCGCAACCGCAGATATTTATATACTGGCAATATCAGATGACGCTATCAAGTTAGTTGCTGAAAGTTTTAAAGATGTTGATGGAATACTGGCACATACTTCTGGAGCAACTTCTCTTGAATCCTTACAATCTGCAAAACAACCAGGTATATTTTATCCTTTACAGACCTTTACAAAAGGTAAGATCATATCATTTGATGATATTCCAATTTGTGTAGAGGCTACGATTGAAGAAGACCTCCATTTATTAAAAAAACTTGGAAAAACATTAAGTAATACAGTAGTTGAAATAGATTCTGAACAGCGAAAAACCCTTCATATAGCAGCAGTATTTGTAAATAATTTTACAAATTACATGTATACGATTGGTTCTGAAATCTGCGACGAGCATAAAATTGACTTCAAACTATTACAACCCTTAATCAAAGAAACTGCAGCAAAGTTAGATATACTTACACCTTTGCAAGCCCAAACGGGACCTGCAAAACGCGGAGACCAAAAAACATTACACAATCATTTACAAATCATAAAAGACAAACACCAAAGGGAACTGTACACCCTATTAAGCAACGCAATTAAAAAAAAGCATGGAAAAGAGTTATAAAGAATATTTAAATGACATTACCACATTTATTTTTGATGTTGATGGTGTATTTACAGATGGCAGTCTTTTAGTTACAAGTGAAGGAGAATTGCTTCGTACAATGAATGTGAAAGATGGTTATGCCTTAAAAGTAGCTCTAAAAAAAGGTTATAATGTTTGTATTATTACCGGAGGAACAAATGAAGGTGTTCGTACCAGACTAAGTGCTCTAGGAGTAACAGATATTTATATGGGTGCTCATTATAAGTTGGATGCTTTAGAAGAGTACATGGACATCTACCATATTGATGCAGAAAACGTCTTATTCATGGGTGATGACATACCAGATATTCCACCAATGCAAGCAGTTGCAATAGCTGCCTGCCCACAAAATGCTGTTGCCGAAGTAAAAAGTATAAGTCAATACATATCGCACATAAATGGTGGTCATGGCTGTGTACGTGATGTGATCGAGCAAGTTTTAAAAGTACGTGGAGATTGGACGAGCCATTTTAGTGCTGCAAACGATTAGTTTATGTTGAAAAATAAATTAAAAGAATATCATTTAATTCTAGCATCTGGCTCACCAAGAAGACATCAGTTCTTTAACGACATGGAGCTTGATTTTGAAGTTCGTATTAAATCTGTTGATGAAGTATATCCGTCAGAATTAAAAGGAGCTGAAATATCTGATTACCTAGCTAAATTAAAGGCAGAAGTATTTAAACCAGATTTGCAGCCAAAAGACATTTTAATAACATCAGACACAGTTGTTTGGCACAATAATGAATCTTTAGCCAAAGCTGAAGATAATATTGAAGCTGAATCAATGCTTAAAAAACTATCTGGAGATTGGCATCAGGTAATTTCATCTGTATGTTTTACAACAACTGAACGACAGATAGTTCAGCATTCAATAACAGAAGTCAAGTTCAAGAATTTATCGGAAGATGAAATTCAACACTATATAAAGGAATATCAACCTTACGATAAAGCAGGTGCATATGGTATTCAAGAATGGATAGGTCTCATAGGTATTGAAAAAATTAAAGGCTCATACACTAATGTAGTTGGGTTACCAACACAACTGGTTTATAAAACCTTATCACAATTGGTAACATAGAATAATTTAAAATTATGACAGGCATGAAACTATTAAAACTAAACAAGGCAGTTTACAGCATTTTCGGATTGGTAATACTCCTTTCTAGCTGCAAAGAAAAACTTAAAAATAATAGTGACACTTTAGCTATGTCTACAACTGTAATAAAAACAGAAGCTCCTAAAAAAGAGCTTTCCCAAGAATTTAAAGATTATTGGTATAACGGTTCTGCAGAAATCACTTCCTACAATTTAGAACAAGCTAGGTATGGCGAGATGAGAGAAGGCAGTGCTGTATTGATTTTTGTGACTGAACCATTTTTACCAGGCATTCAAGTAAAGGCAGATAATAGCAATGAAAGCAACATTCCTGTCTTAAAATTGAATACTACCAAAAACTACATAACGGGTATTTACCCCTACTCTATTATGACGAGTAGTTTCTACCCTGTACATGATAATCAACATGCGCTTAAGGTATCGTTTTCTGCACAAGAATGGTGTGGTCATGTATACGCGCAATTAAATAATAAAGATGATTTCGAAATTATGAGTCATTCTTATTTTGAATCTGAAGGCGATCAAGATTACCAAATAGAGAAAGCTGTTCTTGAAAATGAAATCTGGAATAAAATTAGAGTAAACCCAGAAAATTTACCAATCGGTGAAATAAAAATGATTCCATCATTGGAGTTTATTAGAACAACTCATGAAGAATTCAAGGCTTACAAGGCAATCACTTCTTTAACTGAAAAAGATGGAATGAATACTTATGAGATTAACTATCCGGAGTTAAAACGTACTTTAAAAATAAACTTTGAAAACAAGTTTCCATATCTAATAGAAAGCTGGGCAGATACCTTTCATGATGGGTTTGGCGACAATAAAAAAGTTTTAACCTCCAAAGGAACAAGAATTAACAGGATTACAACACCCTATTGGCAGCAGAAATCGAATAAGGATTTATCTTTGCGCGATAGTTTAGGGTTATAGCTTATGAAAGAATTTATTAATGAGCATTATAATGAGTTAATATATAGTCTCATTGTTTTAATTGTTATTCTTGTTTTAAAATTTTTATTTACCACAGCGATAAGAAAGGTTAGTAAGATCAGTGATTACAATCCTGTACGTACCAATCTAATACTCAAGTTTACAAACATTGCGCTAACTATTATCGCAGTGGTAATATTAACCCTAGTATGGAGTGTAAACTACAGAGATTTAGGCGTTATGCTATCATCTGTTTTCGCTGTTATTGGTGTAGCATTATTTGCTCAATGGTCTATTTTAAGTAACATCACCGCAGGTGTTATCATCTTCTTTTCATTCCCTTTTAAAATAGGGAATACCATTAGAATTTTAGATAAAGAATTACTTGACCCAAACAATACCGATTTAGATAAATTTGTAATAGAAGATATTAGAGCTTTCCATTTACATTTGAGAAGAAGTAACGGTGAGATTTTAACATACCCGAATAACCTTGTACTTCAAAAAGGAGTAATACTAATATCTACTTACCAACAAGGTGAATTTTTAAATACAGAAGAAGAGGAAGAACAAATTGTTTGATTCTGTTAAAGAAGTCGTAAAAAAGCGAGCTTAGGTACTAATCTTATTATATTTGAAATTACTACCAAAACCAACTTAAAATGCGATATTTATTAGGGTTAATAACCTGCAGTATCTTTGTACTCGGTACCCTGAAAGCCCAAACCCCCAAGAATAGTTCTGCAACCGACATTTACCACTCTATTGAAAAGCTTAATTTTTTAGGTACGGCACTTTATATAGCTGCCCACCCAGACGATGAAAACACCCGCTTAATATCATATCTATCTAACAACGTTAAAGCAAGAACAGGTTATTTATCTCTTACCAGAGGCGATGGAGGTCAGAATTTAATTGGTCCAGAATTACGTGAACTTTTAGGAGTACTACGAACACAAGAATTACTTGCAGCAAGAAGAGTTGACGGTGGTGAACAATTTTTTAGTCGCGCTAATGATTTTGGTTACTCAAAACAACCAAGTGAAACTCTAAAAATTTGGGACAAAGAAGCCATTCTTGGTGATGTGGTTAGAACTATTCGTAAATTTAAACCAGATGTAATTATCAATAGATTCGATCATAGATCGCCAGGTACAACACATGGTCATCACACCTCTTCGGCAATGTTAAGTTTCGAGGCATTCGACCTAGCAAATGATTCTAATGCCTACCCAGAGCAATTATCATCAACAAACACTTGGCAACCAAAACGATTATTTTTCAATACATCGTGGTGGTTTTATGGTAGCCGAGAAAAATTTAAAGCGGCAGATAAAACTAATCTTTTACATATGGATGTAGGCACCTACTACCCTATGTTAGGCATGTCTAATAACGAAATAGCTTCATTAGCTAGCAGTCAGCACTTATGCCAAGGTTTCGGAAGGCTAAGTTCTAGAGGCACAGAAGATGAATACATTGAATTATTAAAAGGCGATTTACCAAAAGACAAGTCGAACATTTTTGATGGTATCGATACTAGTTGGTCTAGAATTGAGGGAGGAAAAGCTATCGGTGAAATTCTTTACGATGTACAGGATAATTTTAATTTCAAAAACCCTACGTCACATTTGCCAAAATTGCTTGAAGCGTATCAGTTATTACAAAATATATCTGATGAGCATTGGAAAAATTTGAAAACAGTAGAATTAACAACAATCATTTCAGCTATTACTGGATTGCATTTAGAAGCTTTTACGAAAACGGGGTATACAAATCCTAGTCAAAACGTCGATGTTCAAATTCAAGCATTGAATAGAAGTGATATTAATATTGAAATAAAATCAATATTTCTGAATGACCAGAATAGTAACATTGATAATACTGTTTTAAACAATAATGAATTGTTTGAAAAGAAAGTTGAATTAAATATTCCGGCTTCCACAGATTTCACTAGTCCTTACTGGTTAATGGAAAAAGGAACTTTAGGAACGTATACCGTTAAGAATACCGACTTAATAGGAAAACCAGAAACACCACGAGCATTTAATGCTACTTTTAATTTAAACATAAACGATGTTTTAATTCCTATTACCAGACCTGTCGTTTATAAATATGCAAAACCCGATAAAGGAGAAATTTATCAGCCTTTTGAAGTGGTACCAGAGGCAACAGCGAGCTTTACCGATAAGGTTTTAATATTTGCCGATGCATCACAAAAAAGAATTCCCGTTACTATTAAGGCTCACAAAGACAGTATCTCTGGTACAGTTGAATTAAAATACGGCACAGGGTGGCAAGTTGATAAAAAATCGCAACCATTCTCAATCAACAAAAAAGGCGATGAGCAAACTGTATATTTTACGTTGAGTCCGCCAGCTACCGAGAACGAAAGTAGCATCTCCCCTATCATAAAACTAAATGGAAACGAAATTAGCAAAGAGTTGGTGACCATAGCTTATGACCATGTACCAACGCAAACTGTTTTACTACCTTCAGAAAGCAAAGTAGTTCGATTAAACATCCAGAAAGCAGGAGAAAATATAGGTTATATTATGGGTGCTGGAGATGAAGTACCTACAAGTTTAGAACAAATAGGATACAATGTTCAACTAATTGACCCTACAACCATCACAAAAGAATCATTAAAAAAATATGATGCTGTTGTCTTAGGTATTAGAGCATATAACGTAGTAGAAGAACTAAAATTTAAGCAACGATTTATTCTAGATTATGCTAAAAATGGCGGTACAGTAATTGTGCAATATAACACTGCTAGCAGATGGGGTTCTCAATTTGAAAATATAGCGCCTTATGACCTAGAAATTTCAAGAGACCGTGTAACGAATGAAAATTCTAAAGTAGAGATAATTGCAAAAGATAATTCACTCGTACATTTTCCAAATGAAATCAGCGAGAGTGATTTTGACGGTTGGGTTCAAGAACGAGGATTGTACTTTCCTAATAAATGGAGCGCAGAATTCACACCTGTATTAGAAATGCATGATGATGGAGAAGAATCAACAAAAGGTAGTCTTTTAATTGCCCCGTATGGAAAGGGAAACTATATTTATACCGGACTGAGCTTTTTCAGAGAATTACCGGTTGGTGTTCCTGGAGCTTACAAGCTATTTTCTAATATGCTTTCTGTTGGAAAAGATAAAGTTGAAACAAAAGCCAAAATCAAAGGATGAGCAACGAACGGGATGAAAATAAAACTTGGAAAAAAGAGTACACCATTGTGTTGGTACTCAATCTTATATATGTTCTTATTTTCTATTACGTAATGACGTCATTTAATTAATATGGAAGGATTAGATTGGATTATTCTTGCCAGCACACTTCTCTTTATTGTAGTTTATGGAGTATGGAAAACCAAAGGAAGTAAAAACGTAGATGATTACGTTCGTGGTGGTAGAGATTCTAAATGGTGGACAATAGGTCTATCAGTTATGGCTACACAAGCTAGTGCAATAACCTTTTTATCTACTCCCGGTCAAGCCTTTCATGATGGTATGGGCTTTGTTCAGTTCTATTTTGGACTCCCCTTTGCCATGATTATCATTTGTATGGTATTCATTCCACTTTACCATAAGATGAAGGTATATACCGCCTATGAATTTTTAGAAGGTCGTTTTGATCTTAAAACTCGTTCTTTAGCTGCAATACTATTTTTAATTCAAAGAGGACTAGCTGCAGGTATTACCATTTTTGCACCTTCAATAATTTTATCTGCAGTACTTGGTTGGGACCTACGTACATTAAATATTATTATAGGTACTCTAGTAATTATATATACCGTGTCTGGTGGAACAAAAGCTGTGAGTGTCACTCAAAAACAGCAGATGTTCATTATTATGACAGGTATGTTCATCACCTTCTTTTTTATATTAGGATACCTACCTTCTGATATTACCTTTAGTAAAGCAATGAAAATTGCTGGTGCCAGTAATAAATTAGAAATACTGAATTTTGATTTAAATACTTCCAGTAGATACACATTCTGGAGCGGTATTACAGGCGGACTGTTCTTGTTCCTAGCCTATTTCGGTACAGATCAAAGTCAGGTACAGCGTTATTTATCTGGCAAATCTGTAAGAGAAAGTCAACTAGGTCTTATATTCAATGCTGTTCTTAAAATACCTATGCAGTTCTTTATTCTTTTAGTTGGTGTAATGGTATTCGTCTTTTATCAATACAATCCGTCACCATTAAATTTTAATCCGTCTGCTACACAGGCAGTAATGGAGTCAAGTTATGCTAATGACTACAAGCTACTCCAAGAAGGACAAATAGAACTAGAAGCAGAAAAAAGAATTGCTCAAAACAAATTTTCTGCAGCTTTAGAGATAAAAGAATATACAGCAGTCGAAGAAGCTAAAAAGCAAATTATACGCATTAACCATAAAGATAGCACCAATAGAATAGCTGCAAAGGCTTTAATTAGTCAAGCCAATGATGCGGTTGAAACTAACGATAAAGATTATGTCTTTATCCACTTCATACTAAATAATTTACCCACAGGTTTAGTAGGGCTGTTATTAGCTGTGATTTTATCTGCGGCGATGTCATCAACAGCTTCAGAGTTAAATGCACTAGGTACTATTACCGCTTTAGATTTATATAAGCGTAATAGAGCAAGCGAAAATCTTTCAGAAGAGCATTATGTAAAAGCTTCTAAATTCTTCACTTTAATTTGGGGAATTATAGCCATATTAATAGCCTGTGTGGCAAACCTATTTGACAATTTAATTCAATTAGTAAATATCATTGGTAGTATTTTCTATGGTAATGTTTTAGGTATATTTTTAATCGCATTTTTCTTGAAGTTTATAAAAGGTAATGCCGTTTTCTTTGCTGCATTAGTTACACAAATTATTATTTGTATTATTTATTATTATCTAATTCATATTTACCCTTCTGGTCAAGAAAAATTAGGATATCTATGGCTTAACTTTTTCGGTGCGGCATTAGTTATTATAATATCATTTATATTTGAAGCCTTTGACCGTATGCTTAAAAAGCCTTTACCTACAAGCTAAGAACAATAAATTTTTACAAAAATTAATGGTACATAATCAAGTAGCGTCTTATTTTATTGAACAATACAAGAATACACCTACGCTTATTAAAGCTCCAGGACGAATCAATATAATTGGTGAACATACTGATTACAATGAAGGTTTGGTACTACCTGCTTCTATAGAAAAAGGGATTTATTTTGCTGTTTCTGGCAATGACCTTAATAGTATTCAGATTGAAACTTTTTTAACCCAGCCAGAGAAAATTGTATTCCAAATAAATGGCGAGCATCAAAAATTTGAATCTTTTTGGGGTAACTATTTTAAGGCTATTATTGAAATTCTAGTTGCTAAAAACTATCCTTTAAAAGGAATGGATTGTGTTTTTGGCGGAGATATTCCTATTGGATCAGGTCTCTCTTCTTCTGCCGCATTGTGTTGTGGTTTTATTTATGCCCTTACTAAAGTATCAGGAAAAGAGATTTCAAGAGAAGAAATTGCTTTAATCGCACAAGAAGCAGAACATAAAATTGGACTCAACTGCGGATTAATGGATCAATATGCCGTGCTCTATGGCAAAAAGGGAAATGCATTTTTCTTAGACTGTAAAGATCTGAGTCATACCTACATCCCTATAAATTTAGAGGGTTATAGTTGGGTATTGGTTAATTCTAATATAAAACACAATTTAGCTGTTGATTCTGAATACAACAAGCGTCGCGTTTCATGCGAGAATATTGTAAAAGAAGTACAGCAATATAAACCTGAAATCACGTCGTTACGTGATGTTACGCTAGAAGATTTACAAAAAGTCACCAACCTTACAGATGCTATCGATGTTAAGCGTGCAAATTATATTATCGAAGAAAATAATCGCGTTCGCAAAATGATCAAGGTTTTATCTGCTGGTGATGCCAATGCCGTTGGTGCAGTACTCAAAGAAGGTCATTGGGCTATGTCTACGCAATATGAAATAACCACAAGAGAATTAGATGCGTTGGTTAAAATTGGTGAAAGCTTAGATGGTGTGCTTGGCTCTAGAATGATGGGTGGCGGCTTTGGTGGTTGTACAATTAATTTAATGAGTACAGAAAAACTAGATACAAGTATAAAATCTTTACTAGATCAATATAAAGAACAAACTGGTATCGATGCTGAATACTACCATTTGGCTATTGATGACGGCGTAAAAGTATTTGAATAAAATTCTAAATATTTTCCATAAAAAAAGTCCGTGTTTTATAACACGGACTTTTTTAGTTTTATAAAAATTCTAATTATTTAGAACTCCATTCTTTAATGGAATCATTATTCATTTTAATGTAATCACTGTTACCAGCTGCAGTAGCACCTGTTAACGACTTTTTAGCAGCTTCGATTGCTCCTTTTTTATCACCAGCTTTAGCTAAGATTAGAGACTGTTGTCTTAGTTGCCAGAAGGCAGGCTTATCAGTCATTGACATCGCCTTGTCCATCCATTCTTTAGCTTTGTTTATATCTTTACCTTCACTAGAATAGTATACTGCTGATGCATAATAATCTTCAGCAGTTGGTCCGTTTAAAGCTTTATCAATACTGCTCATTACAGTAGCATCTGTACCAACAGTAAAAGGAATTGCTACATAAGTATTTTCCCAAATGATGCCAATATTTGCTCCGTTAGAAGTTACATCATCAAAAGTGATTGTAAAAGTTTCAACAGGCATTTCAATTTTATAAACTGGTACAGATAATTGAGCAACTACTTTGCTTTCTTCCCATTTGCTTGGAGTACCACCACCTACAGTATCAGTATAGATAAAAACTTCCCATGCAGAAGCTCCTGGTTTAGTGAAAATAGAATATGTTCCTGCTTTAACTTCTTTACCACCTATAGTTACGTCAGAGTCAAAAGTTACTAAAGTGTATCCGTTCGCTCCTGTTCTCCATAATTTATCAAAAGGTACAAGGTTACCAAATACTTTTCTACCTCTCATAGAAGGTCTTGAATAGTCAATACTCACTTCAGTTAAACCTACCGTCTGCATTAATTTAGCTGCCGGACTTGGTGCTGGTGTATTTATTTGTGCTTCAACAGTTAAGGAAGCTACAATTGCCAATAAAAATAGTACTACTTTGTTCATGATTATTTTTCTGATTAGTTATTTATCACAAAGCTACTTATAAAGGAGAGGTTGAAATGTTAACAAATTCTTAAATACTCGCAACTGAATTTAATATACTGCAAACGATTTTGAAATTACTCTGTCTTCTAGAAATAATGCTAGATAATAAACTGAAGATTCTAGGTGATTTGAGATAGCACCCTTCTTTTTAATTTCGCCAGAATTCTGCCAAACCTGCTTACCTGTTAAATCATAAATAACTTGTCCAAATATAGATTTATCGGTTGTAATAGTATAATAATAAATGTGAGAAAGTTCGTCTCGATAAATTATTAATCGATCTTCAACAGCAACATTATTGGGTAACTCAGATTCTATAGGATTTTCGGGAGTCTCGGGAGTCTCTGTTTCTTCTGGGTTTTCCGGTTCCTCTGGAGCTTCTGGTACAACATCCGGAATCTGAAAAGAATATAACCGTGATGGTGATTCAATGGTGGGAGTTTGCCTAGAATAATATTCTGATGAAAAGAAATAACTGCTTGAACCGGTTTGTGTTAGTCCTTCCGCTTGAATAAAATTAAGTCCTAAAGATTGTTGTGCATATCCTTCAAAAACAGCATTAAAATTTAAATGTTCTATAACACCAACAAACGGACTCAATATCGAAGAATATCCAATTACAACCAATCTGTTTGATTCTGCATCATAAGTTGCGTCGGTAATCAACCCAACTTCTTCAATATTCCCTACAATACTTGCCGTATACGTTCCTGGAAATTTAGAAAATTCGTAAGCCACTGACCCTTGAGATTGCCATTGCTTAGTCAATACTACTATTCTATCATCAATAACAAAAAATGCTTCTGCATCCCAATCACTATTTCCATTACTCTCGTACACTTGTTGATCTTCATAAGAAAAGTTTATGGTAGTTGCGGTGACGGTATTAGAACTTAGATACTCTTCTTTTAAAATTCTATGAACAGCTAAGTCAGTTCTTGTACCCACATTATTTCCAAAATCACCGATGTAGATATACTCATCATCTTGAGAAATCGCCTCCCAATCAATATTTTGAATATTGGTAACATTCACTCTTCTCTGTATAGATAGCGTCAAAGTATCTAACTCATAAAGTACAGCTTCGTTACCCGAATCATTATGGGTAATTAAATTGCCGTTAAAGTAAATTAATCCAGATGTTTCAAATACATCATCGGGCAGTTCGCCAACAGTTTGCACATTATCTTGCGCAGCTAACGTAGCTGTACTAATGAAAAGAATAATAAGACCCAACTGTTGAACAAAAAGTTTCATTGTTGCAAAATAAGCTAGAATAATGTTAATCACCTGTATTTAAGTGACCTAAATTCAATTTAATCGATAAAGTCAATTTTTACGACTAATACAAAGCATTTATAAATAATGTTTAAGTATTTTTGAATATTGTTAGACATTTATACGGTCTATCTTTATTAAATGTGTATACATGAAATTATATCAATTACATTCAAAACAAGCGCTACCTATTGGCAAAAAACAAGCATGGGAATTTTTGTCAGACCCAGCAAATTTAAAAGTTATTACTCCTGAACATATGGGTTTCAATATTCTTTCGGGAGCGGATAGAGAAATGTTTCCTGGGCAAATTATACAGTATAAGGTATCACCTTTCCCCGGTTATACTACAAAATGGGTAACTGAAATAACCCACGTAGATCAAGGTAATTATTTTGTAGATGAGCAAAGGTTTGGACCATATGCACTTTGGCACCATAAACACTTTATCAATGAAATAGATGAAGGCGTTATCATGGAAGATATTATAGATTATAAAATTCCTTTCGGATTTTTAGGCCAACTAGCGCACCCTATTATCGTAAAAAAACAGTTGATGGAAATATTTAAGTACAGAGAAGACAAATTAAAAGAGCTTTTCGGTACTGTAGATTCCATCCCAAATAAACTTCAACTAAAATCTTTTTAAATGAAAAATATATTATTAATTGGAGGGTCTCAGGGTATTGGACTATCCATTGTAAGAGAATTACAAGAAACGCATAACGTATTTGTTGCATCGCGAACAGATGAAGCATTGCAACACGAAAACATAACTCATATCAAATTCGATGTAACTAAAGACGAACTAGATATTTCTCAACTACCCGAAAAACTTGATGGATTTGTATATTGCCCTGGTAGCATAAACCTAAAGCCATTTAAAATGATGTCATTAGACACCATAAAAGATGACATGGAACTTAATTTCTTTGCCATGGTGAAAATCGTAAAGCAAATAATTTCATTGATGAACGAAGGGTCAAGTATGGTCTTTTTTAGTACTATTGCAGTAGGCACAGGTATGCCATTTCATACTAGTGTAGCTGCTGCTAAAGGAGCTATTGAAGGTTTTGCAAAGTCTATGGCTGCAGAGTATGCACCCAAAGTACGAGTTAATGTTATAGCTCCATCTTTGGTTGATACACCATTAGCAAAACGGCTTTTAAACAATGATAAAAAACGTGAAATGATGAGTGAACGTCACCCATTAAAAAGAGTCGGAAATCCTGAAGATATTGCGAATGCAGCAGTCTTTCTTTTAAGTGATAAAAGTACATGGATGACCGGACAGATTATTGGTGTAGATGGCGGACTCTCAACTTTAAACATCAACTAAATGGCTAAAAAAGTATCTATATTTTGGTTTAGAAGGGATTTAAGATTAGACGACAATGTCGGATTTCTTGAAGCTTTAAAAGGCGAACACCCAGTACTACCTATTTTTATATTTGATGAAGAAATTCTTTCAAAATTACCTAAAGATGATGCAAGGCTTACATTCATACATGAGTCTCTGCAGAACATGCGAAATCAACTACAAGAAGAAAATGATAGCTCTTTAGCTATGTATTTTGGTAAACCTATAGATATTTTAAAAAGTCTTACTCAAGAATACGAGGTAATCTCTGTATATACCAATAGAGATTATGAGCCATATGCAAAAGAAAGAGATGAAAAAGTTGCAAGTTTCTTAAAGGAAAAATCTATTGAATTTAAAACATTCAAAGATCAAGTTATTTTTGAAAAATCAGAGATTGTTAAAGGTGATGGTGAGCCATATGTGGTTTATACACCTTATAAGAATAAATGGCAAGAACATTTTACTGCTGATAAAGATTTGGTTATTCACTATACTAGCCAATATTTACCAAATTTGATTAAAAACTCTCGATTACCAAATTTATCATTGAACGATATTGGTTTTGAAAAATCCAAAATAACGGTTCCTGAATATGATGTTACCCCTACTCTAATCGACAATTATGAAGATACACGTAATTTTCCAGCAAAAGAGAATGGAACATCTCATTTAGGTCCACATTTACGTTTTGGCAGTGTATCGGTTCGTAAGATGATGAAAAAAGCCATTGCTGAAAATAACAAGGTCTTTTGGAGCGAATTAATATGGAGAGAATTTTTCATGACTATTCTTTATCACTTTCCTCATACGGTAGATAATGCTTTTAGATCGAAATACGACCGTATAGAATGGCGTAATAATGAAGATGAGTTCGAGAAATGGAAAACTGGTACCACAGGATATCTTTTGGTAGATGCCGGTATGCGCGAACTAAATGAGACTGGTTATATGCATAATCGTGTACGTATGCTAGTTGCAAGTTTTCTGTGCAAACATCTTTTAATAGATTGGCGTTGGGGAGAAACCTATTTCGCAGAAAAGTTGTTAGATTATGAAATGAGTTCAAATGTTGGCAACTGGCAATGGGCAGCAGGAAGTGGTGTTGATGCTGCACCCTATTTTAGAATTTTCAACCCAATGACACAAGTTGATAAGTTCGACAAGAATAAAGAATATATAAAAACCTGGATTAAAGAATTTGGCACCGACAAATACCCAGAAAAAATGGTAGATCACAAAATGGCAAGAGAACGCTGTTTAACAACATATAAAGAAGCCGTTAGCTAAGACTATTTCGCCAATTGACGATTTAGTTCTTGTTGATTTACAACTCTTCTTTTTAGCATATTTACATAACGTAAAGCATCTTTATTTTCGTAGTCAGTATAGGCTTTAGAAGCATATTCTATTGCCTTGTTCAGGTTACCGTTAATTTCATTGCTAATTGCCATATTATAATATGCTCTTCCAGCAACTTTACTTTTGGCATTATTTAAATCAGCATTCCATAAATCGGCAGCACCGTCCCAATCACCTGCTTTTGCACGTCTATCGGCAATTTCTAAATTGTTACTTCCTTTTATAAAATAATCTCTAGCAATACGAATTTTTTCAGGTCTTGTAAAAAGTGCGTAGTTCGCACCAAGCTTAGAGCTGACACTTAGAACAGCCTCTTTTCTACCAATAACAGCTTCTAAAGCCTTTACAGGATTGATTCCCTCACCCGAAGAAAATAGTCTGTCGTTAGAAACGTACTCATCAATAATAGATCTATTAGACGGGTCATAAATTCTCCAACCGTTTTTAATAGCAGTATTCAGTTTAATTCTATGTCCCGGTACATTTGCATCAACACCCAAATTATTAGGTATTTTAACCGTCGTCAATTCATAATTCACAGCCGTATCAGTATCATAAAATTCTAATGAAAATAGAACGTCCACATCATTTTCCTTACATATTCTATCAACAATTTCCCAAGAAATTTCAGAAGGAAAAATGCTTAATCCCTTTTCTATATCTTTTTGATTCTCAATTACTTTAACAGCATCAAATCGATTACTACGTTCTAATTCATATTTGAGTCCCGTTACGGCATTTTGAGCGCCTTCCTTATCCAAATTAAGTCCCTCTAAAGATAAAATCTTATCAATATTATCTACAACCTTATTTTTTTCTGAAGCACTACTTCTATTAACTATACCAATATTAATTACATCATTTGGTATCGGTACTTGAGCAGGTTGGGTAATACCCATCGTCATTCTATTGGTAGAACTACACGCCATAATTGAAAAAAATGCAGAGGTCAAGAGTACTTTATAGGCTAGGTTTTTCATAATTCGAAAATTTTAAAACATTGCGATTTGAGTAATAACGAAAAATGGAGCCTTAAATTATATATTTTACAAGTAAGGGTCGTCTTAAATTTAGAATTCGAACAATACGGTCATTATTTAGGTTTTGTAAGATATACTCAACCACAGCTACCATTTACCGAGTTACATAAAGAGTTTATTTTGGTATATTTACTAGGACTTTAATCTTAGGTTTAACACTACTAATGATTAGAAGACTAACAACCAAAACAACTAATATGAAAAAAACATTATTATTGGCGCTATGCTTGTGCATGAGTGCTTCTGTTTTCTCTCAAAAAATGAGTAAAGACAAAAACCTAATCATCGCTTCTGTCGAAAAACACAAAGAAGAGCTTATTAAAATTAGCGACTCTATTTGGGCACTAGCCGAAACTGCTTTTGATGAAACAGAATCTTCAAGAATTTTGGCAGATTATGCAGAAAAGAATGGGTTGACCGTCACTAGAGGCGTTGCTGATATACCAACAGCTTTTACCGCAACGTATGGTTCTGGTAGCCCTGTAATAAGTATTTTGGGTGAGTTTGATGCCCTACCGGGAATTTCTCAAAAAACATCTCCGGTAAAAGAACCTTTCAAAGAAGGTGCTGCCGGTCATGGTTGTGGACACAATATGTTCGGTACTGCAAGTCTTGGGTCAGCAATTGCTATTAAAGAATTAATGGATGCAGGTAAAATAAAAGGAACCGTAAAATTCTTAGGCACACCAGCTGAAGAAAAATACTTTGCAAAAGTATGGATGGTAAAAGCAGGATTGTGGGATGACGTTGATGTTAATGTTAGCTGGCACCCAGGTGCTGGTATTGAAGCAGATGTACAAAGTGGATTATCACTTATTGATTTCGTTGTAGAATTTTATGGTCAGGCGGCACATGCCTCTATGGATCCTTGGAATGGTCGTAGTGCATCTGATGCTTTAGAATTATACACGACGGGTATCAACTATTACAGAGAGCATATTTTACCTTCTTCTAGAATTCATTATCACATACAAGATGGTGGGCAAGTTGTAAACGTGGTACCAGATTATGCTAAGCTTTGGGTACGCGTTAGAGACCCTAAAAGATCAAATATGCTACCAACTTACGAACGCGTAAAAGCAATGGCAGAAGGTGCAGCGATTATGGCTAATGTAGAGTATAAAATTTCATTAGTATCAGGTATCTATGAAACTTTGGTCAACCGCTCTGGCGGAGAAATCATGCAAAATAACTTAGAGATATTAGGTCCTATTACCTATACTGAAGAAGAAACTGTTTTTGGTAAGGCAATTCAAAAAGCTACAGGTAAGCCAGAAGTTGGTTTTGATGGTACTGTTCACCCATTAAGAGAAACATTAGAAAACCCAGGTGGTGGTTCTACAGATGTAGGCGATGTAAGCTGGAATGTACCTAACATTAATTTAGGGGTTTCTGTAGCACCTACGGGTACACCTTGGCATTCATGGGCTGTTGTTGCCTGTGGCGGAATGTCTATTGGTCATAAAGGAATGATCCATGCATCTAAAGCAATGGGTATGACAATGCTAGACTTGTTTCAAAATCCAAAATTAGTAACTAAGGTGAAAGAAGAGTTCAAAACCCGAAAAGGCGATGAAGTTTATGAACCAATGATCGATGGTCCACCGCCATTAGATGGAGAATAAAGCACAATTAATAAAGAAGCTATCGTAACAGATAGCTTCTTTCATTTTTAAGTAACTTGAACCATCAAACTTAAACAACAACAATGAAAAAGATTATCGCATTATTCATTTTGATTACGGGTACTTTTGCCTCGGCCCAGTCGTTCGATTTTCAATACGATCATTACTCAGTTATCGTAAAAGATTTGGATAAAGTAGGCGCATTTTATAAAGATGTTCTGAACTTGAAAGAGATTCCACACCCTTCTGCCCCATCGGGTTTTAAGTGGTTTGCAATACAAGGAAATTCACAATTACATTTAATAGGAAAAGATAGCGTAGCTATGAAACATAGTAAAAGTGTTCACCTTTGTTTGGCTACCCAAAAATTAGATGAATTAATAGCTTCTCTTGAAGAAAAGAACGTTCCGTATTGGGATTGGCCAGGGAAAGAAAATACAGTAACCTTAAGAGCTGACGGAGTAAGACAGATTTATTTAAAAGACCCAGAAAATAATTGGGTAGAGATTAATAACGCAGTACATTAAAAGTAGATCACAATTAATTTCATCACCTATATGAAAAGTGAAATCAAACAAATATTTGAGCTAGGTTTCCCGTGGCAAACGCAAGATCCTTTTTTATTCTGTGTTTATCATTTAGACCACTATCCTAAAGGCAATGGCGAACTAGGTCCGGCTGATTCGTTAGAAGGCAGAAATTTAGGAAACGATTTTCAAATTAAAGATGGCTATAGAATGTATCATGGTACCACAATACCCGGATTTCCTGCACATCCGCATCGCGGATTTGAAACGATAACAGTTGTGAATAAAGGGTTTTGCGATCACTCTGATTCATTAGGTGCCGCAGGACGATTTGGAGAAGGAGATGTACAATGGATGACTGCTGGTAGCGGAGTACAACATTCAGAAATGTTTCCGCTAATTCATACCGACAAAGAAAATACTCTAGAGCTTTTTCAAATATGGTTGAATCTACCCGCCAAAAGCAAATTTGTAAATCCACATTTTAAAATGCTTTGGCATGAAGATATTCCTGTATTAAAATTAGAGCAGTCCACAGTAAAGATTATTGCCGGCAGTTTTAGTTCTGAACAAGCATTAGAACCTGCACCTGATTCTTGGGCTTCAGATACAGAAAACGATGTAGCGATATGGAATATAAAAATTGAAGCTAATGGCGCTATGACATTACCAAAAGCTAACGAAGGCTCAACCCGAACCTTATATTTTTATGATGGGCATAGATTAGAAATTTTTGGTGAATCAATAACTCCCAACCATGGTATTAACGTAGAGGCATCAGAAGAAATTATATTGAAAGCTACTGAAAAAGAAGCCAGTATTCTCGTATTACAAGGTAAACCAATTGGCGAGCCTGTAGCAAAATATGGTCCGTTTGTAATGAATAATGAAGAACAATTAGAAAATGCGATGAATGAGTTTAGAACTACGCAGTTTGGTGGCTGGCCTTGGAGACATCCTGATCATGTACACGAAAAAAGCAAAGGACGTTTTGCAAAATATCCTGACGGCACTTTAATTGATAAATAAATGTTAGAGACAATACGTTTAATTTGCGATAGTGGTTTATTGGTTCTAATTTGGATTGTACAATTAATAATATATCCGAGTTTCTCTTATTACAAACATGTAGATCTTTTTCAATGGCACAGCAACTACACCAAAAGAATTGGTGTTATTGTAATTCCATTAATGGTCACGCAATTGATCATAAGTCTTATTCAAGTATATACAACCCCTGATTTCTACAGCATATTATATAGTAGCTTAGTTATAGCAGCATGGCTTATAACTTTTATAATGTTTGTACCATTACATGAAAATATATCTAAAGAAAGAGATGTAGAGATATCTATTAAAAAGTTAAAACTCCATAATTGGTTAAGAACCGTATTATGGAGTTATATTTTTATGCTTACCTGTTACTTAAAATTTACATTCTTGTAATTTTGGCACCTATTGCACGTAGTCTTTCGTCTATATTCTCATAACCACGATCTATCTGTTCAATATTATGAATAGTAGAAGTCCCTTTTGCCGATAAAGCCGCAATCAGTAATGAAACACCTGCTCTAATATCTGGCGATGTCATTGTAGTCGCTTTTAAAGTAGACTGAAAATCATGACCTATTACTGTAGCTCTATGCGGATCGCAAAGAATAACCTTTGCTCCCATGTCCAACAACTTATCTACAAAGAACAAACGGCTTTCGAACATCTTTTGATGTATAAGCACTTCTCCTCTAGATTGTGTAGCAACAACAAGAATGATACTCAATAAATCAGGAGTTAATCCTGGCCAAGGTGCATCTGCAATGGTTAAAATAGAACCATCGATATAGTTTTGTATTTCGTATCCGTCTAAATGAGCAGGAATGTAAATATCATCACCTTTTCTTTCTAAGGTAATACCTAGTTTACCGAATACTGTTGGTATTTGACCTAAATCGTCCCAACTAACATCTTTAATGGTTAATTCACTTTTCGTCATAGCAGCTAAACCGATCCAGCTACCAATCTCAATCATATCAGGTAACATACGGTGATCCGTTCCACCTAATTTATCTACCCCATCAATAACCAAAAGATTAGAACCTACACCAGATATTTTGGCGCCCATTCTATTCAACATTTTACAAAGTTGTTGTAAATATGGTTCACATGCCGCATTATAAATGGTAGTTTGCCCTTCAGCTAAAACCGCTGCCATAACAATGTTTGCAGTTCCGGTAACGGAAGCTTCATCAAGCAACATGTAAGTACCTTTCAACTTATCTGCTTCAACACCGTAGAAATACTCTTCGCGGTTGTAGCGAAATTTGGCCCCTAATTTTATAAAACCTTCAAAGTGTGTATCTAAACGTCTCCGACCAATTTTGTCACCACCTGGTTTAGGAATATAACCTTTACCAAAACGCGCCAATAATGGTCCAACCAACATAATAGAACCTCTTAAGCCTCTACCATCTTGCTTAAACTGATCAGATTGTAAATATTCTAAGTTGATATCGTCGGCCTTAAAACTATAAGAGCCTTTGCCTTTCTTTTGAATTTTTACACCTAAGTCTTCTAAAAGTGCTATAAGTTTATTAACATCAACAATATCTGGAATGTTGTTGATTGTTACTTTTTCGTCTGTAAGTAGTACTGCGCAAAGTATTTGAAGTGCTTCGTTCTTTGCTCCTTGAGGTGTTATTTCACCAGATAACTGATGCCCTCCTTCGATTTTGAATGTCCCCATCTAGAGAAGTGGAAATTTAATAGCGTTTTTTACCGCGGTTATTATTATTATTATTTCTTTGATTTTTCTTTCCTGTATTATTCGAACGCGGTGTTTTCGCAACTCGATTTTTAAGGAACTGTCCGCTATCTGTCAAACTTTCGCCTTCAGCAGCTAAATCTATGCGACCATCACTTAAATCGAATAAATGTTTAAAAATAGCTGTATCATCAACTACATCTTTATTCCAATTTAAGTAGCATTTTTTCATGTGATTGGCAATCGCATATTCTAAACCAGAACGCTTATCACCTTTCTCCCACTCAACGGCAACATCAACCATACGTTTAATGTTATTACCGTAAAATCGATATTTAGGAAAGTTTTGAGGATACTCTAAAGCATCAGGTCTCTGTCTTAATATCTCTTTCGAAGTAATTGGAAATGGAGAATCTACATCCAACTTAAAATCAGCCATTATAAATAACTGATCCCAAAGTTTATGTTGAAAATCAGGTACATCACGTAAATGGGGTTGTATATTTCCCATTACGCTAATGATTGCTTGCGCTACTTTATTTCTTTCTTCACGGTCTTCAATTGATATTGCATGGTTCACCATTTTTTGAAAATGACGACCATACTCTGGTATAATCAAATGTTCACGCTCGGTATTATATTCTAGGTTTTCTACTAATTGCAAATTGAAAATTTTAGCTTAATGTGTTTGAGAAGTATTCTTATAACGATGCCAAATTAATAAAATTATAGATGAAATGCTATTTTACAAGGATATTACGCCCTCTATCTCACCTACTTTTTTATATTTTTCTATAACAGCGTCAGGGCTCTTCAAGTTTACAGTAATAGAAACACTGGTATATTTACCATTTTTAGATTCTTTTAAATCAATAACTGCTCCTGTATTATCGAAAATGGTATTTATTTTATCAATTTTATCTGTTTTCGTCTCAACAATAAATTTATACAGATAATCAGAAGGCCATTTTGAGGTTTCTGTTAATTGCTCCTTTAATTTCTTATAGAATTCAACTGGGTTATTTTCGTCCATCACGAGTATTTTATGCAAAGATAAGTGTAATGAACCAGTTTTTTAATAATGTTGGTTTATGTACTTTTACCGAACTAAATTATGAGTTTGAAAAGCAAGAGAATTGTTGTAACAGGAGGTCCGGGAACCGGAAAAACAGTATTAATATCATCACTTGAAGAAAATGGATACCATTGTTTTCATGAGGTAATTAGAACAATGACTTTAGATGCATTGGACGATGTATCTTTAGAGGATAAATTAGTAAACCCAATTGATTTTGTAAAAGATTCAAAAAGTTTTAATGACGAATTAATTAGTGCCCGTTTACAGCATTTTATCAATGGACAAAACATACATAAAAATCATTTATTCTATGATCGTGGGTTACCAGATGTTATAGCTTATATGGATTATTTTGGGCAACCTTCAGAAGAACGTTATGCTAGTTTATGTTTAGAACACAGGTATG
This sequence comes from Maribacter sp. 1_MG-2023, assembly GCF_030547005.1. Lineage (GTDB taxonomy): Bacteria > Bacteroidota > Bacteroidia > Flavobacteriales > Flavobacteriaceae > Maribacter. The sequence goes on along the minus strand of NZ_JAUOPN010000024.1, from coordinate 6,187 downwards.
ACGAGGTATTGATCTTACCACCTTGGAAAGAAATTTATGTACAGGATAACGAACGAATGGAAAATTTTGAACAAGCTTGTGGCATTCACGATAAGCTTGAAAAAACGTATATTGACCTAGGGTATACGCCAATAGAAGTTCCATTTGATACTATAGAAAATCGTATGCAATTTGTAATAGATTTTATAAATAAAACGGGTGAATAATACACCAAAAGAAATTTTATCAAAATATTGGGGTTTTGACAGCTTTAGAGGCTCTCAAGAAGAAATCATCAATGCCATTTCTAATGGTCAAGATGTTTTAGGATTATTACCCACAGGAGGTGGTAAATCGTTATGCTTTCAGGTACCAGCATTAATGAAAGAGGGTATTTGTATTGTTATATCTCCGCTAGTAGCCCTAATAGAAAACCAAGTCGACAACCTTCAAAAACTAGGCATTAAAGCCATAGGTCTAAAAGGCGGACTCAAATTTGCTGAAGTAGATAAGCTATTAGATAATTGTATTTACGGCAGTTATAAGTTTTTGTATTTATCACCAGAGCGCTTGCAACAAGAACTGGTACAAGAACGTATTAAGGCAATGAACGTTTCTATGTTCGTTATAGATGAGGCACATTGTATTTCTCAATGGGGTCACGATTTTAGACCTGCGTATTTAAGCTGTTCTATATTACGAGAACTACACCCTACCCCTCCAATGGTTGCTTTAACGGCAACGGCAACAAAAAGAGTTAGCGATGACATTATTTCTTCATTAGACCTCAATTATCCTTTTGTAGTAAAAGATTCATTTTTTAGAAAAAATATAGGATTCGGTGTCATACTGACCGAAGATAAAAATGGTCGTTTAAAACAATACTGCCAGCAAATAAAACACAGTGCCATTGTATATGTTAGAAGTAGAAGAAAGGCAGAAGAACTATCTAAGTTTTTAGTAAAGAATAATGTCAAGGCAACATTCTATCATGGTGGTGTTGATCAAAAAATGAAAACAGAACGGCTTAATCTTTGGTTAGAAGATAAAGTTCAAGTTATGGTTGCCACCAATGCTTTTGGTATGGGTATAGACAAACCAGATGTTGAATTAGTAGTTCATTATCAAATACCAGATAGTTTAGAAAATTACTTTCAAGAAGCAGGTAGAGCTGGTAGAAACGGAGATTTTGTAAAGGCAATTCTACTTACCAATACTACTGACAAAGTATTGGTAAAGAAACAATTTATCGACATTTTACCAGACGTTGCCTATGTGAAAATGATTTATAAAAAATTAAACACATTTTTTCAAATTGGCTACGGAGAATTTACCGAAGCAAAGTTTTATCTAAATTTCAACGAATTCTGTAACATATATAAGCTGAATACATTTTTAACCTATAATGCATTACAGCTACTAGACAGAAATTCGGTACTATCACTATCTGAAAATTTCTCAAAAAAAATTACAATCAAATTCATAACAGATAAGGATACATTATATAGGTACATTGACAAAAATTCTAAACTTGCCGATTTTATAAAAGTAGTTCTACGCACCTATGGCGGACTCTTTGAATTCGACACACAAATTAACATGTACTTATTATCTAAAAAAACAGCTTTATCAGAATCATTATTACATCAAAACTTTAAACAACTAGCAAAAGATGAAATTATTGAATACAACAGTGTTTCAAGTGATTTAGAAATGCTGTTCTTGGTACCACGAGATGATGACCGTACTATTAATATTTTCGCAAGGAATATTGAAGAACAAAATCAGCTGAAAATTGAGAAGGTAACGAAGATGCTGAACTACATTGAAAATGACACTGTTTGTAGAAGCATTCAGTTATTAGGATATTTCGGGGAGGTTCAAGAAAAAGAATGCGGCATATGCGATGTTTGCATCAGTCAGAAATTAGCCAATACAGATGTTGTACACGCCAAAATAAAAATCATTCAACTTTTAAAACAGAAAGCTGCAAGTTCGCTAGAATTAGAAAAACGTCTAAATATCAATCAAGACATTGTTATTGCAGCCTTACAAGAACTACTAGAAGACAATTACGTAACATTAAATACTATAAACGAATACCAACTATTATAATATGGAAGCATTGAGAATTGTATTTATGGGCACCCCAGATTTTGCTGTAGGCATTTTAGACATGCTCGTAAAAAAGGAATATAATATAGTAGGTGTTATTACGGCACCAGACAGACCCGCTGGCAGAGGTAGAAAACTAAACGAATCTGCAGTTAAAAAATACGCTGTTGAAAATAACCTTACGGTTTTACAACCAACAAACTTAAAAGACACCGAGTTTTTAAGCACCCTAAAATCACTAAATGCTAATTTACAAATAGTAGTAGCCTTTAGAATGTTGCCAAAACTTGTTTGGGATATGCCAGAATACGGGACGTTTAATCTGCATGCATCGCTTCTACCTCAATACCGTGGTGCAGCACCTATTAATTGGGCTATAATAAATGGTGAAACAAAAACCGGAGTTACCACATTCTTTATCGACGAAAAAATAGATACTGGTGCTATTATAATGCAAGACGAAACTAGCATAGAAAAAACCGATAATGCCAAAGACTTACATGACAAACTAATGTACTTAGGGGCTGAAACTGTCGTGAAAACCGTAGCACGAATTCAAGAAGGAAATTTTGAAACTACAAAACAAACAAATTCCGACGATTTAAAAGATGCACACAAACTATTTAAAGAAACATGTGAAATAGATTGGAGCAAGTCTAAAGAAAATATATACAACTTTATAAGAGGTTTAAGTCCGTACCCAGCAGCATGGACAACTTTGACAAACGGAGAACAAACTATAATTACCAAGATTTACAAGGCGCAAATAGAAATCGAAGAACATGAACTAATAACCGGAACTTTGATATTTACTAAAAAAGAGATGAAAGTTGCTATACAAGGTGGCTACTTAAATCTCGATGAAATACAACTTCAAGGCAAGAAAAGAATGCTTGTAAAAGATCTATTGAACGGTCTTAATTTAGAAAAAAATGCAAAAATGGGGTAAAGCCCCGTCTTTATTGGGCTGCGAGAAACGTAAAAAAAAACCTACTTTATCAACAAACACGCTGAGTTATCAACAAAATAGGGGATTTCCCCTTGTTTTACTTGTGTTGCTCAGAAATCCATATAAATTTGTTAATAGGTATAAATTATTTAATCACAATTAATTATCACATTATGAACAAAACAGAATTGATCGATGCAATGGCAGCAGACGCTGGCATCACAAAAGCTGCGGCTAAAAAGTCATTGGAATCTTTCTTGGGAAATGTTGAAAATTCTCTTAAAAAAGGAGATAGAATTTCTTTAGTAGGTTTCGGTTCTTGGTCCGTATCTAAAAGAAATGCAAGAGAAGGTAGAAATCCATCAACTGGAAAAACTATCCAAATCGCTGCTAAAAATGTAGTTAAGTTTAAAGCAGGTGCTGATTTAGGCAAAGCTGTAAACTAGTTTTACACAGATAATTTATTAAAAGCGCCTTAGTTGGCGCTTTTTTTATTTGCATGTTTTTGCATTTAGACGGATTTGTCTTACTTTAGGTATATAATCATCGCAAATTAATGATCGTATTAAAGCCAACAAAAGGAAAATTACTAATTGCAGAACCATCTTTAACAGGAGACGTTTCTTTCAATAGATCTGTTGTGCTGTTAGCAGAACATAGTAATGAAGGCTCTGTTGGTTTTATTTTGAATAAGCCACTAGAGTATCAAATAAACGATTTGGTCACCGAAATTGAAATACCTTTTAAAGTTTATAATGGCGGTCCTGTAGAACAAGACAATCTTTACTTTATACATAAAGTACCGCACTTAATAGATAACAGTGTAGAGATTTCAGATGGTATTTACTGGGGCGGTGATTTTGAAACTACCGTAGATCTTATCAATAAAGAAATTATTTCTGAAGATGATATTCGGTTTTTTCTTGGTTATTCTGGCTGGTCTTCTTTACAACTAGATGAAGAACTGACTTCAAAATCATGGATCGTTGTTGAAAATGAACATGAAAGTAGAATTATTCAAAAAGCCGCAAAAGCAATTTGGAAAGAAAATATGATCCAATTAGGTGGTGACTATCTACTTTGGTCAAATGCTCCAGAAAACCCGAGTCTCAACTAAACACCTGCAGTTAAAGACATTCTAGCCGCAGCATTCAATTTACCCATTAAGTTTTTTGCAGTTGTATTGACAAAATCTTTCTTTCTATATTTTGTTATGGAGATAATACCGTCAATATTATTTATAATGAATAACTCATCTGCTTTTTGAAGCTCAAAAGGCGATATACTATCCTCAAGAAATTCAAAATTATTTATTTTTGAAACAATATCTATAAGCTTCTTTCTTAAAATACTATTAATGCAACCATCGGTTATAGGTGCTGTTTTAATCTGATTACCTTTTACCACAAACAAATTACCATTTAGAGCCTCTATAACTTGCTTTCTTTCGTTGAGCAACAAACAATCTTGATAATCATTTTCTTGTGCGTAAATCGCTCCTACAACATTTAAAACTTTATTATTAGTATCTAAGTTAGACAACATACTAGAATTTTTGTAGAAATCTTTAAAAAGTTCTACTTCGTATGCACCCTCGTTAAGAATAAAAAATGGGTTTGTTAACGTGTTACTTGTAATGAAATATGAAATACTATTATCAGATTTAGAAAAATCGGTCTGACTATTTCTGAAAACCGTAAATTTTATTTGTTTTGCTTCTTTTAAATCGTTCTCAGATAGACTTTTTAGAATTTCTTCTTCCATAAACTCCATAGTAAAGTTCATAGGTATCTCCATTCTTAGAATTCTCATAGAAGACATTAAGCGTAAATAATGATCTTCTAAAAATATAATATCACCATTTAAAACACGTAATTCTTCAAAAACGGCATCACCAAGCTGCACTCCCCTATTCTTTTCGTTTAAAAAAGAAGTATTATCCTCAAGAAGTTCACCATTAAAATTGAACATAAAAAAAGCCTTAAAAAATTAAGGCTCAAAGATACTGTAAATAAGGGTATTTTTAGGATGATCCCAATACCTGTTTTAAATCTGATACTTGGTTCGTCCAAAGCATTTTAGACTCCTCAATTTCATCATCTTCTGCAAAGTCAGTTATAAACAAAGAAACATCTTTAGTTATTTCATCTACAATTATTTTCATTTCAAAAAAGCTATCATCTTCTGCTTCATCCCAAGAAAAACGTACAAACTCATCTGATTTTCTTTTTAACAGCTTAGCTTCTTCTTCTGCTCCGTCCCAAATAAATGTAAACTTCTCTCCTCTAGAATTCACATTATCTGCAAACCATTCTGACAGTCCAGAAGGTGTTGCCAGGTATTGGTATAACATCTGTGGTGAAGACTGTATTACAAACTCTATTTCAAATTTTATTTTATCGCTCATGTTCATGCTACTTTATTGCGAGCAATATATATATTTCTAAATGATAAAAAAATAAATGTGAGGTATTATTTTTTATATAAATTTTTGTTGAAGAACAAATAAATTACCACTATATTTGCAGCCGTTAAAAAATAATATGGCGAGGTAGCTCAGTTGGTTAGAGCGTCGGATTCATAACCCGGAGGTCGGGGGATCGTGCCCCCCTCTCGCTACATTAGTAAATTCAAGTAAAACAACGGTTTAGTTCACTCTAAACCGTTTTTTTATGTCTATATTTCTGCATGAAATTACAATTGAACACGAAAGTGAACACGATTTAGAACACAATTAGTCTACAAAACCAAATTTTTCTGTACCAAAAAACTATACCGCCAAAGGTGATCTTTCAAAAAAATGGTACGTCTATTTTTCATTTAGGAACCCAAAAACTAATATATTGGAACGAATGAAAAATATTTACGGCAAGGCAAATAATTATAAGACAAAGGCAGATAGATTAACAATTCTAACCTCGTACCGTAAAAATCTATTAAAATTATTGAGAGCAGGCTATAGCCCATTCGAAAATCAATCGGTCGATAAAATTCATGAACCGGATTTAAAGCATGTAAGAGTAGATAATAAAATAGAAAAAATTAAAACTGAATATACAGAGTCTACTAATGTAGGCTTCCCCTTCTTAGGACACCTCTAAATTCGATAAATAATTATTATTTAGGTCAGATTTGATGAAGAAT
>NZ_JAUOPN010000023.1 GCF_030547005.1 Maribacter sp. 1_MG-2023 | reverse complement strand
ACTAATTACTAATTACTAATTACTAATTACTAATTACTAATTACTAATTACTAATTACTAATTACTAATTACTAATTGCTAATTCATTTCCTATTCTTCTTAGGCTTGCACGTCATACAAAAATCAGATAGCGAATTAATTTCGTTGATGACTTTATCATGTTCTTTTTGTAACATTTCAGCATCTTTCCCAAAATCGGTGGCTTTAAAAACTTGGGCGCTTACAGTGTTCATTTCCTCTTGTAGCTCATTGAAAATAGGTTGAAATAAACTAGCGTCGCTAAAAGCACCTTTTTCTTCGTAGATTTTCTTGCGTATTTTTCTAGAATATAGCTCTACCAAATCAAAATCATAACGCCCGAATTGTAGCAGCTGATTTGAGGTCAACGAATCTGGAGCAACCAAAATAGCCAGGTTTTTTTGAAAAATGGCTTTTACCTTACTATTAAAGTTCTTGGTAAACATGAAAGAGACTGAATTCATTTTGAAACTAAAATCAATTTTAGCGCCCGAATAAATAGAATAGGAGGTAAGCTCGGCATTAATTTCCGATTCTGGAGATTGGTAATCACTAAGTTGCAACTCGTAATCGGGAGTCCATTGCATTGGTTCTTGAGCAAATACCAATATAGATGAAAATGCTATGAATAAAGTAAAAATGAATTTTTTCAAAGGAATTATATTTTCCATCGAATGTACTATAAAAAATAATCTGTAAAGTAGATTGGCGGAGTATTGAGTATTAAAGTTTGTTAAAACCTACAACTGAAATTCCGTTTGGTTAGTGCCAGTATCAAAAATATTGGGGTAATGCTCGCGTGCATTCCGTTCCATAAATTCCATAGGTACATCTTCAAAATGACCGTAGTCTTCTAGATACTCCATAAATTGTGTTCCGTCTGTGCTGAATTCTTGTAAAATAGCATCATTTTCACCGTCAAAATCTAAAGGAGCTACATTTAGCATTTCACATAACGATGCATTGAATGTAGGGGAGAGCTTCAGCCATTTATTATTTATAAAAGCGTCGACCATACCATGAGGAGTAAGTTCATTAGATCCGAATTTCTCTATTAATCGTTCTACGCCAATATGGTTTTTAACTTTCGCCAAATGAATTCTAGCGGGTATACCTAGGGCACGAAGTCCGGCGATTAAGACGATAGACTTATCGATACAATGGCCTTTTGGGCGTTTTGCAATTTCACTAGCTCGATATTTCTCTTTGTTGAAGCTTAAGCTATATGGATCATATCGCCATGTATCGCGTACTTTATTATAAAGTGCGATAGTAATTTCTTTTTCGGAAAGTGAAGTGTTTTTAAATTCAGAAACCAAATCTTGAATTTCGTCACTTTCATAATCAAAAAAATAGGTAGGGGATAGAAAATCCATAGTATTGATAATTAGCAAATTATTTCACGTTCAATTTACGAAATAGATTTGGGATACTTGCTTCGTCAATGGTAGAGGGTTTAAATTAAATATTAAGTAAAGAGTACAAAGTATTAAGTAAGTATTGTAAGTTAGAAGTTAGAAAATAGAGAATAGAGAATAGATTTATTTTGATTTAAGTATTTAGCAAAGCTAAATTGTTGTTATTGCAAAAGCCAAAAGCCAAAAGCCACTGAACACTGAAACTGCCAACTGTTACTGAATACTGCCTACTAAACACAAATCAACTATAATCACTGATTCTCCGGTCTACTCTGCCAAATATGAATATACTGCCCTGTAGACATTCTGCGCGCCATGTCTTTAGCACTCGTAGCCAATTCACCCTCGTAGAGTTCGTCAATGGTTTCGAACCAAAGTTGTAGCCATTGTGCGAAATGTTCTTGTGAGATGGTATGGTTGAGGTTTTTGTCAACTTTGACGTGAGCCTTAGACGGACTTCCCCTAAAAGTGCGGACACCAAAAAGATTCGACTCCCAGAAATCGGTGAGTTTGCTTAAGTGCGTAGGCCATTGCTCGTCGGTAATATGTCCGTTGAAAATGGGTCCTAGCATTTCGTTTTTCCTTATTTTATCGTAAAAGGTATGTACCAATACACGCACATCTTCTCTATTGGTAATTTGGGTCATAGTCTCTTTTTATGAATCGGCAACAACTTTTTCTACGCGTTCAGCGGCGTCTTGTTTAGAAAGTGTAAGACGTACAATACTATCAGATTTTGCTAAAAGGTCATGCGGAACATTGGCAGCTAAGGTAATGATATCTCCTTGGCTTAGGGTGTGATGTGTGTCTTCTACTCCGAAATCAATTTCTCCTTGAACAATATGTACTATAATGGGGAAAGGAGCTTTGTGCTCTTTCATCAATTGACCGTTCTTTAATAATATTCGAATCTCTTTTGAGAACGAAGTTTCTAATAGAACTTTGGTGACAATTTTATGATCGTTGAAATCTAAATTTTCAGTGAAAGATACCTTTTGCATGTTCGTGTTTTTACAATAGTATAAAACATTGGTATGCTAAACTATGACACTTCTCAGGTTGCGGGAAGAGCGATTCGTTTTTGTACCGTATTTTCTTGTAGTTTTAAATAAAAATATAACCCGATGTAATTTTTTCACTTTGGATTCTTACCGTTCCGTGGGTCTTGTTTAAGCACCTTGGCGGTGGTACGATAAAAAGTAGGGGAGTAGGAATAAAACTCATGAGGTTGCTCAAAAAAGGTCTCTAATGCAATGGCGAAAAGCTCCATTAAATTAGTGCCAGCATAGTCTCTAAAAATGGTGTATTTACCGGCACGAATTAGCGGTATTTTTTTAGTAGCCAGTTCTTTCCAAGCGTTGAGATCCGCATCTTTAAAAGCTTTCGAAAAATACGAGCCTTTGGCGTTTTCAATAATTAAGCAATGACTGAACTCGTGTATGGCAATATTTAATCCGTCATCGGTAATAACGAAGCCTTTTTCTACAGCAGGCCACGATAAGTTTACACGCTTGGTAACGGTATTTACATCACCATCATACAAAACATCTCTGCCAGTGTATGAATATGATGTCGGTGTCACAAATATGGTTTTGAAGACACTCAGTACATCTTGTTTCAAGCCAAAGGTTATTTGAACGAATGCACTAGAAATTACCAGTTTCATCTCGGTAGTAAGTTCAAAACCTTCTGTAGCATCAAAATCTGTAGTATTTAAAAACAGAAGTGTTCTCACCACAAAAGACTCTTGATGCTTTTCTGATAATGCAGCGTAATAAGAGTTCCATTTACTAAGTACCTCGTGGCATTCTTGTTTGCTACTGGTCTTAAGAAATAAATTGACAAAAGTATGTTTGGCGTTCAAGTAATTGGTTTGGTTGAAAGTGTGGTTCAGTAAATAATCATTACAAAAAAATGCGGAGGGTAAAATTAGTGTTATTCGGTGATAACAACACTACCAATAAGTTCATTTTCGGTAGGTTTTTCAAACCAAGTTTCCATAAAGTCAAAATTCTCTTTACTAACCTCAAATTCAAAAGTTGCTCCTTTTTCAGTGTTGCGCTGCTGTACACGTTGCCATCTGGTTTCTTTAGAAATATCTAAAAAGTGAAGTTGAATGGCATAATCATGAGATGCGGCAAAATGTCTAAATTTTTCGCGATGCTCAAATTTAGACAACCCCAAGTCTAAAATAGCATCTGTATGAGACTCTTCTAATTGTGCAACCACATTTAAAATCATACTTTCTGCTCTTTCTATACGCTCTAAAAACCATTCTAAACCATCGGTTTCTTTCTTGTCGGGTAGAAACAACGTATTGTTCCAAGTGTCAATGGAAAAGAGTACTCCTTTGGTTTTCTTCTTAAGCTCGTTTGAGTAGGTAGTTTTACCTGATCCTGTATTACCTACAATGAGGTGTAGCATAATTATAGTTCTAAAATTTATAAATATGTAATAATTTATTGAACATCAAAACCCTTCTCAATCAAATCAAAACCAGGTTTATTTGTCATATTATCTTCCATAGCTTCTTGTATTAGAATTGCAAAAGTTTTATCGCCTTTATAAAAGAAGTGAATATTACCTTCATGATCTAAGCCTAGAATACTTGCGGTAAATCTTATGGAAGAAGTATCAATGTCGTTATAAGTATTGTCAACGGCATCTTCAAATTGAATATTAGAATTTCTATAGATAATATTATTGACCAATTCTTCTTGAAAAAGATACGCCCATTCACCAAGGTCAATTTCACCATTGATCCATGTCATTGATACGATGCCACTAGAATCAAAACCATCTTTTTCTATGGATAGGTAATACCCTTGGTCGTCAATATTTTCTTGATCCGTAATTTCCCAACCTGTTGGGCTGGTCATTGAAACCCCGTCTCTTTCAAATTTAATAGGTTTACTCTCGCTGCAAGAAGTTAAGAATAGAAATATTGATGCAATTAATAATAGTGGTTTTTTCATGTGGTTAAAGTGTAAGTTTTGCTATTGATTATATACTTGACTTACATAGATAGCTGCTTCTTCGGCAGATTCAAAAAGCCTTACTTCTAAATCTCTGAATTTGCAAGTAGTGCCATCATATGGATCTCCATTTCTTAGACCTTGACCAAGTTGAAAATAAGTACCCGTGACATTAGGTAATAATTTATGACTGCCAGATACTACCTCCCATTCATTTGCACCAGCTCTATGTCCCATACCTTGCATGTAAATCCAATCATCTTCAGAGAAATCGCCAAGTTGATAAGCCCATAAATAAGAGTGTCTAGTAATAGAATCTTCAAGTACCTTTTCGGTAGTTAAATTACCAATGAACAAAACATATTTATCGCTATAATCTCTAGGAAAAGTGACGGTTTGATAAATATGAGGTGAAAAATCACCTTCATACGCGGTAATATAAAAAATGTTACCATATTCAGCAGTGGTTTCAATTCCTGTATTTGGGTCAAAATCCCATCCAAATCCATTATTGTCTCCAGAAGGATTGGTTAAGAGATTGGTCGTGTAGCTACTGACCGAGTATTCAGAAACATCTCCATTTTCAGCAGTAATATTCATGGTAGTTGTGCTACTTAAATCTATGATACTTTCAGTTTCTAGAGAGGCAACTGCATCCTCAGGTATGGTAATATTTATCTTTACGGCCGTTAAATCTAATGTGTTGGGAACTTCGAATAAAATTGATTTAGATTCTTCATCTGTGAAACCTGTAATAGGTTCCATAAGTTCGTTTTCTATAGTTATGTTAATGATACTATTTTCATTGCTAGGTGCTATTATGGTGACTTCATATTCTTGGCTAGTGCCATCTTCTGCAGTAATTGTAAAAATAACACCTTCCTCATAATTTTGTACCGAAGAAGGGTCTGGTGAAATCGTTGCAAATTCGGGTATAATGATATTAGGTAAGATTTCGTTTAAGTTGGTTCCGGAGGGTAAAGTCAATAGAATGCTGTTATTTAGATGATCAATTTCAGCATTATATTCAACATCATTAAGCATGACTGAAATAGAAGTTATAGCATTTTCTGTGCTTAAAATAACTTCTGGCTCATTTTCTTCTTCTGTTTCTATAGTTTCTTCAATATCCTCATTTATTTCATCTTCAAGTTCACACGAAACAAAACCTAGAAATAGAGATGTGAATAAAGTAATAAGAAGAATATTTTTTAAGGTAGTTTTCATTTCTAAGGGTTTGAGATTTGGTACGGATTAACAACGCACATTATTTTAGTTTGTTGTAAATACAGCAAAGCCAAAAATGCTCTACGTGAGGTAATACTCAATTGCTTTAATCGAAATAATAATTTAATAAGGTAAAAAAATGACATTTAAAGCTGTGTCTTTAGACTTCAACAATACAGTATTTATTCATTACTATGATTACCCATTCGCCTCTTTCGCCTGTTCTTCTAAATCAGCAATATTTTCAAATTTTTGAAGCGGTAGTTCTTTATTGGTCGCTTTTATTTCAGAAACTAAGGCAAGAATTAAATCTAGGGGTTTGGCTTCATAGCCAAACATATTTTGGTCGAATTCAATACCAGCTAGTATTCCGTCATTTTCCATACCTACACCCCAATTTTCTATAAAATCTACTAATGCTATTTCAGTAAGTTGGTAGTTGCTCCAATGGTTTATGGTGCAAGATTTCGCCCTGCCACTTTCTGCCCAAAAGCAAAGTACACCAACAGGTCTGTCATTTTCATCATCATACTGCACAGAAGCTGAGGTTGCAAAACCTTCATGATTTTGAAGCGCATAAACAACATCTGTTTCGCAAACCGTTTTTATAAATTTTTGGTATCTGTTAGCAATGATATCTGAGCCTTGTTGTTCCATGTTTTGTGTTTGAGGGAAGTGTTTTTTATTTGTCGAACTGAAAATAGAGTATTGTTGACCAATTATCAATTCCTAGCAGCGCTCTTTTTTCAATTTGTTTATTTTGAATTGTTTTCTCCATCTGTGCTTTTTCTTTCTCTGACAAAACAGGTACTGATTTCTTGAACCAACCTTTCTTTGTCATTTGGTCTCTTTGCGATACCAAATGCGCTATTTCTTTGTTAACGGTCTCCACATATTTTATGAAGTTTTCAATAGTTTTTTCTATTTGCGTTACTTCATTAAAAACTTCAAGGTTTTGTTCTTCAAATGGTTCATTTCCCATTTCATACAATTCACCACCTTCAAGAAAGAAGTATTTTAAATCGAATTTATTGTCGTTGAAAAACTGTTTTGTTTTTTCAATTTCAGATTTAAGATACTCGGGTTCAAATAAATGCAACGTTTGTAATTTGTCCAAAAATTTAAAAAGACTATCCTTTCCTTTATTGGCGTCTCCACTTATCGTTATCGGGTGTTCGTAATCCCATAAAACAGATTTGTTATTTAAAGTGTCGTTGCTTAATAATACCTTGTAAGACAACGGAATTTCATACGCATATTCATACACGCTTAACACAGAATCTTCTGGAGTCTTTGCTCTATCTAGTCTATTGAAATCAAGATTATATAAATAACTTCTATTTGCCATTTTTTATACTTTTTTTTTCTTTTTCGACTTTTCGGCATTTCTTATGATTTCGTAGAGTTTGTTGCTTGGAACTTGTTGCCAACTTATGTATAAACTGACCAGGGTACGTTTATTTCCTGTTTTGGAGGGTAAAGCTTACTTAGCTAATATACCACTAAAGAATAAACCTACAATTTTCATTTCACACTACATTACGGGAAACCATAACTGGTTAAAAATTATGTATGGTTTGGGTATTTTTACGACAAAAAAAGGTATCAAAGAAAATTCTATTTATCTATAATGCCAATAGCGATACGGGCAGTAAAATGCTAGATTTCGCCCATAAAATCATTAACCCAGCTACCTATAACTGCAATCTCTGTAGTTTAACTTATGGCAGTTTTACCGAGAACAAACAGTGGGCAGCGTTTAGAGAGCGTTTTTTAGCCAAAGGCTACAAGCTAGAATTCTTTTATAAAGATTAGTTTCAAAAAAGCTGTAAAAGCTGATTTGGGCATGCATCTACCTAGTTATTAATTTATGCTTTCGCTACCTGTACACGACAGTCTTGAAGTGCTGCACCACCACCTATATCTGTTAATTGATCATCTGTTAGGTTGTTCGATGCCTGCCCACCTTTTATTAATGAAGGCCAGTAGCCATGTGGCATACATACCACACCAGGTCGAATACGTGCAGAGATTTTAGCTTCTAAAATTACTTTACCACGTTGGTTGAATATCATTAACTCATCTCCGTTTTGTATGTCTCTAGCCTTTGCATCATCTGCATGAATGTCTAACCATGGTAGCCCTTCTTTCTGTTGTAAATGCTTGACATTGGCATGCGAAGAGTTATGAAAACCTTTCGTATTCTTAATAGTCAAAAGCTGTAACGGGTGATCAGTTTTTTCTTTTTCGGTGTAGCTCACTTCTTTGTAGGTAGGGAGACCACTGCTTTGACTAATAAATTCGCATTTGCCGCTCGCAGTGCTGAAGTTACCATCTGCATGGGGTAGAAACGGTTCTGGAATTTTGTACCTGGCCCAGCCGTTTTTTTGCATGTATTCAAAATCAATTCCGTCTAAATACGGATGATCAGAATCAAATGCTGATTTTACAAGATCCATGTCTGACTCTTTAAAGCATTCATCTGTATAGCCCATTTCGTGCGCCATTATTCGGAAGAATTCGCTATTAGGTTTGGCTTCACCCAGTGGGGTAATAGCAGGTTGATTGATATTGATATAGACTTGCCCCCAAGAATCGCCAATATCCCAATGCTCAAGCTGCGTAGTAGCGGGAAATACGTAGTCGGCATATTTAGCCGTCTCGGTCATAAAATGTTCTAGCACTACGGTCAGTAGGTCTTCGCGCTCCAGTCCTTTTTTAGTTAGGTTCGCATTGGGTGATGTGACCATTGGGTTGGAGTTGTAGATAAAAATCGATTTAATGACCGGATCGAGGTTGAGATTATTGAGCAATTGACCAATCTGAACCATATTAAGTGTACGTTTTGGTTGTGTAGGCATTTGACGATGAAAGTCTAAACGTTCCCAATTGAGTGCACGACCGCTCATCTCAAAAGTCAAATGCATTAGTCCGCCACCCAGCTTTCGCCATGCTCCGGTTAACGATGGTAAAATAGCTACTGCTCTGGTACCGTCGCCGCCGTTGTAGTTATGCTCAATCCCGACCAGAATACGAATTAGCGATGGATCGCCCTTGGCATACTCCCTAGCAAATTGAATGATGTCTTCTTCTGGTAAACCGCAAATATCTGAAACGCTTTTAGGGCTGTAACTTTTAACGTGTTCTTTTAAATCTTTATATCCTGAGGTATAATTATCAATATAATCTTGATCTACCAGATCCTCATTGATCATTACGTTCATCATAGACAACGCCAATGCTACATCGGTACCGGGAAGTGGCTGAATATGCCAGTCGGCTTCTTTGGCAGTGGCAGAAACAAAAGGATCTACAACAATGATTTTTGCACCGGCTTCCTTAGCTTTTAAGACGAAAGGCCATTGGTGCACATTAGAGTTTTTAGTATTGGTGCCCCAAAGTATAATATATCGGCTGTGAACCATATCTTCAGGTAATACACCCATTGCAGTGCCATTTACTTCGAAGTTAGCAGGTATTACAGCACCTCCGCAAATGGTATGAGCAATATCAGAAGCTTCCATTCGTGCAAAAAAGCGGCTACTCATTACGGTCTTTTGTACAATGCTTTGTGTGCCCATATAGCCATGCGAAAGTACAGACTCGCTGCCATGCTCCGTAATCGTCTGCTTGAGTTGATCGCCTATTTCGCCTATGGCCTGTTCCCAACTTATAGGTTCAAATTTTCCCTCTCCTTTTTTACCTATTCGCTTCATGGGTGTAAGCAACCTATCTGGGTGATAGGTAATATCATCGGGGAAGGTTTCCATTTTTCCACACAGTTTGCCAGCTGTAAAAGGATTTGCTTTGTCTCCACCAAAAGAAATAACCTTATCATCTTGCACTTTTACTTCCCAGCTGCATGAATCGGGACAATCGTGGTAACATACCCCATGAAAAGTGGAAGTTTCTAAAGAATTACGCCCAGTATTGGCGAGTACCGAAACGGGTAGGGCACAAGCCAATTGAACACTGGCATAGCCTTTGGCTCCTAAATTGACAAACTTACGACGCGTAATCTTGCTTTCTTTCTTGTTCATGAGTGATAGGTTTTGGTTAATTCATATATACATTTTTAATTTTGCACAATGTCTGAAAACAACTATGATTACCTATATTCTACTTAATATATAAGAGGTTAAATTGTATATATAAAATTTCTGTATATAATAAACCTACAGTTAACAATTGAATTTTCATTTCAAATAATCATAATTGGTTCAATTAAGTGTATAGTTTGCAATATTTTAACGACAAAAAAGCATGTCAAATAAAATTCTATTTATCTATAATGCCAATAGCGATACGGGCAGCAAAATGCTAGATTTCGCCCATAAAATTATTAACCCAGCTACCTATAACTGCAATCTCTGCAGTTTAACCTATGGCAGTTTTACGGAGAACAAACAGTGGAAAGGGTTTAGGGAAAGTTTGTTATCCAAAGGCTACGAGCTAGAATTCTTTCATAAAGATGAATTTCAAGAAAGCTATAAAAGCAAATTTGGGCATAAGTACACCTATCCTATTATACTGGTAGAAACAGATCATGACCTAGAGGTGTTGGTATCTGCCGAGAAGTTGAATGCTATAGAAACGGTGGAGGATCTTATTGGTGAAGTAGGCAGTTTCAGTTTTTAGTCTTACTCGGTCACTGAGCGTAGCCGAAGTGATACGTGTTCCGGTCCCTTCGACTGCGCTCAGGATGACATTTTGGTTTCAGTTGGCAGTTTCAGTAACAGTGGGCAGTAACAGTTTTCAGTTGTTTTCGTTAGCGAGTACCTCTGTCAGTTCGAGTGAATTTCGAGGTATGAGAAATTTGTATCGAGAACAGGTTTGGAACACGCGAGGGTTCTCGATATAAATTATAGTCTTCCATTGCATTGCAGACAATAATCCACTCGAACTGACATTTCGTTTTTGGGAGAGTACAGAGTATTAAGTAAGAAGTTTTCAGTAGTGAATATGGAGTGTAAAGTCAATAGAATAAGATAAACAATACAGAGTACGCAGTACGAAGAACTAGTACAAACAGCTTAGTATTTTGTACTTAATACTTAATACAAAAAAACTGCCAACTGTTACTGAAAACTGAATACTACAGCGCAGCTACTTCTTCGTTGCTTCGAAAAACTTCTCGTTAATATCATCTATATACGCTAGTACTTCATCGCGACCACTACGGTGGCTTGAGCTAGTGATAAAATGCGGTGGTGCTTCTTCCCACATGTCTTCTAACAACTGATCTAGGTATTTTTTTACTTGACGTTCAACCGCTTTCGGTTTTAATTTATCTGCCTTTGTGAAGATAATGGCAAACGGTACTCCGTTTTCACCCATCCACTGCATGAACTCCATATCTATAGGTTGTGGGTCATGGCGAATATCTACAAGAACAAAAGAGCAAACTAGCTGCTCTCGTTGTAAAAAGTAATTGGTGATATATTTTTGAAAGGTCTTTTTATCTCTTTTAGAAACACGAGCATATCCGTAGCCAGGTAAATCTACTAGAAACCAATTCTCATTGATTTTAAAGTGATTAATAAGCTGGGTTTTACCGGGTCTACCAGAAATTTTAGCCAAGCTTTTACGCTCGGTCAACATATTTATTAAAGAAGACTTACCAACGTTAGAACGGCCAATAAAGGCGTACTCGGGTAAAGGCTCTTTCGGGCATTTGGCAACATCAGAGTTGCTCATTACAAAGTCGGCCGACTTTATTTTCATCCGTAGGGTATTTAGAAATTGTTTTTCGTCAACCACTCATAAAGAATGGTATTGAATTGGTCTGGGTGCTCCATCATTGGTGCATGTCCGCATTTATCCATCCAAAATAAATCTGAATTTGGTAAAAGCTCATCGAACAGTTCTGCAACGTCTGGCGGAGTAACCGTATCATTTTTTCCCCAAATAATACAAGTAGGGGTTTTCATGCTAGGTAGGTCTTGCGCCATGTTATGGCGAATGGCACTTTTTGCAATTGCCAAGGTCTTTACCAATTTTACACGATCGTTAACCGTAGCAAAAACTTCATCTACGATTTCTTTGGTAGCAACTGCCGGGTCATAGAAAACATCTTGTGCCTTCTTTTTAATAAACTCATAATCACCACGTTTAGGGTAACCGTCGCCCATAGCACTTTCGTAAAGACCGGAACTACCGGTAATAACCAAAGCTTTTACTTTGGCCGGGTATAATTTGGTGTGTAAAAGACCAATATGGCCACCTAAAGAGTTGCCTAAAAGAATAACATCGTCTAGCTCTTTATAATCTATAAATTTCTTAAGGTATTTGGCAAAATTCTTTACCGTTGTCTTTAACATCGGCATAGAATATAGGGGCAATTCAGGAATAATCACTTTGTATCCTTTCGGAGGAAAATAAGTATTCACCCCTTCAAAATTACTGAGTCCGCCCATTAATCCGTGTAGAATAATAATGGGTTTGCCCTCGCCTTTTTCAATATACTTAAATCCTCCGTCGTTGATCAATTCGTTTTCCATGCACACTACTCATCAGTAATTGTCCAAATATAGGTAATTACCGAGAATAGCAAACAACTCTTTTCGATAAGGTGATCACAAGAAACTTTAAGAATTCACTTTTTCAAGATTTAGGGGCTGAGTGGGAAAATTATCCCATAAAATCCGATGAAGTGCAAAAACGTGTTCAAAAGTGGGGTAATTTATTAACAAAGTGGTTTTTAGTGGTAAAATGTGGTAATAATATTTATATATTTGAGTTATAATAACTAAACACAACCAATTTGGACATCTTTTTCTTTGGGACATTTAACTGCAAAGCTGATGCTAAGGGGCGTATTATGCTCCCTGTCGCGCTGCGCAATCAAGTGGCTCCGATCCTAAAAGATGGCTTCTTTATCAAAAAATCATATTTGAGCGAGTGTTTAGAATTATACCCTGCTTACGAGTGGCACAGAGTAATGGCAGAATTGAACGAAAAGAGCAGGTTCGATGAAGAAAACCTACAGTTCATAAGAATGTATACAGCAGGGCTTCGTCAGGTAGAAGTAGATGCTACCGGTAGATTGTTGATACCGAAAGACATTATCTCGTTAGGTGGTATTACCAAAGAAGTGGTCATTGCGCCAATTGGCAAGCGATTAGAGATTTGGGACAAGAAAGCATATGACGAATCTATAAACGCAACGAAAGAAGAGAAGGTGAAGTTGGCAAAGCGTGTAATGTTAGGTAAAAAACCAAGTGGAGATGTATCATAACCCTGTATTACTGAAAGAATCGGTAGACGGTTTAAACATCAAAGAAGATGGTATATATGTAGATGTGACATTTGGCGGTGGCGGTCATTCTAAAGAGATATTAAAAAGATTGGGTAAAGAAGGCAGGTTGTATGCCTTTGATCAAGATGAAGATGCGCAAGCAAACACATTAGGTGATCCAAGATTTACGCTTATCGCGGAAAATTTTAGGTACATCACCCAGTTTTTAAAGTTCTATGGCATAAAGAAGGTAGATGGTATTCTTGCAGATTACGGAGTTTCATCGCATCAGTTTGATCAAGCGGAAAGAGGATTCTCTACCCGTTTTGATGCAGATCTAGATATGCGAATGAGCAAGCGCAATACGCTATCAGCTTTTGAGGTGGTAAATAAGTACTCATATGATGATTTGCGTAAAGTCTTGTTCGAGTACGGCGATATTAGAAACGCGAACGCCATGGCAAAAGTAATCGTTGCCAGTAGGGAAGAAGAAGAGATACAAACTACCGATGCATTGAAAACAGTGTTGAAGCAGTTTTTGCCAGAACATAGGCAGCATAAAATATTGGCACAGATATATCAAGCGATTCGCATAGAGGTGAATCAAGAGATAGAAGTGATCAAAGAGTTTTTGGAGCAGGCTCCAGGTTTATTGAATGAAAAAGGAAGGCTAAGTGTAATTAGCTACCACTCTTTAGAAGACAGGCTTGTAAAAAGATTTATAAGAGCGGGTCAGTTTGACGGAGAGCCAGAGAAAGATTTTTACGGCAATATAGATGTACCGTTAAAAAAGGTTGGCGGATTGATAGTGCCGACTAGAGAAGAAATAAAATTGAATAACAGAGCACGTAGTGCAAAATTGAGAATAGCAGAGCGTAATGGCGAAAAATAAAGTGAAAACGGGTGTATTAGACCTATTAAAGGGTAAATTTTTGGTGAGCGGTGACGCCCCTAAAAATTGGCTGTTTATTATTTTCATTTCTTTTTTGGCAACGGTTATGATCAGTAGTTCTCATAGCGCCGATCAAAAAGTACACCGCATTGCTTTATTAAACGAAGAAGTAAAAGAGTTGCGAAACGAGTTCGTAGATATGCGATCAGATGTGCAACAGTTAAAACTAGAATCGAGCATTACCGGTAAAATATCGGAAAAAGGACTGTTTCCTTCAGAGAATCCCCCGCAGAAAATTAAGGTGAAATCTTTAAATGTTGAGGAATAATGGCGGCAACAGATAAAAGCATATTAAAGAGGCTCTATATAGTAGCAGGTTTCATGGTACTCTTTGCGGGTGCAGTGTTATTTAAACTGGTTTCTATACAAGTAGTAGACGGCGAAAAATACCAAGCTTTGGCAGATACGCGTACCGAGCGTATGTTTACCATTGAGCCAAATAGAGGTAATCTATATTCTGACGATGGTAGTCTTTTGGCAACTTCAGTATCTAAATACACCATTCGTTTTGATGCCGTAACGGTATCTAACGAAGATTTTAAAGCGAATGTAAAACCATTGGCAGATGCCTTGGCAAAGAATTTCGGTAAAACATCTTCTCACTATCAACAGGTTTTAAGAAAAGCACGAGAGAATAAAAATAGATATGCATTGCTTGTACGCAACCTAGATTATTCTGAATACATGGCAGTAAAGAAATTTCCGCTTTTGAATAAGGGAGCGTATAAAGGCGGGCTAATTATTGAGCAGCATATTAAAAGAGAGCATCCGTTAGGTAAAATTGCCGAGCGTAGTGTTGGGTATGAGCGTGTAGATGAAAACGGATACTACACTCGTGTAGGTATGGAAGGTGCTTTTGGAGAATATCTAAGAGGAATTTCAGGGAAACGTTTAAAGCAAAAAATAGCAAAAGGACAGTGGAAGCCTATAGGTAACGATAATATCATTGAGCCAAAAGATGGTTATGATGTGTATTCTACAATAGACATTAATATACAAGATATAGCGCACCATGCATTACTAGGTCAGTTAGAGAAATATCAAGCAGACCACGGTACGGTAATCGTTATGGAGGTAAAAACCGGTGAGGTAAAAGCAATATCTAATTTAGGTCAGACTACCGATGGTAAATATTACGAGCGTTTAAACTATGCTATTGGCGAATCGCACGAGCCAGGTTCAACTTTTAAGTTGATGAATTTGGTGGCGGCTCTAGAAGATAAAATAATAGATACCAGTACCGTAATTGATACTGAAAACGGTAGATGGAAAATATATAAGCACTGGGTAAAGGATACCAAGCGTGACGGACACGGTAAAATATCAATGTCCAAAGCATTTGAAGTATCATCTAATGTTGCTTTTGCTAAAATGATAAACAATGGGTACAAGAACGACCCTGAAAAATATGTGAATAGATTAATGAGTATGGGTATTCATAAAGAATTAGGACTTCCGGTTGTTGGTGAAGGTAAACCTGTTCTGCGGTACCCTGGTGATAAAGGTTGGTCAGGTCTTTCATTGGCACAAATGGCTTATGGTTATGAGGTGTCTATGACTCCGCTACAAACATTGGCATTCTATAACGCTATTGCAAACGATGGCGAAATGGTAAAGCCACGATTGTTGAAAGAAGTAAAGGAGTGGAACAAGACGATTGAGAAGTTTGATAAAAAGGTATTGAACCCAGCAATTTGTTCTCAGTCTACAGTAAAGAAGGTGCAACAGATATTAAAGAATGTAGTGGAGAAAGACCATGGTACAGGTCACCGTATGTATTCTAAGAATTTTTCTATGGCAGGAAAAACAGGAACTACGCAGACTAACTATGTATCTAAAGATAAATCTAAGTACGAGTACATTTCTTCGTTCGCAGGATATTTTCCTGCAGATAATCCGAAGTACTCTTGTATCGTAGTAATTCATAAGCCAGACAAAAGTGTTGGGTATTATGGTGCAGATGTATCCGGTCCGGTATTTAAATCTGTCGCTCAAAAAGTATATGCAACCTCACCTTTAACAAGTGAGGTCGATGTAAAAAATGTGTTAGTCGCCAAAAATGAAGACTCGCACCAAGGATACTATAAGGTGGCGCAAGCAAAATATTCTGCAATGCCAAATGTAAAAGGTATGTGTGGTATGGATGCGGTTGCAATTCTTGAGAATTTGGGTATTGAAGTAGAGGTAAGAGGAAATGGTAAGGTGAAAAAACAGTCCATCACCAAAGGCACCGATTTAAAATCAGTAAAAAAAATAGTATTAGAATTAATATGATGCAATTAAAGGACATATTATATGGAGTGCGTATTACTGCTGTTAGCGGTACTACCTCTTGTGATATAGCATCAGTTCGTTTCGATTCTCGTGAGGTGCAAAAATCCGATGCCTTCGTAGCTATAAAAGGCACGTTGACCGATGGTCATAAATATATTGATCAGGTAGTTGTTGCAGGTGTAAGAGCAATAGTTTGCGAGCAGTTGCCAGCAGAGATGATAGATGATGTTACGTATGTGCAAGTAGAAAGTGGCAATCAGGCATTGGCGTTGATGGCTTCAAATTACTACGGTACACCATCAAAAAATTTAAAATTAGTAGGTGTTACGGGTACCAATGGAAAAACCACGGTATCTAGTTTGTTATATCAGTTATTCAAAAAAGCAGGATATAAAGTAGGCTTGTTGTCTACCATTAAAATTATGGTAGATGATACGGTTTATCCAACAAAACATACTACTCCCGATGCATTGGTCATCAATCAGCATTTAAAATTGATGAACGATGCCGGTGTAGAGTATTGTTTTATGGAAGTAAGTTCTCATGGTATTCACCAGAAAAGAACCGAAGGTTTGGTGTTTGAAGGGGCAATTTTCACGAATCTGTCTCACGATCACCTAGACTATCATAAAACATTTGCAGAGTACCGCGATACCAAAAAGATATTGTTTGATCAGTTACCAAAAACGGCATTTGCATTAACTAATGTAGATGATAAGAACGGTTTGGTCATGTTGCAGAATACTAAGGCTAGAAAAGCAAGCTACGCCTTAAAGAACTATGCAGATTACAGAGCACAGATTTTAGAAAATCAGTTCGACGGTCAATTGTTGAAAATCAATGATCATGAGCTATGGACAAAATTAATAGGTCATTTCAATGCCTATAATATGCTGGCGATTTTTGCGACAGCAGATTTATTGGGATTGGAGCAATTAGAAACCCTTCGCTTATTAAGTGAGTTGGAGAATGTAGACGGAAGGTTTCAATATTATATATCAAAGAAAAAAATTACGGCTATAGTTGATTATGCCCATACGCCGGACGCCCTAAAAAATGTGCTTGAGACAATCAACACGTTGAGAACTGGAAATGAAAACGTCATCACCGTTGTGGGGTGTGGTGGCGATAGAGACAGATCAAAGCGTCCGGTAATGGGTAATATCGCATCAGAGATGAGTAACAAGACCATATTTACCTCTGATAATCCGAGAACGGAATCACCGACTGAAATTATTTCAGAAATGGAGGCAGGTGTAGAGCCACAGAACGTAAAAAAGATTTTATCCATCGAGAATAGAGAGCAGGCAATTAAAACTGCATGTCAACTAGCAGATGACAACGATATCATATTAGTAGCCGGCAAAGGTCATGAGACCTACCAAGAAACCAACGGCGTACGCATAGATTTCGATGATTTTAAAATAGTAAAAGAGCTTTTAAACAGCTTAGAGAAATAATTAAGTCTTAGTAGCAAAGAATACAGATTATATGTTAACCTACCTGTTCGAATATTTAGAAAAACAATACCAGTTGCCTGGAGCTTCGCTGTTTCAGTTCAGTACATTCCGTGCAGCAATGGCTATACTGTTTTCATTGATGATTGCGACGGTTTATGGTAAGCGTGTTATTCTGTTTTTACAGAAGCAACAAGTAGGTGAGACTATTCGTGATTTAGGTTTAGATGGTCAAAAGCAAAAAGCAGGTACGCCAACAATGGGTGGGGTTATTATTATCATGTCCACATTGATACCAGTATTGTTGTTTGCGCGCTTAGAGAATATCTACATCATCCTATTAATATTTACCATGTTGTGGATGGGAGCAATCGGTTTTTTAGATGATTACATCAAAGTATTCAAAAAGAACAAAGAAGGTCTAAAAGGTAAGTTTAAGGTATTGGGTCAGGTAGTATTAGGGCTAATAGTGGGTGCAGTACTTTATTTTCATCCAGAGGTGACCATGCGTGATCATGATAAAACCATCATCACTAAAGATTATACGGTAGAACAAGTAAAAGGAGCAGAGATTAAGTCGACCATGACTACAGTTCCTTTTTTTAAGAATAATGAGTTTGATTATGAGAGTTTAATAGCGTGGGCAGGTGATGACGCAAAAGACTATGCGTGGTTATTGTTTATACCTATTATTATATTAATAGTTACCGCGGTATCTAACGGTGCAAATTTAACCGATGGTATTGATGGTCTCGCGGCAGGTACATCGGCAATAATTGTATTTACGCTGGGCATTTTTGCCCTGGTGTCTGGTAACATCATTTTTTCTGATTACTTAGATATAATGTATATACCACGAGTAGGTGAGTTGCTAGTATTCATTACCGCTTTTGCTGGAGCTTTGATCGGATTCTTATGGTACAATGCGTTCCCGGCACAAGTGTTTATGGGAGATACGGGTAGTTTGACAATTGGTGGCGTAATTGCTGTAATCGCAATAATAGTACGTAAAGAATTATTGATACCCGTGTTATGTGGAATCTTCTTTGCGGAGTCGCTTTCAGTGATGATACAAGTAGGGTATTTTAAATACACAAAGAAAAAATTTGGTGAAGGTAGACGTATATTATTAATGTCTCCATTACATCACCACTACCAGAAAATGGGATACCATGAAAGTAAGATCGTAACCCGTTTTTGGATTGTAGGTATACTATTGGCAATTGTAACTGTAGTGACCTTAAAAATTAGATAATGGCATTACTGGTAGTTCTTGGAGGAGGAGAAAGTGGAGTAGGAACAGCTATTTTAGGATTGAAAAAAGGATACGATGTATTTGTATCTGATAAAGGAAAAATTAAAGAGAAGTATAAAAACGTTCTTGAACATTTTGGAATTGATTGGGAAGAAGAACAGCATTCTGAAGACCGCATACTAAAAGCCGATTTGGTAATGAAGAGTCCGGGTATACCAGACAAAGTACCCTTGGTAAAGCAGTTGGTAGGGAAAGGTGTTCCTGTAATATCAGAGATTGAATTTGCATCAAAATACACCGATGCAAAAATTATTGGTATCACGGGTAGCAACGGAAAAACAACGACTACCATGCTAACCAACCACATTTTGGCAAATGCCGAATTGAAAGTGGGTATGGCAGGAAACATTGGTGATAGCTATGCGAAAATGGTTGCAGAGAATGATTTTGAGTATTACGTGCTTGAGATCAGTAGTTTTCAATTAGACGGCATAGTAGATTTTAAACCACACATTGCCGTGATTACGAATATTACACCAGATCATTTAGATCGGTATGACTATGAGTTTGAAAACTATATCGCATCTAAATTTAGAATTGCAGAAAACCAAGACGAAAACGATTATTTGATTTATGATGCAGATGATACGGTTTTGGTAGAATGGCTGAACAAGCACCCGGTTAAATCAAAATTAATGCCCTTTTCATTGAATAAAGTATTTGAACAAGGCGCATTTATAGAGCAAAACGAGATAATAATAAAAACAACAACAGACACTATTAGCATGACGAAGAACACTTTGGCCTTAGAAGGTCAGCACAATGTAAAGAACACAATGGCAGCGGCAACAATTGCCAAATTAGTCGGTATCCGTAAGGAAACGATAAGAGCTTGTGTTTCTAATTTTCAAGGGGCTCCCCACCGTTTGGAAAAGGTGTTGAAAATACATCATGTGGAATATATCAATGACTCAAAAGCAACAAATGTAAACGCTGCTTATTACGCATTGGATAGCATGAAAACACCTACTGTTTGGATCGTAGGTGGTGTAGATAAGGGCAATGAGTACATGGAGTTAATGCCATTAGTAAGAGAAAAAGTAAAAGCGATTATTTGCCTAGGTGAGGATAATGAAAAGATCAAGCATGTATTCGGTAATGCTGTGGATCTATTGGTAGAAACATATGCAATGGAAGAAGCTGTAAAAGTTGCTTATAAAATTGCAGAGCGTGGTGATACGGTTTTATTATCACCGGCATGTGCAAGCTTCGATTTGTTTAAGAACTATGAGGATCGCGGAGATCAATTTAAGAACTGTGTAAAAAACCTGTAAGGTGTTGAATATATTTCAAAATATAAAAGGAGATAAAGCTATTTGGGCCATTGCGGCACTCTTGGCCTTGTTTTCATTTCTGCCAGTATATAGTGCAAGTAGTAATTTGGTCTATGTAGTAGGTAGTGGTACGCCAGTTGGTCATTTGGTAAAACATGCCATACTGTTGTTTTTAGGCTTTGGAATTATTTATGGGGTACATAAAATACCTACGCACTTCTTTAAGGGGCTTTCAATGATTGCCTTGCCCATAGTGTTGGTCTTGCTCATATTCGTATTGGCACAAGGCACCTCAAGTGGTGGTACTAATGATAGTCGTTGGATCCGTCTACCACTGGTAGGTTTCGGCTTTCAGCCCTCTAACTTGGCGGCAGTAGTGTTAATGATATATGTAGCGCGTTATTTCTCTAAGGTAAGAGATATTAAAATAACATTTAAAGACAGCATATTGCCTTTATGGCTTCCGGTTTTCTTGGTGGTAGCTTTGATTTTACCCGCGAACTTTTCAACGGCAGCAATCGTTTTTTCAATGGTTATGGTATTGTGTTTTTTAGGAGGATATCCTATGAAATACTTATTAAGCATTATTGGAGCGGGAATGTTGTTTTTGACCATGTTCGTATTAACGGCAAAAGCTTTCCCAGATTTATTTCCGAATAGGGTAGATACATGGATGAGCCGAATAGATAGTTTCTCAAACCCTGAAGATTCAGAAGGAACTTATCAAATAGAAAGAGCAAAAATAGCGATAGCTACTGGCGGAGTAATGGGTAAAGGAGCTGGAAAAAGTGTGCAGAAGAACTTTTTGCCACAAAGTTCATCAGATTTTATCTATGCTATTATAGTGGAGGAATATGGTTTAATAGGAGGATTTATACTCATGTTATTTTATATGTTTCTGCTATTTAGAATAGTGGTGGTTGCCAATGGTTGTGCATCGGTTTTTAGCAAGTTGTTGGTGCTAGGCGTAGGGTTGCCCATTGTGTTTCAAGCATTGATTAATATGGCGGTAGCGGTGGAGTTGTTTCCTGTAACAGGTCAGAACTTACCATTGATTAGTAGTGGAGGAACCTCTAGCTGGATGACCTGTTTGGCGATAGGTATTATTTTAAGTGCAAGTAATAAAAGTATAGCTCAGGAGAGTGCTTCTGGCAACGATATTGATATGGATGAAACGAACCCTTTAGAGATTTTAAGTGGGCAGTTATAAGTTCATTTTATCAGGAGGAGGTACTGGTGGCCATATTTATCCGGCGATAGCCATAGCGAACGAATTGAAAAAGAGATATCCTGATGCAGAGTTTTTGTTCGTAGGGGCGAAGGATAGAATGGAGATGGAGAAAGTGCCACAAGCAGGGTACAGAATAGAAGGATTGTGGATTACAGGAATTCAGCGCAAACTGACCCTTAAAAATCTACTATTTCCAATAAAATTGATAAGTAGTTTAATGAGAGCAAATAGCATCGTATCGAAGTTTAAACCAAACGCCGTAATTGGTACGGGTGGTTTTGCGAGTGGTCCGTTGTTAAAAATGGCAACCGTAAAGGGTATACCTTGTGTTTTGCAAGAACAAAATTCATTTGCAGGCATCACCAATAAACTATTAAAAGATAAAGTGAAGAAAATCTGTGTGGCATATGATGGCATGGAGAAGTTTTTTCCGAAAGATAAAATTGTAAAAACAGGTAATCCTGTACGTTCAGATTTGGTGGAATTAAAAGCTACTAAAGATGAAGCTTTACAGTATTTTGAATTGAATGCCGATAAGAAAACACTTTTAGTATTAGGTGGAAGTTTAGGGGCAAGACGTATCAACCAATTGGTAGCAGATCATTTAGAATATTTTGAGGCATTAGGCTTACAAGTAATATGGCAATGTGGTAAAGGGTATTACGAAACCTATAAATCGCATCAGTTGGAGAACATTAAAGTGTATGCTTTTTTAAACTCGATGGATAAGGCTTATGTAGCGGCAGATTTCATTATTTCAAGAGCTGGCGCAGGTGCGGTATCAGAATTGTGTTTGGTAGGGAAACCAACATTCTTTATTCCGTCGCCAGTTGTTGCAGAAGATCATCAGACCATGAATGCATTATCGTTGGTTGGGCATGAGGCTGCAATTATGATTAGAGAAAAAGAGCTTGATGCGACATTTAAAACGGAGTTTGAATCGGTATTTAAATCTGCAGAAAAACAAATAGAACTATCAAAGAATATTAAGTCGTTGGCATTACCAAATGCCACTGCTGATATCTGTGATGAAATAGAAAAATTGATATAATAAAATGAACGTAACGCAAATACATAAGGTGTATTTTATTGGCATAGGGGGCATAGGTATGTCAGCTTTGGCGCGTTATTTTGCGTTCATTAACAAGGCGGTTGCAGGGTACGATAAAACAGAGAGTCCGCTAACAAAAGAATTGGCAAGTTCAGGTATTGATATTCACTATGCTGATGATATTGATACAGTGCCAGATGAATATAGGAATGACAAAGAGCATACCTTGGTAGTATATACGCCAGCGGTACCTGCTTCTCATTCAGAGTATCAGTATTTTTTAAATAATGGGTTCACGATTAAGAAACGCTCAGAGGTACTTGGTTTAATAACCAAAGATTCTTTTTGTTTGGCAGTTGCCGGTACACATGGTAAAACTACTACCTCTAGTATTTTGGCACATTTGTTAAAAGAAGCGGGAGTTAAAATGACTGCGTTCTTAGGCGGAATTTCAGAAGATTTCAATAGTAATTTCCTGTTAGAAGGAACGGAGTATTCGGTGGTAGAAGCAGATGAATTTGATCGTTCATTTATGCAGTTAACACCAAATGTAGCCTGTGTTACGTCAATGGATGCTGACCACCTTGATATTTATGGTGATGCCCAAGAATTGGAAAGAACATTCGTAGATTTTACCAAACGTTTAAAACCGGACGGTAAATTATTTGTTCGAAATGGTTTGCCTTTAGAAGGGTTGACCTATGGTATTGAAGACGATTCGGATTATTGTATCCGGAACATAAAAATAGAACATGGCACCTACATATTCGATTTGGAGACCCCTGACCTCAAACTAGAAGGGGTTGAATTTAACAAACCTGGGCGACATAATTTGTTGAACGGTTTGGTAGCTTTCGCAATGGCGATGCAAGCAGGTTCCCCGCCGC
The DNA here is from genome assembly GCF_030547005.1 of Maribacter sp. 1_MG-2023. GTDB lineage: Bacteria > Bacteroidota > Bacteroidia > Flavobacteriales > Flavobacteriaceae > Maribacter. Next base: position 15,172 of record NZ_JAUOPN010000023.1, on the reverse strand, counting down.
ATCGCCTTGCAGAGGCATTAGCAACTTTTAAAGGAGTGCAAAGGCGATTTTCATATCAGATTAAAAGTGATGATTTCATTTTTATTGATGATTATGCACATCACCCAACAGAGATAAACGCTGTTTTCGAAGCAGTTGCAGAAATGCATCCGAATAAAAAAGTATTGGCAATTTTTCAGCCGCATTTATTTTCAAGAACACGTGATTTTGCAGATGAGTTCGCAAAAAGCTTATCGCAATTCGAGAATATTTTGTTGTTAGATATCTATCCGGCTAGAGAAGAACCACTTGAAGGTGTTACGGCAGAATGGTTGTTGGATAAGGTGACAAGTAGTAATAAAAAATTAATTTCAAAAGAACAAATCCTTTCTGAGATAAAAAAACAAGATCCTGAAGTTTTACTAACAATGGGAGCTGGAGATATAGGTTTAGAAGTGGTGAAAATAAAAAAAGAGATGTCGTATGCAGGTTAATTGGAATTTTATAAAGTTAGTTGCTTTGGTTCTGGTAATCATGTGGTTATATGCTTTTTCGAATGAGCGTAATAGCGCCAAGAATGTTACGGGAATGAAGGTAGAATTCGTTGGGGATCAAAATTTGTACCTCACCGAAGGAACGGTTAATAAATTGTTAATACAAAATTACGGGAGCCTTGATAATGTGCCTAAAGAAAATATAGTTTTGAATACTGTAGAAAAGGCCCTTGAGGCCAATGAAATGGTAAAAAGTGCACAAGTCTATCTAACAATAGATGGTGAGCTGACGTCGAGAATAGTTCAACGTAAGCCAATAGGACGTATTGAAGGGAATTCGAAATTCTATTTGGACGATGAAGGAAAGAGAATGCCGCTTTCAAATAATCATTCAGCAAGAGTTCCTATCATAACGGGCAATATCAGTGGTAAAAGCCTTGAAGATGTCTATGTCATTTTGGAACATATAAATATGGATGATTTTTTTCGTGAATCTGTTATTGGTATTCACATTAAAGGAGAAGAAGAATATCAGTTACGATTAAGGCTTAATAATTTTGTTGTGAACATAGGCGGTATTGAAGATTTAGAGGCCAAGTTTAGCAATTTTAAGGCATTTTATGCCAAAGCGAACAAGGATGAAACCTTGGAGGATTATGCAGAAGTAAGTTTAGAATTCAATAACCAGGTGGTGTGCACTAAAATATAATAAAATGGAACAAACTAAATATTCAGTCGGTTTAGACATTGGAACAACGAAAATCGTTGCCATAATCGGAAAGCAAAACGAGTATGGTAAAATTGAGATTTTGGGTATAGGTAAGTCCAAAAGTTTAGGTGTACACAGAGGGGTGGTAAATAACATTACCCAGACTATAAAATCTATACAGCAGGCGGTTGAAGAGGCAGAAGCAAATTCAGGTCTTAAAATTGGATCTGTAGTTGTTGGTATAGCCGGTCAACATATAAGAAGTTTACAGCACAGCGATTACATCACCAGAAAAGATTCTGAGGAAGTAATTGGTGAAGAAGATGTTGACTTACTATGCAATCAAGTGCACAAATTGATTATGCTACCGGGTGAAGAGATTATTCATGTATTACCACAAGAATACAAAGTTGATGGTCAAGCTGAAATACGCGAACCTGTTGGTATGTATGGTGGTAGGCTAGAGGCTAATTTTCATGTAGTAGTTGGTCAAGTAGTTTCAATAAAGAATGTTGGTCGTTGCATTAAAAGTGCAGGATTAGATTTAGGAAATATAACACTAGAGCCATTAGCGTCATCTGACGCAGTATTGAGTCAAGAAGAAAAAGAAGCAGGTGTAGCATTAATCGATATAGGTGGTGGTACTACTGATCTAGCAATTTTCAAAGACGGTATAATTAGGCATACTGCGGTAATACCTTTCGGTGGTGGAGTCATTACTGAAGATATTAAAGAAGGATGTTCGATTATAGAAAAACAGGCAGAGTTATTGAAAACCAGATTTGGTTCAGCATGGCCGGGTGAGAACAGAGATAATGAAATTGTATCTATACCAGGTTTGCGTGGTAGAGAGCCAAAAGAAATCTCTTTGAAAAATCTGTCAAAGATTATTCATGCTCGCGTAGTTGAGATTATTGAGCAGGTATATGTAGAAATCAAAAACTACGGTCACGAAGAACAAAAGAAGAAATTAATTGCAGGTATCGTGTTAACAGGTGGAGGAAGCCAACTTAAACATTTAAAGCAATTAGTGGAATATATTACAGGTATGGATACTCGTATTGGGTACCCTAACGAACATCTAGCAGGCGATTCTGATGAAGAAGTTGCTAGTCCGTTATACGCAACAGCTGTTGGTCTTTTAATGAATGCAATTAAAAATCAGGAGAAGTTGAAATTGACGCAAGAAGAAATTTTACAAGAACAGGAACTAGAGCAGGAAGAGGAAGAATTGGTATATGCTGAACGTGATACCGAGGCAGTAGCGCGCCCTAACCTGCATAAAGAAAGAAAATCTGTTTTTGATAAGTGGTCTGAAAAATTGAAAGAATTTTTAGATAACGCAGAGTAATAAGCATAGCACAAGAGAATACATAACCAGTAATAATTAGAATATGAGTAAGAACAGCGAATTTGATAATATCTCCTTTGATCTACCAAAGAATCAAAGCAACGTTATAAAAGTCATTGGTGTAGGTGGCGGTGGTAGCAATGCCATTAATCACATGTTCCAGGCGGGAATTAACGGAGTTGATTTTGTAATCTGCAACACAGATTCTCAGGCTTTAGACAACAGTCCAGTGCCAAACAAAATACAATTAGGCATGTCATTAACTGAAGGTTTGGGTGCTGGTGCCAATCCTGAAGTAGGTGAACAAGCTGCCATGGAAAGTATGGAAGAGATTAAAAGTATGTTGGATACGACTACTAAAATGATCTTCATTACTGCAGGTATGGGTGGGGGAACAGGAACTGGTGCTGCTCCCGTAATTGCCAAGTTTGCAAAAGAAATGGATGTTCTTACTGTTGGTATCGTTACTATGCCGTTTCAATTCGAAGGTAAAATGCGAGTTGAACAAGCACAACGTGGTATTGAAAAATTACGCAACAATGTCGATTCGCTGATCGTTATTAATAACAATAAATTAAGAGAAGTATACGGAAACCTAGGTTTCAAAGCTGGTTTCTCTAAAGCTGATGAAGTATTGGCAACTGCTGCTAGAGGTATTGCAGAAGTTATTACACATCACTATACACAAAACATAGATTTACGTGACGCTAAAACAGTACTATCTAATAGTGGTACTGCTATTATGGGTTCTGCTATTTCATCTGGTTCTGCAAGAGCTAATGAAGCAATCATGAAAGCATTAGATTCTCCATTATTGAACGATAATAAAATTCAAGGAGCTAAAAATGTATTGCTATTGATTGTTTCTGGTGCGCAAGAAATTACTATCGATGAGATTGGTGAAATCAATGATCATATTCAAATTGAGGCAGGATACGGAGCTAACATCATTATGGGTGTTGGGGAAGACGAGAGCTTAGGCGAAGCTATTGCAGTTACTGTAATTGCTACAGGTTTTAATATTGAGCAACAAGATGATATTGTAAATACCGAGTCAAAGAAAATTATTCATACTTTGGAGGAAGGGCAACGTGCAGAGGCAATGTTGTTATCGAACCAAAAAACGGTCCATACTTTAGAAATGGACGATGAGGAAGAGGAGGTAAAACAAGTCAAACCCGTAAAAAAGTATGAGTTCGTTGAGGAAGAAGATTTTGACTTGATACCTACAACGAACTATATTAAAAATTTCAATGTTTTTTACGAGGAAGTACTAGCGGAAAATGTTTCAGAAGAAGATTTTGTTATCGTAGATGCACCTTCATCTTTTAGAGATCTTGAAGTAGTTGAGCCAGAAGAAATACAAGTTGAAGAAGAAGATGATCAATTTACAGTTGATTTTGAAAGTTCTTCAAGAGACGAGGAAGAAAAAGAAAACGTAATCATGTTTGACTTGCATGATGAAGTGAAAGATATTGATGTTAACGAAAGCATCGAAATTGTACCAGTATTAGAGTATAATAAGAATGGTGAAAAACGTTATAGTTTAGATGACTATATGCAGTTAGAAAGTAAACTTACGGGTGCAAAGTCTAAGGCAGAAGAGTTCGAGCCTAAGATTATTGAAGACGAGTTAGTATTTGAGAGAAAGACCGTAGCTCCAAAAAGAGAAGTACATCCAGAGGAGCAACTAGATCCAATGGAAACGCCGATTGAAGAGTTATTGAGAGATAGAGCGGATGAACGTAGAAGAAAATTGAAAGATTTCAATTATAAGTTCAAAAACAATGCACCTACTAGTTATGACGAAAAGAAGCCGGCATACCAAAGACAAGGTGTTGACTTGAACGAAAGTTCACGAGAAAAGAAGATTTCTAGAACATCGTTGAGTGGAGATAGTAATGATGATATACAGTTACGTTCTAATAACTCATTTTTACATGATAATGTAGACTAATAATAGTCTCACAACATTTTTAAACCCGAAAACTAAGTTAGTTTTCGGGTTTTATTTTTTTTATCTTTACAGACCAAAATAAAGATAAAATGGGTTTACAGCAAAAAGTAATGGAGCAGTTGAAATTGGCTATGAAAGCAAAGGATGCTGTAGCACTAGAATCCCTTAGGGCTATTAAATCTGCTTTATTGGTAGCTAGTACAAGTGGAGGTGCAGAAGTGACTGAAGATGATGAGATACAAATAGTACAGAAGTTAGTAAAACAAAGAAAAGATAGTGCTGCTATTTTTATAGAACAAGGAAGACAAGATCTTGCTGATCCAGAATTGGCGCAGATTGCGGTAATAGAACAATTTTTACCAGAACAACTTACAGAAGAAGAGGTAGAAAAAGTAGTCGTTCAAACTATAGATGCTACCGGTGCTTCAGGAATGAAGGATATGGGTAAGGTTATGGGTATTGTTTCTAAAGAATTAGCAGGTCAAGCAGATGGTAAATTAATATCTACAATCGTAAAAAAGAAATTAGCATAACATAGTTTAGTATTAGGGTGTTTTTCATTTTGCTAATTGCTAATTGCTAATTGCTAATTGCTAATCGAATACTGAATATAAAATAATGGCCTCGTGGCGCAACTGAATAGCGCATCAGATTTCGGCTCTGAGGGTTGGGGGTTTGAATCCCTTCGAGGTCACTGTATTAAAACCTTAACAGATTATAAATCAATTTGTTGAGGTTTTTTAATGTTTTAGATATTCGAAATTGGAACGAAAAATGGTACGATTATGTTTTTTTGTAAGTCGGAGAGTAAAATGATTTTGCTCCAAGAGGGTAAGCAAATAAAGCCTAATAAGTACTATACTTACTAGGATTTTTGTTTTTTAATTTTTTTTCATTCATTATTTTATCCAATTACCTGATTAGTAAAAGGTCGGTTGAGCACATATAAGTAGCATTCAATCAAATTGTATTTTTTATCCTTTCTATTGTGAGTATGGTAAGAGTTCTATTCCTGAATAAAGTTTTTGTTGATTATGTACAATTAATATGAAAAAAATTTATTTTTTTGAAGTAAATTCGTACGGATGTTTTTGTCTTTATTTCTAATTATGGTAAAATAAATTTATGAAAGGAAAACCAAGAAAAAATTATATTCCCCAAAAAAATAGTCATAATAATGGGAAAGCGATAAAAGCAGTTACTTCTCTTTTAGACCTTATGGAGGATGGCAAAGAATACGAGAGTATGATAAAACATCCTATAGTAAACGTTGATTTCACCTTTGAGTTAAGAAGGGCAATTGGTGAAATGGAAAAAGTACGCGGCAAAAGAATGATATGTTATGTTGCTAATGTGGTAAATACTCAAATTAAAGCAAACACAGGTATCGATAATACCGACGATTTACCATTTTCTGAAATGATTGCACAAATCCCTCCAGAGGAAAAGGAAATAGATGTTTTAATTGTTACCGGAGGAGGATCTGGGCAACAAGTTGCTAGATTTGTAGATAGGCTCCGTAATAGATTTGATAAGGTATCCTTTATATTGCCAAATATGGCAATGAGTGCTGGAACAATCTTTGCCCTTTCTGGAGATGAAATAATCATGAATTCTGGTGCTCATATTGGACCAATAGACCCTCAAGTCATAGGAAAAAATGGACGATTTGTTGCTGCTCAATCACTCTTAACTTTAATTACAGAAATACAGAAGAGGGGTGATGAATTACTTAAGGCAGGTAAAAACCCTCTTTGGACGGATTTACAAATTTTGAATCAAATTGATGCTAAGGAAATAGGTAGTGCAATTAACGGCAGTAAGTATAGTATTGATTTAGTGAAAAGTTATTTAAATGATTACAAATTTAAATCATGGAATGTACATAGTAGTAATGGGCAGCCAGTTACATCGAAAGAAAAAGAAGATAGGTCGAAGGAAATAGCGGAATTATTGTGCGACCACTCTATATGGAAAACACATGCTACAGGTATACCTCGTGAGGTTGCATGGGATATTTGCAAATTGAAAATTCTTCATTCAGAAGATATCAAGGATTTTGATAGGTTATTGCGAAGATATTGGGCACTTTTGTATTGGGTATTTGGAAATACTGCAGTTTTTAAAATGTTTCTTTCTCAAGAATATTGTATATTAAGAAACGATAAATCAGCATTAAATAATTAACTTTAATTAATATGAACAAAAAAAACTTACTAAAGGATATCGGTTTTTCAGATGAATTTTTATCTCAACTTGAAAATCAAAATTTTACTAATGATTTTAATAGTGAAACGGTGATTAATTTTAATCCAATTGTCCAAAATTGGACAAGCGATACTAATCAATTGCAAGTTTATGAAACACAATCATCTACGGATAGATTATACATTAAATAGTATTTCTTAAATTGCTATACCTGTCTAAAGTTTCACCACCAACAAAACTACCTATTTCTAATATTTTATTTATTCTGTTGTCATACATCACCTCAACCCAGAATTTAGAAAGGGAATAGAGAACATAAGTTATGTTTGCATCTTTAACGGAATCTACAAACTTACCTTTGGTAAATACTATGTCGTATTTCTCATGATTAGATAATATATTGAAATCGTAAATGCCCATATGTTTAATAATATAATTTTTAAATCAAATCTTATAAATATATCAAATAACATTAAATTATTGTTCTGGTTAGTTTATCAGGGTTTTGTTTACCCAATTCGATTTACATATTTAATATTTAATAATTGCATTAGAAAGTTCTGAAAAGTAATCTTCATTGCCATCTGGTTTGTATTCTAGGTAAGAGTCACTATTGTATAACCTCATAAGTTCCCATTTACTTTCTGATAATTTTAAAAGTATATTTTCGGGAATCTCATATGCTAATGAACCAGAATCACCGCATTCGGTATTTAATACATTGGCTAGTTCTATAATTCCGTGTTCATCAGTTTTAATCTTAATCACGTCATCTTCTCTAAAACAACCGTCTAGGTTATATCTTGATTTATAATAAACTCTTAAGTAGTATTTACCAGTATGTAATTTTGCTATGCTTATATCAATGTATGGGCTATTATTATAAGCAATTGTTAAATTGGAAGTATGAAATGAAGTTGTTTCTTCCATTTCGTCATATTTAGTTTCTACGGTTATACCTTTGTTATATTCTGCAATTTCTTTAAGTTCTAACGCTGAATCTATGACCATTTGATATTTCTTTTTATCTGCTCCCTTAACAATTGCATACATAGCACTAACGCCAAATGTATGTATTGCTTTGAAGTCTTCAATTTCAAGAACTTCATTTGGACTTTCAGTTTTATAAGACATTACTAGACCAGTACTAAATATTGTTGAATACATTCCATTTTTTATGGCGGCATATTTTAAGGTCAAAAGATCTCCTACATGGTATGTGATTCCATTTGAAGCCTTATAGGAGTCGTATCTACCTCTTATTTTTTGATTAGGGTCACTTACTTGTTCGTAGGTGACTTGTCCTGTAAGATTTAGATTAATTGTGATAAAGATTAAGAATAATAGTTGTCTCATTTATAAGAATTAAATAGTTATTTTGGATATTTAGTAAATTATACTGGGCAATTTCAACAATAAATATTTTTATCTATTACGGTATTCCGTAAAACTATTAAATTTTTATAAATTTTGGTTTTATTGCGTTACTTCATAGGACTCTAAAATCATTTCACATTTATATAATTGTGTTTTAAGACTATCAATTTGATTCGTAAGTACTTCTGATTTACTTCGTAAAGAATTGGCTTGTTGTTTTATTTTCAAGACCTCATCTTTTAATCGCATATTCTCTTTTTGCAATTCGAGGTTTTGGTTGGTACAGCCAGTCAGTAGGATAATTAGAACTATTATTCGCATACTTGAAAAATACAAAACATTTAATACTTAGGAATATTAAAATAAACTACATCTTGAAATAATATTGATTATTCAAACTATTTCCTTTCTCTAACCCAATTATCAATTGGTACATTCCAATATCCGAGTACTGGCATGATAAATATTACTACTCGAGACGGGTATTTATAATATAAATTGAAGTCTAATGTATCTGGTTCAAACTCTACAAAGAACCCATTCATTGATAAAGGCTTGTTTTCTTGTAATCCTGCATCATTTAACGCTGCTTCATACCTTTCCTTCCCTATTTCCTTTAAAAGGTCTTTAATACGCTTTAAATCGTTATTTCTGAATATTGTTTTGGACATAATCCGAAATTATGGACATAATCCAATATATTCAATTAAATTAATCATTTTTATTTTTGTATAGATTATTACAAAATGCGTGCATCATGACCTAAAATCTTAATCAATTTTCTAAGGTTTGATATTTTAATCTTTTTAGGTTGTTAAATTCGTTAGATTGTGATATTAATACTTCAGGATATTAACAACTACGCGCGCACGCGAACAGATAGTACGATATTGTAGTATTATTTCTGTTTTGCACAACTACACGCACGTTGTGACATGGAATAAATCTTTAGTCAACCTTAGGTTTTATTAGGTTATCTCTTTTTACCGTTCTAAAAACAATTCCTTTTTAAGGTGTCCGATTTGTCTAATTTACTATTTGTATTTTTTTACCTGTACGCGCGTATGTGATGTCTAATTACTTTTACTTTTTATAGTAAGGAATACCTAAAGAGTTATAGTATTCAACTTATCAAAACAATACGCGCGCGTATAGGTGCTAAACAAATTTTAGATTCTCGTGGTATTTATGTTTGAAGCATTAAAGAGTAACATTTGATTATCTATTGGCTGTCTGCTGTAATAACGATTTCTGATTTGTTTACTTAATTGGTCATATATCGTATTTTCATATCTATTTGGTTTACCTGTAAGCAGTATCGATTTCAGTTCATTAAACTTTATTATATTACTTTTTTCTAGATGCTTTAAACCAGTATTCGATAGTAGTAAAGAGGTTTGTTTCTGCATTGAAATATTTATACCAGTAACAGGGCAAATACGAGAATTGGAAAACGTAAGTATTCTACCTTTATCTAAAGTGGAATCTTTACACTTATCGCCTTTTGTGGTGATTATGGAATCTTTACGCTTTTCAGGTAGTAGAGTTTCTAGTTTTTCCCTTATTTTATTCTGAAATTCTGTATTTATATTGAAGGTTGTTCGGTCTAGTAATTTAATATAACTTTCTTTCTTTTCGTTAAATGTTGCGCTTCTTTTTGTCTGGATTGCCTTATACCAAAATGAACTATTTGAATAATTAATTAATCTCTTCTTATCCCTGGAGTTTAACTCGTTTAAAATAGGGTATTCGTCTATTATCAATATTTTGGAGGTGTTCTTTATTAGTGATGTTTTTAACTTATGATAGACTTCGATATTTAATAAGTCACCAATATTTTTAATACCTAGTGTTCTTATATTTTTACTTTGTTTCGCGCCCATTTCAAACCTTAAAGTGTTTTTGTCACAGTATTCAGGGTATTGAAAACCTTTACAGTATAGTTTAGCGTAAGAAAAGTAATTAGGTTTTCCGTTGGTGTAACTATGTGCTCTCTTTGCGTACCTATGTTCTTGGTCTTGAATAAATAAATTTCTTGAGTGATATATATTATAACCTATAAATTCTTTGTCATAATCATTAAACAAAAAGTTTAAACCGTATTCAAGATTATTAATCGGGTAGTGACTGAATGTTTCAATATTAAAAATGCTTACAAATCTTTTAATTGTCTCAATACTATCTAAGGCATTAAAATTATTTGCGTTGTGCTTATTTTGATTAAACCAGTAATGCGGATTAAAACTTATTACAATCCTTACGTTGCCTTCATTTGGCTTAGTTGGGTAGTGTGGTTCTTTTCTAAATGTTATGCCCTCAAATTCCCTTGTTTGTTTCTTGTAAATCTCACCAGTAGATTTACTTACCTTCTCTATTTTATTTTTGTAGTATAGTAGAGGGTGTTTCCATAAAGTTGTAATTTCGGCTGTATTAGTAACCCAAATTTGTATGTAGTCAATCATTAAAATATTATCTTTGGGTTGTTATCGTTGCCGATAGCATTTGAACAAATTGAGGGGCTTATGCAGCCCCTTTTACTTGTTTTAATGACCTATCCTTTGAAATTATTTAAAAAGCCCCCTAATGGCTTAGGGTAGAAGTCTTTAAAGTAGTATATGACTAACTCGTTACCATTATCTTTAAATCTTGCTAGTAATAGATTCTTTTGGTTAATGGTGTCGCCATAAAACAAGTCTATATCATTGGTAGGAAACAAACCAGTAATTTGTTTACTCCATTTATTAGGTTGTCTTATTTTGACTGAATAGATGTACTTTGCTTTTGAGAAACCACGATTAATACCAATATTAAGTTTGTTGGATAGTGTTTCTTTGCCGTCTATGAGGTTGTAATGCCTAACCTCCTTATATACTTTACCAGTATCTAGTTTGAACTGCATTACATCTGGCGTTGGTATCGCTGCCATATGTTATAGTTCTATTAATGCAGATTCTACTTCACTACGCTTGTAATAGACTTTACCTGAAATCTGATAAGATTGTAGTAGTCCTTTTTTCGTCCATCCGTGTAAACTTGAAAGGTTTATTTTTAATAGTGTTGCTGTTTCTTTTCGACTAAGTAATTCTACTGGTGTCTTTGGTTCAAAACTTTTTTTGAGATCTTCTAAAAGGCTCTTAAAATCTTGATGGATTTCTTCTCTAAATTGTTGAGGTGATGTGGCAATAAATTGTAATTGTTGCATAGAACATTATCTTTTTTAGATTATTAATGTCTAAAGGTCAATCGAATTACATGGTACTAGTTGCCGTACCAGTACCGTTTAAGTACCACTTTTGTTAATCGCTTCGAAATGCTCTAAAAAACTGTTGGTCATGCTAATTCCATTCTGAATGCAATGTTGGTGGATGGTAGTTAATCTTAATTTATTTTTCCAAATATTTTTATCACTTAGAGTACTGTTATTAAAGGTTTCACTAATGTAAGGACGGTAGCCATTAGGGTTATGACTGAATTTTTCCTTTGCAATCTGGGTAAAATTGGATTCATGTTTTTTAATTAATTTATCCATTTCGCCATTCGCAAAAAGTAAACCAACTTTAAACCAATTATAGTCTAATTGATTTTTTAATGTTTCTTTTCCAGAGTACTGAATTTCCTGATTGGGAAATTGAATTGCATTTTCTTTTTTCCATTTCTTACGAAACATTGGATTGTATTCTGCAACAATCATCCAAGCCTTGTATATCTCACCATCTAAAATACCTTGTTCAAAAAGTTCGTCTTCTATTATTTTGTAACTCTTTTTATATTCGTTATTTGTATTTCCTATAAGTTGCAATGGTAAACAAGAAACATTAAGTGCATCATGGACTTTACTAAAGATTTTATTAATAAAAATTTTTTTTTCTTTTGAGAAAAGTTCATTCTCATTTTCAACTTTTTCTAAGTAATTAAAATATCCAGAACGAAACCCTTTGCCATATTCTTTCAAATGCTTTTCAAGTCTAATCTTGGAAATCGGTTTTGTTGAATTATCAAAAAGGATATTTTTCTCCATTAAACCTATTAGCCATTCATATCTAGAGTTTGAAAAGTAAAATGATATTTCGTCAATTGTGATTGGGTTGAATTGAACTCTGTGAAAATCATCTAGGATATTTGGGTCGGTTAATGAGTTATCTATTGCTACGAATTTCAAGTATTTAATTTCTTCCTTTGATACTTCTTTGCTTTCAATTTTCACTAAGTCATTTGGCAGTTTTATTGATAAATAATTGCTATAAAAATTATAGTCGTCATATTTTTGTTCTACCCTAGTGTTGCATATTTTGTTTATCTCATCACAATGCTCCATGTACTCATCAATTATAAAAAGTCCTTTAACAATTTTATAGTTCATGTATGTGAAAAATACATATGTAGTTAAGTTATCATCTTTAACATGGTCAAAATTTTCAACCATAGATTTGGAAATATATAGATTTTTTGTTTTGGCTAATACATAATCAAATTCAATAGAAAAATCCTTTTCATTTAATTCAAGTAAGTAGTTGACATTACTTCTAGTAATTTCAAAATACTCACTTGCTAAAATAATTTGTAGTTCTTCAATATCTTTAGGATTGTCACAAAGTTCTGTCAATCTCATTTAAATAAATTTATCGTTGCCTTTGTAAATATAAAAAAGGCTGCGATTATGCAGCCATTGGAATTGATAAGATTTTATAAATTGAATTTCCGTAGGTTCTAGGAATTAGATATTTACACTTTTTAATTTCTTTTACCAAGTTACTTATCTTATTTGCGTTCTGAATAATTATAAGATTGCTTTGTGCATAGGTCAATACTTTGTCTAGGATATTAGTGTGCTCTATATTTTATGATTCGTTTAAAGTTGAGGAAAATACTTATTATTCGTTTACGGCATTTGGTATAATAGTTAACTTAATATTTTTCTTTTTCTCTCTTCGTTTTTCGTGGTATTCGTCAAATTGTGCTTTTGTGCTTGCAATGTTATCGGTATTACCTCTGTTAATATAACTTTTTAGCATTTGCTCGGTTGCGTGTCCTGTAATATTCATAATTAACGATGTGTTAATACTACCGTAGTAATTTGTTGCAAACGAACGTCTAAAGGTTCTGGTAGTAATTAGGCTATGTTTGCTATGTAGGTCAATGATGTTTCTGGTTTCCTTTTTGCCGTTAATTATGGTAACGGTTGCTTTACTGCCTTTAATTTTTTCGTTAATTTCGGATAGTTTGCAAACCTCTTTGATGTCCTCGTTTAATTTCACCCCGTTGCTAGGATAGTTAGTTTGAGGTAAGCCGTATTTATTTAAAAGATAAAGAATTCTATCACTAATCGTAATTTGTACAATTGTATCGGTTTTATCTGTTCTGAATTCCCAGTAATTTACACCATCTACATTTTTAATGTTAGTGTCTATAAGTTTGTTTTGGTCTGAATACCTTAATCCAGTTTCACAACCGATAAGAATAGCCTTTTTAGCATCAATTAATTTTGGGTCACTTAATTCTTTCTTGTCGATTTTGTCCAGTTCATCATAGTTTAGCCATACTACAACTTTGTCTTTGTATACGTCTTTAAACATTTTAAACGACCTTAATGTTTTGCTAACTTCTATAATATCTTGTTCATCATTCTCATAGGCTCTAACGGCTGAACTTCTAAACTTCTTTAGTTGTGTATTAATATAAGATTTTCGATACTGCATTTCGTTGTATGCCCAATTTTTAAAATGGTCAGCAAAATTTGCATTGAGGTCTTTAATGGTAAATTCTTGTTTCGTGTGTTCTTGGTATTTTAGAAGTAGTCTATGAGTAACCTTGTATTTTTTTAACTCGTTTCTATTTGTGCCATACTTTATGAACATTCCTTTTATTGCATTTGCTAGTAAGTTGGCTTGTTTTATTTCTTCTTTTCTATTTTCTACTGATTCTGCAAGTTGATTTTGTTCTGCATCTGCTGTATTGATTTTGTCTTTAGTGTCTAAAATATATAAGGTGTCTTGTATTGTAGTCTTAAACCATTCTGATGTTATTGGTACACCGTTGTTGCTATCTCTGGTAAATAGTTTTAAAATAGATTCTTGTATATCTATTAAGTAAGCTTTATGTTCTTTAATTGTTACATCGGTATTTTTAGCAAAGTCTTTTGGTTGTACATGTTTGTTTATAGTCTTGCCATTTTTGGAGGTTCTTTTAAACCAGTATTCTTTTTTAGATAGAATAGGGGTAGAAAGTCGGTAATCTATGTCTTTGCCGTTTATTAGGCGTATTGATAGTTTGCCATTCTCTTTTTTGCCCCTGTAAATGAAGTTAATCTTTGCCATTGTATAGTATTTGAACAATACAAATATATGTAATGGTACGAAAAGCGGTACGATTATGTTGTTTTAATTACAATCATAATCAATCAATTTAGATGTATAGGTTCTTTGTATCAATAAAATATGGTATTTAATAACTTATATTAAAATTTTATGTATAGTAGGTTTGAATCCCTTCGAGGTCACAAAGTTTTAAAGCCACATCTTAAAAGGTGTGGCTTTTTTGTGTTTTAACCGCTACTGTAATGAGGCGAATTGGTCTTGCCTATTTATATAGGTAGAGCTTAGGTGTGGAATGGCCTAGTAATGATGTGGTTTTCATTTTTTATTGTTGTGTGTATTGAAAATCGTGTTAGTATGTATAGATAGTATCGGAAGAACTCTTTTTAAGTAGAGATTAAAACGGATGATTATAGTTGCTGATTTATGATATACCAAGTTCAAGTTGCAAGAATTCTATGTAGTATATATGAGTAACAATTAAAATCAATCTTTTTCTGCTTATGTTTTTTACTTTAGTAAGAGTATAGATATTAAAATTGCTACACTATTATATGTTATTTAAACTTTTTTTTTGGTCTTAATATGTAATATGATGACTAGTTGAAACTTCTTTTTTGAGTATCTAGTATTATTTGAATTTAAGAAACACTAACCAGTTTAATAGTGGAAGGTTGTAATGTGTATTGAAGTAATCATTGTTGTTCGTTTTTTATGTGAATTCCGTAGTTTCTAACGTTCGGTAAATCATGGTGTTATGTTATGGTTAAAAAACTTTCATTTTTT
>NZ_JAUOPN010000022.1 GCF_030547005.1 Maribacter sp. 1_MG-2023 | reverse complement strand
ATTCTTCATCAAATCTGACCTAAATAATAATTATTTATCGAATTTAGAGGTGTCCTAAGAAGGGGAAGCCTACAGTAGAAAGGAGTATGGCGCTTTAATCTCCCGCTTTTAGGATCACGGAAAGAAAAATAGACATACCAGCGTTTTATAAATCGCCGCTGGCAGAATATATCTTCGGGTCTGAAAAATTTATTTTTACAGACAAATCGTATACACTTTCGTATTCACTGGTAACTGACTGCTTAAAATTAGGTACAAAAAAACGGTTTAGTTTTCACTAAACCGTTTTCTTTAAATACTTTAAACTTAGTAGCGGGGACTGGACTCGAACCAGCGACCTTCGGGTTATGAGCCCGACGAGCTACCTACTGCTCTACCCCGCGATATGGGTTTTTATCTCACTTGTCTTGCGACTTCAGGTCATTAAGCTGACGAGATAAAGGTGCGCTACTATTTGTAACGGGCTGCAAATATACAACACATTTTCTCTATATTCAAAACTTATTTAAATAATATTTTTTAAGAGCATTATCTTTTAAAAAACATTAAATCCATAACTTCGGTTTTTTACAATTCTATGGATACAATTAACGACTTTATAGCCAGCGCACTACCGTATACAGAGTGGCCAATGTTCCTTTTATTAATAGGAGGCGGACTCTTTCTTGTTTTTTATTCAAAATTAATGCCGTACCGTTTTTTTGGTCATGCAATCGCAATTACTGCGGGTAAATATGATAATAAAGACTCAAAAGGAGATGTGAGTTCTTTTCAGGCCTTATCGGCAGCGGTTGCCGCTACGGTTGGGTTAGGGAATATCTCTGGTGTTGCCATTGCAATACATGATGGTGGTCCGGGGGTGGTTTTCTGGATCTGGATGACCGCTTTAATAGGTATGTGCATAAAATTTTACTCTTGTAGTTTGGCGATTATGTATCGAGGAACAGATTCGGATGGTAATTTACAAGGCGGGCCAATGTATTACATCACCAAAGGATTAGGTGAAAAAGCTCGACCGTTAGCTATATTTTTTGCTGTTTGTGGTCTATTTGGATTTTTAGGGGTTTTTACCGCAAATCAATTTACCGAGACATTTATGAGTGTAGTTAAGCCATCATCTACATTATTTGAAATGAGTGAAGTAAATTGGAAATGGACGATAGGTATTGTTTTAGCTGTCATAACTTCTTTGGTAATTTTTGGAGGTTTAAAAAATATAGCTAAAGTAGCATCTGCTATCGTACCTTTTATGGTGGCTGTATATTTAATTGCGGTAATAGTAGTAATGGCACTGAATTCTGAACAAATACTACCAGCCTTAAAAATGATAATTACAGAAGCCTGGAATTTTAAATCGCTGGCAACTGGTGGATTTTGGGGTCTTGTTATTATCGGAGTGCGTAGAGCGATGTTTTCTAATGAGGCAGGTTTAGGTAGTGCACCAATGTATCATGGGCAATCTAAAAATGATGAACCTATTCGCGAAGGCTTGGTGGCTATGTTAGGTCCGTTTATCGATACCATATTAGTATGTACGTTTACGGCAATCGTTATCATATTAAGTGGAGCTTATTTAGAAGATTCTAGTGGAATCGTAATGACTTTGTCTGCATTTGAAAGAACATTGTTTGGTTGGGGAGATGTATTGTTAATGGTGATCGTAACTGCTTTTGCATTATCTACCTTATTTACCTATTCTTATTACGGTGTAAAATCATTATCGTTCTTGACAAATGCCAAAATAGGTAAGTTTTACAACTGGTATTTTGTAATTATGATAGTCTTTGCGGCAGTAGCATCATTAGAGTTGGTGAAGAATTTAATTGATTTGTCTTATGCACTAATGGTGATACCCAATATGATTGCCGTACTTTTGTTGGCTCCAAAGGTAAATGTGGAATTGAAGAAATATATATTAAAGTATAAGGATGGCAGATCATAAGGCAGGCTTCGTAAATATTATTGGTAATCCTAACGTTGGTAAATCAACGTTGATGAATGCTTTTGTGGGTGAAAAATTATCCATAATAACATCAAAGGCGCAAACAACGAGGCACCGTATTTTAGGTATTGTAAATGGTGATGATTTCCAAATGATTTTGTCAGATACTCCTGGAATTATTAAACCGGCATATCAACTTCAAAGTAGTATGATGGATTTTGTAAAATCTGCCTTTGAAGATGCTGATGTACTTCTGTACATGGTTGAAATAGGAGAGAAGGCATTGAAAGATGAAGCGTTCTTTGAGAAAATAAAGAATAGTAAGATTCCTGTTTTATTACTTTTGAATAAAGTAGATACCGCTACACAAGAGTTGTTAGAAGAGCAAGTTCAGTATTGGCAAGAAATGTTGCCAAGTGTAGAGTTGCATCCTATTTCTGCATTGTCTAATTTTAATGTAAAAGGTGTTTTTGAGCGCATTATAGAATTGTTACCGATGTCACCTGCATATTACCCTAAGGATCAATTAACAGATAAGCCAGAACGTTTCTTTGTAAATGAGACCATCCGCGAGAAAATCCTATTGAATTATAAAAAGGAAATTCCGTATGCAGTTGAGATTGAGACCGAAGAGTTTTTTGAAGATGAAGATATCATTCGCATGCGTGCAGTAATAATGGTAGAGCGCGATTCTCAAAAAGGTATTATTATTGGTCATAAAGGTTCGGCTTTAAAGAAAGTAGGGGTAGAAGCTAGAAAAGACTTGGAGAAATTCTTCGGCAAACAAGTCCATATAGAATTATATGTAAAAGTGAATAAAAACTGGCGTAGCAATGCACGTCAACTGAAGCGTTTTGGATATAATAAGTAGTCAAAACGATAATTTTATATATAGCTAAGGTAATCAGGCAACTATTGTTTGGATTATACTACCTTTGCGGCAAATTTAAGCTATGGGTGCTATTGTTGCCATTGTAGGGAGACCTAATGTAGGAAAATCAACATTTTTTAATAGATTAATTCAAAGACGTGAGGCTATTGTTGATGCCGTTAGCGGTGTTACTCGTGATCGCCATTATGGTAAGAGTGATTGGAACGGTAAAGAGTTTTCAATTATTGATACCGGCGGGTACGTTGTTGGTAGTGATGATGTTTTCGAAAAGGAAATCGATAAGCAGGTAGAATTAGCAATTGAAGAAGCTGATGCAATCATCTTTATGGTTGATGTCGAGACTGGGGTAACCGGTATGGATGAAGATGTAGCTAAATTATTAAGACGCGTTAAAAAACCTGTTTTTTTGGCGGTCAATAAAGTAGATAATGCTAAGAGGGCAGAAGATGCTGTTGAATTCTACTCGTTAGGTTTAGGTGAATATTACACGCTATCTAGTATTAATGGAGGTGGTACTGGTGAGTTGCTGGATGATTTGGTTGAGAAATTACCAGATGTTATTGAAGAAAAAAGTGAATTGCCAAGATTTGCAGTAGTTGGTAGACCTAACGCTGGTAAGTCATCTTTTATCAATGCCCTAATAGGTGAAGATCGATATATCGTTACCGATATAGCTGGTACAACTAGAGATAGTATTGATACCAAGTATAATAGATTCGGATTTGAATTTAATCTTGTAGATACAGCAGGTATTCGTCGTAAGGCGAAGGTGAAGGAAGATTTAGAATTTTATTCTGTAATGCGCTCGGTAAGAGCTATTGAGCATTGCGATGTGTGTATTTTGTTATTAGATGCCACAAGAGGTTTTGATGGTCAGGTAGAGAATATCTTCTGGTTGGCTCAAAGAAATCATAAGGGGATAGTTATTCTTGTGAATAAGTGGGATCTAGTAGAAGAAAAAGAAACTAATACTATAAAGCATTACACAGATAAAATAAAAAAGGCAATAGAGCCTTTTACAGATGTTCCAATCCTTTTTGTGTCTGTACTTACCAAACAACGTATTTTTAAAGCTATAGAAACTGCGGTTGAGGTTTATAATAAACGTAACAAAAAGATTGTTACCCGTAAGTTCAATGAAACCATGTTGCCGATAATTGAAAATTATCCGCCACCTGCGTATAAAGGTAAATTTGTTAAAATTAAATTCTGTACACAATTACCGACTCCGTATCCGCAGTTTGCATTCTTCTGTAACCTGCCTCAATATGTGCGTGAGCCTTACAAGCGTTATTTGGAGAATAAAATTCGTGAAGAATATGATTTCTCTGGTGTGCCTATCACTGTGTTTATGAGAAAGAAGTAGGTTCCTTTGGAATTCAGTTAATCAGGTTTAAGAATATACTCTGATCATCAGGTAGAGAAACAAGAAATGGTCAAATATTTTGCGCTGCGGAATTATTTGACCATTTTTTTTAAGTTGTTAACCAACAACCCACCCCTAGCCCCTCCCAGGAGGGGAACAGCTTCTGACTTGAATTATTCATTTTAGATAAAGCAGGTTAAGTGATACTTGTAGAAACATTGCTCCCAACACTCAATGATCTCAAAACAAAAAAAGTAATCTTCCCCTCTCGGGAGGGGACAAAGGGGTGGGTATTACGATGGTGAATATTGTAATAAACTCACAAACAAGAGCCCACCCCTAGCCTCTCCCAGGAGGGGAACAGATTCTGACTTGAATTATTCATTTTAGATAAAGCAGGTTAAGTGATACTTGTAGAAACATTGCTCTCAGCACTCAACAATCTCAAAATAAAAAAAGGTAATCTTCCCCTCTCGGGAGGGGACAAAGGGGTGGGTATTACGATGATGAAGATTGTAATAAACTCACAAACAAGAACCCACCCCTAGCTCCTGCCAAGAGAGGAACGGTTTCTAACTTGAATTAAATATTTTAGGTAAAAGAAATGAAATAACTCTTCTGGTAACAAAACTACCACCCCCCAGAAGCACCGCCACCGCCAAAGCCGCCACCGCCGAAGCCTCCTCCGAATCCGCCACCGCCAAAGCTTCCGCCTCCGCCGCTACCGAATCCGCCACTAGAACCGCTTGAGCGACCCATGTTGCTGAGAATAATCATATCCCACGGACTAAGACCGCCACGTCTTCTGCCGCCATTACTATCATTGTCGTCATTTTTTCGACTCCAAAGAATAAAAAGGATTACTGCAAATATGATAAATGGTAAAAGAGATGAAAATGGAGTGCCACTATTATCACCAAAAGTTCTGTCTTCCTGAAATTCACCGGTTAAAACTTGAAAAATAACATCAGACCCTTTGTCTAGACCTCCGTAATAATCCCCGACTCTAAATTCAGGGAGAATTATATTTTCAATGATTCGTTTAGAAAGAGCATCAGTTAAAGAGCCTTCCACTCCGTATCCGGTACTAATAGCTACCTTTCTGTCGTTTTCTGCTAGAATAATGAGAATACCATTGTCCTTTCCTTCCTGCCCAATACCCCATTTTTGACCCCAATTTGCACCTAGGTAATTAATGTTTTCTCCGTTAGTACTAGCAATAATAGTAACTACAATTTGTGTAGAAGTACTGTCGGAATAACGAACCAGTTTTTGACTTAAAGCCACTTTTTGCTTATCGGTTAGAAGATTGGTGTAATCGTAAACACTGGTTTCTAATGCCGGTTTTTCAGGTATTTCAAACTGGCTCCATGACGGAGTGCACCAAAGAAAAAGAATTGCAAGGCTAACCTTTAGATATCTCATTGCTTAATTCGTTGGTGTCATCTGATTGCCAAGGAAAATGACTATTTAATTCTTCACCGGCTTTTAATACTCCAGCAACGAGACCGTCTTTAAACGCTCCTTTTTCAAAATGTGTTTGGATGCTATTTTTAGTAGTTTGCCAAAAGTCTTTAGGTACCACGTTGTCGATACCTTTATCACCACAGATAATAAATTTTTTGTCAGTTACGGCTACATAGATCAAGACTCCGTTTTCTTGTTTAGTGTTATCCATTTTCAATAAATGGAAAACCTCCTTAGCACGCTCGTAATGATTTTTACGGGTGTGAGCTTCAATATGTACTCTAATTTCGCCAGAAGTATTCTTTTCTGCCTTAAGAATAGCCTCTACTACCTCTTGCTCTTCTGTTGCCGATAAAAAATCTTCTACTCTTGACATATATTATTAATCAAAATCAAAATCTACGTCTGGTGCATTTTCAGAACCTGAATCTGCTTTGTAGTAAGCAAGTTCTCCAAAGTTGAATATGCCTGCTAAAATAGAATTTGGAAATTTTTTAATGTGCAGGTTGTAAGGCTCAACAGTAGCGTTGAATCTATCTCTTGCTACATTAATTCTGTTCTCTGTACCTTCTAATTGCGATTGTAGCTCTAGAAAGTTCTGATTAGATTTTAAGTCAGGATAGCGTTCTACGGTTACCAATAATTTGCTCAATGCACCACTCAATCCGCTTTGAGCTTGGTTAAATTGAGCTAATTGCTCTGGTGTAATATTGGTAGGGTCAATGCTAACCGAGGTTGCTTTTGCTCTAGCTTCGATGACATCTGTTAATGTACCTCTTTCAAAATCTGCAGCACCTTGTACTGTTTTAACAAGATTCCCGATTAAGTCATTTCTGCGTTGGTAAGCACTTTCTACGTTTGCCCAAGTCTTTGTAGATGTTTCTTTTAAGGCGACAGCAGTGTTGTTGAAACCAACTCCCCACTGGTATAGTCCGAATGCTATGACAGCAATGACGATTAATGCAATTAGTCCTTTTTTCATAATGGTTGTGTTATAATTGGTCTTTAATTTTATTTAATTCTGCTTTTACGCGTTCAAGCTTTTGAATAATATCAAAATTAGAAAGTGTTTTTTGTTTTTCTTCTTTTAAGTGAGTTTTGGCGCCATCGAGAGTAAAACCTCTTTCTTTGACCAAATGATATATTAATTGAAGATTTTTAATGTCTTGGGGGGTGAATTTTCTATTTCCCTTTGCATTTTTTTTCGGCTGAAGCACATCGAATTCTTTCTCCCAAAAACGAATTAGTGAAGCATTTACGCCGAAGGCACGGGCGACCTCGCCAATACCATAATATCTTTTTTCAGGGAGTTCTATCTGCATTAATCCAGTGATTGGTTTTCTTGATTAGCGAATTTTAACATGTTCTCGAATTCTTCTGGCGATAAACTACCATAGTAGAAATTCATAGGGTTGATTCTATCCTTATCTTTCCATACTTCATAATGAAGGTGTGGCGCTTCTGATCTTCCAGTGCTTCCTACGAAACCTATTAAATCGCCCCGTTTTACTTTTTGTCCTTTCTTAACATTGTATTGGCTTAAGTGAGCGTATAGACTCAAATATCCATATCCATGTTCAATACGAATATGTTTTCCGTATCCAGATGAGTTATTGTCGGCTCTAGTAATTTTGCCATCACCTGCCGCATATATCGGTGTGCCTTTAGGAGCGGTAAAATCCATACCGTAATGCATTTTTCTAGCCTTGGTAAAAGGATCTGAACGCCAGCCATAACCAGAAGCCATACGTTTTAGGTCTTCATTATTAATAGGCTGAATAGCCGGTATCGACATTAGTAATTTTTCTTTTTCTTCAGCCAGCTTCGTAATCTCATCTAAAGATTTAGATTGAATGGCCATTTGCTTTTTAATGATATCTAGTCTCTTTGTAGTAGAAACGATCATTTCAGAATTATTAAAACCTTCTAATGATTTATATCGGTTTATACCACCAAAACCAGCTTTACGCTGCTCGTCTGGTATTGGGTTAGCTTCAAAATATAGACGGTAAATATTGTTGTCACGGTCTTCGATATTACCTAGAACCTCTTCAATTTGTTCCATTTTCTTGTTCAAAAGCTCGTACTGTAGTTCATAATTTTTGACTTCACGAGATAAAGAAAGTTCCCTTGGTGTATTGACTAAGTTGGTGTTAAGTAGAAGAATAAGTGCTAAAAAACCAAAAATGCATGACCCCAAAATAAAGAAGGCTATATTTCTATAACGTTTAGATTTTTCGGGTTCTATTTTTCGGTACGACAGCGTGTCTGGGTCGTAATAGTATTTTACCTTAGACATGAATGTTATTTATCCTATTTTTGTTTTTTCAATTATTAGGGAACAAACAAATATAAAGATAGTTTTATATAAACCGTTAAAATTTGTAAAAGCTTAGCATTTTAGATGAATTCCAAAGATACAAGAACTCAATTTCTGAATTTTTTCAAAGGTAAAGAACACAAAATCGTGCCTTCTGCACCAATGGTCATTAAAGATGATCCGACCCTGCTTTTTACAAATGCGGGCATGAACCAGTTTAAAGAATACTTTTTAGGTATAAGTCAACCTAAAAGTTCTAGAGTGGTAGATACTCAAAAATGTTTACGTGTAAGCGGTAAGCATAACGATTTAGAAGAGGTTGGTAAAGATACCTATCACCATACCATGTTCGAGATGTTAGGTAATTGGAGTTTCGGCGATTATTTTAAAGAGGAAGCCATTACATGGGCATGGGAGCTGTTGACCGAGGTTCTTAAAATTGATAAAGACAGTTTATATGTTTCTGTTTTTGAAGGAAGTAAAGATGTAGATAAATTAGAATTAGATACTGAAGCTTTTGAGCTTTGGAAAAGTATTGTGCCTGAAGATAGAATTATCATGGGTAACAAGAAGGATAACTTTTGGGAAATGGGTGATCAAGGTCCGTGCGGACCATGTTCAGAGATTCATGTAGATATTCGTTCTAAGGAAGAAAAAGCAAAAGTTTCGGGAGCAAGTTTGGTAAATCAAGATCACCCGCAGGTGGTAGAAATTTGGAACCTTGTATTCATGCAATACAACCGTAAAGCAGATGGGTCGTTAGAAAGTTTACCGGCGAAGCATGTAGATACCGGTATGGGTTTTGAGCGTTTGTGTATGGTTTTACAGGGAGTAAAGAGTAATTACGATACAGATATATTTACACCATTAATTCGCGAAATAGAAACGATTACTGATTCCGATTACGGTAAAAATGAAGAAGTTGATGTCGCTATTCGTGTTATCAGTGATCATATACGTGCCGTAGCATTTTCGATTGCAGATGGTCAGTTGCCAAGTAATACCGGCGCAGGTTATGTAATCAGAAGAATATTGAGAAGAGCTGTACGTTACGGCTTCACATTTTTGAATACCAAAGAACCCTTTATGTTCCGTTTGGTAAATGTGTTGACAGATTCTTTAGGAGATGCATACCCAGAATTAAAAAATCAAAAGCAATTAATTGAAAACGTAATTAAAGAAGAAGAGCATTCTTTCTTAAAAACGTTAGATCAAGGATTGTTGCTATTAGATACAATTATAAAAAATACGAAAGGAAAAACTGTCGATGGTAGAAAAGCTTTTGAATTGTACGATACTTTCGGCTTCCCTATAGATTTAACTGCTTTGATTCTTAGTGAAAAAGGGTATCAGTTAGATGAAGCTGGTTTTGATGAAGCAATGCAGCAGCAGAAGAATAGATCAAAGTCTGCATCTGTAGTTTCAAAAGAAGACTGGGAAGTTTTACAGGATGATAACGAACAAGAGTTCGTTGGTTATGATATGCTTGATGTTGAGGTAAAGATTACTAAATATCGTAAAGTAGTTTCTAAAAAGGACGGAACCCAATTTCAGTTAGTATTCAATCTGACTCCGTTTTACGCAGAAGGTGGTGGTCAAGTAGGTGATAAAGGGTATTTAGAGGATACACATGGCGATGTCGTATACATTACCGATACCAAAAAAGAAAATAACGAAATCATACACTTTGCTAAAAACCTACCAAAACACATTGACGAGAGTTTTAAGGCGGTTGTAGATAAAAAACAACGCGGTAGAACCGAAGCGAACCATACGGCTACACATTTATTGCATCAGGCTTTAAGAGAGGTATTAGGTACTCATGTAGAGCAAAAAGGTTCATCGGTACATTCTAAATACTTACGATTCGATTTTTCGCATTTTTCTAAAATGACACAAGAAGAATTGCAAGAAGTAGAGAGTTTTGTAAACGCCCGTATCGACGGGCATTTACAACTTCAGGAAGAAAGAAATGTACCAATGAAATCTGCAATTGCAGATGGTGCCATGGCACTGTTCGGTGAAAAATATGGCGATGCGGTAAGAACAATACGTTTCGGTCAGTCAATAGAATTATGTGGTGGTACACATGTCAAGAACACGGGCGAAATCTGGCAATTTAAAATTAAGTCAGAAGGTGCCGTAGCTGCAGGTATAAGAAGAATTGAGGCAATTACAGGCGACGCAGTTAAAGATTTGCATTTAGATAATGATAAGTTATTGTCGAAAATAAAAGTTGTTCTGGGTAACACCCAAGATCCTATAAAATCGGTTTCAAGTCTTCAAGATGAAAATAACAGTCTTAAAAAGCAAGTAGCCGAATTATTGAAAGACAAAGCGAAGAACTTAAAAGGAGATTTGCTATCAGAACTTAAAGAGGTAAACGGAGTTCAATTTCTAGCAAAAAAGATAGATTTAGATGCTGCCGGTATAAAAGACTTAAGTTTTGAAATTGGTGCTAATAAAGATAATTTGTTTTTGCTGTTCGGTACAGAGCAGAATGGTAAAGCATTATTATCATGTTATGTATCTAAAGAATTAGTGGCTTCTAAGAATTTGAATGCAGGTACTATTGTTCGCGAACTTGGTAAGTATATACAAGGTGGCGGTGGTGGTCAACCCTTCTTTGCAACTGCAGGTGGTAAGAATCCGGCAGGTATAGAAGAGGCATTGGCGAAGGCTGAAAGCTATTTGGGGTAAGTTCTAAAGAGACATAAAATACAATAATCATGGTTAAATGTGGTTCTATATCAACCAATTAAACATTTAATCATGAAGAATTATTTTTTATTATTACTGACGTTCATAAGTTTCTCAGGCTTTTCACAAGTCTCTTTTGGTGCACGCCATGTAGGTAAGCCATCAGATTTAAAACCTAAAGCTTTAGAAGAATTTAAAGCATCAACAACCATTTTTGTCTTATCAGATGTTATTGACGCCGACAAATACGCTAAAATTTTAGAGGAAACTTGGACAGTGACCCCTTATAAAATAGTTCCTCAAAGTGAATATGATTTACAAGAGTATTATAATAAAAATTACTCTATAGCAGAACTTGTTGGGTTCAAGCGTTCTAAAACTACCAAAATGGGTAGTGTTGTGCATTCATTGCATACCTATATTAATATCGGATTGTATGATGCTGAAACCATAGATGAAAAGTTGTCTAAGGTTAAAGCGAAAAAAGAGAAGAAAAGAGAAGAAAAGATTAATGAGATCTTCAGAAATAATAAAAAGCCGATAGCTAAAATTTATCTTTTTCCAACATCAGATTTTGTAAATACTGCTCTTTCTGAAGAGAAGGAAGTTATTGTAGAAGAAATGTATACTGAAAACGTTTTCTTTAATTATTCAACAGGATTTCTGAAAAATTACTTTCAACAAACAAACGATCTTATAGACAAAGGTGAAACATATTGGATGTATGAGAAAGATCATGATCCTAAAAAGATTGCAGGTTTGACTACTTCTAAATTATATGTGCCAAACTATATCACGCAAAGAACAAATGCTTTTACCGCAGAAATTTCTGATGGTGAAGATAAAGAAGTCGAGAAACTTTTTAGTAAATATGATTATGACTATGAGTTTATTTCTACCGAAGATTTAGACAAAGCAATTGAGGAAAATAAAGAATTCTATTATTTGCGTTATGCGAGAGCCAATGCAGAACGGTTTTTACAGGTAGTGAATTCAAAAACAGGAGAAGTGGTTTATAGAGAATATATCACCGGGTTAAGTTATAATTTAAAAGCTAAAAATTTGGGAGAACTAAGTGATGTAATAGCTAAATCTGCAAAGAAATTGGCAAAGTAGTATCATTTAAAATGATATTCTTTGCAGAAATTTAAGATGCTAAAATCTGAAATCGGATTTAGCATCTTAAATTATTAAAACTATCTTCAGAAAATATTATCCTAACTTTACTAGACTAAATTGAAGTTCCCATATGATTAGATAGGTTTATGAAAAAATATATCATCTTATTATTACTGTTTATCTGGAGTTGTAATCTTTCGAATAAAAATAAAGATGTTGTAAAAAGTACTCAAAATTTAGAGTCAGAAGTCTTAACTGGTATAGACTCAATGCATATTAGGGAGTATGTTGAAAAATCTTTTCAAACTCCGTTACATTCTCTAGAGCATCAGAAGTATTTAGATTCTGCACTTACAATAGATCCGGCAAATGCTTGGCTTTGGCAGCAAAAAGCAATGCCGTTATATAAAGCTAGAAAGTATCAATTAGGTAGGCCATTTTTAGAAAAGGCAGTTCAACACGATCCAGAAAAATATTTAGATTATAGTGGTTTTATGAGATGTATTTTCTCAAAAGACTACCTAAAATCGATATCTGAATTTATGCGGGTCAAAAAAGAGTACGGTGATGGTTATGTAATGGATCATACTTATAACTTTTATATTGGGTTAGATTACCTTCAATTAAACCAATTCTCTAAAGCTAAAGAGTTCTTGTTATTAAGTAAAGAGCAGCAATTTAAAGATTTCCCTGAGGATTCGCCACAAGAAGCCTGTCATTACTTAGATTGGTATTATTTGGGAATCGCAGATTTTGAGCTAGGTAATTATAAGGAGGCAATTGTATCTTTTGATATGTCGTTAATGGGTTACGATAATTTTGCCGATGCACTTTATTTTAAGGGAAGAAGTATGACGAAGTTGGGAAATGAAGAAGGAGCGGAGTGGGAGAAAAAAGCTTTTGAAAACGCAGATAACACTATTAATGAAGATAATGCTATTTATGAAATTTACCCGTATCAATTGTTTCATAAGTTAAATGAGAATGTAAGACCTAAATGAATCTTTTAACCAAAATACCATTATCGAAATCGAAAAATCCGATTGACTATTCAGGTCAGTTGTTGCTTTTGGGTTCCTGTTTTTCTGAGAATATTGGAGCAAAATTAGAATACTATAAATTTCAGGGTTTACAGAATCCGTTTGGGATATTGTTTCATCCCTTGGCAATTGAAAAACTGATTCAAAAGTCCGTTCATCAAGAGTTAATTACTGAAAAAGATGTGTTTAATGAGAATGAGCAATGGCATAGTTTCGATGCGCATTCTTGCCTAAGTAATCGGTCCAAAGAAAAAATTATTACAGATATAAATGATGCTGTAGAAAGTACTTCAGCTCAAGTAAAAAAAGCCAGCCATATTATCATCACTTTAGGTACAGCGTGGGTGTATCGAAATACATCTAGTAATCAGGTTGTCGCAAATTGCCATAAAGTACCACAATCCAATTTTACGAAAGAATTGTTAAGTGTTGATGAGGTAGCCGAAAGTTTAAAACGAATTATTGCCTTGGTACAGTCTGTAAATCCTTCAGCCCAATTTATTTTCACTGTTTCTCCTGTTCGGCATTTGAAAGACGGTTTTGTAGAAAATCAATTAAGCAAATCGCACTTGATTTCTGCTATTCATAAAGTTTTAGAGGAGAATATAATCTCATATTTCCCTAGTTATGAACTAATGATGGATGAGCTTCGAGATTATCGTTTTTATGCTAAAGATATGGTTCACCCAAATGAAGTGGCAATAGATTATATCTGGGAAAGATTTATTGAGGTATGGATTGATGATACTACTGCCCAAATGAGAAAGGTTGATGAGGTTCAGCGAGGTTTGCAACATAGAGCTTTTAATCCTGAAGGAGATGCTCATCAAAATTTTTTAAAATCGTTAGCGCAGAAAATTGCGCTTATAAAGCAGGAATATCCGTTTATGGATTTTAATATTTAAAAGGCATGAGAAAATTTGTAGCAGGCGTTTTAATCACCTTGGCATTAGTTTTCATTGTTCGTTCTTGTCAAGATAATAAAGAAGATAAATCTATTTTAGAAGAAAATTCTAGGCTCATTCAGCAAGAAATTACCAATGTTTCTAAATTAGTGGTAACAGAGGGGCATTTTGCTGAGGTCTATAATTATAAAGACTCAAAAGAACTTTTTGGTCCGTTGTTACGAGCAGAGAAAGAGGCATTAGTAGTTGTAAATGCAGATGTAACCGTCGCTTATGATTTAAGTAAGATTGATTTTGAAATTGACGAGGCAACCAAAACGGTAAAGATCAAAAGCATACCAGATGCAGAAATTAATCTGAATCCAGATTTTGAATATTACGACGTAACCGCAGATTACCTGAACCAGTTTGATGCTGCAGATTATAACAAAATAAAGAAAACAGTGAAGGCTTCTTTAATGAAAAAGGTAGAAGCTTCTGCGTTGCGTACCAATGCTGAAAATAGGCTTATTGGCGAATTGCAGAAATTCTATATTCTCACCAATTCTATGGGTTGGAGATTGACGTATCAAGAACAAACCATTGAATCTTTAGATGGCTTACAACTTCTTAAACCTTAGATTTTATAGCTGCCAATTCTAATCCGTCATCAATTAATTGCCCAAGGTTAGGTTGATCTAGCTTAATGTTTTCAAGATGTGCTTTTATTTTCTCTGGTAGTATTTTTTCATTACTTAAAATTGCCAGTTCATAAATTTCAATCAGCAATAGCCAGTCTTTCGGATATTTTTCTTGTATTACTTCAAAAACCTTTGTTCTAGAGATAATGGTGTTGTTGCCTTCTCTAAAATCGCGAATAAGTTTATAGTACGATTCGAGTTCACTTAAACCTACTAGGTCGTTATTTTGGCTACCGGTACTTAGCGAATGGTCTAGAAGGTCAAAACTCTTTAAATCTGCAGGACCATGGTAAGCAGAAACAATTTCTTCACCAATAGCCATGTTATATAATTCTTCGTTAGATTCAAAAAGTGTAAACCCTTTATGTGTCACTTTACAATTCTCGAAGGTGATTAGAATTATACGACCCAGAAGATTACGCGTACCGGTTATAATTTTACCGGTAACATTAATACCACCTGTAAAATCTAATGAAATAATTTCTCCTTCATAGATTTTATATGCTTTAAGATCTCTTGGACTCATATCTTCAATAGGAATGTTAATTCCTTTAAGTCTACCAATAGGGGAGCCAAAACCAGTTTCATGCTGATTGACATCTTGCCCAACCAATTCTTTTTCTCGGTATGCCAGAGCAGATTTCCCTTTCGTTTGAAAGTAAATAGGTTTGCCTTCATGAGAAATCAATGATTCGAAATTACCAGATACTTGTAAGCCAGTGGTTAATTCGATTGTACCTAATTCTTTAGAGTCGATAAGTTTCTGTAAACCTGAGAGTCCGCCCCTTCGTAATGCCATAGTATTGGCAAAGTCTTCTAATACCTGGCTTAAAAATGCAAAATCTGGAGTTACGAATAGTTGCGGTTGTTTTTTGGTAATATCAAAAGAGGTCTTTGCCGCTTCAATAGAGTAAGGTAGTTTTTTGACATTATCTGTCATGCACCACTGACTTTCACCAATAGAAGATAAAAGTCCTGCGCCATATATTTTAGGGTCCTCTAGAGTGCCTATGAGCCCGTATTCAACCGTCCACCAATGCAGGTTTCTAATGAAAGCCATTTCACTAGGATTGCCCATATTATCTTGAAGAAATTCTATATGCTTCTCAGATTTTTCAATTTCTTCTATAGGCGTGCCTTTGGCTTCTTTAATAATCGAAAGATGGCGTACCGCTTCGTACAGTTCAAAATCTTTAGCACTAGATATTGCTTTGCATCCTATTTCACCAAAACGTCTTAAATAAGCAGCATATTCGGGGTTGGCAATAATGGGGGCATGCCCGGCACCTTCGTGAATAATATCTGGAGCAGGGGTGTAAGCAATATTTTCTAACTGGCGAATGTCTGACGCGATTACCAGCACATTATATGCTTGAAACTCCATGAAAGCAGCGGGTGGTATAAATCCGTCTACGGCAACAGCAGCCCAACCTAAATCCTTCAGAATACGGTTCATACCGTACATATTGGGGATGTTGTCAATTGAAATACCTGTTTTACGTAACCCTTCAGAATAAGATTTATGTGCAACCTTACTAAGGTAATCTACATTCTTGCGCATTACATAGCGCCACACAGCCTGATTGATAGGCGTATAGTCCTCGTAGTTTTGAGGCTTTATGTATTGTCGTAAGTGCTTAGGAAGCTTATCTAAAATAGGATTGCTTTCATATTCAGAAGTATTCATACGCTTAGTTTTCAATTATTGAGTCCCAATATTTCTATTAAATATATCATTTACAGTCCAATTAATTGTTAATATTATTTAAATTAGGAAATATGACTTTTGAATAGTATTATTAAAGGAATAAGTTCTTTTTAGATGTAGCTTATAATCATAAAACAGGAAAAAGTTATGACAGAGAAATTAGATGATATAGATAGAGCCATATTAAAAATATTACAGAAAGATGCCAAGACGGTGGCAAAGTCCATAGCAGAACAATTGGGACTGACTAAAACTCCCGTTTATGAGCGCATTAAAAAATTAGAGCAAGATGGGTTTATCAAGAACTATGTAGCTATCTTAAATAAAGATAAAATTGAAGAAAGTATTACGGTCTTTAGCTTTGTGTCATTAGAGACTCAAAAAGGTGCTATGATGGATGATTTTTTTGAGCAGGTGATGAAATACCCAGAAGTGGTAGAGTGTTTTGTTGTGGGTGGTGAATTTGATTTTCTATTAAAAGTAATTGTAAAAAACCTTGATGCCTATTATAATTTCGCCAAGTTTAAAATAGCTTCGTTACCAAGTATTGGCGGAGTTAAAAGTGCATTCGTTTTAAATGAAGTAAAAAATGATACTCATTTTCCATTACTATAAATAAAAAGGGGTTGTAGATGAACACATCTACAACCCCTTTTAAACAGTAAACATTTGTTATTTCATTGCAACATTGCTAGGTGGGTATTGCTCTAAAATCTTAGAAACAAATTCTCTAATGCGTTCTTCTTTTTTGGCGATGTTCTTGGTGTTAGAAAGTGTGCCTACACCTTTTCCTTGCCATACTAATTCGCTTGTTTTATTATCGATAAGGTCAATGTAAAGAGATCCTTGTGTGCTTGTACTTACACTAGTACCGCCACCCCAGCCATAACCAGGTCCCCATGAGTAAGGGCTGTAACCCCAGCCCCAGGCGCCGCCCCAACCATAGTTGTTATTGTAAACATCAACTCTTTCTTGTTCTTTAGTAAAAATACTTACCAATATATCTGGCGTTTCAGACTTTACAAAGCCCCTAGAGCTCATTTCAGTTTCAATAGCCCTTAGAATTCGTTTTTTATCCAAATCAGAAATTTGTGCTTTATCAATACCTGTTTTAAAGAAGGCGTAAGATTTGTAACCGTTAAAATCTGCTTTTTGATCATAATCGGAAAGTACACTAACTGATGAGCAAGAAGTAATAAAAACTAAAAGTAGTAGCGGTAAGCCAAGTAATTTGATGTTTTTCATAACGTTATATTTTTTAAGTACTCAATTTTCTATTAAATTAATTACAAATATCATGCCGAGGTATGTTAAAACTTATTGCATGTTTGTTTTTGGGTCATAGCCATAAGGGCAATGTCTGCAGCCGCTTTCACAACAATATCCTCGTTTAAGGTGAAATTGTTTTGTGAAGACTCTAAATCCATTTTCAGACCAATAAAAATCACCTTCCTCTATGGGTATTATCTCTTTCATGTAACCGACGCCTTTTAATAGTATAAAGTTACTTCTTTCTGTTGATAACCTAAAGCCAAGTTGTTTAGAAGATAGGTATAAAAGCGCTTAAGCCATAAAATGGCCATTGAACGGTTTTGTTGGCAACAAAAACTAGTAATTTTCTGACAACCTAATTTTGGCTTTATCTTTGTAATAGTATCACCAAAGTAAATCTATGATATTGGTTTTTAGACATTTCTTCTATAAAAATTATGTGGGGCTTTCACTATGGCCCTTTATATTTTTAAAAAATGGAAGTTTAAAAAATGATGATGTACTCATAAATCATGAGAAAATACATTTACGTCAGCAACAAGAATTATTGATTCTTCCTTTTTACTTTTTCTATTTGGTTGAATGGGTAATTCGTGCCATTTGCTATTTAGATACGTATAAGGCGTACCAAAATATAAGTTTTGAACGTGAGGCTTATATCCATGAAAATGATATGGATTATCTAGCGAATCGCAGAACGTTCAGCTTTATTAAATATCTTTGGCGTTAAATTCGCCCTACTTGCAAAGCATCAATCAACTTGTTGAATATCCGTTATTAGCAGAAAAGCAAGTTACTCTTGTTATTAAACGCGAAGATTTACTGCATCCTTTCATTTCTGGTAATAAGTACAGAAAGCTCAAATACAATTTACTGGCTGCTAAAGCAGATAATCAAAATACCATATTAACTTTTGGAGGAGCATATTCAAACCATATTGCGGCTACGGCTTATGCGGCAAAAGAAAAAGGTTTTGATGCGATAGGAATTATACGTGGCGAAGAGCTTGAACATTCTTGGCAAACAAACACTACATTAAAGAAGGCGTATGACGATGGAATGCGTTTTAAATTCATAAGTAGAAGCGATTATCGAGAAAAAGAATCTGCCGCATTTATTGAAGATTTAAAAATTGAGTTTGGTGATTTTTATTTAGTACCAGAAGGTGGTACAAATAGTTTGGCCATAAAAGGTTGCGAAGAAATTATTACCAAAGATGATGAAGAATTTGCTGTTGTTTGCAGTAGCGTAGGTACAGGAGGTACAGTATCCGGATTAATAAATGCATCTTTTCCAAATCAGAACGTTTTGGGTTTTTCGACATTGAAAGGTGATTTTTTGAAAGATGAAATTGATAAATTGATCAATAATAAACGTTGGCAACTATTGACCGATTATCACTTTGGGGGTTACGCAAAAACATCCGAAGAACTAATTCTATTTATAAATGAGTTTAAAGAAAAAACAGGTATTCCTTTAGATCCAATTTATACCGGAAAAATGATTTTTGGGTTGTTCGATATGAT
Organism: Maribacter sp. 1_MG-2023; assembly: GCF_030547005.1. Classification (GTDB taxonomy): domain Bacteria; phylum Bacteroidota; class Bacteroidia; order Flavobacteriales; family Flavobacteriaceae; genus Maribacter. The sequence continues at coordinate 29,457 of NZ_JAUOPN010000022.1, read as the reverse complement.
AAAGCGCGATATTTTTGTGCCTGGAACAAAAATTTTAGCAATACATACAGGTGGTTTGCAAGGTATTGCTGGCATGAATAGTGTACTGAAAAAGAAAAATTTACCTTTGTTGCATATATGAAAAAGATAATTTTATTGGTTTTGTTAATAGGTATTGGTTTATCGTCCTGTAAATCTAAAAAAAGATACTCAGACCAATTACGCACGAAAAACGTTCAAAACGAACATAGAAAATCAACTACAGATATTTCTAAAAAAGAAGCAAATGCAAGTCTGCCTGCAGAGCCATCTAAATTTGTTAGGTTCAATATTGATTCTCCGTCCGAATACATAAGCACATTTGCAGAGACCGCTCAATTAGAGATGATGGGGTATGGTATACCTGCGAGTATTACCTTGGCACAAGGGCTTTTAGAAAGTGGTAACGGAAAAGGAGAATTGGCAATGAAAACCAATAATCACTTTGGTATAAAATGTCATAAAGGTTGGGAAGGTGATTATGATTTTCATGATGATGACGAAAAGGGAGAGTGCTTTAGAAAATATAACCACCCTATGTATTCTTTTAGAGATCATAGTATTTTCTTGACGACAAGGTCCAGATATGCATTTCTTTTTAATTTAAGACATACCGATTATAAAGGTTGGGCAAGGGGCTTAAGAAAGGCAGGTTATGCAACGGATCCAAGATATCCACAAAAGCTTATCTATTTAATAGAAAAGTACGATTTGCATGAATATGATAAACATGCCAGAAAAGTCAATTATAACAATACAGCGGTAGTCACAACAGATTCTAATAACATACATACGGTACAAAAAGGTGATACCTTATATTCATTATCAAGAAAGTACTATATGAGTGTCGATGAACTGATGAAGTTGAATAATTTGCGAAGTGCAGATTTGTCTATTGGGCAGCCTATTAAAGTCAAATAATAGTAAAATTTATTAAGAGAATGATTTATCAAAGAAGTAGCGCCCTGTTTGCAGAGGCAAAAAAATATATACCTGGCGGAGTAAATTCACCAGTACGCGCATTTAAAGCTGTTGGTGGTGATCCAATTTTTGTAAAAAAAGCCAAAGGAGCTTATTTGTATGATGAGGATGGTAATAAATTAATTGATTACATAGCATCTTGGGGGCCGTTAATTTTAGGTCATGCCTATGAGCCTGTAATCAACGCTGTTGTAGAAAAGGCACAGAACGGTACTTCATTTGGTATGCCTACTGAAATAGAAACAGAGCTTGCGAAACTGGCTATTTCTATGGTGCCTAATATGGATAAAATTAGGTTTGTGAACAGCGGTACAGAAGCTTGTATGAGTGCAGTTCGTTTGGCAAGGGGATTTACAGGTAAGGATAAGATTATAAAATTCGCAGGCTGCTACCACGGTCACTCAGATTCGTTTTTGATTCAAGCGGGTAGTGGTGCGGTTACTTTTGGTAGTCCTAATAGCCCTGGTGTTACCCAAGGTACAGCAAAAGACACTTTGTTGGCAGATTATAATGATTTAGCCGGAGTGAAAGAATTGGTAGCGGCAAATAAAGGAGAATTAGCTGCTATCATCATTGAACCAATTGCCGGTAATATGGGTTGTATTGTACCTTCGAATGCTTTTATGAAAGGGCTACGTGATATTTGTACCCAAGAGGGAATTCTATTGATTTTCGATGAGGTAATGACCGGATTTCGTTTAGCGAAAGGTGGAGCCCAAGAAGTACTGAATATAAAGGCTGATATCGTTACTTATGGTAAAGTAATCGGAGGTGGATTACCAGTAGGTGCCTTTGCGGCAAGAACAGAAATAATGGATTTTCTTGCTCCAGATGGTCCAGTTTATCAAGCTGGTACCTTAAGTGGAAATCCGTTGGCCATGAGCGCAGGTTTGGCTATGTTGACCGAATTGAACAACAACTCTGAAGTATTTAAAAGTCTGGCTGATAAGGCAGAATACCTACATAAAGGCATTGCAACAGTGTTGATCGAGAAAAAGGTAGCTCATCAAATTAACCGTTATGGCAGTATGATATCTGTACATTTTACTGATGAGCCAGTTGTTGATTTTGCCTCTTCCGCTAAGGGTAATAATGAAACGTTCAAGAAATACTTTCATGGTATGTTAGAACGCGGTATTTACTTGCCACCAAGTGCTTTTGAAAGTTATTTTTTAAATGATGCTTTAAGTTATGAAGATTTAGATGCTACTATAAATGCGTTGAAAGAAATAGAATTTTAGTGTAAGTATATTAAATGTAATATATAAAAAAGAGCCCTCATATGAGGGCTCTTTTAATTTGAGTTAGTTATTTTTTTATTTAAAGTTATACTGAATACCTAACTGAACAGCATTCGAGAAAAACTGGTCAATAGTAAAGTAAGAGTAGTTTAGATTAATAGTGGTGAAGTTTTTAATTCTATATGATAGTTCACCTTCATAGCGTTGAAAGCTATCTTCATCTTGTTCTGCAAAAAGAGAGAAATCGCTCTTTAGGTTAAAATCAGAATTATCATTGCCAAGTTGAAATTGCAATCCGCCGCCGGCAAAAAGTCTGTCTTCTGTTAGCCAATATGGAAATCCGTTTCTTCTATCTTCAGAGCCAACACCGTAAGCACCTTCAACTAACGGTCCTAGTTTAAATTTATCTAAATTCAATAGGTTATATTCTACTCGCGTACCACCAATGGCATAATATTGACTATCGGTATAATAATCGGCTTTTACATAGAATTCATGGTTTAAGTTAGATGAGTATTCAAACTCTTGTGCCGCTTTCACTTGTATATCGTAAATGTTTAAATCATAACCAGGGCCAGTTGTAACCGGGTGTGCGTTTAGTGCTAAAGAAGATTTGCTGGTATCACCGATAAAATCTATACCAGATTTAAAATGGAAGAATACTTTATTAAAGTTATCCATCTCAACTCTTGCTCCAACATAAAACGGGCTTTTTTGGTCAGATTCTTTTTTATAGACATATTCTATACCTAATAAATCTCTACCAACATCATTAGGTACAATCGTATCTTTTAAAATGGTATATGCCGTACCTTGAACAATAGAGAATTGGTGAAAATCTAAATTCTTATTATAAAAACCAAAGTGAAATGCATTATTGAAAAGTGTAGGGTTAAACTTATCTGCTATAGCCGTTGAGGTAAGCCCAATGGAATGACCTTTCTTTTTTCGAGATTCAATTTCTGATTTTTTTACGATGGCATCATCCATTAACATTTTGAACTTGCTTATGTACAAAGATTGCTTTTCTTCAGATGTTGCTTTTACTTCATTGTTAAATGCAATTTTAAAATCGGAATCAATTTTGGCTGGTGGTATGTTTACTGCAATTTCACCGGCACTATTTATATCGCCTTTTAATAATAAGATTTTAGCCATGTGGTTCATGGTGTTATAATCTCTAGGATTTTTCTCTATATGCTTAGCATACACTTTCTTTAAGTATCTGCCATTAGCAAATTCTAAGTTCCAGTCTAGCAATTTAGCTACAGGTACAGTATTTGTACAAGTGCTCCAATCCAAAGCTTTTTGATATTGAGTATAATCTGCAAATAGAAATGCTATGTTTTTAGATACTCTTATTAGGTCAGGTCTACATGTTTCAATTTCTCTTAACTCTGTAACCGCTTTGTCTGGGTCATTAACCAATAAGTATCTTACATAATATTCAAAATCTGTAAATTTCTTACTTTCTATAGTTCTAGTTTTTTCTTTCCATTCTTTAACGGTTTCTGGAGAAATATTACCACATTTTTGCCATTGCTCTGCTCTTTCAAAATTAAGTTTGTCTGCATAGACTTGACTAATTGATGTAGCTAAATCTCTATTTAAAATACTACATGGTTCAATGTCATCTAGTTTTGATAGAAGGTTTTCATTATTAGAGTTTACTAGAAATTCGTAATACGTCAACTTGTTCTCTTCCGTTGGCTCTATTGTGTAAAGAACTTCTAAAACCTGTTCAATAATTTCAGTGTTATCGTCAGTATTGAAATTCTTATAGTATTCTTTTAAAATAGTTACATCATTTTGTGCCCATTCCATTTGTCTCTCCATCCACATTTTTTTAACGGCAGGTGAGGGGTAATTACTTACGGTGCTTATATCTCTAGAAAAATCAGCATATGAGCTAGAAGGATTTTTTAAATACAATCCATTTAACTGAGACCAAAGTTGCTCGGTTTTACCTTGTGACTCCATCCCTTCGGCATAGGTGACAATCTGTTGAGCGTTGATGAATTTGTTATCCTTAAATAACTTCTCCATTAAATTTGTTGCCTCTTCTGTTTTTTCCTCAACAATCAACCTATCGATTTTTTGTTTCAACGGAACCATAGTTTGCTTACTCTTATTATAAGATTTATAATCGCTTTTTGTGTTAGTGATTAAAGTAGAGGTATTACCTATAAGAGTTCTTATTTCTGGGCGAATATCTGGTACGCTTATATTAGGCGATTTTGTTTTTATACTATAAAGAAAGCCGTTCAATAAGGGAATGGAAGAAAATTCTGCTTGATCAAGAGACAGTGATTCATGTACTTTAACATTGTTGTTTTCTTCAACATACATAAGCCAATAAGAATCCTTTTTTTCATCGGTATTTAAAGAGCTGGAAACTTCATACTGCCCTTCGTAACTTAAATGGCGAATACTTTGGTAACGCCAGTTCATTGCTGCCTCTGTAGACTGTTTGGCAGTTAGATACTTCATGTATGGGTGTCTTTTTTTGTAATCAACAATGTGCTTTTTTAATTCACCAATAGCATTTGTTGTACTACCTATCTTTAAAATATCTTTAGTATGTAAAACATGAGACCAAATACCGGTATATAAGTATGTAGATTCTATTGCCCATTGTTCTTTTTGTGATATGGTATAGCCGCTACTTAAGCGAGGGTAATCAAAAAATCTGTTATTTAAAGGGTCAGGGTCAAATTCTCTATTGCCACCTTCATATACATCTCCTAAGAAAGAAGTGTGTAAAAAGTTTAAACTAGGAAATCCTTTCTTTAGAGCTATAAGGCCTAGACTGTCTATTTGATTATCTGGAGCAACGTATGAACTAGGTAGTGTTTTTGATACATCATCTTCCCACTTTTCTCTAGATGCTTTGGCATTGTCTAAAATGAGGTCCGTGTCTTTCCATAATTTTTTAGATAGGGGAAGGTCGTTATAACCACGAAAACCAAGCTCATGACCTCTATTGGTAAATTCATTTGTAAGCCACTTATTAGTACCACTTTCATTTTTACCGTCTAGCAAACCTGTTTGGTCCCAACTTTTAAAAGTGGGGTCGCCGTTATTTTTCTCGTTGGCATTAAAAGTTACGTAAGCAGAGTATTTAATATCTTCTTCTTGTGCAAGTGCTTTCATTTTTGGCCACCAGTCAGCCTTTAACATTTCAGATTTGCTGATACCTTGTTGTACGTTGATTGCTTTTCCATTATCATTATACATGGACGAAGGAAAATCATCAAGAAATAATGTTCCAATATTTGCAATAGGGTAAGGAATACCTTCTAGACCTAATAAACTTGCGGAAAATAGTAGACCTCTCATTTCTTTTTTAAGAATTTGAGATGAGTTGTACAGAATCACTTTTCCGTTACCAATTCTATTTTCAATTAACACCGGATAATCTTGGTTGTTTTGTGCGGCGACTAAAACATTGATGTTACTAGAAAAATTAGAGCTGTCAAAGCCAAGATGAACCGTTTTGTTATCAAAACCACGCCCTTGCATACCAGGAAAAAGAGCTTTATTGAAGAAAAGACCAGAAGCCTCTCTGTTTGTACTCCAGTCAGCATCAGGTGTCATTCCAAAAAAGTAAGACATACGTCCATCTTTGGCTGCTTTTGTAATTAGTAACGTACCACCTTTAGAGACGAACTTTAAAAGGCTATCTATGGCAATGGTACTTAGACCGGCAGTTTCATGTACTGTTACAACCCTTGTAGTTGGTGCAATATTAAGTTTCTCGTTAAATTGGTTTACCCACAAAGTTTTATGGGCAATTTTAGAATAGTCAAAAGCCTTTGCTAAATTCTCGGTTTCAAGAATAGCGCTATAATTTGTAGGCTCAATTAAAAACTGAACAAGAGGTTCTTCAGTACTTTTTTCCGGAATATTAAATTTGTTGTTAGACTTGTATAGTTCTTGTTGACAACTGGTCAATAAACTAAAGGCTATAAGAAGTGATAAATAACCTAATTTTTTTGCTATCATGGTTTGGTGTCTTGAAATTCAAAAAAGAGACCAATGGTTCAAACTTAAACTAGTCTCGTATTTGAACAAACTAAGTACCTTAATAATAGCGCTATCATAAAATTTATTGGTTAAGTATTCAAATTCATCCATGAATGAATCATTTATGTGGTTAATGCTGTGTTTTATTAGGATTGATGTAAAATGGGTAATCGATTAAATGCAAAAAAGACCTGCTAAAAGCAAGTCTTTTTTTAATCTTTATTATCAAAAACCTATTGTTTAGAAGAGCGTTTTTCTTTTTTGTCACCACGATTTTTTCCTTTACCACGCATTTTTTTTCTAGCATCCATCTTTACCCACTTCTCGTATTGATCCGTATTAAGAATAGATTTCATTTGCTCTTTACGTGCAATTTGATGATCTAATCGCTCATTTTGCATAGCGTATTTTTCATCTGTAGTCAAAACTTTTTTACCATCTTCTTTATTAGCTTTTCGCTCTTCCATTTTTGCTTTTCTAGCAGTAGCATCTTCGGTAAGAATAGTTTTTACTTTAGCTTGTTGCGATTCATTTAAATCTAATGCCAAGGTCATTTTTTTTGTTTTCAGCGTAGCTACTTGTTCAGGAGATAAATCCTTCATGTCGCCTCTTTTACCTTTCATGTTATGATCTTGTGCAGTTGCTGAAATTGTCGCCATTACTAAAATGGCCATTATTATTTTTTTCATGTTTATTATTTTTATTATTTGCTTCTTTGACATGAATATTTCAAAAAGGTTTAAAGTGGAATCTCTTTTTAGTAAAAGTTTAACGGCTAGATAGAGTGCTTAAAATAAAAAAGCGCGGCTGTAGGTAGCCGCGCTTTTAAGTAGGTAAATTTTGTTAATATTTTAATTCGCTGGTGTTCTTCCCTCCATTGTTTTGTAAGGGTTGATTACGATATCAGCTTCTTGTTCGTAAGTGTTAGTTACAATTTCTTTCTGATTAGTTTCAGTTGTGCTTTGATGATATACTACTGAAGCGAAAATGAAACAAGCTAGATAAATAAGACTTTTTAATTTACTGGTCATGATTTGGGGGTTTTAAATTCATTGCTAATCTAAAAAAGAATAACGCACGAAAAAGCCCATTGTTGTGTAATGGGCTTTTTTTGATGTCTAGGATATTTAAAATGTGGTTAATACAATTCATTCATCGATGTTATCGGTTGTTCATCGATAGATGCATTTAATCGATCTTTTTTTGACTTCTTATTTAGGGTCAAGAATGACGTTAATACGCTCAGAAACATCGTCGTAATGATATTTTGTCATCATATCTGAGGTTCTATTGCGTGCATTTCTAATATCACGCTTTAAAATGTTCAGTTCTGCTCTTGCGATAGTTCTAATGTCAGATTGGCTAGTGTTGACAACTGTTGATTTTCTGTAGCCACCGAAATCAGAAGCTTTAGCTTGATTGTCTGCTGTCAATAAATAATCTAAACGATCTATATGTGCTTTTTGTAAGTTTCTTCTGTAGGTATCTATGGCTTTACCGTTTTTAGCTTCAGACCAAATGCCTTTTCTTAATTCGCTCATCATTTGTGCAAGAGAATATGCTTCAGACTTATCTATGGTCTCATTTTCAATTAACCTCGCCATTTTACCTAAGCTTAATACATTGTTTAATGTACGTACTTGCATTGAGCGCATTTGCTCTAAGAAGCCTGAGTACTCTGTACGTTCCAAAATATCTTGATCCAGCATCCACATTGGGGTTTCAAAAAGCTGTTCGTGAAGAAAAACCATTGCTCTCTGTTGTTTCGCTTTTGGTACAGCAGTATATACAGCACCTTCTTGATCATATGTCTTATGGTTTTCATATACTCCACCAATGTTATTTGAGACGTGACCCATGTATCTATTGAATTGAGAGAATACTTGTCCGTATAATTTATCTAGGTCTTTATAAGTCTTACCGTCTTCGGCTGTCCACTCAATTAATTTCGGAACAATCCTTTTTAGGTTGGCAATACCGTATTTACTAGCTTTCATGGCATCATCACCTAAATCTTCAGTTTGTGAACTTGGATCAACAATGTCACCTACCTGTTGGTGACCAAAGCGATATAAAGGATCACCTGCATGTGCCTTAATCCATTTATCTAAAATAGACTTTTCTTCTTCTGCAGTTGTATTGGGTATAGGCTTGTATCCCCATTGAATAGCATACTTGTCATATACACCAATATCTGGCATTAGAGCCACGCCTTCATCACCAGGTTGTGCTATATAGTTGAAACGCGCATAATCCATAATTGATGGAGCAGTGCCGTATTTTTCCGTAAATGATTTAGAACGTAGCGAATCTACAGGGTATGCCACACTACTGCCCATGTTGTGCGGTAAACCTAAAGTGTGTCCAACTTCGTGAGAAGATACAAAACGGATTAAGCGACCCATTACATCATCATCGAAAGAAACGCCTCTAGCCGCCGGATTAATAGCTGCTGTTTGTACAAAGTACCAGTTTCTTAAAAGAGTCATTACATTATGATACCAATTAATATCAGATTCTAATATTTCACCACTGCGTGGATCACTAACATGTGGTCCGTTTGCATTGGGTATTGGTGAAGCTAAATAACGCACTACAGAATAACGAACATCTTCAGGAGACCATTCTGGATTTTCTTCTTCAGTCGGAGCTTCTTTGGCGATAATTGCATTTTTAAAACCTGCAGCTTCAAAAGCAACTTGCCAATCTTCTATACCTTGTTTAATAAACGGCACCCATTTTTTAGGTGTAGCTCTATCTACATAATAGATGATTTGTTTTTTAGGCTCTACCAATTCGCCGTTCTTGAATTTTTCGGCATCTTCATCTTTTACTTCTAAACGCCATCTGTCTAAAAATTTGATGGTCTTGCTCTCTTGAGCTTCTAAGCCATAATCTACTTGACCGCGAGCAAACCAGCCAACACGTTCGTCAAAATAACGTCGCTTCATCTGTTCTTCAGGTAACAATACCATAGAATTATTGATTTCTACAGATATAGAGCCCAAACTTTGGTTACTAGGTGCGGCACTTGCCAAATATGTTTTAATATGGCGTACCTCTACATTTAAGGGGTAACTCTTGATTGATTCAATATAACCTCTGCCTTCATCTAAACGAGATACTTTATATCTTTTTCTAAATCTATCTGGCATACCAAAAGCTTTGGTATCCTTTATAAAAATATCATTGACCTCTATAACCGTAGTTGGGTTTAGAGAATCTTTTTTGACAGCTTTAATATCAAACGAGTATAAAACTGGCTCAAAATTGGAGTTTACAACAGCTTCATGAACAGGAAGAGAGTCTGCAGCAACCACATCATGAGATACAACACGAAGCAGTACTTTTTTGTCTTTCTTTTCCCATCGTAGAACCTGTGTATTAATTTTTCCGCCACCAAAACCGATACCTGAGGCAGTTTTAGAGATACGGCTTACCATCAACATTTCTTTGTTGAATAGTGAATCTGGAATTTCAAAAAAGTGGTTCTCGTCAACTAAGTGGGTAGTAAAAAGTCCCGCATCGCTAACGGCATCTTTAGTGATAACCTTATTGTAAGGTTGGATTTTATCTTTTGAAGGTTTTTTAGATTCTTGCTCAGTATTTTTTTTCTTCTTTTTAAAAATTTGAGCTTCGGCATTCTGGTAGCCGAAAACGCAAACAAACAGCAATAATTTTACTAGTAATTTTCTTTTCATTTGTGAGTTAGTTAGGTAATCTTTCAAAGATTGAAATAATATCTGGAACAAATAGTTAATAATTTCTTAAGCCTATTTGTAACAATGCAGAGAGAAAGGCGTCTATTAAGTAGGAATAAACATTTTTTCATTTCTGAATTAGTCGATTATAAAGCCTTTGCATCTGCAAGGGCTTTATTTTTTTAATGAAATTTTAAAACAAAAGCGGAAGAACAAATTGAAATAAAGCTATTAATAATACCACTGCAATTAGGTTTAAGATGACACCCGCACGCGCCATTTCATGAACCTTAATATAACCACTGGCAAAAACAATGGCATTTGGCGGTGTAGCCATGGGTAGCATAAAAGCACAGCTACTGGCAATGGTAATAGGTATCAATAAATAAGTAATGGGTATGCCTAAACCAATCGCGATACCCGCAACTACAGGCGCAAGTACGGCAACAAGTGCTACATTGCTCATTAGCTCAGTCATAAACAACATTAGTGAAATCAATAAAGACGCAGTGAGTAAGATGCTTAAATCACTCTGCCCAATAACTTCAGCTACCAAATCTACAATACCAGAGACAGACATACCTTTGGCTAATGAGAGTCCGCCACCGAATAAAATAAGAATTCCCCATGCGAGCTTTTGGGTATCTTTCCATTGCAGTATGAAATCTCCTTTTTTAAGATTATATGGAAGTGCGAAAAGTGTAATGGCGGCAAAAATACTGATTAGTGTATCTGACAACCCTAAACTTGGAAATATAGAATTGATTAAAGTTCGAAAAACCCAAAGAAAAATAGTTACTCCGAATATGGCAAGAACCATTTTTTCTTTACCAGATGTTGGGCCTAATTTGTGAAGTTCTTCGTGAATGATAGTTTTTGATGCTTTAAATTTTAAGCCGTGAGTAGGGAAAAATACCTTCACCAATACAAAGTAACAAATACTAATCATGATCAGGGAAAACGGAAGTCCTATAACCATCCATTTTAAAAATGATATTTCAATATTGTATTCATTTTCCAATAAGCCAATTAGAACTGAATTTGGTGGCGTACCAATAACAGTTGCAATACCGCCAGCGTTAGCAGCAAAAGCAATGCCTAGCATCACACTTAAGGCAAAGTTTCGATCTCGTTTTGTAAAACCGTCTTCATCTTCAATCAGTAGGTTAATAACCGACATGGCAATGGGTAGCATTACTACGGTACTAGCCGTATTACTGATCCACATACTTAAAACAGCGGTAGCGATCATAAAACCAAGTACCACTTTATTAGCTGTTGTACCTGTTATTCTAATGATGTTTAGGGCAATACGCTTATGCAGATTAACTTTTTCTAAAGCCAATGCCATTACAAAACCACCAAAGAATAAAAAAACTATGGGGCTCCCGTAATTTGCGCCAACATCGCCAATGGGCATCACTTTCAAAATAGGAAATAGAAGCAAAGGTAGTAGCGCGGTTACAGAAATAGAAACCGCCTCGGTTACCCACCAAATTACCATCCAAAGAGCAACAGCAATTACAGCGTCTGCATTTTCAGAGATGAGTACATTTGGTAAAGAAAAAATAATGAAAAATATGATAGGACCTGTAAACAGACCTATTTTACTACTTAAATTCATGCTGGTTGGTTTTGCCAGCTTCTAAGCTACTATTTTTTAACGTCCTTTGAAATGACTATTTTATAATTTCTACTAAAAGAACGTCGTCTTCTTTGTAGATTTTAGCCAATTGTTGCTTCGTGATCCCTTTAATGCCTTTATCCCAAGCTTTGTTACTTAGGTCAGATTTAGCTTTAAGGGAGTCAAGCTCCATTTTCTTTTCCGCCTTAAGAATATCGAAAATTACCTTTTCGTTTTCAGATAATTGTAAAGGCTTCTTTTCTGGTCTCATTTGAGGGAAAAACAATACTTCTTGTATAGATGCATTGTTGGTCATCAACATCACCAAACGGTCAATACCAATACCAATACCAGAAGTTGGGGGCATACCATATTCAAGAGCTCTAAGAAAATCTTGGTCAATGAACATAGCCTCATCATCTCCCTTTTCAGAAAGCTTCAATTGATCTTCAAAACGCTCTCTTTGATCAATAGGGTCATTAAGCTCAGAGTAAGCGTTTGCCAACTCTTTACCGTTTACCATAAGCTCAAAACGCTCTGTCAATGCAGGGTTATCTCTGTGTTCTTTCGTTAGCGGACTCATTTCTTTAGGGTAGTCGGTAATAAACGTTGGTTGCACGTAGAAATGCTCACATTTTTCACCGAATATCTCGTCGATCAATTTACCGATGCCCATAGTTTCGTCAACTTCAAGACCTAATTTCTTGGCAGTTTCACGTAGTTCACTTTCTGGCATACCAGCAACCTCATAACCAGTATGTATCTTTATCGCTTCTAAAATAGGCACACGTGCATACGGAGCTTTAAATTCAATTTCATGCTCGCCAACAGTAATTTTAGTAGCACCGTTAGAATCCATCGCAATTTTCTCCAATAGTTTCTCTGTGGTATCCATCATCCAGTTGTAATCTTTGTATGCAACATACAATTCCATTACAGTAAATTCTGGGTTATGGGTACGGTCCATTCCTTCGTTTCTAAAATCCTTTGAGAATTCATAAACACCATCAAAACCACCCACAATTAACCTTTTAAGGTAAAGTTCGTTTGCAATTCTTAAGTATAAAGGAATATTTAATGCATTATGATGCGTTAAAAACGGACGTGCAGTTGCACCACCAGGTATAGGTTGTAAAATTGGAGTCTCTACTTCTAAATATCCAGCTGCATTGTAAAATTCACGAATACTAGTGGTTATTTTAGTTCTTTTAATGAAGGTTTCTTTCACCTTTGGGTTTACCACCAAATCAACATAACGTTGACGGTAACGTAGCTCAGGATCATTGAATTCATCATATATTTTACCCTCGGCATCTTTTTTAGGTAATGGTAAAGGTCTTAGCGATTTACTAAGCATGGTAAATTTCTTTACCATAATCGTTTTTTCACCTACCTGAGTGGTAAAAAGGTCACCTTCTATACCAATGATATCACCGATATCAAGTAATTTCTTGTAAACATCGTTGTACAAGGTTTTATCTTCACCAGTACAAATTTCATCTCTATTGAAATAAACCTGAATACGACCGGTACTATCTTGTAGTTCGGCAAAAGATGCTTTCCCCTGAATACGACGAGACATCAATCTTCCAGCAACAATAACCTGCTTGCCTTCCACATAATTAGATTTGATACTTGCAGATGTAGCATCTACAGGATATAAAGCAGCTGGATAAGGATTAATACCTAGTGCTCTTAATTTTTCTAATTTTTCTCTTCTGATAAGCTCTTGCTCCGATAATTGCATGCCGTCGTTTATTTAGCTGGCAAATATAATCGATATGTATTAATCTTTCAATCTTGTAGACACTAAAGGATAGAGTCTTTCTACAAATTTTTCATAAGCAAGCCTAGAAGGATGCAATCCGTCATCAGCCACCAATTCCGGTTCATCCAAACCTTTTCGCGTGATATCTGTAATATCGAGGAAAGTAACTCCCTTTTCTTTTGCAATAGATTTGGCGAAATTATTATACTTGTCCAGTTGCAAAGAGATCAGATCGTCTCCATTACTTTGTCCATATGGTGTGTAGTAGTAATCAGGTATTGAAAGTATGATTACTTTGTTAGCTTCATTACCAGCTAGATTAATGGCTTTGTTTAATAATTCGGTAAACTCATTTTCGTATTGAGAAAAAGGTCTAGATTGAAACTGGTTGTTTACACCAATTAATAGTGTAACTAAATTATAATCTGCAGATTCGCGACTACCAGTAGCTGAAATGAGCTGATCTGTTCGCCATCCTGTTTGTGCAATTACTGATGTATTGACTTGAAGATTTTTATTTTCTTCAATTTTTGTACTCAATTGAGCAGGAAAACTATTATCAAAATCAACACTTTTCCCTACGGTATAACTATCGCCAAGTGCTAAATAGGTGATAAATTCTTGATTATTTGGGGCGTCTACTAATTGCTCAGATCTTATTTCTTCAGTCTGGCTGCATGATGGTATAAAGCTGAAAAGAAAAATAATTAAGGTTAATTTATAATGCATGTGAGCGTATTTCATAGTAATCTAACGTAATAGCGGTTATAAAGGTTTTAAAAGTTACTATAAAATACGCTATTATCCACATGCTTTTGATTGATGAATAATATTAGTCGAAATGTAATGAAGAAGCGTAGTTAGGAATATATTCTTTTTGAGAAACAATTTGCAATATGTCACTTTCTAAAGAGGTAACAGGCGTTTCAATAATTCTATTCACCTCTTTTCCGTTCTTGTAAAAAATAAATGTTGGAACCCTACGGATGTTCAATCCCCATTCTTCACCCTGCGGACTTTTCTTGTACGATTCTTTTCGATGGTCAAGAGCAACTATTTTTAAGTTCTCCATTGGGTAATCTGCTGATTCTAGGATTTTGATGATTCTAGGTACTTCTCGTTTACTATCACCACACCAGGTACCCATGAAGATTAGAATTTTGTAAGAGCTTATTTTTTCTTTTAATAAATCAATTTGACTTTGATTGGTCTCGTAATTTTCATAATTAGGTTCAAACCATGTTTTGTAGGAGTTAGTTGAGAGTCCGCCAACAGTTATTTCTCCCAATAAAAAAGGTTGTTGATTATCAATAACAACCTCATGGTTTGTATTCTGAGAGAAGGTAGTTAAGAAGAAATTTAAAAGAAGAGTGGTCATTAAAAATGATAATTTCATGATTTTCAGTTTTTATATTAGACCTGAAAATTCTAGAAATTACGGGAAGAAAATTGATTTTTTGGGGTGGAAATAGGTACTAGACCCTAGGTGGAAATTTAAAAGATTATTGAAAACGTTGCTTTATTTCGTCTCTCGATGACACCTCTAATTTCTTGTAAACATTGTTAATATGGGTCTTTACAGTACTTACACTGATAAACATGGCAGCTGCAATCTCCTTATTGGTTTTGTTATCAAGAATTTGTTGAACAATGTTATGTTCTTGCTCGGTGAGCTTCGCAAGAGAATCGTTTTGCAAGTTTCTTGATGTACTTCTTTGGTTGAAAACAAAGTATACGTTCAGCGATATAGAGATTAGAAGTAGGGCAAGAAGTAACCATTTCCAGAAATTAGATTTTGGTGAATTATCATCTATTAGTTGTTGGTCAATAGCTATTTCATTTAAATACAAATCGGTAAAGGGCGCATTTGGGTATTTCGAAAGTAATCGCTCGCCAAGTTCGTTATAGTAATTAGTCTTGCTAATATTTTTTAGGTAATAGCTGTAGGTGTCA
The DNA here is from genome assembly GCF_030547005.1 of Maribacter sp. 1_MG-2023. GTDB lineage: Bacteria > Bacteroidota > Bacteroidia > Flavobacteriales > Flavobacteriaceae > Maribacter. The sequence goes on along the minus strand of NZ_JAUOPN010000022.1, from coordinate 14,145 downwards.
TGTCTTTTATCTGACAAAAAGTTGAAAATATAGAGTTCGGCTAAAGGTTCATCTATATCTTCTCCGAAATCCTGCAAGGTCGAGAACCACTTTTTAGAATTCAGCTTTCTATTGGCATCACTTCTAAAGTCATTAAAATCGAAAGCCATTTCCTCTTTTAAAACATCTATATCTAAAAAGGAAGATGATTTACTGTTTGTTGAGGCAATTTCACAGAGAACTTCATTTGCAAAAGAAGTAGGGAAAGTAATGGTGTCGTTATTATTGGCTATAAATAAAATGCTTTTGCTGAACTCGCAACTACCAAAAAAGTGTTCAGAGTTTGAAGAAGCGTCAGAACAATCATCTAAATGAATTCTGTAAATTCTATTGTCATCGTTGAGGTTATTGCCTCTGAAACTAAAATATCCTAACGAGTCGGTAGTAGTTTTTTTAAGAATCTGTTCCATCGAAATTCTGCCAAACTTCCTATAATCTTCAATGATAGATAGGTAAATGGTCTTTCCACTTTGTTCATCGGCAATTTGACCTTCGAAACTATATTGAGATAAACCTTTAAAACAAGAGAAAAGAATAAGGATTAAAAATACTGTTCTGAACATTGATTAGTTTGTGGATATTAAAATTAATAGATTTTGTAACAAAGCGTTTGCAATTGCGACCTATAAGATACATCAATCAATCAAAATAATAATCAAATGAGTTTAATTCGAGTATTGCTTGCTATCTTTTTTCCTCCTTTAGCAGTTTTAGGCAAAGGTTGTGGTTCTTTTGTAATTGTTCTACTTTTGACTTTTTGCGGCTGGGTACCAGGGGTAATCGCAGCATTAGTTATATTGAATAATCCTAACTAGAACCAAAATACATGAGACTTTTTAAAATTCTATCTGTTGTTATTATAACAGTACTTTTCGCTGCCTGTAATTTTACTGAAGAAATTTATTTCAATGAAGACGGGTCAGGTAAAATGAGCATTCTTTTCGACGGTAATGAAATGATGCAAATGATACCAGAAACTGATTCTACAGAATTGGATAAAGCAATAGATTCTACTTTAGTCTTTAAAGACTTATTAAGAGAAAAAAAGGATAGTATAGCGCAGCTATCCCCAGAGGAGCAAGCTAAGCTTAAAAGATTAGAACCTTTCAGCTTACGTATGGTTGTAGATCCAGAAGGCGGAGTCATGAATTTTAATATGTTTACAGACTTCAAAAAAGTGTCTGAGGTTAATGATGCATTTAATGCTTTTCAAAATGCTAGCGCTATAGGTCCTGTTGCAGGCGGTAAATCAATGCCAGCTGGTGCAACAGAAGAAACAACAACTGTGAATTACAGTTTTGATAAGAACAAATTTAAACGTGAGACGGTAATTTTAAATCAAGAATTATTTGAAAAAAGTTTAGATAGTTTGGCTAGTGCAGAAATGTTTTTGTCTAGTTCTACCTACACTTTTAAGTATCATTTTCCAAGACGTGTAAAGTCTACCAATATTGAAGAAGCAACTTTTTCTATGGATGGAAAAACCATGGTACATGAAGTTAATTTCTTAGAGATGATGAAAGATCCAGAATCTATGGTCATCGAAGTAGAATTAGAAAAATAGGATATTCCTTTTCATATCTTTGTAAGATGAATAAGAAGGTGCACGTACAAGATTTAGGTCTGAAAGATTATAAGGAGACTTGGGACTACCAAGAGCAATTATTTAAAGATACCCTAGACTTTAAAATTCGAAATAGAAGAGAAGAATTGAGTTTAGAGACTCCTAATCATTTTCTGTTTGTTGAGCACCCACATGTATATACACTTGGTAAAAGTGGAGACATCTCTAATCTGTTAGTAGATGAAAAAGTCTTGGCAGCTAAAGGAGCTACTTTTTATAAAATAAATAGGGGAGGAGATATCACCTATCATGGTCCTGGGCAAATAGTGGGTTACCCTATATTAGACTTAGATAACTTCTTTACTGATATTCATAAATACCTTCGTTTTTTAGAGGAAATGGTCATCATGACCTTAGCTGAATATGGAATAAAATCTGAACGATCACCAGGAGAAACCGGAGTGTGGTTGGATGTAGGTACTCCGTTTGCACGTAAAATATGCGCTATGGGAGTAAGAGCCAGTAGATGGGTGACTATGCATGGTTTTGCATTAAATGTAAATGCCGATTTAGGATATTTTGATATGATGATCCCATGCGGAATAAAAGGAAAAGCCGTGACTTCTTTAAATGTAGAGCTAGGAAAAAAAGAGGTTGATTTAGATGAGGTGAAGCAGAAATTATTGAAGCATTTTCAAGAGCTTTTTGAAGCGGAAATAAAAGAAAAAACCGAGGTGTAAGCCTCGGTTCAAAGTTGGTGTCTGGTTAAGTTATTATTTGCTGTGTGCCGTAAGCAGTGTGCTACTCATTACGTCTCCGTTTTTCTTATAGGTTTCTTGTTTAACCATGCCTATGCCTTCTGCAAGCCAAACTCTAGATGGGTACACTTGGTTAGCCATCATCATTTTAGAACGATTTTCGCTATATAGAACAAAACAATCGAATGTGCCAGCAGTGGTAGTTACACTTTCTTTCTTTTCAACCTTTCTGTTGGTCATGTCAACGGTCATATTCATGTTAATACCACTCATGCCAATTTTCATGGCAACATTAGCATCTTTGAGATTTTGTCCTACGGTAAGTTCATTGGGTATTTCAATGTCATTGCCAGAGATTTCAATATCCATATCGCCATATTGTTCCATCATTTCAGTAGGTAATAAAGATTCGTAATCTAAAGTAACCGCACTGCCGCTACAAGCTAAGTTGTAGCTAGTGCTATAAATATCTTTGCCTTTGTTGTCTTTTAAGTTTATAGACATAGTGGCTGTAGTAGTATCACCAGTATGGTTTGCCTCGATAACTTTGTAGTTGCTAACACCTTCAATTTTTCCTTTTTTATTGTAATTGGTGTACTCCATTGACACACCTTCGTTCATAGGGTAGAATGTGCTACAATTGTCTTGAGCGGTAACGAATGCGATTCCAATTAAAAAAAATAATGCGTTGAGTAATTTAATTTTCATTTTTGACATAGTTAAGGTTCTGATTAATAACTGCTTAAATATATAAAAATCAATTCACTATTTTGAATGATATGTGTATTCGGTATTTAAATACTTGTGAATTCTACCATCAGGTGTATTATCGTATTTTATAAACTTTAATGCTATTTTCTTGGTCTTTAAATACAAACTCTGGTTTTTTATTTGCATTTATATCTTCCATATCAATTACTGAGCTGCCAAAAATGGGAAAATTTGGAATTGATTCCGCCTGACTATCAAAGAGATATATTTTCTGATTTTGTATATCGGTAACTGAAACATAAATTTTATCATTTAGATAAAAAATAGTTGGCTTTGAGTAAACACCTAATTCAAGCTCCACCTTCTTGTTACGAATCTGTAAGGTATTGTCGTTCATGATTGCTAAAGTTCTTGAAGTGGCATCCATACCGTGGTCCTTGGCTAGATTCAAATTACTTGATGAAACTTTACCCTTTGCATCTATTTGATACAGTATACCGTCGTCAGAAGTAAATGTGAACTTGTTCTGATACAACTTAAGGTCATTATCAGAAAATGAGAACTTGTCTTTAACGTTGACCCTGGTTTTACCTACCCTATTAGTTATTTTTAATTGACCGTTCTCTAATTTAAAAGCGATATAATCTTTTTTACCGATTCTAAAATGTTGAGGTGCGGCTACTATGGGTGCTTCGGCAGTATCATACGTAAAACCTTTGACAATGTCTCCTTTACCGTTATACATGAATACGTTTTTATCTTGAGTAACAACAAAGCGATAATTTTTACGACCCTCATAGTCAAATACGGCTAGTGGGTTTAAGTTGCCATCAGTATACTTTTTGGTAAATGGTTGAACCTCTTTTCCATTTCTATCTAAAATTAAGAACTCGTTGTTCGTAGTAAATGCTAGCTGTAATTTTCCATTCTTAAACAGGTCAACCTGTTGAACTTTACCTTGTATAGTTCCGTTAAGTTGTTTTTTCCAAAGAATTTTTCCGCTATTAGAGATTAAATAGAGAATATTTTCTTGATCCTGTACTATAATCTCTTTTCTTCTATTGCTGTGGTTCGTTACAAATTGTGGTAAGGTTGTCAGATCAGTATCGAATTTGACTTCAAAAGCAGAAGAAACAGAATTTGATTCCTCTTCTTTTGCGATTTTTTTTATTAAGAAATTGGTATGAAAGAATCCTGCATCAGCGATTATCTGGGAGCCAAAAACATAATCGTCTAATTTGCTGTTGGCAAATGAATTGCTCAGGGTTATAGAAACCGATTCGTTCATTGCGGTAACAAAACCTTTTAAATTGGAAATGGACACTACACTCGATGAAGAAGTTAGATTGTTTTCTGCATTTTTAAATAAGGTTGTTTTGTCAAAAGTATCACCCGTTTTTATTTTGGTGATTACAGATTCAAGCGTGCCTTTTGACTTAGAAAAGAGAAAAGTATTCTCAACAATACTCGCAAATTCGAAAGTATGTTCTCCAATTAAAGGCGTTAGCGGGTCAAATATTTCAAGATTAGGTTTTAATCCCCAGATTTCGTTACTGCTAAATTCTTCGGTAGATATTTTTTCTTCGTTAATATAATCAAGTAGTGTTTCGGTACCGTATGTTCTCAAAAACAAAACGTGTTCATTGTTATACTCGGCGATTCCAATTTCTTCAACGGTACTAAGAAGTGAATCTAAAACCGCAGTGGGGTAGTTGTTCAATGTTTTGTTGTGAGCGTATTTTTTAAAATCATCTAAACCAAATGATGTCATATTGTTGGCATCGCTAGGTGTTAAATTCCATGTTTTGTTTTGAATAGGTTTTGTTTCGTTGAATAGATTAAGGAATAGATTTTTACTTACACTTGATTCAGCTACGCCGTTCAATATGATTTCGTTGTCATTTAGGGATAAGTCTAGAGACATCAAACTACCGAAATTTGAAATATGCTGATCATCAGAAAGTAGTTTTTGAAATAGCATTTCGCTACTTTCAATATCAATCCAAATATTTACAACCTTGTCAGTGTTCGAAACTTCGTAAAAGCGTTCTATTGCACCACTTTTGATTGGGTTTTCAATAGTATTGATTAGGTTTTGTAATAGTGGCTGAGAAGAACTTAAAACCCAATGTTTCTCGATAAATGTACTATAAAAAGTATCCTTTTCAATTTCGTATGTGGTGATGGCTACATCATTATAATTAAGCGTTTCAATACTTTTGTTCGAAATAGAATCACCATTATTAATCACTAAACTATCTGCTGATATGTAGGTGTAATTTATGCTAATGCTATCAGCTGATAAAGCTAATAGCCCTTTTTTATGATCAGTAAGATAGTTAATCGGAGTTAGAATTTTCTTTACATCAATAAATGGTTTTTGTGACTCTAGTGCATTCAGAATCTCATTACTCGAAAGCTCATCATTAAGCGTTTCAAAATCATTTATTTTAAAAACTATATTGGCATTAGGGGGAATTAAATCTAAGATAGAATTCTCCGATTTTGTTTTAGATGTACAAGATATGCCTAAAAGGATAATTAAAGCATATAATAAAGTAAGCCTCATGCGAAAAGTTTGTGCAAAGTTATACTATTTGTTAAATAAACTTTAGTTGTCTGGTAAAAGCTTAAAACTCATTCTGTGGTACTTGGTAGTACCATATTTTTTAATTGCTGCTCTGTGTTCTTTAGTAGGGTATCCTTTATTCTTTTTCCAGTTGTACATAGGGTATTCATCATGTAGTTTGAGCATGTAGGCATCACGTGCAGTTTTTGCCAATACAGAAGCTGCTGCAATACTTAGGTACTTCGAATCACCTTTTATAATGCAAGAGTGGTCTATATTTTTGAAAGGTTTAAATCTGTTACCATCTACAATTATGTACTCGGGTATTTTAGATAGTGAATCTATAGCATTATGCATTGCCAGAATTGAAGCGTTTAAAATGTTGATGTCATCTATTACCGTAGGTTGAATATGAGCAATGCCAAAGCATATGCTCTCATTCTTTAAAAGAGGTTCTAGTAGTTCTCTTTTACGCTCAGATAAAAGCTTTGAATCTGTTAGAATGGAGTTTTCGAAAGATTCTGGTAGAATGATGGCTGCAGCAGTAACAGGTCCTGCTAAACAGCCTCTTCCGGCTTCATCGGTTCCGGTTTCGTTAAGGTTTTTATAATATTTTAGAAGCATTAAGATATTTTTAACTTAAATTTTGGAATTTTAAAATCTGAAAAATAGTTAAAAAGCTGGTTTTTTTTTGCCAAAAAATTAGATTAATTATGAATTAAATAATATTAAATGTTTTTTTAACATTTATTAATTTTTGATTAAGATACCTTTTGGAATGGCAGCCTTTTTTTTGGAATTTTACCGCAAGCTAATTCAAAAACAAATTTTATGAAACAGAAGTTAACGTGGATGTTGACACCTTTGTTGGTGCTCTTCATTACATTTTCCTACGCACAGGAAAAAACAGTGACCGGTGTTGTAACCGATCAAAGCGGTTTACCGCTACCGGGAGTGTCCGTTGTAGTTGTTGGAACAACTAACGGGTCTCAAACAGACTTTGATGGTAACTATGCAGTTAATGTTAATCAAGGTGGGAAATTAAAGTTTTCTTACCTGGGGCAAAAAACAGTGACAATGACTGTTGGTGCATCAAACACAATTAATGTACAATTAGAAGAAGATGCTGAGGCATTAGAAGAAGTAATTGTTACCGGACAAGGTTCAGGTATTGCCCTTAGAAAATTATCAACTACGGTTGATGTTTTGAATTCGGAGGATATTGATAAATTGCCTGCAAATCAAATAGATCAATTACTTCAATCAACAGCACCAAGTGCTCAAGTTCGTTTAAGTTCTGGGCAACCAGGTACTGCGGCAATTATTCGTACACGTGGTCCAATTTCAGCAGCTTCATCGGGAACTCCTGTTGTAATTATAGATGGTATTCGAGTGGATAATTTAAATTCAAATCCACAACTAGGTATAGGTACCGGTGGGGCAAATGTTTCTGCTTTGGCTGATATACCAATGGAGTCGATTGAGAGAATCGAATACATCAAAGGTGGGGCTGCAACAACTTTGTATGGTGCTGATGCTGCAAATGGTATAATTCAGATAATTACGAAAAAAGGTAAAGATGGAAAAAGCTCTGCATATTTTGAAAGTAGCGTAGGTGCTATTAAAGCAACTGAAGATTTTCTAAAGTATGATAGAACTGCTGAAGCAATTTTTCAGCCAGGTTGGTCTCAACAGTATAGAGTTGGGTTAAGTGGTGGGTCTGATAAATTTTCATATAATTTTGGTGGAAGTTTGTATAAAGATGATAGTTATAATGATATAAATGAACAAATTAGAAGAACTTTTACTTTTGGACTTACAGCTCGTGTAACGGATAAATTAAGGTATCAGGGGTCTTTTTCTTATGTAAACTTTGAATCTAACCTTGATTATAATGCAAACACTAGCTTTTCTAGGTTTTCTGGTTTAGAAGGATCCGCAAGAGGTGCTACAGATGAATTTACTGATGCTGAATGGCAAGATGAACTTGCGAGATATAAGAAAATAGGTCAGTTAGTTGATATTTCCAGTACCACTAATCGTTTTACTGCATCGAATAAGTTTATATACGATGTTAATGAGAATTTTCAGGTGAATGCAACGATCGGCATTGATAATAGAAATACGGTTCAAGAAGAATTGTTAAGCAATGCTTTACAGGTTGAATTGGGAACTATTGCAGAAGGTACTACGGATCAAGGTGAACTTACTAGGGTTTTAAGATCTGCATTTACAGTAACGACAGATTTAAATTTGACTCACAAAGCATACACGGATAATTTTTCATTTGTTAGTATTTTGGGAGGGCAATTTTTTAGGTCTTCAGATAGACAGAATAGATTAGAAGGTTCTGGTGGTGTAGATGGTACGAGGTCGTTGAATAATTTTTCCGAACAAGTTTTTTCTGATTTTGTATTAGAAAATGCAAATTACGGTTTGTACTTTTTGGAGAATGTAGGTATTTATGATGTAGCGTTCTTGGAATTTGGAGGAAGACTTGATAAGACCACTGTTTCTGGTTCAAATACAAGTCCCTTGTTATTGCCTAAGGTAGGTATAACCTATAATCTGAGCGATCATGATTTTTATCAAGATGCTGGTATAAGTAATACTATTTCTACAATTAAGTTAAGAGCTAACTATGGCGAGGCAACAAATTTTGCGCAACCATTTGATCAGGACAGGACATTTGCTCAAAATCCATTTTTAGGATCTCCTTCGTTTACTTTTGATAATCCAGGTAACGATGAGTTAGTTTCAGAACGTGTTAAGACTATCGAATTTGGTTTGGAACTTGGTTTCTTTAGAGATAGATTGTCTTTTAGTGGAACAAGGTTTATTGGTGTAACTGAAGATGCACTTTTTACACCTCAGTCTGCTCCATCTTCTGGTCAATTAAATCAGATTCAAAATATTGGAGAAGTTGAAAATAAAGGGTATGAGTTTGCTCTTACTGCAACACCAATTCAAACAGGTAAGCATAGTTTGAGTTTTAACCTTTCTTATAATACAGTTGATAACTTGGTAACTGACTCAGGGGGTGCTCCACCATTTGTTGTAGGTGGTTTTACGGTCTTGGGATCAGTTGTTGAGGAAGGACAAAGTTTGGGTTATCTTAGAGGTACGGCAGCAATTTTGCAAGACGATGGTTCTTATGCTTTTGAAGCTAATACCGCTTTAGGAGATACATTTGCGCCTAATTTTGGGTCTATGGGCTTAAATTATACATACGGTGATTTTAATTTCTTTGCAACAGCTGACTATCAATTTGGAGGTAGCATTACTGATTTAAGTTTCTTGTTAAGACATTTAAGAGGTACGGATGATACTGGTATTCCTGAAGAGTTAATTGGGGCAACTTCACCATTCAATTATGTAAATTTCTTTGTTTTTGATAGTGATTATTTGAAAATTAGAAATATTGGTGCTTCTTACAACTTTGGTGACATAGCAAAGCCATTGTTTAGTAATATCAGATTGAGTGCTACGGTTACAAATCCATTTAACTGGACAGCAGGTAATTTTGATCCAGAAACTACTGGTTCAGGTATTTCTGCACAAAATGGATTTGCTAGTGGTGGATTTGCTTATGGAACTGAGTCTGCGCCTAGAACATACATAGCCTCTTTAAGGTTTGAATTTTAATAAAAAATTGTAAAAATGAAAAAAATAATATTATTTTCTACAGCCATCTTGATATTTGGTTGTACAGGAGACTTTGGTGATGTTGTCAATTATAAAGATGTGCAGAACCCTAATCTTTCAGAAGAATCGGTTGTAGGTCAACCTAATTCAGCATCTATTTGGCTTACAGGTCTAGAAAGACAGTTGGCTAACGTATTTAATGAGACGTTGGTGTTATCAGAATTAGGGTCTGATAATTATGTGAATACCCAAACCTTTTTCAATCAGTTTATGGATCAATTACTTATTCAGATAACTGATCCAGATATGAGGGATACTCAAAGACAAATTCAGCGTTTAAGGGAATTGGCATTGTTTGGCTTAGAAAAAGTTGGACCAGGTGATCCAAATTACAATGGTGAAACTGAAGCTGAATTTAATTATTTTGAGGGACTATCTTATTTGTTCTCTGGGATGTATTTTTCAGCATTACCACAAGAGCCAGTTGGCGTTCCTATATCATCTGTAGAACATTATGAAAATGCAATTATTGCCATTGATGCTGCTATAGCTATTAATGCTAAACCAGAGTATTACTTGGCAAAAGCAAGAGCGAACTACTATTTAGGAAATAAGTCTGAAGCTGTTATCGCGGCAACCGCAGCATTATCTTTAGATGGTTCTTTTGATAGAATAGCTCAATTCGATGAATCTAATGGACCAAGCAATACATTTGAAGATGCATTATATGAAAGAGCTACTTTTGATGATCTTCAGCCTCTTCCTACGCTTGATTTTTTAGATCCTAAATATTCATTTTTAACTCCGAACGAAGACGCACCGGTTCATTATTTGAAGGCAGAAGAAGCTTATTTAATTCTAGCGGAAGCCGGTTTAGCAGATAATGACATTGTTGCAGCTAGAGAAAATTTAACTGCTTTGTTAGATTTAATTGCTTCAAGAGAGGTTAGAAATATTGATGATTCAATTGAACAACGATCTCAAGTTGATGAAGGTTCAAGACCTGATAATGCTTCTGTTATCGTGGATGGTAGACCAGGTCTTGTTTTGGATCGTCAAAATGGTAATGTAGATATTCCTTCGGTTTCAGGAACTTCATTAACTTTTGAGGATATTTCTACAATGCAAGATAATGATGCAGGTTTATCTATGTTATATAGAACTAGACAAGAAGTTTTTATAGCTGAAGGACTACGCATGGTTGACATGGGAGTAAAACTGGTTATTGATGAGAATGAAATTTTGATTAACGAAAATATTAATGAAGGTGATTTAGGAACAACTGCCGTTATTCCACCTTTTATTTCTACTATAGTTGTTGATTTAGATGCATTTACTTACGATAAAGCCGCAGGTGTTGCGAATACTTTAATTAATTTGAATGACGTTTTGGTTTCTAATAAAAATTCAGATCAGGTGGTACCATTTGAGTAAATTTTAATAATTTTTAATTTAAAGCCTCTATTTTTATAGAGGCTTTTTTTATGTGAAAAAGATTAATATATCTATGGGAGTAATTTTTATTGTATAATTTGATTTTCTTTTTTAAAATAATACCTAAACATAATTATAGCTATAACTAGGTTAGAAGATTTTTTTTTGAACAAAATAATCTATGATTTTTTGGGTACAATAGGTTGTTTGTAAAATGACTGTGTTAGAATGGTTGTAGAGGAATCGGTAGTTGTATCTGATTCTTTTTAGGAATTTTAAACTTATGGGTTAATGAAATTATTTATCTCGAAGCAGTGTAGATGAAGTAAGTTTTGATACGTATGTAATCAATATTTAAGAAAGCTACTGATTACATTATTTTATTATATAAAAGATTCTCCGTTTGTGATGAATCAATTGTAATTTCAATCTTCAATAAATCTTTATTGTTGAAATATTATACGACATAAGGTTGTTATAGTCTCTTAAGAAATAAACTTCTGACTATAATTTTAGTTAATTTGTGAAAGGGCATTTAAATATTTAACTATGGAGCTAAGTAGGTGGGTCGTTAACCGATGTTAAAAAGTTCTCCGTAATAGTTAGAAATCATTAATTTTTGAGGAATTACACAACCTCCTTTTTTTTATAATATGTAAATTTCTAGTGTATTGGAAATTGATGAGAGGGTGCTGGTAACTAACTAATTTAGATTTTCGGAAATAATGATTCGAGACAATCATTATTAATAATATTGAAATTCGAAATTAGTAGAATGTGCTTTCAGATAAGAATTATTAGCGGAATATAGTTTGTAATTTCTCAGAAGATGGCTGCTACTAGGAGTTTCTGCATCAGTTCGTTTATGTAATGGAAATAGAATAATTATTTTAGGGTATTTCGAGAGTTTACTTGAGATGGATTTTATTAGGTCAATTTCTAAATAATTTAGATGATGGAGTTTTTTTAAATTTAAGCATCATTATTTCATTATGAATTTTGATAATCACTATTTATTCGAAATATCCGCTATTGCCTATTTTGATTATTAAGCCTTTGGTGCGTTGTTTTATTATAGCTTTGTTTTATTTTTAAGTCTTCTATATGTATGTTCAAACTTTCACATTTACTTAGCAACAAAAAAATTAACTTTGCAAGGGTAACAATGCTTCATGAAATATATAATTCTAGTTTTATTGTGTTTAACATCTTCGATTGTTTTAGGTCAAGATGTAATCGAAAAGTCTGAGAAAAAGAAAGATTCGCTTCCTCTAGGTAAAAAGACGAAGCCGGTAAATCCAAAAGACAAACTGCAAAATGATTCTATCATTTTAACGATAGAAGATTATAGAATTATTTCTTTTAAGAGAGACACTACCTTTTTAGATACTACACTTACTATTCAAAAAGAGTATAAGTACAATTACTTGCGTGAAGACGATTTTGAATTAATGTCATTTTCTAATATTGGTCAGGCATATAATGAATTGGGTGTAGATTTTGAAAGAGTAGCTAGCTATCCAAATTTAGGGGCAATTGCAAAAGACCGCAAGTATTTAGAGAAAGAGCAGATCAATTACTACAACGTTGCGACGCCAATGACTGAGTTGTTCTTTAAAACAACTTTAGAAGAAGGTCAGTTGTTAGATGCTAACTTGGCGTTTAATACTTCTAGAAGATTAAATTTTTCTATTGGATATATTGGTTTTCGTTCTTTAGGTAAGTATAACAATGCGCAAATAGAATCTGGTAATTTTATCACTACAACAAATTTTTTATCAAAAAATGGAAGGTATGCGTTAAGGGCGCATATAGCTGCGCAGAATATTTCCTCAGAGGAAAATGGAGGTTTGTCTGATAAAGAGGCGCAGTTTGAATCAGGTGATTCAGATTTTACTAACAGACCAAGAGTAGATGTATACCTAGATGACGCAAATAATAAGATTTTAGGTAAAAGGTATTTTATGGATCATGCCTATAAATTGGTTAGAAGGCAGTTAGATTCAACTCGCTTTGAAAAGACGTCACTTTCTATAGGTCATACTTTTGATTATGAGACTAAATATTATCAATTTGTAGAGACAGTTAGTGATACCTTGTTTGGTGATGCTATTCTTAACACTATTAATGACAAGGCAGTTTTAAAAACGTTCTATAATGAAGTAACTGCTGAGTTCTATAATAGAACTCTAGGTAAGTTGTCAGGGGGTGTTAACGTGTATAATTATGATTATTATTTCAATAGTCGACTTACAGAAGAAGATGGTACTATAATTCCAAGTAGGTTAAACGGAACAGAGTTTGGAATAGTGGGGAAATATGAAAAGCGGATAGGCGAATTTGATTTTGACGCTGATTTGAAATACAATATTTCAGGCGAATTAACGGGTAACCTTTTTAATGCGGCTGCATCATATACCATAAATAAAAACCATAAGTTGAGATTCTCTTTGCATACTTCAAGTAGAATGCCAAATTTCAATTACCTATTATATCAAAGCGAATACCTTAATTATAATTGGAACAATAGCGAAGTGTTCGAGAAAGAACGTGCCAGTAGTTTAAAAGGCGAGTTGCTTTCAAAAACATGGGGTAACTTTATGGTGAAGTATAGTAGTTTAGACAACTACACATATTTTGCGCCAGTCTCAGATGGTGAAATAGGGGATGATATGGAGAATGCATTTATAAAACCGTTACAAGAGAGTAATAGTGTATCGCATTTAAAAGTTAAATATGAGAAAGAGTTTAAGGTTGGTATGTTCGCGTTGAATAATACGGTGATGTATCAGAATGTAATCCAAGATACGCAAGTATTGAATGTACCTCAATTAGTAACTCGAAATACATTGTATTTTTCTTCAGATGTATTTAAGAAAGCAATGTACTTGCAAACAGGTATTACGTTTAAATATTTCTCCAGTTATAACATGAATGGATATAATCCTATTCTTGGTGAGTTTTATGTGCAGAATAAAGAAGAGTTGGGGGGATATCCTTTATTAGATTTCTTTATTAATGCCAGAATTAAACAAACGAGAATTTATCTGAAGGCAGAACACTTTAATGCGTCTTTTTCTGGGCGTGACTATTATGCTGCGCCTAATTATCCATACCGTGATTTTGTTATACGCTTTGGTTTAGTGTGGAATTTCTTCTCTTAACGTAAAGATTGATTAGTTTAATGTGCTTATAATCAATAATTTGAATATATATTGCTACTTAAGTAACTGTGGTACAGGGTGTTGATTTTTATGTGAATTCCGTAGTTTCTAACGTTCGGTAAATCATGGTGTTATGTTATGGTTAAAAAACTTTCATTTTTTATTTTAAAAAAGGCTTGTAATATTAAGAATAGTGTGTACATTTGCACCCCGCAAACGAGGAAGATAAGTTCTGAATCGTTAGTTGGAAAAAGGTTCATA
>NZ_JAUOPN010000021.1 GCF_030547005.1 Maribacter sp. 1_MG-2023 | reverse complement strand
TATTACCACTACTACTACTACTACTACTACTAGAATTAAGTTATATAGATAAGTCTGTTAGGATAGTTAATATGGTCAATAAGGATTTAACTTCTATTCGAGCATAATCTTCATATAATCAAACTTAGTTCATCGTTAATTTGAAAGAGAAGTTGTAAATGAAAGTTAATCTGATATTTTTAGTTATGAGTTATTCCTTAAGTGTTTTATATAACCATGTTATATAAAAGAATGACTGATGCCATATTTTTGAATTGATATTTGTAGTTATCAATTTTAAAAGTAAACACACATAAATTGAAACTTTCAGTAGTGTATATAAAAAAACCTGAGAAGTTTGCTTCTCAGGTTTTCGTTTGTTTTGAATGCTGATTATTAATCTCTATTAATATCGAAAATAACACCTTCTTTTTGCATTTGAGAAACTTCATTTTTTGAATACCCATAAGTTACCTCAGAATAGTTCTCATCTTTATCAATCTTATATAGTCTAGATTTTTTTGATATTTCATAATCGTTTAAGGAAAGGTATAAACTATCTGAAGTTACTTTTTCAAGTCTCATTGTAGAATAATTGCCATTATCAGCCTTGTATTGGTATATATCACCAACAGCCGGAGCTGATAAATATAGTTGCGTATTTTCTTTGTCTTTTCCACCAGAATAAATTGCAAATCCTATCAAAAGTGCTAATACTAAAAGTCCTGAAAATTGCCATATAGGTCCTTTAGCTTCATCTTTTATGTTTTTATATTGCGTTTTAAGAGCCTCTGGCATTTGTTTTGGCGACAAGGTCTCTTTACAATGGTTGCAATAAGAACTAACACTTTTGCCTAATGGAAACATAGGGATCCAAAAAACGTGTGCATGCTTTCTGTAAATATTGATGTAAATAGTATCTGGATTGTTGCAGTGTTGACAAGTAATATTTCTTGTTTTTACAGAGTCAAGATTTGCTGATCCGGTACCGAAGAAAATCATAAGGTTTGGTTTTGTTGCTAAGTAAATATAACGTTTTTAAAAAGTGTCTATTGTTGTGACAATTTTTAATGCCATTATATCAGTTAATTACGAGGTAGTTATCGTACTCGAAATAATATTCTTAACAATCATTTTTGCGTGAATTCTAGAATTCTCTATAAACCATTTGTGGGTTTCCATCCCTCCACAAATTACACCTGCTAAATAAAGACCTGCGACATTAGTTTCCATAGTATCTGGATTGTAATCGGGTAATTTCTTTTCGTCATTACTTGTATTGACACCTATTTTTTCTAAAAATTTAAAATTAGGTTTATATCCAGTTAGTGCTAAAACAAAGTCATTTTCAATGGCTATATCTCCATCTTTTGTGGTTAAATTGATGTGATTTTTTGAAATTGATTTTATAGTTGTGTTGTAATAAGCTTTGATGCTACCTTCTTCAATTCTATTAATGATATCTGGTCGTACCCAATATTTAACGCGTTGCCCGACTTCTGAGCCACGAATAATCAAAGAGACCTCTGCACCTTTTCGCCAACATTCAAGTGCTGCGTCAATAGCAGAATTGCTAGCTCCAATTACGGCTACTTTTTGACCTGAATAATAATGTGGGTTATCATAATAGTGCACTACTTTCTCTAAATTTTCGCCTGGCACATTCAATAAATTAGGTAGGTCATAAAAACCAGTAGATATTACAACCTGTTTTGAAGAATAGGTGGCCTTATCTGAAACTATTGTAAATACATTCTCATTTTTTTGAACATTTTCTACTTTTTCAAAAAGATGTATATTCAATTTATTTGAGGTCACAATACGTCTATAGTATTCTAAAGCTTCATCTCGTTTAGGTTTAGCTTCATTACTTATAAATGGTATTTCGTCAATCTCTAATTTTTCAGATGAAGAGAAAAACTGCATGTTACTAGGGTAATGAAAAAGCGAATTCACAATAGGCCCCTTTTCTAAAATTAGGTAGTTTAGTCCGTTTTTCTTTGCTTCCAAACCACATGCAATTCCAATTGGTCCACCACCGATGATGACCATGTCAAATACAGTTTTCATCCTTTTAGTTCTTTTATAGTTTTAATTGGATCGGCGCTTTTAAATACAAAACTACCGGCAACTAAAATATCTGCACCAGCTTCAACTAATTTCTTTGAATTGGCAGTGGTAACTCCGCCATCAACTTCTATAAGAGCAGATGATTTCTTTCTTGTAATTAAAGCTTTGGTAGCTTTTATTTTATCATATGTATTTTCTATAAATGATTGTCCACCAAAGCCAGGATTTACACTCATAATCAATACAACGTCAATATCTTGAATGATATCTTCTAAAAGCAAAACATTTGTATGCGGATTCAAAGCAACACCAGCTTTCATGCCCAAAGCCTTTATGGCTTGTATAGTTCTATGTAAATGCGTACACGCTTCATAATGTACCGTCAAAATATGAGCTCCAAGTTTTGCGAATTCTTCAAGATATCTATCAGGGTCCACAATCATCAAATGTACATCTAAAGGTTTTGTAGCATGTTTTTGAATGGCTTTTACAACAGGCATACCGTAAGATATATTTGGAACAAAAACTCCATCCATAACATCAATATGATGATACTCCGCCTCACTTGAATTTACCATTTCTACATCACGTTGTAGATTTCCAAAGTCTGCTGCTAAAAGTGATGGCGCTATACTTGCCTTTTTCATATGAATAAACCTTATTTGTTCATTACAAAAATACGTATTTGTAATTCGTTTTAATTGTGTTTTAGCTTTTGCTTTAACATCATTTAATCAATCTTCGAACCACCATTTTTAGTTAATATAGGATTTATTTTCGTTTTGTATTTACTCAAAATACTATCCAGTTTTTGAAGTTCAATTTTAAGTTCTGCAGATAGTTCTTCATACACTTTATAAGCTCCGTTAGTAGGTTTTGCTTCTCCAGATTCAACACTGCGACGTAATGAAGCTAATCTATTATTAAGCTTAATAGGGAAATTCAAAGGATCCTGACCCGATTGGTTTTTTACTTGATACAATGCTTCTTCAACTTCTGATAAATCATTTAAAAATGGAGTGACTGTATTAGTATAGTCGCTGGTATCAATACTCTCTTTCGAAGCTGTAAGGGATTTTTTTATTTCATGAATTTTAATCACCGCTTCATTGGCAGCAGTAGTTTTACCCATAATTTTATTCGAAAGTTCAAACTGCTCATCTAAATCTTCTTTGGTGATACCTTTTAAATTTGGGTCCATTTTTATTTCGAAGGCATATGTTTTTTCATAATCGCCAGATTTCATTTTCACTTTATAAATTCCTAATGGAGCTTTTGGTCCTCGAGCAGGTCTTGCACTCCAAATAATCATACCGTCAAAAGTGGTGGCGCCAGTATATCTCATATCCCAAGTAAACGTATTTATTCCTTTTGCAGTGGTAGGCTTTGTTGATCCGCCTTTCAGCCAATAAGGAATATTAGGGTCTACTTCATATTTCGGTTTGCTACCGGTAAAGGTGTTGATTAATTTATTTTGAGCATCATAAATTTCAAAAGTGATGGTGTCTTTTTGTTCCTTTAAGTAGTATTGAATAGAGGCGTTTGTTAAACCTCTAAGCGCATCTGTAGGTTTAAACAGAACAGCATCTTGCTTTGCCATTTCTGGGGTAAACTGTCTTATGGGTTGAATATCATCCAAGATCCAGAATCCTCTTCCATGTGTTCCTAATACGACATCATTATCTTTTATGACTAAATCTCTAACAGGAGTATCTGGAAGTTCTAACTGAAGACTTTGCCATAGCTCACCATCGTTCATTGAAAAATATACTCCATGTTCTGTAGCTAAAAATAACAGACCTTCTTTTACAGGATCTTCACGTACGGCTCTTGCAAAATGACCGTCTTCAATACCGGTAATAATCTTGGTCCAAGTTTTACCAAAATCATGTGTTTTGTAAACATAAGGTTGTCTGTCATCAACTTGATATCTATTAGCTGCAGCATAGAGTGTACCCGGGTTATGAATAGATTCATCAATAATACTTACTCTTGAAAATTTTGGTAAATCTTTTGGAGTAATATCTGTCCAATTTTCACCTCCATCTCTTGTAATATGGATTTTGCCATCATCGGAACCTGCCCATATGGTATTGATATCGTGGTTTGATGGAGCAAGGGCAAATACGGTAGCGTAAATTTCTGGTCCGTTCATATCCATGGTGATAATACCGCCAGTTTTACCTAAAGTAGTTGGGTCTGCATACGTTAAATCTGGACTAATTTTTTCCCAAGACTGTCCGTCATCTGTAGTTTTCCAAACATGTTGAGAGCATGTGTACATCAAATTAGAATCTTTTGGAGCGAACATAATAGGAAAAGTCCACTGCCAGCGTTCTGGTAAGGCACTAGCGGGCTCACCAGAGAAAAAACGTGGGTATACTTGAATATCTCTAGATTGTCCGTTACTTCTATCATAACGAGTTAAAAGTGCTCCTTGGCTACCGGCATAAAAAATATCTAAGTCCGTAGGATGTTGGGTAATCCACCCACTTTCGCCACCGCCAACAGCGTAAGCCCAACCATCTCCTTGACCTCTTGCTTGCATATGTCCCCAGCCATCACTTGGTACGGCAATAGTACTATTGTCTTGTTGTGCGCCAGCAACATGATAAGGTACGTCGTTCGTTGTCATTACATGGTACAGTTGTGTAGTAGTGTAATCTTCTTTTGTCCATGATTTTCCACCATTGATACTAACAACACCACCGCCGTCATTAGAAGAAATCATACGGTCTGGATTGTTAGGGTCTATCCATAAATCATGATTATCGCCATGTGGTACTTTAATTTTTATGTCAAAAGTTTTTCCGCCATCTGTAGACTTCCAAAAATCAACATTAAGTCCGTAAACAATGTCTTTGTCAAGCGGATCCGCATAAATTCTCGAATAGTAAAAAGCACGTTGTCTCAGTTTTCTTTCATCATTGGTACGTTCCCAAGTTTTACCGGCATCGTCTGAACGAAAAACACCACCTTCGTTAGCTTCCACAACGGCCCAAACACGATTAGAATCTGCTGGTGAAACTGTAACACCGATTTTACCTAACGGACCTTTTGGCATTCCAGGGTTTTTCGAAAGATCTATCCAAGTTTCACCGGCGTCAGTGGATTTCCATAGTTTACAATCTGGTCCTCCGCCCCACATTTTCCATGCTTTTCTTTGAACTTGCCATGTGCTTGCGTATAAAACATTAGGATTATTTCTGTCAATTATTAAATCTACGGCACCTGCCTTGTCGCTTACATATAATGTCTTGTTCCAATTTTTTCCGCCATCGGTACTTTTAAAAACACCACGTTGTTCATTATCGCCATATGGGTGACCTAAAGCTGCTACATAGACAATATCAGGATTTGTTGGGTGAATTCTAATTCTAGAAACCGCTTGAGTTTCTTCTAGCCCTAGATGTGTCCAAGTTTTACCGGCATCAGCTGATTTATAAACTCCGTCACCTTGGGTGATACTGCCGCGCAATTGTACTTCTCCCATACCAAT
Source organism: Maribacter sp. 1_MG-2023 (assembly GCF_030547005.1). Taxonomy (GTDB): domain Bacteria; phylum Bacteroidota; class Bacteroidia; order Flavobacteriales; family Flavobacteriaceae; genus Maribacter. The sequence goes on along the minus strand of NZ_JAUOPN010000021.1, from coordinate 44,698 downwards.
GTATACAATATCAGGATTAGTTTCTGCGACCGCAACTGCACCAACGGAAGAGCTTGTAATTTGACCATCGGTAACAGCTTCCCATTCATTACCGCCATCTGTAGTTTTCCATAATCCGCCACCTGTTGCACCGAAATAATATTCGTTAGGCCTACTTGGACTTCCCGAAGATCCTAAAGAACGACCACCACGTACAGGGCCGATATTTCGCCATTCTAGATTTTCGTAGAATTCTGGAGTTATTGTTGCAGTTGTTTTTTTAGATCTTTTTTGTGCAAAACTGATGCTAAAGGCGACCAATGTAAATGCAAGTAATAGGTAGCATCTTTTCGTATTCATAAGGTGGAAGTTAGGTTGGTTCTAATGGTGGAATAAAAGAATTTCACTTTGAAAATAATCAATTATTCTGCTATAATTAAATGATTTTAAAATTTTAACGGGAAGTTGGGGAAACCTAATATCTGGACTAATTTGAATATTTTTTCATGAATGATAGAATCGTGATATTATGCTGATTTTTTACGATATAGGTAATATGAGCTTATGTTATTTGGAATTTGGTAAGTGATGGATTTTAATTGGAAAACTAGATTGAAGTTTTTGATTTAGGAAGAGAAAATTAGTGCAACTTAAATTTTACTACCGATAGTTTAGTTAGCATTTTTTTAAAATTTTGCACCATTTCAGTTATCAAAAGAAAGCAATTATTTCAGGTTTATTTGTCGTAAACCTTCGTAAATGGTAATGGCTACAGCATTGGCTAAGTTTAAACTTCTAATGTGTTCGCTATACAATGGAATCTTGGAATTGTTCTCGATGTTTTGCTGTAATAATTCTTTAGGTAAGCCAACAGATTCTTTCCCGAAAACGAGAAACATGTCATCTTCAAAATCCATTTCCCAATGATTTTTGGTAGCCGTAGCAGAAAAGAATATCATTTTTTTGTCCTTATGCTGGTCAAAGAATTCATCAACATTCTCGTACATAATAACATTGAGGTGTTGCCAGTAATCTAGTCCCGCTCTTTTTAAACGTTTATCGGTAAGTTCAAATCCGAATGGTTTTACCAAATGCAATGTAGATCCTGTTCCGAGAGCTAATCTGCCGATGTTACCTGTATTATTCGGTATTTCTGGTTCTATGAGTACTATATTAAGGCTCATTATTTTTTGAAGGATTGTAAGTATAAATGTTCAACTTTTTCACGTGCCCACGGAGTTCTACGTAAAAATTTTAAGCTTGATTTTATAGACGGATTACTTTTAAAGCAATTAATATCAACTTGACCAGCCAAATCTTCCCAAGAATATTTTTCTGTAAGTTCTTCAAGTATTGTTGCTAGCTTAATACCATGAAGCGGATTGTTAGGTTGAGGATCTGAACTCATGTTTTATTAAAATTTTATAGACTTACAATTATTTCTGAAATGCTATGTACATTGATAGCGGCGGTACTTCGATATTGTTTTTCAGTATATGCAGCCCTTGAAAGTCAAAGGTACTACCAGAAACAGCTTTTTGCCAAACCCCATCAATTTTATAATTAATGTTTTTGTTGTGTGCATTGTAAATAACCAAAATATTCTTCCAAGTATCACCATTTGCATGCTCTTCTAAAATGAAGGAGACAAGGCTGTCATTTGCTTTTTGAAATTTTAAATGCTTTTGTATATCAAGGGCATTGTGCATGGTAAATGCCGAATGTGCTTTTCGTAATTGAATAAGGTTTTTATAATACTCAAAAACCTCTTTATGGTCATTTTTCCAATTCCAGTTTATTTGATTAATACTATCTGGTAGGTTGTAAGAATTATGTTCTCCGTTTTTAGTACGAAGCATTTCTGATCCAGCATGAAGAAACGGGGTGCCTTGGGAGGTCAGTACAATGGCATTCGCTAATTTATCCATAGTAATCAATTCTTCTAATGTTGCATCTGGTCTTGAAATTTTAAGTTTGTCAAATAAGGTATGATTATCGTGGCATGAAACATAGTTGATAGATTGCCATGGTTCTAAGGTCCAAGGGTCGTCAGAATAATTTATATCTTCATATTCAATTTGAGGATGTTGAATGGCACCTACAATTCCGAATTTAATCGATTCCTCTGTATTCTTGGCACCACTAACAAAACCTAAACTTTCATCCTCGAAAACTGAACCTTTTAACCCATCACGTAAATCATCACTAAAAGCAGCAAATTTTGGAAGTTGCTGCATATGTTTTTTAAGGGCTCGTTTTTCTTCTGCTAGAGGAGAATCTTTAGCAGTCCATCCTTCGCCATATAAAAGTGCATCAGGATTTATTATTAAAACAGTTTCGCCAATTTTATTCATGGTTTCAATGTCATGAATACCCATGAGGTCGAAACGGAATCCGTCAATATGATATTCTTTCGTCCAATGTAAGACAGATTCAATCATGAATTTCCGCATCATAGCACGCTCTGAGGCAGTTTCGTTACCGCAGGCAGCAGCATCTGAATAAGAACCATCTTCCCAATGGCGATAGTAGTACCCAGGTACTTCTTGATTAAAGTTAGATTCTTTTGTTTTGCCAGTGTGGTTATATGCGACATCTAAAATAACCCCAATACCATTATCATGAAAAGTTTTTACCATTTGCTTGAACTCTTTAATGCGAACTTCTGCATTAAAGGGGTCGGTAGAAAAAGAACCTTCAGGGGTATTGTAGTTATTAGGGTCGTAACCCCAATTAAATTGTGGAGTGTCTAAATTAGTTTCATCAATAGAGTAGTGGTCTAAAGTGGGTAAAAGATGCACATGGGTAATGCCTAATTCTTTTAAATGATCAATACCTGTAGCAACTCGGTTTGGACCTTTAGTTTCAGCTTCTATTAACCCTAAGTATGTACCAGGTAGTGATGAGCCAGACTGCGGATGAATTGTCATGTCACGAACATGTAATTCATAAATTATAGCTTCATTATATTTACTAAGAGTAGGGGGTGAGTCTTTTTTCCAAGCCTTCGGGTTGGTGGTTTCCATATCTAAGACCATAGCTCTATTGCCATTAACACCTACAGCTTTTGCATAAATTCCCGGAGTTTCATCTAGCCACGAATCATTAATTTTAACTTGATAGGTGTAATAGATGCCATTTAAATCACCATCTACTTTTGTTTGCCAAATACCTTGATGCTTTTTTGTCAGGTTATAGTATGAAAACACAGTAGCGTCATGTCCATCTTTATAGAGTCTTAAAATTACTTCTTCAGCATTTGGAGACCAAAGTTTAAAGAGCGTAGCATCTTTGGTGTATTGTATCCAAAGGTTTTCGTCTATAGGTTTAGGGTACTTATTGAAGTCGGTAATAGTCTTTTTGGGATTACAAGAGTTGAACAGCGCAAAACTCATTAGAATTAGTACTGTATGTTTCATTAGGTTAATGTTGATACTCTAAGGTAAGGAAAGATTTTTTAGGGTATGTGTCAGTATACAGATACCTAACTTTTCAAATTACATTACAAACTATTATAAATGAAAAAACTCCGGTAATCAGCCGGAGTTTATTCATCAATCAAAAAACGAACAGTCATGATAAACTGTTGTTACCGTTAAAATTACAACTAATATGCCAATATTGCCAATTTAAGGAATATTTAACGTGTAATTTTTATAGCTTGAACGCTTAGGATTTTTAACCCAAATACGTTTTTAATATTTTACTTCTAGAAGTATGCTTTAAACGTCTAATCGCTTTTTCTTTAATTTGACGAACTCTTTCTCTTGTTAGATCAAAAGTTTCACCAATTTCTTCTAAGGTCATAGAATGCTGATTAGCAAGACCAAAGTATAAACGAATAACATCTGCCTCACGAGGCGTCAGAGTTTCTAAAGCACGCTCAATTTCTGTACGTAAAGACTCATGTAATAATTCTCTATCTGGATTTGGAGATTCGCCACTACGAAGTACATCGTAAAGGTTAGAATCTTCACCGTCTATAAGAGGCGCATCCATAGATACGTGTCTACCTGAGTTTTTCAATGATTGTTTTACGTCGTCAACAGTCATATCCAATTCTTTCGCGATTTCTTCAGGAGAAGGCATTCTTTCATGCGCTTGCTCTAAGAAAGCAAAAGTCTTGTTGATTTTGTTGATAGAACCAATTTTGTTCAATGGCAAACGAACGATACGAGATTGTTCTGCCAAAGCTTGTAATATAGATTGACGGATCCACCATACGGCGTAGGAGATAAATTTAAATCCCCGCGTTTCGTCAAAACGCTGTGCAGCTTTGATAAGACCAAGGTTTCCCTCGTTAATCAAATCTGGTAAAGTAAGGCCTTGGTTTTGGTACTGCTTAGCAACTGAAACCACGAATCTGAGGTTGGCTTTCGTAAGTTCTTCAAGAGCACGCTGATCGCCTGCCTTAATACGTTGTGCCAATTCTACTTCTTCATCAGCGGTAATCAAGTCCACTTTTCCAATTTCTTGTAAGTACTTGTCCAAAGATGCGGTCTCTCTATTGGTGACCTGTTTTGTAATCTTAAGCTGTCTCATTAAAATAAATTAAGTTCAATTTGCATAGACTGCATATACTTATACGTAAAAATCTTCCGAATGTTACAATTGGAGGCAAAAAACTTCATTAATCTGTTGAAATGCATAAAAAAAGCCCCAACATATACGTCGGGGCTTACTTTATAAACTTACAAGAGTATTAATCTCTTCTTGGTTTTCTGTCGCGATCACGACTACGATCGTTTCCACGACGGTCATCTCTACGCTTGTCATCACGTGGTGGTCTTTCAACAAAACCTTCTGGTTTTGGTAAAAGCGCTTTACGAGAAACTTTCTCTTTACGTGTACGTTTGTCTAGGCCAAAATACTTAACATCGAATACATCGCCCATGTTTACAACATCAGCTACATTTTCTGTACGCTCCCAAGCTAGTTCACTTACGTGCAATAATACTTCGTTACCAGGCGCATCCATATATTCTACAACCGCACCAAAATCAAGCATTTTAATAACTTTTACTTCGTAAACGCTACCAACTTCAGGTTTAAATAAGATAGAATCTATTTTTGCCATAACAGCATCAATACCTTTACTACCTACACCTAAAATTTCTACAATACCTTCTTCGGTAACAGGATCCTCATTTATAACGATAGTCGTTTCAGTTTCCTTTTGCATCTCTTGAATTACTTTTCCACCAGGACCAATTAAAGCACCAATAAATTCGTTAGGAACTCTACGAGTAACCATTGTAGGCGCGTGATCTTTAACGCTTTCAGCAGGAGCAGAAATCGTATCGGTAATTTTACCTAAGATGTGTAAACGACCATCTCTAGCTTGCTTTAAAGCATTTACAAGAATTTCGTAAGACAATCCTTTTACTTTAATATCCATTTGGCAAGCAGTAATACCATCAGCAGTACCAGTTACTTTAAAATCCATATCTCCTAAATGATCTTCATCACCTAAAATATCGGATAATACAGCATATTTACCAGAATCAGCATCAGAAATTAATCCCATTGCAATTCCAGAAACTGGTTTCTTCATTTTAACACCAGCATCCATCATAGCCATTGTACCAGCACAAACTGTTGCCATTGAAGAAGAACCGTTAGATTCTAAAACTTCAGATACAACACGAACTGTATAAGGGCAATCTGCAGGAATCATACCTTTTAAGGCACGTTGAGCTAAGTTACCGTGACCAACTTCTCTACGAGATGTTCCACGAATTGGTCTAGCTTCACCTGTACAGAAAGGAGGGAAGTTATAATGTAAATAGAAATTCTCTTCGCCTTCGTAAGATGGCATATCTATTTTGTTTGCATCTCTAGATGTACCTAAAGTTACTGTAGCTAAAGCTTGAGTTTCTCCACGGGTAAAGATTGCAGATCCATGAGTAGAAGGTAAATAATCAACCTCACACCAAATAGGTCTAATTTCATCAGTCTTACGACCATCTAAACGTAAACCTTCGTTCAATGTTAAATCACGTACAGCTGCTTTTTCAGCTTTATTGTAATATTTAGAAATTAATCCGCCAAAATCAGCTTGCTCTTCTTCAGAAAAAGATGCTTTAATTTCTTCTTTGATTTCACCAAAAGCAGCACTACGTTCATGCTTAGCAGAACCTGCTTGAGCAATAGCATATACTTTGTCATAAGCCATGTCGTGAATTTTCTTAGCCAAATCAGCTTCTTCTCTTTCACCTTGGTACTCACGAACTTCTTTTTTGCCAAAAGCTTCAGCCAATGCAACTTGAGCAGCACATTGTACTTTAATTGCTTCATGAGCAAATTTGATAGCTTCTGTCATTTCTTCTTCAGAAATCTCATCCATTTCACCTTCAACCATCATTACTGAATCAGCCGAAGCACCAATCATCATATCGATGTCAGACTCTGCTAATTGAGCGCGAGTTGGGTTAATTACGAATTCGCCATTTACACGAGCAACTCTAGCTTCAGAAATTGGGCATTCGAATGGAAAATCTGATAATTGAATAGCAGCAGAAGCAGCTAAACCTGCCATTGCATCTGGCATAACGTCATCATCATGAGACATTAATTGAATCATCACCTGAGTTTCAGAGTGGTAATCTTTTGGGAATAATGGACGTAAAACACGATCCACTAAACGCATAGTTAAAACTTCACCATCACTTGGTCTTGCTTCTCTTTTAAAGAAACCACCTGGGTAACGACCAGCAGCAGCAAATTTTTCACGGTAATCTACCGTAAGTGGAAGAAAGTCCACATCACTTTGTTTGTAGTTGGAAACAACTGTACATAATAACATACATTTTCCTGATTGAACAACAACAGAACCGTGTGCCTGTTTTGCCAATTTTCCTGTTTCGATAGAAATTTCTCTACCGTCCCCAAGGTCTATGACCTCTTTAAATACTTTTGGAATCATAAAATTCGATTAAAATTTGCGCAATGCAAATTTGTTAAACAATGGTCTTTCCGACTGAAATTCTCTGGTCGGAGTTGTTGTGTTGTTGTGTTGACCAATGAAAAACCGTGTGTAGCTTTTTGTTCGCCTTTGCCAATATGTTTGGCTTAAACTCCTAAGGCAGGAGTATTAAAAAAGGGGATAGCTAGCTATCCCCTTTTGCAATATTATTTTCTAATACCTAGCTCTTTAATTAGCTCTCTGTATTTTACAATATCATTTTTAATCATGTAATCAAGAAGACTTCTTCTTTTACCTACGAGTTTCACAAGTGAACGCTCAGTGTTATAGTCTTTATGATTTCTTTTCAAGTGACCGGTCAAGTGATTGATTCGGTGTGTGAATAAAGCAATCTGTCCTTCTGTAGAACCAGTGTTCTCTGCTTTACCGCCGTGTTTCTTGAAAATTTCGGCTTTTACTTCTTTTGTTAAATACATTCCAATATTAATTTAAATGATTTTTATGTACATGATTGATTTTCAATCAGGGCGCAAAGGTATGATATTTTTTGAAATGTTTAATTTATATTTTGATAATTTACATCAAAAAGCACAACCATTGGGCAATGGTGCTATTATTTCTAAACCTTCAGCAAAATCTGAGCTTAATTCAGAAGCAGAAAACCCATTGATGATAGACCCTTTTTGTACAGCAGATGCATAACCTGTAGTATTCATGTGAACACGAATATAAACTTCGTCTTCATTTTTAAGAGGAATATTAGAACCTGATCTTGTAAATGGTTGTTCGTCTACATGACTATGAGTTAGAATTCTTCTATAAATAAGATTTCCTTCTAAATCAATGATTTCCCACCAATCTGCATATTGGTCACAACCTGTATCAGGACTAGAGACTGTAGTAGCAATTGTATACGCATTTGACTCTCCTGTTATGCTTACCTCGGTAACTTGTGCATTAAAATCAAAAATGCTCGTCGAATCTGATTCATCGACGAGCACTTTTTCTTTATCTGTAGAACAGCATAAAAACCAAAATGATAGTATGGTACATACTAAAGTTTTCAAGCCGTTGCTTTTTCTAATCTCACCGGATTATTTTGAATAAGGTCTATATAGAGGTTGACTTTTTTCTTTAAATCTTTTCTGTGTGAAATGAAATCTAAGAATCCGTGTTCCAATAAAAATTCAGATGACTGAAAGCCTTCAGGTAAATCTTTACCAGTAGTATCCTTTACAATTCTTGGACCGGCAAAACCTATCAATGCACCTGGTTCTGCAATATTAATATCGCCAAGCATTGCATATGATGCAGTTGTACCACCAGTTGTTGGATCTGTACATAAAGAAATATATGGTAAACCAGCTTCAGACAACTGCGCAAGTTTGGCAGATGTTTTTGCTAATTGCATTAATGAAAGCGCTGCCTCCATCATACGAGCTCCACCAGATTTAGAAATCATCATAAATGGTGTTTTCTTTTTAATGGCGTAGTCAATACCACGAGCAATTTTCTCGCCAACGACACTACCCATAGAACCACCGATGAATTTAAAATCCATACAACAGATTACGATATCTTTACCAAATGACTTTCCGTATCCTGTTCTTACAGCATCTTTAAGTCCGGTTTTTTTCTGTGCCGCTTTTAAACGCTCGCTATATTTCTTGGTATCCTCAAATTTTAAAGGGTCTTTAGAAGTAAGATTTGCATCAAGTTCTCTAAACTTGTTGTCATCGAACAAAATTTCAAAATACTCCTTACTACCGATTCTTACATGGTAATCATCTTCAGGACTTACATAAAAGTTTTTTGCAAGATCGTCTGACTCAACTATTTTACCTGTTGGCGATTTGTACCACAAGCCTTTAGGTGTGTCTTTCTTTTCTTCGGTAGAGGTTTGTATGCCTTTTTCTTTTCTTTTAAACCAAGCCGTCATATCATCCATTTTTTGGTTATCCTATACTATTAAAGTGTATTTACGTTGTTTAAGTCTTCAAAGGCTTTTTTCAAACGCTCTATAAAAGCAGTTTCACCTTTTCTCAACCAAACTCTTGGATCGTAAAATTTCTTGTTAGGCTCATCTGCACCTTTAGGGTTGCCTATTTGTGCTTGTAAGTAGTCTTTGTTATCTTGAACATAGTCACGAACACCTGCTAAAAAGGCATACTGTAAATCTGTGTCAATATTCATTTTAATAACACCGTAGCTAATACCTTCTCTAATTTCTTCAACAGTAGATCCAGATCCACCGTGAAATACGAAATCGATATGGTTGTGCTCAACACCATATTTTTCAGAAATATACTCTTGGGAGTTTTTAAGAATTTTCGGAGTCAATTTTACGTTACCTGGCTTATAAACACCATGTACGTTACCGAATGCAGCAGCGATAGTGAACTTTGGGCTTACTTTAGAAAGTTCTTCGTAAGCATATGCTACTTCTTCTGGTTGTGTGTATAATTTAGAATCATCTACATCAGAATTGTCAACACCATCTTCTTCGCCGCCAGTAATACCTAGTTCGATTTCTAGCGTCATGTTCATTTTGCTCATGCGCTCTAAATAACCCTTACAGATTTCGATGTTCTCTTCTAAAGGCTCTTCAGAAAGATCGATCATATGTGAACTGAACAAAGATTTACCAGTTTCAGCGAAATGTTTTTCACTAGCATCTAGAAGACCGTCGATCCAAGGCAATAATTTTTTTGCACAATGATCTGTATGAAGAATAACTGTAGCACCATAAGCTTCTGCTAATTGGTGAACATGTTTTGCGCCTGCAACTGCACCTAGAATAGCTGCTTTTTGTCCATCATTAGAAAGACCTTTACCGGCATTAAACTGAGCTCCACCATTAGAAAATTGAATGATAACAGGAGCATTTAAACTTGCAGCTGTCTCTAAAACACCATTAATAGTATCTGAACCAATAACGTTTACCGCAGGTAATGCAAATCCTTTTTCTTTTGCGTAATTGAAAATTGCTTGAACTTCGTCTCCGGTTGCAACTCCCGGTTTGATATTGTGAGCCATAATTATGTTGTTGTTTGTTTCTAAAAAAAAATGAAAAACAAAAGTAATAAAACAATTATATTTAAAAGGGATAGTTGATGCCTATTTGCAATACGGAATTTGCGAAGTTATAATCTCTAAACCAGCGCTTAGACTGAATTTCAGCAGGATTATAGGTTTTGAAGCCTAAATCTAATCGAAATAGAAAATAGGTAAAATCGTACCGCACGCCAAAACCTGTACCAAGGGCAATGTCCTTTAGAGAGCTTAGTCCGTCAAAAGTAGCATCTGGATCTTCTACATTATCCAGCACGTTCCATATGTTTCCTGCATCAGCAAATATGGCTCCGTTAATATCACCTGCTACCGGAAATCTGTATTCTAAGTTTAAGGCTAATTTTAAATTTGCTTCGTTAAAATCGTTTATTGCAGATACGCTACCTGGTCCTAAAGAATAAGGAAACCATGCGCGGTTGTCATTTGAGCCACCACCAAAATAACTACGAACAAATGGGATACTGTTAGAGTTGCCATAAGGAATAGCAATACCGAAAAAAGCCCTAGCGGCTAGTACATTAGAACGTGATAAATCCCAATATTTAACATACTCAAATTCGTTCTTGATATACTGAGAAAATGGTACTCCAAAAACTAAAAGTTGATCATCTTTTTTGTTAAAAGGTATAATCGATGAAAAGGCGGATAATACATTACCTGCGCCTTCTATTTTCCAGCGAAATTGATAAAATGAATTATCTAGTATTCCAGTTCTATTGGTTTTATTAAAGGTATAGTTGGTTGCAAAAATTAGGTTATTCTCAGTAAGTCTAATTCTTCTTTCCTCAATAGAATTCACATCGTCAAAATCATCCGGGGTTGAAGCAACATCTTCATTTAATATGGCATCTGTAAAGCCTGTAGTGCCAGATGGAATTATTAAATTCAGCTCGTCATCACCATCACCTGGTTCAAAGTATTCAACTAACTCAGGGTATAAGACGGGGTCTTTGTATTTATCCGCAATTTCATCTAAAAGTTCATAGGTGTTTGTGTATACATTGTAAAATCGTTCTTCATTTACATTTCTAACGAATTGAATATTGAGTAATTCGACATTATGGTTTACAAAGTCGCTAGGTGCCCAATTATAAGCCAAAACGGTATTTAGGGTCTGTTTGTCTAGACCAATATTGTTCTGGAAATTGGTTCCTATCGCGATCCTTGTTTTTGGTAGTGTATAATTAGGTATAATTCTAGAGGTATTAATAAAGGGGAACCAGATTCTAGGAAAGTCTAGGGTAATGTCACCTCCGAATTCTGAAAAGTAATTAGCCTCAAAAGTATTTCGGCTTAAAAGCCCATAAGAGCCATTAGCGGAGATGCTTAAGTTTTCAGCTCCTTTAAAAATGTTTCTTATTAGTAGGGTGGTGCCGAGACCAACTCCTAAACGTCGTATATTGGAACGGCTAACTTCAAAATTAGTGCTAAGTGCATATTTTGTTTTCGGAGCGAGATAAATATTAGTGTTTACTTGGTTGTCTAAAGAGTCCGCTTCAAAAATGATGTTTGGGTATTTAAATACATTAAGGGCATTTAACTGCCTAGATGTTCTAATTTTATCTACATCTCTATAAGTACTATCTTTTTTAAAAAAGATCGCATTTGCCAATGTTTTTGGTTTTATGTCAAAATTTTTGGAATAATGAATTGTGTAGTCTTGATAGTCTAAAGTGTAGAGTGAATCTTGTGTACTTGTAGATAGGTAGTCTGTATAAATATTAATTTTATTGATTTTTTCAACTTTGTATGCAGAGGTGGTAACTTCATTTTCTCCTCTTGTTTTTAGATCGCCAATATTTAAGGTGATGTTCATTTTCTGGTCACCTGCAGCCCTTGTTGTATCCCTTAGAATATCAAAGGCAATAGAGCTTTCTTGAAAGTTTCTAATTCCACTATTTCTAAAAATACTTGCTAGTCGTTCACGTTCATTATTGAAATTAGATAAATCAAATTGTTGCCCTTCCTTTATCAGCGAGTTTGCAGAATGTAAAAAGTAAAGAGAATCTATGGCCTTTGATGAAATACTGTTACTAAGAGAATCTATCATATAAGGGTCGCCTAATTCTATATGATAATATACTTTAGCTTTTTTTCGTTTTGTGCTGTCAATACTATAAGTAGTACTATTGGTAAAATAACCTTTACTTTCGTAGTATGCGCTAAGTTTTGTTAGACTTAATCTTGTTTTTGAGGTATCTAAAACTGTAGGTTCTTCACCTATATCTTCAAGCCAATTGCTTAGCCCTTTTACTAAAAAGGACTCTCCTAAGCGCTTAACCTGTTTTTCTGACAATAAATTATTAAGTCTCTTTTTTCTGTTCTCTTTACGGTCGAGCCAAGCATTGTATGAAGAATCAGGATTTTCTTTCGCAAGATTATAAAGGTTTAGTCTTAAAGGATATCCTAAAACAGTTGAATTAGGTTTTTGGTAGATAAGACTTTCTAATTCAGCGTTTTTTAATTTAATAGAATCGGCGTAAATGGAGTTTTTAATCACCAAGTACTCGTCGTCCTCAACTTTTTTTAACGAGTTGCAGGATAGCAAGACTATTGCCAGTAGTGATAATAAGCTTAATTTAGCCATGTTGTTTTTGGAGCAAAGTGCCATCCTCATAGAAATCAAAAATACATTATTTGAATGGTTGTCAAAAGTGAATTGAAACTTATCAAAAGTCTACAGCAAAAAAAGTGCCGAAATGAGCATGGACTATTTGTTGTGGAAGGTAAAAAGACGGTGGAGGAAGTAGTGAATTCCGACATTAAAGTATATAAGCTGTTTGCTGTAGATCCCAGCGGGTTAGATGTAAATGGTTTACAAGTAAACGCAATATCTAATAAAGCGTTGGGGCAGGTTAGTAGTCTAAAGAACCCCAATGGATATCTTGGAGTATTTCATATCCCTAAACAAACAGAAAATATTTTATCTGATTGGATTTTGGTATTAGACGGTATTCAAGATCCAGGTAATTTAGGAACCATTATTAGACTTTGCGATTGGTTTGGTATTACTGATATTGTTTGTTCTGCTACTACTGTAGATTGCTATAACGCTAAAGTATTGCAAGCTACTATGGGTTCGATTACGCGGGTGAATATTCGGTATACAGACCTTGAGGTATTTTTGTCATCAGCAAAATTGCCTATATATGGTACTTTTATGGATGGTGTAAGTGTTAATGATTCGAAATTACCGGAGAAAGGAATAATGATTATGGGTAATGAGGGCAAAGGAGTTTCTGGTGCTGTTGCAGCACTATGTACCGATAGGTTGGCAATCCCTCAATTTGGCGAAGCAACTACAGAAAGTTTAAATGTAGCTTCTGCAACTGCGATTTTACTTCATGAAATTAGAAAGTAACTAGGTGTTATAAATCGATAAATTTATTTTTTGCTAATTGCTAATTGCTAATTGCTAATTGCTAATTGCTACTCAAAAGTAAAGTTGATGAAGATTCCGCGTGTTTTTAAAGACTCGATATTCCCGGTCCAAGGGCTGTTGGGGTCATTATCGGGTATTAACTCATCAGTTATGGCAAAAACACCACGAATAGAAGGGGTGAATTTGAAGTACTCTAGGTAAAAATCAATTCCGAAACCAAGTTCATAGTTGTAAACCCATTTTTTCATTCTAAAGGTGCCAGTTTCATTGTCGTCAAGACTGTCCTCATTGCTACCTAGGTTGAGTCCTGTCGATACGCCACCCAAAAGAAATGGTTTAAAATTGCCATACCTTCTGGTGCTCGCTTTTAAAAGTAAAGGAAAATTTATGTATGTTGATTTTACTTCTACTAGTGCATCGCGTTCATCTTCAATTAACGGAGACGGAAAACCTAATAATCTAGAACCATAATGTAGACCAGGTTCAAAACGTACATCAAAAAACTCATTTAGGCGTATTTCACCAATTAAACCCACGTTAAAGCCGAAGCTTTTACTGACCAAAATGTCAGGAGCATTTTCCTTATATTCAAATTTAAAGTCATATTGATTTAAACCAAGGAAGTAGCCCCAGTTTAAGAGTTTCTTATCTTCGTTTTGTTTATTCAATATGGGACTTTCGTTGAATTGAGCACTTGCTATATTAACAAGCAACAACGTTAGAGGTATAAAAAACCACTTTTTCATATATCCTGGTTTACGATTGTAAAACGTCAAATATATATTGTAAGTATGCTAAAACTATAGATTAGCCTTCTTTGCAACATAAATTGATGCAACCCCAAATGTTTGAGGTTTATTCGTTACATCTATAAACCCTATTTCGCGTAAAATATTGTTGAAGTTTTCACCATGTGGAAAAACAGAAGCAGATTCACTTAAATAGCCATAAGCAGAATCATCTTTTGAGAATAATTTTCCTATTAGCGGAAGTATATTTTTAGTGTAAAAGCTATAGCCTTGTTTGTACGGAGTTTTGGTAGGTACTGAAGTTTCTAAAACAACCAAGGTGCCATTTGGTTTTAAGATACGTAGAATTTCTGCCATACCGGTATTCAGTGTTTCAAAATTTCTTACTCCGAAAGAAACTGTTACTGCGTCAAAAGAATTGTCTTCAAAAGTTAGTTTCTCACTATCGCCAACAACCATTTCAATAGTACTGTTTAGTTTTTTATCGGTCACTTTTTCTTTACCGACAGCTAGCATGCCTGGAGAAATATCTAGACCTACAATCTTTTTTGCGCCAGTTTTAACAAGTGCTATAGCAAGGTCACCGGTACCTGTAGCAATATCTAGAATAGATTGTGGGTTTTCTTTTTTTAATATTTCTACAACCTTTTTACGCCATTTAATATCTATTCCAAATGATATTACGCGGTTTAGACCGTCATAATTTTTAGAGATAGTATCGAACATTTTAGTAACCTGTTCCTTTTTTCCCAGGTTAGAATCTTTGTATGGAGTAACTTTTTGGGGCATTTTATTGCTATTTTTTTGGCAAATATACAATATAGCTAATGCTTTATTCCTTTTTAACGATTTAGGTTGGTTATTGATGGTTAAAGAATTGAAAATAAAGAATAAACTAATTTAATTATGTAATTTTGCCCCATAATAAATGCTATAGATTTCAAGACTACTTTTAAGTATATATGATAGTTAAGAGAAGAAAATTAGTGCTTGATAAGTAGCGGTCTAATAAAATAAATGAAGATTATAATTGCTGGTGCTGGGGAAGTAGGCTTTCATTTAGCCAAGTTGCTCTCTTATGAATCACAGGATATTACCTTAATCGATTCTAAAAAAGAAAGTCTTGCTTACGCAGATAATCATCTAGATATACGAGTTTTAAAAGGCGATGCAACTTCTATTGCTGTATTAAACGATGCACAGGTAAAAGATTCAGATTTGGTTATTGCTGTAACTTCATCTGAAACTACAAATTTAACACTTTGCATGCTGGCTAAGCAATTAGGCTGTAAGCGAACTATTGCCAGAATATCGAATACAGAGTTTATTAAGAATAAAGATTTATTGAGATTTTCAGATTTAGGTATCGATGAGTTGATATCTCCAGAGGCTTTGGCGGCAACTGAAATACAGATGCTTTTAAATAAATCGGCATTTAATGATACTTACGAATTTGAAGATGGAGAGTTGATAATGGTAGGTGTATCATTATTGAAGTCGGCACCATTTGTAGGCAAGCAAGTTAAAGAAGCGGCAAAGATCTTTCCAGAATTACATTTCATGCCAATTGCATTACAGCGAACAGGTACTCAGTATACGGTAATACCTAGAGGTGATACGGTTTTTAAGGAAGGTGATCAAGTGTATTTTATAACTGTGAAAAAAGGTGTAGATGAGCTTTATAAATTAACTGGAAAGAAAAAAGCCGAAATCAAGAATGTAATGATTCTTGGAGGAAGTAAAGTAGGTTATAAAACGGCTAGAGATCTTTGTGCCAATAAATTCAACGTAAAGTTGATAGAAAAAAACAAAGAGAAAGCCTTTGATTTAGCAGATGAGTTGCCAAATGCACTTGTAATTAATGGTGATGGTAGAAATGTTGAATTGCTAGATGAAGAGAGTTTAGAATCTATGGATGCCTTTATTGCGGTAACTGGAAATTCTGAAACGAATATTATGTCTTGCTTGGTGGCAAAATCAAAATATATAAAAAAGACAATAGCGCTAGTTGAGAATATGGATTATTTTCAGCTCTCTCATTCTATTGGTATTGATACGTTGATCAATAAAAAGCTACTGGCTGCAAATAATATTTTTAGACATATACGTAAAGGAGAAGTGGTTGCCTTAATGCGTTTGAATAATTTGAATGCTGAGATTTTAGAATTTATAGTAAAAAAGAATTCTAAAGTAACCGGTGCTACAATTAGGGAATTAGATTTTCCGAAAGCTGCTACTATTGGTGGTGTGGTTAGAGATGGTGTAGGGCATATTGCACTTGGTGGATTTAAGATTCAAGAAGGTGATCGAGTTGTAGTTTGTTGTTTGCCGAACGAGATTCAAAAAATAGAACGAATGTTCCTATAAGATGCGGCTTAATTTAAGAATCATAATTCATATAATGGGGCTTCTATTGCTATGCAATGGAGGCTTTATGCTTTTGGCGGCTGTTGTCAGTGGTGTTTACCAAGATGGAGCAACTTTAAGTATAGCTTTGGCATCTATAAGCACAATGTTTGTAGGGGTTTTTATGATGTACTATACCAGGGGTCATAAAAAAGAAGTAAAGCAGAAAGAAGGCTATATTATTGTAACCTTCGGGTGGATAGTGATGTCTATTTCTGGTATGCTGCCTTATTTATTTTCAGGGGCTATACCAACGGTAACAAATGCTTTTTTCGAAACTATATCAGGTTATACTACAACTGGTGCATCTATTATGGATGATATAGAAGCGATGCCAGAAGGTATTTTATTTTGGAGAAGCTTAACTCATTGGATTGGTGGAATGGGTATCATTGTTTTGGCAATTGCCATATTACCTTTGCTGGGAATAGGAGGTATGCAGTTGTTTTCTGCGGAAGCGCCAGGACCTACAGGAGATAAATTACACCCAAGAATTACAGATACGGCAAAACGCTTGTGGCTAATTTATTTCGGCTACACTGTAGCAGAAACCATTTTGCTTCAAGTAGCAGGAATGTCATTTTTTGATGCAATAAATCATGCTATGGCTACGCTATCTACTGGTGGTTTTTCAACTAAAAATGCCAGTGTAGCACATTGGAATGACCAACCTGTAATTCAATATATCATCATTTTCTTTATGTTTTTGGCGGGTAGTAATTTTGTACTTAGCTATTTCGCTTTTAAAGGGAAGGTTCAAAAAGTTATACAAGATGAAGAGTTTAAGTACTACGCCGGTTTTACCATTGTTTTTACTATTATAGTAGCTCTCGTAGTATATTATCAAGCTAATATTACCGATCTTACTCCTGGATATCCTATGGTTTTAGGTAAGGCAGAAAGCGCATTCAGACATTCATTGTTTCAAATAATTTCGGTTATTACTACAACCGGATTTGTTAGTGCAGATTTTACGCAGTGGACACCTTTCTTGACCGTGTTTTTCTTCGGATTGTTCTTCTTAGGAGGGTCGGCGGGATCAACGGCAGGTGGTATAAAAGTAATGCGTCACTTATTGATTATAAAGAATGGTGTATTGGAGTTTAAGCGAACTTTGCATACGAATGCCATCATACCTGTACGATATAACAATAAGACTGTAAAAGAGAAAATAGTTTATAATATTATTGGATTCTTTGTGCTCTACATGCTACTCTTCATAATAGGTGCTTTAGTGTTGGGCTTTTTAGGATTAGATTTTGAGTCTGCTATTGGTGGTGCGGCATCATCTTTGGGTAATGTAGGTCCGGCGTTAGGAAGTTTAAATCCTGTGAGTAATTTTAATAGTTTACCCGATTTGGCAAAGTGGTGGTGCGGTTTTTTAATGTTGGCAGGTAGGTTAGAATTATTTACTGTACTGATATTATTGACTCCTTATTTTTGGAAAAGAACTTAAGTTTAATGAAAGTATAAAACATAAAAACGTCCCTTCATTTGAAGGGACGTTTTTATTATATGATTAGCTGTGGTTTATTTCAACGCTTCTTTTATTCTTGATATGGCTTCCTTGATTTCTTTTACCGAAGCAGCATAAGAAATACGTATGCAATTACCATTTCCAAAAGCATCACCGGTTACGGTTGCAACATTGGCAGCTTCTAAAATGTACATTGAGAAATCTGACGCGTTGTTAATTGTCGTTCCATTGAATATTTTGCCAAAATAAGCGGTTACATCTGGGTAAACATAAAAAGCACCTTCTGGCTCGTTACATTTAAAGCCTTCAATATCGTTTAGCAAGCCTAAAATAAGTTTACGTCTTTCTTTAAATTCATCTACCATGTATTTAATAAGGTCAGGCGATTCTTCTAAAGCAGTAATTACGGCACGCTGAGCAATACAATTTGCGCCACTGGTAACTTGACCTTGTAGCTTGTTTGTTGCACGCGCAATGTAGGCAGGTGCACCTATATAACCAATACGCCATCCTGTCATTGCAAATGCTTTTGCAACTCCGTTTACAGTAACGGTACGATCAAACATATCTTCAAATTCTGCCATTGATGCATGTGCGGTAACACCATAATTAATATGCTCGTAAATTTCATCACTTACCACAATAATTTGAGGATGGTTCTTAAGAACATCCGCAAGTGCACGTAATTCTTTTTTGCTGTAGATAGATCCACTAGGGTTACAAGGAGAGCTATACCATAACATTTTTGTTTTAGGTGTAATAGCAGCTTCTAACTGTTCGGGAGTCATTTTAAAATCGTTCTCTAGAGAAGTAGGCACTTCTACAGGAACGCCATCTGCCAACTTTACAATATCACTATAACTAACCCAGTAAGGGCATGGTAAAATAACTTCATCGCCAGGGTTTAGAATAACCTGTGCCACATTGTATAAAGATTGTTTAGCACCTGTTGAAACAACAATTTGTGGTAGTTCGTATGATAGGTTGTTATCTCTTTTGAATTTAGTGATAATAGCCTTTTTTAAATCTACGTACCCATCAACTGGTGTATAAGAATTGTAATCGTCTTTTACTGCTTGAATAGCAGCATTTTTAATATAATCAGGAGTATTAAAATCTGGTTCGCCTAGGCTTAAACCGATAATATCTTTTCCTTGTGCTCTTAATTCACGGGCCTTAGCGGCCATTTCCAAAGTAGCTGACGGTGTAACGCTGTTAATTCTGTCCGAAAGTTGATTGCTCATGGTTGCTCTTAATTTCTAGTATTGTAATGTAGGCTCTTTGCCTAATTCTTTTAAATGTTTGAAGTGCGAAATTATAGCTTTTCTAGTAGTTTTATACTCGTGATATGGTAAATTAAATTCTTGCGCCGTTTGTTTCACAATTTTCGAAATATTTGTGTAATGTACGTGACTAATGTTTGGAAATATATGGTGTTCAACTTGATGATTTAAACCACCAGTAAACCAATTTACAATCTTGTTTTTAGTTCCAAAATTTACGGTAGTAAATAATTGGTGAATTGCCCATGTATTTTTCATAGTGCCAGATTCATCAGGTAATGGTGTGTCGGCGTCATCAACAATATGGGCTAATTGAAAGACAACACTTAATATTACCCCTGCAACATAATGCATTAAAAAGAATCCGATTAAGATTTTCCACCATGCGATATCTAAAATCAACATTGGTAACACGATCCAAATAGTGATGTAAAGTAATTTTGTAATAATAAGGGTACTCCAGTTCATGGTAGCATTTGGTAGTTTTCCGTAAGATAATTTACGCTTCATGTACCTGTACATTTGCTGAAAATCGGTTGTAATCGCCCAGTTAAACGTTAATAATCCGTAAAGTAAAACGGAATAAAAATGCTGAAACTTATGGTGTTTTTTCCATTCCGCATGTTTTGAGAAACGTAATATTCTACCCGCTTCCATATCTTCATCATGTTCATGAATGTTGGTGTATGTATGGTGAAGTACATTGTGTTGTACCTGCCAGTTGTATACATTGCCTGCAAGAATGTAGATACTACTCCCCATTAACTTGTTAACCCATTTCTTATTGGAATATGCACCATGGTTGCCATCATGCATTACGTTCATGCCAACCCCGGCCATGCCAACACCCATAACGATAGTTAAGAGAAAATTAGCCCAATTAGGTAATCCTAACGTCAGTATTAAAAAATAAGGAGCAAGAAAAAGAACGAACATAACTACAGTTTTTAAGTGTAATTTCCAGTTGCCTGTTTTCTTTAATTTATTTGTTTTGAAATAATCGTTAACTCTACTGTTCAAAGTTTTAAAAAACTTTGCAGAATCTGTTCTTGGAAAACGAATGGTATTTTGTTCCATAATTTGGTAATCTTTTACTTAATATTTTGTAATTGAATCTATAATAGTTTGAT
This sequence comes from Maribacter sp. 1_MG-2023, assembly GCF_030547005.1. GTDB lineage: Bacteria > Bacteroidota > Bacteroidia > Flavobacteriales > Flavobacteriaceae > Maribacter. Next base: position 24,295 of record NZ_JAUOPN010000021.1, on the reverse strand, counting down.
AGCTTAATTAAAAGCTAAATCTTTGCATCAGTGAAAATACTAATATTATCTATTTACAAATATACGCATGACTGTTGAAATCATATTTGAAAATTTTCCCAATTTATCTGAAAATCAAAAACAAGAATTTAGAAAATTAGAGGAATTATATAAGGATTGGAACCAAAAAATTAATGTGGTATCAAGAAAAGATATAGATGAGCTTTATCTCAGACATGTTTTGCATTCATTGGGTATCGCAAAATTCATAGAATTTAAAGATGGCGCTTCAATACTTGATGTTGGAACAGGTGGTGGTTTTCCTGGTATACCATTGGCTATTTTATTTCCTGAAGTACATTTCACATTAGTGGACTCTATTGGTAAAAAAATAAAAGTAGTAAATGAGGTTGTTGAGGGCTTACAGTTAACTAATGTAACTACCATAAACGCTAGGGTTGAAGAGATACCGGGTAAATTCGATTTTATCGTTAGTAGGGCAGTGGCAGCGATGCCAACTTTTGTGCACTGGATAAAAGGAAAAATCAAAAAGGAATCTCAACACCCTATTCGCAATGGAATATTGTATTTAAAAGGTGGTGATTTAAACGAGGAATTAAAAGACTATAGAACGGCTGAAATCTATAATTTGACCGATTATTTTAAAGAAGATTTCTTTGAGACAAAGAAAATGGTCTATTTGCCGTTAAAGTATAAAGGGTAAGCGTAAAGTTTTTACAGAAGAAAAGAACTGTAATAAGCCTTCTTGTATTTACGAGCAAACTCTTTTAAATAATTCCAAGAATGGATTTGAATGCATGTCATGTGTAATTTAATACTATCGATAGTCATAAGCAATTGATTTTTAGTGAGGTACAAATTTCGAAAAATTACCCTGAGTTTACAATTAATTAACGTTAAATTTACATTGGTATTGTATTGAAGTGGTGTTAATGTTTCTTAAATAGCAAAAAAAACGTCCATCGACAAATAGTTGATGGACGTTTTTAGTATTTGTAAAAATGATTACTCACTCCATGGTGGTACAACTCCGTTTGTTCTTGCATAAGCAATAAGTTGACCTTTATGTTCGCCGTTGTGTTCCATAATGGCTAATAATCCACCTAGTTTATTAGATTTCATAAAACCGAAATCAACTTCTTCGTTTAAAGAACCATCTTCAACATTGGTAATATTTTCTAGAACGAATTCGTTAGATTTTTTAAGAGCTGCAATGATGTTCTCTTTACCTGTAATTTTACCTAAGTTCATTACATCTACATCTTCTGGTGGAGCAAATCCTAATTTAGAGGCTAAAAAGTAATTGCCACCTGCAACGTGTAAAAGCGCTTCGCCAACAGAGCTGATACCTTCTGCTGGTCTCCAGTCATATTTTTCTTCAGGAAAAGCTTCGGCAAGTTGTATCACTTGAGATTGATTTCCGGTTAAAACGGCTTTGATTGTGTTTTGTGTTAATTCTTCTTGTGCGTAAGAAAAGCATCCTGTAAATAAGAATGCTGTAAGTAGTAACTTTTTCATAATTAGTATATTAAGGTTGTTAAAAGTAAATTACAATACATGTAATGTAAGCTAAAAGAAGCGCTATGTCAAAAAAAAGGCTGAATTTACATTCAGCCTTTAAAGTTATTTTTATCCTAAAAACGGATACCTGTAATCAACAGGAGTAACAAAAGTCTCTTTTATTAATCTTGGAGAAACCCAACGCAAAAGGTTTTGAGCTGATCCAGCCTTATCGTTTGTTCCAGAAGCTCTTGCTCCACCGAAAGGTTGTTGACCAACTACAGCACCTGTAGGTTTATCGTTAATATAGAAGTTGCCTGCACAGTTTTGTAATGCTTTGGTAGCTTCGTCAATAGCATATCTATCTTGTGAAAGTACAGCGCCAGTAAGTGCGTACTCAGAAGTGCCATCAATTAATTGTAATGTTTCGCTCCAATCTTTATCATCGTAAACATAAATAGTAACTACAGGACCGAATAATTCAGTTTCCATAGTAGTGTATTTAGGGTCTGTTGTTAAGATAACGGTTGGCTCAATAAAGTAACCTTTAGATTTGTCAAAAGATCCACCAGCATATACTTCGGCATTTTTATCTTCTTTTGCTTGGGTAATATATTTTGCCAATTTATCAAAAGAACCTTCATGAATAACTGCAGTAATGAAATTGCTCATATCTTCAGGAGATCCAGGCTTGTTAAAAGAAGCAATATCAGCTTTAACATATTCTAAAATCTCTTTAGAAGTAGATTTTGGTAAATATACTCTTGAAGCTGCGCTACATTTTTGACCTTGAAATTCGAATGCACCTCTTGAAATCGCTGTAGCTACTTGTTTAGGGTTAGCAGTTGGGTGTGCTAGAATAAAATCTTTACCACCAGTTTCACCAACTATTTTTGGGTATGTTTTGTAGGTATGAATGTTATTTCCTATTTGCTTCCAAAGTTCTTTGAACACGTGTGTAGAACCTGTAAAGTGAATACCGGCAAAATCTGGGCTAGCCAATACGGTTTCGGTAATCATTACTGGATCACCATAAACAACATTGATAACTCCGTCAGGCAAACCGGCTTCTTTGAAAACATCTACAATAACTTTTGCAGAGAAAACCTGAGAGTCACTTGGCTTCCAAACAACAACGTTACCCATCATAGCTGCACTTGCAGGTAAATTACCGGCAATAGCAGTAAAGTTGAAAGGGGTAATTGCGTAAATGAATCCTTCTAAAGGACGATATTCTACCCTGTTCCAAATACCTTCGGCAGAATCTGGTTGTTCAGCATAAATTTGCGACATGTACTCTACGTTAAAACGTAAAAAGTCAATTAACTCGCAAGCGGCATCTATTTCTGCTTGGTGAATATTTTTAGATTGTGCAATCATGGTTGCCGCATTAATCTTCGCACGATAAGGACCTGCAAGTAATTCAGCAGCTTTTAAGAAAATAGCTGCACGTTGCTCCCAAGTTAAGTTAGCCCATGCATCTCTAGATGATAAACAGTTATCAATTGCAGATTGTACATTTTCTTTATTGGCAGTATGATAAGTACCTACAATGTTTTTGTGATCGTGTGGTGGCGACATTGGCTTAGTATTGCCTGTACGTACCTCTTCTGAACCAATATACATTGGTACATCAACCGTGTTGTTGAAATATGCTTTGTATTGTTCCAAAACTGCTTCTCTTTCTGGAGATCCAGGAGCATAGCTTTTAATTGGTTCATTAAATGCTGTAGGAACTTGAAAAAATCCTTTACCCATTGTCAATTTTTTTAAATTAAAAAGTTGAACAAAGGTACTAAAAGGGTGGTGGACTAAAAACTATAAAAAGAGTTTAGTTAAGGGCGAAAGGTGCGCTAAATTTAAAAGTAGGAATATAAACCCTAAATTTTTCTGCATTACTCATAATTACCATATTGTAATGACCTTTCATTGCGCCTATTGGCGAAGTTAGTAGGCAACCTGAATTATAGGTGTGAGATTCCCCTGACTGAATTACTGGTTTTTTTCCAATCACACCTTCACCATCTAAGGTTTCCATTTCATTTAAAGAGTCATATATTTTCCAATGACGAGAAGTTAACTGAACAACATCTTTGCTTTGGTTCTCAATGGTAATAGTATACCCAAAAGCATAATGCATTTTGTAGTTTTTAAAGAACGTGCCTTCAAAAGTTGTTTGAACCGAAATTTTAATGCCTTTAGTTACCTGTGTTATCATCATATTTAATATGTAAATACGCTTGCTGCGATTAATATGGTTATCGCTATACTTCCTAAGATAAAAAATAATGTATTTAGGAAAAAATATTTTATAACCGTTTTAACTCTTCCTTGCTGATAGAAATTTCGCATTGCTTTATAAAGGTAGATAGCGAATATTAAAATAAACAATCCTTCGCTACTAATATTGAACACTACGTTAATCAAATTGCTAACAATGAGCAAGATAAATAATAATGACTGATTGTGGAAACTAAAGATTAAATGATCGGTATAAGTGTATTTTTTTCTGACATAGACCATCCAAATGAAAATAGAAAAGAACGGAAGAAAGAAAAATGTGGTGAATGGTAGCTTTGAAATTAAAGAATTCACGAACGTTCCGGGTCGTTTTTCAATGTCAACCAAGCTACTTGCTAAGTTAAATGCCATTTCATTTTCTTTGTTTTCTGGTATTTCAAATTTAGTTAAACCTTGTTCAAAATAATAAATGGTATCGTGCTTAATAACGGTGTTGAAGAAGTCTATTTTGCCAAGAAAGCGGCGTGTTAGATCTTCTGTATTAATTTCTTTAAAATAAGACTTAGGGTTTACTAAAATAGTAGAGTCTTTATCGCTCATTTGATTTTTGAAAAAGCTATTTATTTTAAGCGAGTCCATTTGAATTAGGGCAAGCTGCCGTTCTTCTTCATTTTCAAATTCAATTTTATCAAATTCTGTTTGAAGATCAATAATTGGTTTTCTGATTTCGTAGCCAAATTTATTGAAAGATTCAAATTCGCTGCTAAAGCTGATAATCAGAAAATAAATAATAGATAAGCTGAGTAGAAATCGAAAAGGGTTGGTGTAGGAAAGTCGTTTGCCTGAAATGTATTCCCTTGTTATTTTGCCTGGTCTTAAAAGTAAGGCAGTTAAGGTTTTCCATAACTTAGAATCGTATGAGAAATAATTCGCAAGAAACTCTTCGAAAAAATCAAAAAGGGTGAGTTTTTTGGTGCTGTTGGCTTGTGAGCAATTAGGGCAATATTTATCACTTAAATCTAGAGGGTGCCCGCAATTTAGGCAATCTATACCTCTATATTTTAGTTTAAATCTGCCTGATGGTTGAACGGCGGGTTTGTTCTCCATAATCAATGAAAAACGTAAATATACAGCTAGTTGGTGATATTTCTAGAATTGGCAGAGCCAATACCTATAATACTATCGTACATATCGCCAAAATTGCGGTAATATACAAGTACCAGATAATTGTTTTCTGTAAAATGGAAGTTGCCGCCAACCTCATTTAATTTAATTTTTTCACCACCTTTAACTACGTATTTGTAATTATAAAAACCCTGTTTCATTTTTAGGGTGGCTTCTAACATGCCGTTTTTTTCATTATAAACCAGTTTGTTTTGGTCTGTAAGGGCGTAATTATTGAACTTTCCAAAAATATAGACATCATCTAAAGCAATGTATTCAGTGTAAGGTAAACTAAAATAAACATTGGTGTACTCAGCTTCTCTAGAGGTATTGTCACCTTGTAAAGTTCTAACGACAAAATCTCCATTTATATCAGGAAAATAGGTGTATGGTTTGTCGTTTCTAAAATCATCAGCGAATAAATAATGATTATAAAGGTCTGTGAGATCAATACTAGAAATTTGTGAACTAGGTGCTCTAAGGTCACTAGTATCGAACAATAGAAATTCGTTACCACCATAAAAGGCGGTTTCTTGATCATATTTATAGACTAATTCGCTCCCTAAAGTGTATTGTGGTGCAATGTTGGTAATAGCTGTGGGCCAATAATGGTTTTGAAGAATGGCAACTTTAACTTCTTTTTTCGGGTTTATAAGACGTAATGATCCAGAAGTAATACTAAATTGAACGACTTGCTTTTCGTTGATATAATTAAAATCTCTAGAACGTTTAATAGAAGTAGAAACAGCAACAATGTCTTTGTATACTACAAATCTTCTTGAGAATTGTAAGTCGTTGTTGCTATTGTAAATTTCTATAAGATAATTGCCGCTAACTTTAAGTCGAACATTATCGTTTGGTATGGTCAGTTGATAATTAGAATATGATTGTAGCGTGCTAAAACTATTTTCGTAATCAGTAATTCGTTGATTATCGACACCATCTAAATATTGAGATTTTAATAAAGAAGAGGGTGTCCAGTCGTAATCGCAATGAATTACCTTATAGTAGTAATCTTGTTCGTTGGCTAAAATATCATCGAACTCTAGATATAAAGGTTCTCCTATTTTAATAACAGGGAATTGATCTTCGGTAGGGCCTTTGAAAACTATAGATTTTATATTCTCAGGAGGATTAAACTCTTCTTGAACTTGAGCAGCTAAATTTTGTAAAAATAATAGACAAATAAAGTGTTTGAAGAAAATGCGCATTATACCCCGTTTTTTTAAGTAAAGGTAAACAAAAAGGGTGCCTAAAAAATATACCTCGTTCTATTGTCTAATTTATGGGACAATAATTATGAAAACGAAGTTTTTGTACTTAAATTTGCTCAAATTTTGATAACCTAAAGGTCTATACGCACATGTCAAAAGACATTCGAATTAAAAAAGGGCTCAACATTAATCTGGTGGGAACCGCAGAACAGACTACTTCAAAAGCTGTTTTAAGTAATGTTTACGCTATACAGTTAAGTGATTTTCACGGAATTACCCCAAAAATGATGGTAAAGCAAGGCACCGAAGTAAAAGCGGGAGAGCCTTTGTTTTATAACAAAAACATGGAAAGCATGCTTTTTGTTTCGCCAGTAAGCGGTGAGCTTATTGAGATTGAAAGAGGGGATAGAAGACGTATTTTGACCTTAAAGATATTAGCAGACAAAACACAAGAGGCATTTTCGGGTGCTGCTTTAGATGTAAACAATACATCGAAAGAAGAGTTGAAAGCTGTTCTGTTGAAAAGTGGCTGTTGGCCATTTATTAAGCAGAGACCTTATGATGTAGTCGCTAATCCTGATACTACACCGAAATCTATTTTTATTTCTGGATATTCAAGTGGGCCGTTACAAGCAGATTTGGATTATGTATTACAGGGTAAAGAAAAAGAATTACAAGCTGCAATTACGGCATTGGGTAAATTAACGCCTGGTAAAGTTCATTTATCTGTAGGTTCTAGCAAATCGCCATTGTCTTCCATGACTGGCATAGAGTTGCATAATGTTTCTGGTCCGCATCCTTCAGGTTTGGTAGGTACACAAATAAATAAATTAGATCCTATTAATAAAGGTGAGTTGGTTTGGACGGTTACTCCGCAAGATTTAATCATTATAGGTGAATATTTGTTGACAGGTAAGTTCAATGCAGAGCGTGTTATAGCGCTAGCAGGTTCTTCAGTTAAGGCGCCTAAATATTATACAACAAAAATAGGAGCAGAGATTTCTACTTTTTTATACGCTAGTGGTGTGAACGAAGAAAACTTTAGAGTCATAAATGGTGATGTTCTTACGGGTTCTAAAAGTAGACCAGATGGTTACCTAGGGTATTATAATAATACTGTAACAGTTATTCCAGAAGGAGACGATTATGAATTGTTCGGATGGAATAAGCCAGTTTTTAATAAAGTTTCGGCAACAAGAGCATTGACTTTCTCTTGGATGCAGCCAAACAAAAAGTATGATTTAGATACCAATACTAACGGAGAGCACAGGGCTTTCGTAGTGACGGGACAATATGAGAAAGTTTTTCCGATGGATATTTTTCCAATGCAATTGTTAAAAGCTTGTATGGTAAAAGACTTGGATGAAATGGAGCAATTAGGTTTGTACGAGGTGGCTCCAGAAGATTTTTCGTTAACTGAGTTTATATGTATTTCTAAGCAACCACACCAGAAGATTATTCGTGAGGGGCTAGATTTATTGCAAAAAGAAATAGGATAAGAAATGAGTTTAAAAAGCAAATTACACGAACTTAAACTGAAGTATCAGGGTAAGAAAATGGCTCCTGCCTTTAATGCCTTTCATACTTTTTTGTTTTCGCCAGATGAGACTACTCATGCAGGTGGTACACACGTAAAATCGGCAGATGATTTAAAGCGAACAATGAATACGGTAATAATGGCGCTGGTACCAGTGTTGATATTTTCTATGTTCAACGCAGGTTACCAACACTATTCTGCAATAAACGGATTTCCGGCAGATTTTTCTTTGATGAATGATTTCCTTACTTGGGACAATTTTTGGATCGGTATCATTAAGGTATTGCCATTAGTAGTTGTTTCTTATGGTGTCGGTCTTATAGTAGAATTTATTTTTGCTGTTATAAAAGGTCACGAAGTAGAAGAGGGGTATTTAGTTACCGGTATGTTAGTTCCATTAATAGTGCCTATTGATACGCCACTTTGGATGTTGTCTGTAGCCGTTGTTTTTGGTGTTGTTATAGGTAAAGAGGTTTTTGGAGGAACGGGAATGAATATTCTTAATCCTGCTTTAACAATTAGAGCATTCTTGTTCTTCGCATATCCTACTTGGATGAGTGGTGATAAAGTTTGGGTTTATGGAGCTCGTGAGCGTTCAGAAGAAATTTTAGCTGGCGCAAACGTTGATGCGATATCCGGTGAAACTATATTAGGTTACTTAGCTCAGAATAAGGGGGCTGAAATGACATATTCTGTTTCAGATATGTTCTTCGGTTTTATACCAGGTTCTGTAGGTGAAACATCTGCATTTTTAATCTTATTAGGTGGTTTATTTTTGATATTCACAAAAATTGCTAGCTGGAGAATAATGGTAAGTGCTGTTATTGGTTCATTGGTAATGGGTTTAATATTCAATCAAGTAGTAGATTTTGGTTGGGTAGGCGAATCAAGTAAATTTTACGGATTGATGAGTTTCGATTTCTGGAAACATTTAATCGTAGGTGGTTTAGCATTCGGTATTGTCTATATGGCTACTGATCCTGTTACAGGTTCACAAACAAATAAAGGGAAGTGGTATTATGGGTTCTTTATAGGATTTATTTCTGTAATGATTCGTGTATTCAATCCTGCTTACCCAGAAGGTGTTTTCTTAGCTATCCTTTTAATGAACGTATTTGCACCAACAATTGATCATTATGTTGTTAGGGGTAATATTAAAAGAAGAATGAACAGATTAAAAAATGCAACTATCTATCCAAAAGATTCAGATGGTAAGGCAGAAGAACTTAAAGCTGAAACAGTTTAATTATGGCACAAAAAACAGATAGTAACGTTTATACAGTAGTTTTTGCTGCTGTTATGGTTGTGGTAGTTGGGTCAATACTTGCATTTTTGGCTTCAGCATTGCGCCCTAACATCAAAGAAAATGAGCGTTTTGAAAAACAGCAGAATATTCTTTATGCAATGGGTGTTAACGAAAATGGTGATGATACTGGTAGTGTAAATTTTATTCCTACCGATGCTGTTGAAGAGGTATTTGCAAATTACATTAAGCAGCAATATGTTATTCAAGATGGAGAGATTACAGAGAACAGCGAGGCTTATTTGATCGATTTAAAAAAGCAATTAGCAAATCTTAAAAGAGGTTTAGATTATAAGTTGCCAGTTTTTATTGGGGAAAAGGATGATAAAAAATTCTACATTATACCTATGTACGGTAAAGGACTTTGGGATGCTATTTGGGGTTTTATCGCTCTAGATGAGGCGATGACTGTTCAAGGTGTGTATTTTGATCATAAAGGAGAAACCCCTGGTTTAGGAGCTAATATTAAAATGCGTTATTTTATGGACGATTTCATTGGGGAAACTATTTTAGACGGTTCTAAATACGTGGGCATATCTGTTGCAAAGGGTAACAATGATCCATTGAACAAAACAAAAAATGATAACGAAGTAGATGCCTTGGCTGGTGCTACTATTACCGGTAACGGTGTTTCTGCTATGATTAGCGAGACTGTTAAATTATATAAACCTTATTTAGAAACAATTAGAGCAAAGTAATATGTCACTACTATCAAAAAAAGATGCAAATCTTATTACGGATCCACTTGCAGACAATAACCCTATTACTATTCAGGTATTAGGTATTTGTTCGGCATTGGCAATTACAGCAGAGCTAAAGGCGTCTTTGGTAATGGCTATTTCTGTAATGTTCGTATTAGGTGCAGGTAACGTAGTTATCTCATTGATGAGAAATATAATTCCATCGAAAATCAGAATTATTGTTCAGTTAATTGTAGTTGCTACATTGGTGATTATTGTGGATCAGGTACTAAAGGCATATGCATATGAGTTAAGTAAAACCTTAGCGGTATTCGTAGGTCTAATTATTACCAACTGTATAATTATGGGTCGTTTTGAGGCTTTTGCTTTGGCAAACGGACCATGGCGTTCATTTTTGGACGGTATTGGTAATTCTTTAGGTTACGGTGTTATTCTAATTATCGTAGGTTTCTTTAGAGAGTTATTGGGTTCAGGAACTTTATTTGGTTACCCTGTATTAGGAGATCCAATAATGAAAACAGGATTGTATGCTACAGGATATGAGAATAATGGTTTCATGATTATTCCTCCAGCAGCATTAATTGTGGTAGGAATCATTATTTGGGTACAACGTTCAAGAAATCCTGCGCTAGTAGAAGAGAATTAAACAGACATTTAAGTAGAAATTATGTTAGAACATGTAGAATTATTTTTTAAGTCCATCTTTATCGATAACATGGTGTTTGCCGTGTTCTTGGGGATGTGTTCTTATTTAGCAGTATCCAAGAAAGTGGCTACTGCAGTTGGTTTAGGTGCTGCTGTTATATTCGTATTAGCGGTTACTGTACCGATGAACTGGTTGTTAGATAAGTATTTATTACAAGACGGAGCCTTAGTTTGGTTGGGTCCTGAGTATGTAGATTACAACCTTAGCTTTTTATCTTTTATTTTATTCATTGCTACCATTGCTACAATGGTGCAATTGGTAGAGATTGTGGTTGAGAAATTTTCACCTTCTTTATATAACTCATTGGGTATATTTTTACCATTGATTGCAGTAAACTGTGCAATTCTTGGGGGATCTTTATTCATGCAGGCAAGAGAAATTGAAACCTTAGGTTTAGCATTCAATTATGGTGTTAGTTCTGGTATAGGATGGTTCTTGGCAATTTTAGCGATTGCAGCTATTCGTGAGAAAATTAGATATAGTAATGTTCCTGCTCCTTTAAGAGGATTAGGTATTACGTTTATTATCACTGGTCTTATGGGTATTGGTTTTCAAAGTTTTGGAGGTATGTTAACTGGTGGCGGTGATGACGCTGAAGAAGCTGCAGAGCAAGTTAATCAGGTAATTCAGTCAGAGGTTGTAACGCCTGTTGAAGAAGTAGTAGTAGAAAAGAACGAAGAAATTGACGAAAAGGTAATTTCTTATAACGACGTAAATAAATAAACATGATTTTAGCTGCAAGTACAGGCGGAACTATTCTAATAACTGTTGTCGCATTTCTAATACTGTTGATGGCATTAGTAGCATTGCTTCTGTTTACGAAACAAAAACTATCTCCATCAGGTCCTGTGACCATTACAATTAACGGAGAAAAGAAAATTGAAGTTTCTTCAGGTGGATCTTTATTGTCAACCTTAGGTAACCAAAAAGTATTTTTACCTTCTGCCTGTGGTGGTGGAGGAACATGTATTCAATGTGAATGTCATGTACTTTCTGGTGGTGGTGAAGCATTGCCTACAGAAACTCCGCATTTCTCTAAAAAAGAATTAAACCATGGTGCACGTTTAGCTTGTCAAGTTAAGGTGAAACAAGACATGGAGATTACTATTCCTGAAGAGGTATTTGGTATTAAGAAATGGCCTGCAAAAGTGGTGCGTAATTATAACGTAGCATCTTTTATTAAAGAATTTGTAGTTGAGATCCCTGAAGATATGGGTTACAAAGCTGGAGGTTATATTCAAATTGAAATTCCTGAATGTGAAGTAAAGTATGCTGACATTGATATTACAGCACACCCTGAGGAACATGAAACTCCAGATAAATTTCAAGCAGAATGGGATAAATTCAACCTTTGGCCTTTAACAATGAAGAATCCAGAAACGGTTGAAAGAGCGTATTCAATGGCTTCTTTCCCTGCTGAAGGAAGAGAGATTATGTTGAATGTACGTATTGCAACTCCGCCATGGGATCGTGCTAAAAATGGATGGATGGATGTTAACCCTGGTGTTGCTTCTTCTTACATTTTTAATTTGAAACCAGGTGATGATTGTACTATTTCTGGACCTTACGGTGAATTCTTCATCAATGAGTCAGATTCAGAAATGTTATACGTAGGTGGTGGTGCAGGTATGGCGCCAATGCGTTCTCACTTATATCACCTATTCAAAACATTAAGAACTAAAAGAAAAGTATCATACTGGTACGGTGGTCGTTCTAAAAGAGAATTATTCTATTTAGATCACTTTTATAAATTAGAGGAAGAGTTTCCAAATTTCAAATTTTACTTAGCATTATCTGAACCACAAGAAGAAGATAATTGGAAGGTAAAAGAGAATATTGATGCTCCTGGTGATGGTTTTGTTGGTTTCATTCACAATTGTGTAATTGATAACTACTTAAGCCTTCATGAGTCTCCTGAAGATATTGAACTTTATTTCTGTGGACCTCCGTTAATGAACAAGGCGGTTCAGAAAATGGGTGAAGATTTCGGTATCCCAGATGAGCATATACGTTTTGATGATTTTGGTGGATAAGCCTTAAGTCTTTTAAATAATAAAAACTAACCGATATGTAATGTATCGGTTTTTTTATAAAACATAGTTTAGTATGCATGTATTAACAGAACAAGAACTTCATAATTTGGCAATGAATATTGTTGGCAAGCAATTAGAAGATGAAGGGTTCGAATTTTTAGCTGTAAATAGTGAATTGCGCAAGAATCCACAGTTTGTATGTACAAAAGAAAAGAAAATGCGCTTTGTTGTTGTAAAGGCGATTGAATACCCTGGAGACCCAAAGGATATGGATTTTTTTATGTCTGACCTTACTAAAATGAAAGAGCATGCTATTAAATTTGAAGCAACTACCTTTTATGCAGGTGTAGGTTTGGTTAATGCTACAGATCACAATTTACCTGTGTATTTAGATGAAGAGTATATTGTTGATTATGATGGTTTAGTAGAGTTATGAAGAACTATATTTTAATATTGGTCGCCGTAATAGGGTTGTTTCAATCATGTAAGAAGAATAATGACACTAAATTTCGAAATGAAAATGTAGGTGGTGCTTTAGGTACATCTTATAGTATAATTTCTATCTCTAGCGAGAAATTAGATTTGCAAAAAGATATTGATTCCGTATTCGCAGTAATTAACCACTCGCTTTCCACCTATATTCCGGAGTCTGATATTTCTAGAATTAATAAAGGAGATAGTACTGTTGTTGTTGATAAGATGTTTCAAGAAGTATTTGAGTTATCTAAATCAATACACGAAGAAACTAATGGCTTTTTTGATCCAACGGTAGGTACGCTTGTAAATGCATGGGGTTTCGGACCTGAACGTCAAATTTCGATGGACAGTCTTAAAATTGATAGCTTACTGAGTTTTGTTGGATTGGATAAGATTACTTTGGGTGATAGCAATCATATCGTTAAAACTAAGGCTAATATCTACTTAGATTTTAACGCTATTGCTAAGGGATATGCTATTGACAGACTTGCAGCTATGTTAGATGCTAAGGGTGTAGAGAACTATTTAATTGAAGTAGGAGGTGAGTTAGTTGCCAAAGGAAAGAATACAATTAAAGATAAACTTTGGGTAGTTGGCATTGATGATCCCGAAATGGAAGAGAATAGATCAACTAAAATATTAATTCATTTAAATGATAGGGCATTAGCTTCTTCGGGTAACTATCGAAAGTTTAGAATAGATGAAGAAACTGGGAAAAAGTATGTGCATACTGTAAATCCAAAAACTGGGTACACCCAAGTATCTAATACACTTGCCGTAACTATATTAGCTGATAATTGTGCTACAGCAGATGCTTATGCAACAGCATTAATGGCAATGAATATAGAGGATGCTTTTGCGCTTGTTGAAGTAAATAAAAGGCTAGAAGCTTATATTATTTATCTAGATGAGAATGGGGAAACAAAAGAGTTTTCAACAGAAGGGTTTAAAGCGCTTGTAGTGAAATAACTATTTTTTTACGAACGGAATTATCTCTCCTGGAGCTAAGCGATATCTGTTGATGTTTTCTTGGCTCATTAGCTTTGTAAAATCTATTTCTTCGACGGTAAAACCTATGCCTCTTAATTTATCAAAGTAATCTCTTCCGTAAATACGAACATGGTCATATTGGCCAAATATTTTAGCGCGTTCAACTTTGTCGGTTATAGTATCATCTTCAAATGTTGCTTCTCTGTTCAAATTTTGGGGAATTTGAAATATACCCCAACCACCAGGTTTAAGAATTCTATATAATTCAGACATTGCTTTCGTGTCATCTGGTATATGCTCTAATACATGATTACATAGAATAACATCGAATGTATTGTCTTCAAATGGTAAATTACAAATATCTGCCTTGACGTCAGCCAAGGGTGAATTAAGGTCTGTAGTAACGTAATTTAGATTCTTTAGTTTTCTGAATCTTTTATAGAAAGCTTGTTCTGGTGCAAAATGCAATACATGCAGGGGAGCTGTAAAAAAATTAGTCTCCTCTTTCAGGAATAACCACAGTAAACGATGACGTTCTAAAGATAGGGTAGAAGGAGAAAGTACATTTTCTCTCGGACTTTCATATCCATAAGGTAAGAAGCTACGAAAAGTATTGCCGTCAATAGGGTCTTCATAGGTGTTACCACGATAGTACGCCTTAAAAAAAGGCTTTACTATATAGCTTAAAGAAATTAATACAGGCCTTGGAACAAGGTTAAGAAAAAATTTAAAAATTTTCTTCATCTGTATTTTCTAACTTTTTACGGTAGAGTTTCTGAACTCATCTTCTTCGTCACTTACAATACCTAAAGCTTCATAAATATATTTGAAAGTAGATAGTAACTCTGGTTTTCCATTAACTATGGCAACATCATGTTCAAAATGAGCGCTAGGTTTACCATCTGCGGTAAGAATTGTCCAGCCATCTTTAAGCTGCTTAATATTCTTTGTGCCCATATTGGTCATAGGTTCAATAGCAACCGTCATTCCTTCAACAAATTTCTTGCCTCTACCACGTCTGCCGTAATTAGGCATTTCAGGGCCTTCGTGCATCTTTTTGCCAAGACCATGACCAACCAATTCACGAACTACACCGTAACCATGATCTTCTGTGAATTTTTGTATGGCATAACCCACATCGCCCACTCGATTGCCTACTTTAAACTCACGAATACCAATGTAAAGCGATTTCTTAGTGACCTCTAATAACTTTTTAACTTCAGGGCTAACTTCTCCTACTTCAAAAGTATAGGCATGATCTCCGTAAAATTCATTTTTCAAAGCACCGCAATCAATCGAAATAATATCCCCTTCAGCTAAAGGGGTATTATTTGGAATACCATGTACTACTTGAGCATTTGGGCTCATACATAATGAGTTCGGGAAATCGTAAAGACCTAAGAAACCCGGTATTGCACCATGGTCACGAATAAAAGTTTCGGCCAAAGCGTCTAAATGTAGTGTAGTAACTCCTGGTTTAACTTCAGAGGCTATCATTCCTAATGTTTTAGAAACAATAAGCGCACTTTCGCGCATTAACTCAATCTCTTCGGCTGTTTTTAATTTAATCATAAAATAAAATACTTTCGGTTGTACCTAAATTTATACCAATGAATTTTGGGTCATAAATTTCGATTTTTCTACACCTATCATTTTTAATATAGTAGGTGCAATATCTCCTAATACGCCATCTTTAATATGATGAATATCTTTGTCTACTAAAATTAGTGGAACTGGGTTAGTTGTGTGTGCCGTGTTAGGACTACCATCTTCATTTACCATAGTTTCACAATTACCGTGATCAGCAATAACAATTACAGAGTAATCTTTTTCTATAGCTGCTGTAATAACATCTTTTGCACATTCGTCTACAGTTTCACAAGCTTTAACTGCAGCTTCCATAACACCAGTATGACCTACCATGTCAGGATTAGCAAAGTTTAAACATATAAAATCAACATCTCCTTTTTGAATTTCAGGAATGATTTTATCTCTAATCTCATAAGCACTCATTTCTGGTTGAAGGTCATATGTAGCCACTTTTGGTGACGGACATAAAATACGTGATTCGCCATCAAAAGGAACTTCTCTACCGCCATTGAAAAAGAAAGTAACATGCGGATATTTTTCGGTTTCTGCAATACGTATTTGCTTTTTACCAGCATTAGCCAATACCTCACCTAAAGTTTCAACGATATTATCTTTGTTATAGACAACATGAACCTTTTCATAAGATTCATCATAATTGGTAAGCGTAACGTAGTATAAGTTAAGTTTATGCATGTTTTGCTCATGCATATCTATCTGACTTAGAACTTGTGTTAGTTCTCGCCCACGGTCAGTTCTAAAGTTGAAGAATATAACGACATCATCTTCTTTTACAGAAGCAACAGGAGTGCCATCTGTACTGGTCATTACGATAGGTTTTATAAACTCATCGGTAATGTCATTGTCATAGCTTTTTTGAATAGTTTTGCCAATGTCAGTCGATTTTTCACCTTCTGCATTTACAATTACATCATAGGCTTCTTTAACGCGCTCCCATCGCTTATCACGATCCATAGCATAATATCTGCCAATAACGGTAGCTAGTTTCGTGTTTTTGTCAGCGCTAAAATGAACGATATCTTCTAAAAAACCTTTTCCACTTTTTGGATCTACATCTCTACCATCGGTAAAAGCATGTAAATACATATTTTCAACTCCAGATTCTTTACCGGCGGCAATAAGTCCTTTAATATGATTGGTATGACTGTGAACGCCACCATCACTTAAAAGTCCTAAAAAATGAACATCTTTATTATTCTCTTTTGCGTATTCGAAAGCACTTATTAAAACCGGCTCAGAGCTTAAGGTATTTTCTTTAACGGCCTTATTAATTTTAGCCAAATCTTGATAAACAATACGACCGGCCCCTAAATTCATATGACCTACTTCGCTATTACCCATTTGACCTTCAGGTAGACCTACGTTCATACCATCTGTAAGAAGGTTAGAATTAGCATATTTGGTATATAAACTATCTATAAAAGGAGTGTTGGCTTTATCTACTGCAGATACAGATGGGTCAGGAGATTTACCCCATCCATCTAATATCATTAAGATTACTTTTTTGTTCATCTTCATAAGGTTTTAGGAGTACAAAAATACTATGTTCTGCCAAGTTAAGCTACTAGATTACCGACCTTTTTCATTTTGGTGGTGTATCCCAACATTTTTTCAGTTTGGGTGAAGATTTGTTTGTTAAAGTTTAGTTATAACAATGTTAAAGGATGAAACAATTAATGATAACTGGCGTCTTTTAAATGTACACTAATGTACTCATCAATTAAAAATCAATCATCATGAAAAAAGTAATCCTTACATTATCTATGGTAGCTCTTACCGTAGGAACAACTGTTTTAGCTGCTGAAAATGAAACTTTAGCGCCAACGAATAACATTGACCTTGTGTCAAGAGTAGATATTAGCTCTTTCTGTAAAGCTGTTATACAGGGCGATTTAGAGACTGTAAAACGGTTGATAGATTTAGGCGAAGATGTAAATCAGAAGTCTTTAGGTATGACACCCGCCATGTTTGCTGCTCGTTATAATAAGGTAGCTGTGTTGGAAATACTTATTAATAACGGAGCTAATCTTAAAATGCAGAGTAGTCAAGGGCATACGGCAAAACGTTATGCTGAATTATCTAATGCAACAGAAGCTCTTGAATTAATTGAAACTGCAGTAGAAAGTTAGGTCTATTTTAAACGATTTCTACTTGTAAATCCAAAAACCTATGATCCAATTCATTTCAAAATTGGATTATAGGTTTTTTTTAGTATCTCTAAATTGTTAAATATTTACTATATCTTTCTTAAAATTACGTTATTAACATAAATATATGCATAAATTAATGTTATCGATAATAATATTAATCAAAAAACGAAAATATTATGAAAAAATCAATTTCAATTTTGTTATTCATTAGTGTGTTTGCATTAACCGGAATTTATGCAAATAATAGTGACTGTTTCATTTTGAACGAAGCGGTATCTGATTCTGTAAATGAAGAAATTAGTTCGCTTTGTAAAGCCGTTATGAAGGGTGATATAGATCAGGTAAGAAGTTTATTGGCTCTAGGTGAAAAGTTAAATGAGAAGTCTTTAGGTTTAACACCGGCAATGTATGCTGCTAGATATAATAAGGCAGAAGTACTTAAAATTTTATTATTAAATGGGGCAAACCTTAGCATCAAAAGTGATCAAGGTTATACGGCAAAAGATTATGCGAAAATGTCGAATGCTAAAGATGTGTTAGATGTGATTAAGCAAGATTCGTAGTTTACCTTTATGAAAATAAAAAGGGCTCATTGAAATATCAATGAGCCCTTTTTTAATACTACGTTATTCTACTTCAAATAGTGTTCAGGTAAAAGAGTAAAACGCGTTAAAAATCAAATCCATTTGCTGCTCTCACAACAAAAGCATACAGTGCCGAAAATATCATTAGGGCACAAAATACTGAGTAGACCTTTAAAAATGTAACCAAAACGATTGGTTTACAGTTCTCAAACGCCTGCACGTATAAGTTTTTAAAATGTGTAATTGTTCCCATTATAGTGTTCTTCTATGATTAAATCATAGCTATAAAGGCAATTCATAAATGGCAAAATAAGCTTGGGACTTCGCCAAATGTACAAAAATATAAAGACCGCGTATTGTCCTCTAGATTAAGTGTACTAAAAAACCGATTAACCTTGGTTTTTGTATTTGTCTATGGCATCTCTGATTTTTTCTATTCTATTTTCAGGATCAGGGTGGGTGCTCTGAAATTCAGGAGTACGGTCTGGTCCACCAGCTGCCTTTAAAATTTTCATCACCTTAATCATTTCATAAGGATCATAACCAGATTGAATCATAAATAGTACACCTAGTTCATCGCTTTCCAATTCATCACCACGACCATTTTTTAATAAGGTATTCTGACCGATGCTTCCTAGTATACTACCCATATCTCCCGCACCAACTGTGGCGCCCATGGTAGCAGTTTGCCATGTTTGGCTGTCTGCTATTCTTTCTGCGGAATGCCTACCTATTACATGACCTATCTCATGACCAAGAACTCCGGCTAGTTGAGCTTCGTTAAGTTGTGAAAATAATGCGTAGGTAATAAAGCATTGTCCGCCCGGTAAAGCAAAGGCATTTATTGTTTGATCATCTGCCAACAAATGAAAATCATATTGGTAAGGCGTTTCTTTGGCAATACTATTTTGAACCAGTTTGTTGCCAACAGATTCAACAAATGCCTGTAATTGTTGATCAGGATATAAACCACCATGTTGTTGTGCCATTTCTGGGGCGCTCTGTAAACCAATAGCTATTTCTTGTTCAGAAGACATGGTAATATGTTGGGATCGACCGGTATAAGGGTTTTCTTCAGTGTTGCTGCATTTTTGTATAAATGCAAAGGCAACAATGGCCAGACCTATAAATATTCTAATTTTCCAACTTCCTCTTCTCATGGTAATGTGTTATAGTACAGACTCTAATGTACGAAATGCTTATAATAAGTTTCTATTGATATCTAATATATTATTTTGAATGTATGTTTTTAAAAAGTTCATGGTAAAATGCTCTGTCCCATAATAATCTTCTCTAATTATAATTGAAGCGACATTTTTACTTCTAAATTGTTCAAGCATTGGTACTGATAGAGGAGCGTAGCTGTAATGCCAAGGCTCATATTTAAAACCTCTTCTTTTTGGTTCGTCTGTGTAAACTAGAAAAAAGCCGTAAGCTTCAGAATTTTCGTCCATCCACTTTTTAAAATCTACGTAAGGGCCGTCACCTTCATATTTGTGAGGCACCAATACATCTCCATCCACTTTTCTATAGCCGTCTACTACATCAATGTCGGTCCCCCAATGATGTCTGCTGGTACCAGGTATGGTAGAATATTCTATTATTTTATTAATAGCATCTATTGGGTTCATGCCATCATCATCTGTATATGTTAAATACTTACGTTCAAAAATAGCTGCTTGTCTATCATAACTTCTAAAACTTGAAACTATTTTTAGATCAATACCATCTTTATATGCGGCCTTCTTCATTTCCAGAAAAGCATCATGAGCTTCTTTTCTAAGATTGATGTCTTTACCGTACAACTTAATATCTTCTTTGCCCATGAGTTCTAATATACCATACTCGGTTTCTTCTTGTATAAAGAAATTAGGGGCAAGGGCAAGGGCTAAAGCTGCCGAACTACTTCTATTGATAAATGTTCTTCTCTGCATAATTATATGTTGTGTTATTCAATGCAAAAGATTTGCCAAACTTTACCAAAAGAGAAAAACTTTTGAAAGTTGTAAATCATGCAATCTTAAAGTAAAAGTAATAAATATTGATTGGAATAGAATTTAACATCAATTTTCCGCGTAGGAGGTAAGATATAAATAGCCTTGATGCTTATATTTTAAATCATTCAGTTTTACAATATAAAAATAGATGCCTGAAGGTAGACCAGTATTTCTAGTTACTACGCCGTTTACATTAGATATGCCCGTAAACTGATTGCTATAACCATTCATTGAAAAAACGAGTCTACCATACCTATTATAAATTTGTAATTCGTTATTTGGTGAACCTTCAATACCTTCAATCTCTAAAAAGTCATTTATACCATCGCCGTTAGGGGTCATATAATAATTGTCTAAAGTAATATTGTCAAGTGTTTCTATTATATCAGAATTACCGCCAATAGTTATAATTTCATAATCACTAGGTATAAACTCTTTAGAAGTTACCGAGCCATAAGCAAAATTACCCTCAACATTGGTGTTCCCTAAATCAACCCAAATTTTATCAACGACACTCCAGCCTACAACTTTAATTTCCTCAATAGTCTCTCCGAATAGGTAGGCATTACTTTCTTCGTCCCACGTTAAAGTTACTTTTGAAGGTATGGTACTTTCTAAATGCCAAAATTCATATTCACTAATTGATAAGGCTTCGTTTTCTTTAATGAATGTACTAAAGCTTGTTCCAAATACACTCGGGGTATTAGGATCTTCATAATAATAGGCAGATTTTGCGTAATCATTAGAGCTCACCGATGCTATACTCAACGGACGTATTTTATCGAATTGACCAATTGGAAAGGTAAATTCAGATTTCTTGCTAATGGCTGAATAGCCGTCAACCTTAGCTAAATTTTCATCACCAGTATAAAATGAATCATTCAAAAAATTAATATTTACTTCGGATGCTACCCTTGATGTAACAATGTCACCCGTAATAAAATTTGCATTATTTTGAATACCGACCGTATTATCAATATAAAGATCATTATCTACTGCAACTTCAAAATCATAAAAAATAGGATTAGATCCACCCGATATCGTTAAGGGCTTGTCGAAAGAATAAAAACCGACTAAACCTTTGTTTTGATTGAATGCACCATTATTTATAACATCCATATGAAAACCGACTAGACCATCATCATGAATTTGAATATTACCATGATTATGCACTGCATCTTGTGCTACACTTGTATTTTGTAGTAGTAGGAAGGCAAGTATGATTTTGAATAATTTCATGATTTTAGTAGGTCATTGTTATATTAGAAATAGAGGCGTCTACACCGTGAAATGACGAATCAAAATACAGTGGGTTGGTAGCTTTTTTAGATGAAGAAAATATGACAATATCATTCTTCAAATAAGTTACGTTACCTAAGCAATCTACATTGATCGTTAAT
The DNA here is from genome assembly GCF_030547005.1 of Maribacter sp. 1_MG-2023. Taxonomy (GTDB): domain Bacteria; phylum Bacteroidota; class Bacteroidia; order Flavobacteriales; family Flavobacteriaceae; genus Maribacter. The sequence goes on along the minus strand of NZ_JAUOPN010000021.1, from coordinate 2,690 downwards.
CTATCTCCAGCTGAATATCCACTAACATAGCCTAAGCTGGCTCCGTTTTCTCTAATTTGAATATTGCTGTTTGTTACCATATACATGGCGTAATCTAAATTAGTATAAGATGCACTTGTAGAAGGGGTGGTACTTAAACCGATCATAACGTACTTGTTAGATTGATCGGCAATCCAGTCTAAGTGTCCGCCAGTTGTTGCGCTAATAGCATGTGCTGAAGAATATCCTTGTGCATTCCAACCTGCTGTGGCTGTCTTTAATAATTTATTCCCATCATATGTCATAGAACCGGTCAGAATCATATCTGCAATACCAATGCTATTGGTCGTTAAAGTTGTAGATGACTGTAAAACAAACCCTCCTGATAATGTGCTAGTACCTGCATTATTAGTTACTGAAATGTCATAATTACCAAAAGAAGAACCAGAAGTTACATTAGCCGTAATTTGAGAAGAACTGTTTATTGTAACCGAATTTACTGTTTGCCCGGTAATAGCTACTGTAGAAGCACCGTCAAAGTAGGCGCCTTGAATGATTACATTTCTGGTTTCATTAGTTCCAAATAAAGAACAGTTTCCAGTTCCAGCATCAGAATTTGAAACAATAGGAGTATTACCTGGAACAGTTGGTAAAAAGTTTACATCTGGGTCAACACCATTAGAAAATGTAAAAGAACCATCAGGGTTTGTTGTGAACGTAGGTTTAATCGAAGAAACGATATATGGATCTGCCGATGTACCTGTACCAACGATAGTTACATTTCCGTCAGATATTATTTTTGTTTCATTACCCTCAGGGGTAAGTTTCTGCCATGTACTACCTGTAAATTGATACAGAAAGCTATCATCGGAATTGTAAATTAACGAACCTTCATATGGGCTAACAATGGCATTTATTTCAGCTAAAGTAGCCGAATGTATAGCTACCAAGTCACCTGCGGTAGGTGCTTGCGAAAAGCCCAACTTGGCAATTAAAATTAATAATATAATTAGTGTTTTTTTTATCATTTGTAAGCTTCAAAAATTATTGCTAAGCCATCAGCGAAGCTGTCAGTATTAATAGTGAATCCGTCTGAGGTAAAACTGCTGACCGTGGCAGTAGTTAAACCTAAGTTGTCTCCATTTTGGTTGGCATATTTTATCCCAATACTATGAGAACTAGATGCATATCTAGATATATCGTTTATTGAATTTCCACTACCTCCATTAAAAATTACTTGTTCTGTAATTGTACCATTTTCATCTCTAGCGAACCCTTTCATACTACCGTAAGTATTAGGTAAGCCTGTTTCATTGTTTCTAGTTCCATTATCAACATCCATATCATAATCTTCAACATTTGCATAGGCAACAAATGACACAGATGAAGGTTGAAATGGAATACCGGTAATTGATGAAGAACCAGAGTTGGTTATTCTAAATGTACCGGTATATGTTTTTTTCTTCCCCATAACATTCCATGATGTACCGTCAAAAACATATACCTCGTTGTCATCAGTATTAAACACTAAAGAACCTTGTGCGGCATCAGTAGTGCTAGTGATATCAGTGGTCGTACCTGTGGTTAAGCCAACAAGTAGACCGCTATCTAATTGTGCATTGGCTGTAATACCTAATAAAAACACACATATATAGACAATGTATTTTGAATAATTCATATTATAAATCTAAAATGGTAAACATAAATTCAGAATCGAAGCGACTTCTATCAGTGCCACCATTATCATTATCACCAATGATTACCTCAAAGCTAGTTGCAGTTTGGTTGGAGTAGGAGATACCTGGGTCGTCATTACCAGCGCCATTTCTACCTGGTTGCGATAATTGTATAATATAATCTGCATCAGATACTGAGCCTGCAGGTAAGGTAACACGGTAGTAACCAACACTAATTCTAGCGACCGTAACTCCGGTTGTTGCCTTGGTTATAGTACCAGTTGAGCTGATTTTACCTATTGCTTTTACAGGGTTGTAATTATCTACCCATTCTGTACCTGTAGCCGTAGAACTAAGTACTTGTCCAGCTGTACCGGCAGAATCATTTTCATCTAATACAGCGCCTTCTAATTCTAAAGTTTCGTTTATAATTACAGAAGTCTTATTTGATGTTTCTTCAACTTTTAAAGCTTCTATTCCGCCAACAACTAAACCTATTTCATCTGCTGCAGGACTGTAAGTACCTGTATCAGAATCGTCAGAAAATCTATATGATGGTAGGCTTAAAGTACCGTCAGAGTTATTCAAGCCACTAGTTCTTGTTGCACCGTTTACAGTTAATTTATTCGTGCCAGCTAGCGGATTGCCTATACTTAATCTATTATTAGTATTATCCCAGAATAATTGATCGTTATTTTCAGTAGGAGTTCCGTCTGTATCAGCAAAGAAAATAGAACCTGTAGTACCAGTTAACTTATATCCAGAAAGGTCTACACCTGTCGCGCCAGCCTCCGCATTCGTTAAGGTAAGAATGTTGGTAGCACTTAAGCTTAGGTCAGAAAGTTCGTTCGTTGCAGAAACATCTTCGTCGGCAGTATTGTGCGCTGCAATTGCAGTTGCATTGGTCGAGATATCTGTAGCGTTTGCAGCTATTGCAGTATTTTGAGTTGTTTGCTCAGCTTCAAGAGTATCTATATCTGTAGCATTTGCAGCTATTGCGGTATTCTGAGTTGTTTGCTCTGCTTCAAGATTGTC
>NZ_JAUOPN010000020.1 GCF_030547005.1 Maribacter sp. 1_MG-2023 | reverse complement strand
TGGTTAATCGATTAAACAAACGATAAATCAGTATATATTAAACTTAATATTCACATGAAAAAAGTAGTAACATTCGGCGAGATTATGCTTCGCTTAGCACCAGAAGGATTTTTAAGATTTTCACAAGCAAATAGATTTGATGCTATTTACGGTGGTGGCGAATCTAACGTAGCTGTTTCTTTAGCTAATTATGGCGTTCCTGTAGATTTCGTAACACGTTTACCAAAGAATGATATTGGTGAATGTGCAATGATGGAAATGCGCAAAAGAGGTGTTGGTGTAGATAAAATTGTTTACGGTGGCGATCGTTTAGGTATCTATTTCTTAGAAACTGGTGCAGTATCTAGAGGTAGTAAAGTAGTATACGATAGAGCACATTCTGCTATTGCTGAAATAGAATCTGGCATGATCGATTGGGATGCTGTTTTTGAAGGGGTAGAATGGTTTCATTGGACAGGTATTACACCTGCAATTTCTCAAGGGGCTGCAGATGTTTGTTTAGAAGCTGTAAAAGCTGCTAGTGCAAAAGGAATTACTATTTCTACAGATTTAAATTATAGAGCTAAACTTTGGACATTCTGTGATGAAGCTCATAGAGAAAAAATTATGTCTGGTTTAACTGAATACTGTGATGTTATTTTAGGCAACGAAGAAGATGCTGAAAAGCATTTTGGAATTCACCCTGAAGGACTTGATGTTCATAAAGATGGTGCTGATGTAAAAGCTGAAGCTTTCTTATCTGTTTGTAAGCAGATGATGAAGAAATTCCCGAAAGCTAAAAAGGTAATTACAACCTTAAGAGGTTCTATTTCTGCATCGCACAACACATGGGCCGGTGTTTTATGGGATGGTACCAAAATGTACGAAACTCGTCAATACCAAATTACAGATATCGTTGACCGTGTTGGCGGTGGTGATTCTTTCATGGGTGGTTTAATCTACGGATTATTAAAATACCCAGAAGATGATCAGAATGCACTTGACTTTGCAGTAGCTGCATCATGTTTAAAGCATACAATTAAAGGAGATGCCAACCTTGTAACAGTTTCTGAAGTAGAGAAACTAATGGGTGGTGATGCTTCTGGTAGAGTTGCTAGATAATTAAAAATTGCTTTAGACCTTCTGAAAATAAAAAAATGTCGAAAAAATCTGTTTTAATTCTTTGCGGTGGCGGACCTGCACCCGGTATAAATACCGTAATCAGTACCGTGGCAAAGGCTTTCTTAAAAGACAATTATCGCGTTCTAGGTTTACATGAAGGATTTAAGGGAATTTTTGATGAAAATCCTCAAATCAAGGAATTCGATTTTTTCCATGCCGACAGGATTTTTAGTAGAGGTGGCTCCACATTAATAATGAGCCGTTTTAAACCTAAAAACGAAAAACTAAACACTAGCCTGTTTATTGATAATAATGTAAAACTGTTGGTAAGTATTGGTGGTGACGACACTGCTTCTACTGCCAACAGAATTACAGGTTTTTTGAAGAAAGAAGGTATTTCAATTGCCAACATTCACGTACCTAAAACTATTGATAACGATTTACCGTTACCAGATAGAAACCCAACATTCGGTTTCCATTCTGCAAAAGATGAAGGTGTACGTATTGGGAATACTACCTATGAAGACGCTCGCACCAGTCAAAACTGGTTTGTAATGTCTACCATGGGTCGTTCTGCAGGGCATTTAGCATTCGGTATTGCGGCTAGCTGCCACTACCCTATGATGATTATACCAGAAATGTTTGACCGCACTTCTATCACTTTTGACAAAGTGGTTAGAATGGTCATTTCTTCAATGATAAAACGTAAAATTGAAAATATTAATTACGGTGTAGCACTAATTAGTGAAGGTGTTTTTCATAACATGCCAGACTCTGAATTAAATAAGTGTGATATTAAATTTACCTATGATGATCACGGACACCCAGAATTGGGCAATGTTAGTAAAGCGCATATTTTTAATATGCTCGTTCAAAAAAAATTAAAGGAATTAGGTATTGATATTAAAAGTAGACCTGTTGAACTAGGCTACGAATTACGCTGTTGTAGACCTATTGGATTCGATCTTACATTATGTACGGTTCTAGGTCTTGGTGTAAAAAAATTATTTGACGAAGGTAAAAGTGGCTGTATGGTTACAGCGAATTCTAGAGGTGAAATTACACCGCTATTCTTATCTGAAATTCAAGATGAGAACGGTAAAATTGCCCCTCGTTTGGTAGATATCAATTCAGAATTGGCAGAATTATGCTTTCAAAACTTATTCTACGTAGGTGAAGACGATTATGAGAATGCAAAAAAATATTTAGACAATCCTTCGGACTACGATTTCAACAAAATTTTAACTGAGAAATAAAAAAACAAATGGCACAATATTCAAGAATAGAAGTAGCAAACGTAATGAAGGAAACTGGTATGGTTCCTTTATTTTATCACCCAGATGTAGAATTAGGTAAAAAGGTTTTACAAGCTTGTTACGATGGTGGTGCGCGTTTAATGGAATTTACCGCTCGTGGCGATTTCGCTTTCGAAGTATTTTCTGAATTGAATAAATACGCTATCAAAAATTTACCGGGTATGATTATGGGTGTAGGATCTATTACAGATGCCGGTGCCGCTTCATACTATATGTCTATTGGTGCAAATTTCATTGTAACACCTTCTTTAAGAGAAGATATTGCCATTGTTTGTAACCGTAGAAAAGTATTATGGTCTCCTGGTTGTGGTTCATTAACCGAAATCAACAAAGCCGAAGAAATGGGCTGTGAGATTGTAAAATTATTTCCTGGTGACCTTTACGGACCTGGTTTCGTTAAAGGAATCAAAGGACCTCAACCTTGGACAAGCATTATGCCGACAGGTGGTGTTAGTACCGATGAAGCTAACCTTAAAGGTTGGTTCGATGCAGGTGTTACTTGTGTTGGCATGGGATCAAAATTGATAAGTAAAGATATTTTAGCAAATAAAGATTATGCTGGTTTAGAAGCATTGGTTAAAGATACTTTGGCTAGAATAAAAAAATTACGTTCATAAAGTATAGAGGTATCACACAACATGAATTAAACACTCATACAATGTAACCTTTTAAAAGTGCATATTTAAGTTGTTAGTTGGAAAAGGGCATTTAAACTTTGGCATTACGCTGAAGTTTGGTGCTCTTTTTGTTTTTAATGTGTATCTCACACAAATCATTATTGAAATCAGAAATATAAATACATAAAATGTATTTACTTTAGAGGAATGGATTACAGCAAAATTTCATTCAACCCTTACAGTCTAATCTTTATCTTTCTTGCATTTTTCTTGCCCTTAGAATCCTTAGCACAAATCTCTTCTGATAGTTCTCGTTATTATAGAAAAGCTATTATAAGCCCTGTAAATCCAAATGACTTACCATCGGGGATTAACTTTTTTACCAAAAAGAAAGAAAAAGATTTAGAATTAAACGACACTTTAAATGCTATTTATGATTTACGGCTGCTGTCTATTGCAGAGTTCAAAATAGGGAACAATTTTAATAGCGAAAACCATATTGTTGAAGCTTTGAACCTTATTCAATCTATACCTTCAAAAGACACTTTAATTAACTCTAGAGTTGGCATCTACAATCAACTAGGACGTATTTACCGAGCGTCAAGTAATCATGTAGAAGCCATAAAGACTTTTGAAAGGGCTTTACTTATTGCCAATAAGTTAAAAGACAGTGTTATAATCTTAAATAATAAAGCCAACATTTACAAAGATCAGCTAGATTATATAAATGCACTAGGTATATATACTATACTGCATGAAAAACGACTACAACTTAATGACGAACAACAATTGGCAATGGTAGTTGATAATTTAGGTTATGTACAATCCAAACTTAATTTACCCGAAGCATTACCAAATTTAAAAAAAGCGCTACATCTACGAGAAAATAACCATGACCTTACCGGTCTTCATTCTAGTAACACACATTTATCAGAGTATTATTTAGACCGAGAAGATACCGTTACGGCTATATTTTATGCTGAAAAGGCTCTAAACCTATCTACCAAAATTAATAGCAGCTCTTTTAAACTTAACTCTATATCACATCTTATGAACTTAAGTAATAATCCACTTATTCATGAATACAAAAGATTGAACGATAGTATAAATAATGCAAAACAGGTAGCTGAAAACAAAAATGCCTTTTTAAAATACAATGTAGCTGAAGAACAAAAGAAAACCCAAGCTAGTATTCTTCTTCAAGAAATTGAATCTCGTAAGCGACTGGCATATCAATCGCTTGCCTTTATTATTTTTTTAATCTTAGTTGGTTCTTATTTTATCTATCGCAACAGATACCGCAAAGCTAAAATTGAAGAAATCTATAAAACAGAAACTAGAATTGCTAAAAAAGTACATGATGAAGTAGCTAATGACATGTATAAAGTGATGACCACACTTGAAAATAATTCAGGTATCGACAGCAAAATTATTGACGAATTGGAGAATATTTATACCAAAACAAGAGATATTTCAAGAGAAAATAGTGCTATTGACCTAAGAAATGATTTTGATCTTCAATTAAATGATTTATTACTTGGCTACAAAAACAACAAGGTAAATGTGATTACCCGCAACCTTTCTAAAATGCCATGGAACAATGTAACAGAACATAAAAAAAGTGCTATTTATAGGGTCTTACAAGAACTTATGACCAATATGCGAAAACACAGCCAGGCAACTTTTGTTACACTAGTTTTTAAAAAAGAAGGGGCTAAAATTCAAATAATTTACCGTGATAATGGCGTTGGTTGTGATCTTTTTAAAAAAAATGGACTTCAACATACGGATTCCCGTATCGCTTCTTTAAATGGAACTATTAATTTTGAATCTAAGCAAGGTGATGGCTTTAAGGCATCAATAATAATTTAACGCATGTTCAAAAAAGTTTTAATCGCGGAAGATATGGAAGACATCAATAAAGGTGTATTTTCATTACTGACCGAATTAGGTGTTTTACAAATAGACCAAGTACAGTACTGTGATGATGCATACTTAAAAGCTAAAAGAGCCAACCTAGATGGCGAGTCTTTTGATTTGGTAATATCTGACCTATCTTTTAAAGTAGACCATAGATCACAAACCTACCCTTCTGGGCATTCGCTAGTAGAAAAATTAAAAACAGAATTTCCAGAATTAAAAGTCATTGTCTATTCTGTTGAAGATAGATTACAAGCCGTAAGAACTTTATTTACCCAGCATCATATTGATGCCTATGTATGTAAGAGCAGAAACGGACTCAAAAATCTTACACAAGCTATTACTGAAATAGCTGAGGGCAATACTTTTTTATCTCCTGAAGTGGCTAATGCCTTTAGCAGTGAAAATGAATTAGAGATAGATGATTACGATATTTCTCTTCTAGACAATTTAAGTAAAGGATTATCTCAAGATGAAATTAGTGCTTTATATAGAAAAGAGAATATTTCACCTGCCAGCTTAAGTTCTATTGAAAAGCGTTTAAATAAATTACGTATTCAATTCAATGCCAACAATGCTATACACCTTGTGGCTATAGTGAAAGATTTAGGGCTGATTTAAAAACTGAAATTTACATCGCTTTACGGAAAACCGTAATGCTTTTTCATAGAATGGTATTAATTTTGCCCTACTTAAAACAAGAATAAACACTAGTTAATATCTATAACATTAATGCTATGGCCATCCTACCGAAAAGGTATTTCGGGGGAACTAACCGATTTGGTGGGTATGGCCTATTTTTAAACCAAACACCCAATCTAGACTGCCGCTGCAATATCAACCGATACATGCAATTTACTCTGTCCACTACCATACACCACACCTTTTAAAGGTGGCACATCATAATAATCCCTACCCCAACCCACTACAATATGTTGGTCTTTTGGAATTTGATTATTTGTAGGGTCAAAATCTACCCAACCAAAGCCTGGTATAAAAATAGCAAACCACGCATGTGACGCATCTGCACCTACCAACTTCTTTTTACCAGGGGCAGGCAATGTTTCTATATACCCGCTTATATATCTTGCCGGTAAACCAATAGATCTTATACAGGCAATTGCAATTTGAGCAAAATCTTGACAGACACCCTTCTTCTCTTTCATTACCTCTTCTATAGGAGTAGATATGGTCGAGAATTCTGAATCAAAATCAAAATCGGTATAAATGCGTTGCATCAATTCGTAAGCGGCTTCAAAAACTGACCTATTCCCTTTAAATGATATTTCGGAATAATCACGAATTGCCTTATCTGTTCTTCTTATAAAAATAGATTCTAGTATATACTGCTTTGCCTCTAGAATTTCTGGGTGCATGCCATTTAATGCTGCAAGGGCATCACTCATTGTTACACTTTTACAGGCATCACTATTGAAAGATTCGTGAAACTGAGCGTATTCTCTTTTAATTTTACTTCGAGTTGTAACCTTTAGGGTTCTATGTTCTGTCTGTATGGAAAAACGAGTAATATAATTACCGAAGAAATCTACTCGTTCACTTATTTCTGCCGGTTCTGGCGAAATATCAATACTGTATTCTAACAACTCTTGCCCTTTAGATTCTCTGGGACGTAGCGTTGCTATATTATGACAATAGCTTACTGGAGCGTTATAATCGTACTTAGTAATATGTGTAACGTTAAATATCATAATCAAATAGGAAAAGACTGTGTAAATAATTGGGTCTGCTTGTCTGTATGATTGAAATAGGTATTTGAAATCGATTGGGATGCCTTGTACAACAAATCTGATAGTTCTTCTAACAGCGTATCTAAATCTTCTCGTTTAAAATCTGTTTCTGACTTCGTCATTGCCAGTTTTGAAGACTCTGCCAACCTCAACTTAGAAAATGCTTCGAAAACATACTTTTGATAATTGTTTAATTGATGGTCATGTTTTGAATGTGGCAAACGTGCAATATCTTTTTGAATGCGATTGATCATAAAAGTTAACGAACGTGCATAATCTAAATCTAACACTATCAAATCTAACACATGTGCCAACTCTATATGAGAGCGGTAACTATATCTGTAAATATTTAAACTTTCGTGACTGGTCAATAAATACTCTAATAGGTCATACTCTACCTGCTCATCATATTTTATAGTCAATAGGGCTCTGCATTTGGTAATATTTAAAGTGCTTTGCTCTAATTGCAAGCCGATGAAATATAACAACAAACCTTGTTGCACCATGATGCTTTCTTCAATTAACCCCATAAATGCTATTAAGCGAGTAATTAATTGATTCAACACTTTTAATATTTTGTTGATTGAATGATCCTTGCCATCTACCAAGGCATTCCACAGTTTCTGAATATTTTCAAATACACGCCACATATCTGAAGACCAGAGATTACGAATAGAATAATAAGAATTACTGAACATGCTAATGGTATGCGCCAAACTGCCTATTCTATTCTTATCTAGAATTACCGACAACATTTCTTCATACGGATTATCCATTGCCAGTTTACCGTCTTTGTCCTTTTCTACGAACCCTGGGTATGTACCTGTTAATTGCGTAACTGCTTTAAACAGTACTTTAAGCTTCTCAGAATCTGGCTTTTCATCTCTATGTTGAACAATTGCCATTTGGCGCATTACAGTTCTTAAAAAACGTGCATTTACCAATGTACGCCCTACATAACGACCTGCCCAATATAAATTCTCGGCTGTTAAACTTGGTAGATCATCAAGACCAGAAATAGCTATCGATGATTTCTTTTGCCAATGCCTGTTCTTATCTTCTTTTATTTCAGCGTCATCTAATATCCAAAAATCTTTACTGGTGCCTCCTCTTTGGTTTGAAACTCTTACCGTTTCGCCATCGGGTGCTACTCTCACTAAACCGCCAGGCATAACAGAATATTCACCTTTTGATGCAATACAAAATGATCTGGCGACTACATTTCTAGGTTCTAATTTATCTTGTGAAAGATTAGGTGCCGTAGAAAAATTTATACGCTCTTGCGCTACAAAACGATAAGGCCGTTCTAGAATAACTTTTTTAAGCTCTGCTAATTCTTTAGCGCTCATTTGCTCGCAAAAGTATATACTCTCTCTATTGGTGCGATCTATTCTCTTTATAACTAATTCAGATATATGTTCTAGTACATAATTTCTTTCTTTCTCTTGCCCACACCACCACGACGCTATCTGAGGTAGTTTTAATTCTTCCTTCAAAAAGTACTTTGCAATTGCGGGCATGAATGGAATTAATCCCGGATTTTCAATTACTCCACTACCAATAGGATTGATGACGGCTACATTTTTTCTTCGTACTACATCTAGCAATCCGGCAACACCCAAATGAGAATCTTCACGTAATTCTAACGGATCTGTAAAGGCATCGTCTACTCTACGTAAAACAACATCTATCTGCTTTAAGCCTTGCAATGATTTCATCCAAAGAAAACCATCTCGCACTACCAAATCATTACCCTGAACTAAAGGATATCCTAAGAACGAAGCCATATAGGCATGCTCAAAATAGGTTTCGTTATGTGAACCGGGAGTAAGAATTACAATTGTAGGATTTTCTTTTTTGCCAGGCGCCGCATCAATAAGCATTTGATTGAATTCTTGAAAGAAGCCAGATAATCGCTTCACCTTCATTTCTGCGTACATATCTGACAGAATTCTACTGGTGGTAGATCTATTCTCTAGCGCATACCCCATTCCTGAAGGTGCTTCCGTACGATCATTCACTACCCATAAACGCCCATCTGTACCACGACAAAGATCTGCTGCATAAGTGGATAGATACTGTTCTAATTTAAGTTCCATACCAGAACATTGCCTTAGAAAACCACGATGGCCATAAATAACTTCATAGGGCACAATGCCATTTTTTATCAGTTTTCGTTCGCCATAGACATCTTTAAGAACCAAATTGAGCAGTTCTGCCCTTTGCTTCAATCCTGCTTCTACTTTGGTCCACTCCTCTTGGTGCAACATAAATGGAACCACGTTCAGGTTCCAAGGTCTGTGTAAACCTTTTGGGTCGTTATATACATTATAGGTGACACCGTTCTCTGATAACAACCAGTCAATATCTTTTTGGCGGGCGGTTAATCCTGTTACTCCTAAAGTGTCAAATTCGCTTAATAATTTATTCCAATAGGGCTTCATACCATTGTTCAATGAATACATTTCATCATTGCCCTTTTGGGTGTCATAATTATTAAACCAGCTCGTTTTTGTTGTTGGCATTACTTCTTACGTAAATCTGTTACATGTGGATACTCGGGGTTAACTGGCATCTCTTTGTATACAAATGTATTTGAACCTGCCTTAGGTTCAACCATTCTACCCGTAAAATTTGTTGAAGCAACCAATTCAGTAGGAGTTACCTCATCTTGTGTTACCCCAATATCCCAAAATCTATTGATTCTACGCGATTCTGCCTCTAAACTATTTACCGGATACGTATCATAAGATCGCCCACCAGGGTGCGCTACAAAATAAGTACAACCACCAATAGATTTCTTGTTCCAATCATCAACAATATCGAAAACTAGCGGAGTATCTACACCGATAGTTGGGTGTAATGCCGACCATGGTTCCCATGCTTTGAAACGAACACCAGCAACATACTCTCCTTTTGTACCGGTTGAGCTGAGCTCTATTTTTACCCCATTACAGGTCAATATATATCGCTTACTATTAAAGTTATTCACTTTTACCTGTACACGTTCTAACGACGAATCTACATAACGCGATGTACCACCACCGGTCATTTCTTCGCCAAGCACATTCCAAGGTTCTATCGCCATTCGTAATTCCATCTGAATTGAATTTATTTCCACCATACCGTATAATGGAAAACGGAATTCAAAAAATGGATCAAACCAATCTAGCTTAAACGGATAACCCGCGTCGTTCAATTGCGTTACGATATCTTTTATATCTTCTTTTACATAATGCTCTAACAAGAACTTGTCATGCAACTCAGTACCCCAACGTACCAAATCATGCTTGTACGGTTTTTTCCAAAACCATGATACCAATGTACGCACCAGCAACATTTGCATTAAACTCATTTGTGCATGTGGTGGCATATCAAAAGCACGCAGTTCTAATATACCTAAGCGACCAGAAGAAGAATCTGGCGAGTATAATTTATCTATACAGAATTCTGCCCTGTGGGTGTTTCCCGTAATATCTGTTAATAGGTGACGGAATAATCGGTCGGTAATCCAAAACGGGACCTCTTCATCGTCCGGTATTTGAGAAAAGGCAATTTCAAGTTCGTACAGATTCTCTAACCTTGCCTCATCTACTCGTGGCGCTTGACTTGTAGGACCTATAAAGGCACCAGAAAATAAGTAAGATAAGCCTGGATGATGTTGCCAGAATGTTAATAGGCTACGCAGTAATTGAGGGTTTCGCAATAGCGGACTATCAGCTGGCGTTACTCCGCCCAAAGTTACATGGTTACCACCACCTGTACCGGTGTGCTTGCCATCTAACATAAATTTTTCTGTACCTAAACGGGCTTGTTTTGCTTCGGCATAAAGTGTCAAGGTATTATCTGTTAATTCTTGCCAGTTTTTAGCAGGATGTACATTTACTTCAATCACCCCTGGATCAGGCGTCACCTTCAACACCTCTAACCTATTATCTCTTGGCGGTTCGTAACCCTCTAAAATAACAGGTACTTTCAATTCTTTCGCAGTAGCTTCTATACATGCTACCAAGTCTAAAAAGTCTTCTGCACTGTCTAATGGCGGTAAGTATAGAAATAACTTTTTCTCACGAACCTCAGCGCAAATTGCCGTACGTACATAAGGGTGCTTTCTTGGGTGCGAAGTAGATTTCAACTTCATTCGCTTTTGTAAAGCGTCATCAGTCATAGGTAAATCGGGAGTATTTTCAAACAACTCTACCTCTGCCGTTGGTTCTGACGGAATCGGCGGATCTTTTGGCAATGCCGCTAAAGGTAAACGCAAGCCAATTGCCGAATTACCGGGAGTAAGCAGTAAATTCTTATTTCTAAATTCCCATTTATTGGTCAACCATTTATTATCTTTTTTAATCAACGGATACACATGACCAACAGTTTTCCCTAACCCTTGTTCTAAAATCTCCCCTAATTTTTTACGTAAATGGGTATCGTCTTTATTATATTTTTTTGGGTTTACATCTACAGGTAACTTCCCTTCTTCCCACAAGAAATAAAAAGCATCTTCATAAGCTGGCATTACACTATTGGTTTTACAGCCTAAATAGCCGCCCAAAGTCTTTAAAAATCGTTTGGTGATATTTCTTGGCATTTTGTATTCCTCAGAAAATGATGCCAGTAAACTTGGGTCTTTCCAAATTAGTTTTCCATCTTTTCTCCAGTGAATACCGATCAACCAACGAGGTAGTGCCTCACCTGGGTACCACTTACCTTGTGCATGATGCAGCAATCCGCCCTTTCCAAAAACCTCTAATAAGCGAATAGACAACTTACTTGCCAGTTCTCTTTTGTGTTGCCCATCTGCAGCAGTATTCCACTCTTCAGACTCCATATCATCTATAGAAACGAAAGTGGGCTCACCACCCATGGTCAAGCGAACATCATTTGCCTGTAATTCTTCTTCTACCTTAAAACCAAGATTATATATAGCATTCCACTGCTCTTCTGTATATGGCTTTGTTACTCGTGGTGATTCAAATATTCTAGTAACCGAATTTTCAAATTCAAAGGTGGTTTCTGCAAAATCTGTAAATCCGCTTACAGGAGCTGCACTCTCATAAGATGGCGTACATGCCAAAGGAATGTGACCTTCACCAGTAAAAAGACCAGAGGTGGCGTCTAAGCCTATCCAACCGGCACCTGGCAAATATACTTCTGCCCATGCATGTAAATCAGTAAAATCTTCTTCAGGACCAGACGGCCCGTCCAATGATTTTTCGTCAGATTTTAATTGTACCAAATACCCAGATACAAAACGTGCCGCTAAACCTAAATGACGTAATGTTTGTACCAATAGCCAAGCATAATCTCTACAAGATCCCAATTTACCTTCTAATGTTTCTTCGCAAGTCTGTACTCCGGGATCCATACGTAAAGTATAGTTTAGGTGGTTATACAGATCAGCATTAAGACCAATTAAAAAATCGATACTTCTTTGTGGAGTTAAATCAATCTGAGACAACCATTCCTGCAAAAGTGGACCACTTTCTACTTTTTCTAAATAAGGTAAAAGCTCCTTTTTAGCTTCTTCAGAATACTTAAAAGGAAATTCTTCACTCGCTTCTTCAACAAAAAAATCGAACGGATTAATCGTCTTTAAATCTGCAATGATCTCTACATCGACAGAAAGCTCGGTTGTCTTGTCCGGGAAGACAATACGAGCCATATAGTTGCCAAAAGGATCTTGCTGCCAATTGAAAAAATGATTTTCTGGTTTTATTTTTATGGAATAAGCCTCAATTGGTGTTCTACTATGTGGCGCAGGTCGTAACCTGAATATGTGTGGAGATAGATTTATGCTTCTATCATAAATATATTTTGTCTTGTGTTTAATTGCAACTTTTAAAGCCATAATACAGTGGGATTTCAGTACTAAC
The DNA here is from genome assembly GCF_030547005.1 of Maribacter sp. 1_MG-2023. Taxonomy (GTDB): domain Bacteria; phylum Bacteroidota; class Bacteroidia; order Flavobacteriales; family Flavobacteriaceae; genus Maribacter. The sequence goes on along the minus strand of NZ_JAUOPN010000020.1, from coordinate 53,912 downwards.
TAATATAAGCACTAATAACAGCAAAAAGAACACACAATTACTTAATCGCCAAATTTTTATATATAAAAGAGTTGAAGCCAATTTTATTGATAGATTCCCAATGTAAACTTAGTATTGTTGTTTTTTCTTTGGATACAACAATTAGGTAAGAAAGATGAATTAGTAGCGGTACACATAAACATTTTAATTTTCGTAAATTGACTTTTATACCAAACTCTAAAAAAAATGGACAAGGCACTACAAACCATGATTGATAATATGCCCGAGAAAACTGGGAAATCTTTAACCGAATGGAAAGATGTATTAAAAACTAAATCGTTTTCTAAACATTCTGAAAGTGTCAATTTTTTAAAAAAAGAGCACGGTGTAACACACGGATTTGCAAATACTATTGTCTCTTTATCAAAAGAAGAAAATAATTCTCCTGCCGATTTAGTAGCCCAGCAATATAAAGGGAAGGAAAATTTAACCCCTATTTACGAAGCTCTATTAAAAGTGGTAAAAACATTTGGTAATGATGTTACCATCACTCCAAAGAAAACTACGGTAAGTATTATTCGCAAAAAGCAATTTGCACTAATAAAACCCGCTACCAAAACAAGAATAGACCTAGGACTGAAAATAAAAGATAAACCAACCACAGACCGACTAGAATCTTCAGGACCATTTGGTAGCATGTGTACACATAGAGTTCAACTCACTAATGCCAGCCAAGTTGATGGCGAATTAATTGACTGGTTGAAGGAAGCTTATGAGAAAGCGGAGTAAGTTTGTTTAATTCTTGAAAAAATACAATGAAAAGTATATACATAGTAATTTCGATTCTTTTTCTAAATCTCATATCTACTAGTACTCTTTTTAGTCAAGATTTACTTTTTAAAGGAATATCACCAACCGAATTTGAAATCATTTTACTTGGAGAGCAAACTCATGGAGATGGTGCCGTTTTTGACAAAAAGCTAGAAATGATAAAAGACCTGCATGACAACTATGGGTATAATCTATTAGTTTTTGAGAGCGGTATGTATGATAATTTTAAAGCAAACGAACTTTATAAAAGTCAAAAGGAGGAAGTCGACATTTTCAAGCAAAGTGTTGGTTGGCTGTATACCACCACCGAAGTTTTTCAAAAACTTTTAAATTATCTAGAAACACACCCGGAATTGAAAATTCTCGGATTCGATTCTCAAGAATCAAATCTTTTTGAAGAATATTTTCTCAACGACTTTAAATCTCTTTGCTCTAAAAATAACATTGTAATTTCTGATGAAGACTACATAGAAATTGAAAAGACAATGGTTGTTAGAGATTTTGAAAAATATGCTTTTAACAAAAAAGACTCTACCAACCTTTACAACAATATTAATGCTGTCATTGATAAAATTGACCAGATCCCTAAAAATGATATTGAAACAAAAGTGATAGTTCAAACATTTAAGAGTGCATTTTCTGACTTGGATTTTGGATTAAAAAGTTTACAAAAAGAAAAAATAGCCATTCAAAACCCCAGGGATAAACAAATGGCTGAAAATCTGATTTTCATTAAAGACCTTTACCCTAATGAAAAAATAATTGGATGGGGCGCTAGTTATCATTTTGCGAATAAATTAAATGAATTCGAGTACACCTTAGAAACTGAAAATTACATTAAAAAACAAATTGCAGTCACAGACAGTATTCACGGTGATAGCCATACCAACACTAAAGAAGAAATTGCGCAAATAAAAGATTTGAAATATGCCGTACCAATGGGTCAAATACTTAAAGAAAAATATGGCTCAAAGTTGTTTAGCTTAGCTTTTACATCTTATGAAGGTTTCTATTTTGATTTTTTAGTAGAACAGATTTCTCCAATTTTACAACCACCAGCCAATAGTATTGAATCCGATTTTAAAAATCAGGATATTAAAACAGCGCTATATGTTTTAAATGATATTCCGTATCAATTTTATTCTTCTGCTCTAGGCTACATTCCGCTATCCGCCAATTGGGAAAATATTTTTGATGGTATTTATTACATTGAAAAAATGTACCCTCCAAAGTATATTGAATACGATAATGAAAAAATAAAGACAGTTACATATAAAGGCAGCAGCATAAGCGGATCTATAATTGACGATGATACTTCTGAACCTATTAATTATGCCGACATATACTATTCTAATTTAAATTCAAGTACAATATCAAACTCAAATGGGCAGTTCAACATTGCCCGTGAAGAAAACACAAATGGTTATTTAATATTTTCTGCTATTGGGTATGAAAGCGATTCTATTTCTACCAATTCAATTACAAAACAAATTAACATCCGTCTTAAAAAATCTAAAGATGATATTATTTTAAATGAGGTAGTAGTAATAGCTGAACGTGTAGAATTGAGCGCAGAAGAAATTATTGAAAAGGCTCGAAACAATATTGAAATTAATTACACACAAACACCATACAATCAAAAATTCTTGTTTAAAGTAAGCCAATTTAACACTAAAGATTCTTTATCTATAGGTGAAGAAGCATTTATTAAAACTTATAATAAAAAAGGAATCAATGGCAGCAATAAACCTGAGAATAACATTTTTGGAGAAATTGAACATTTAAGAACCAATACAGATGTATACGAAAAAAGCAAATGGTATCATGGTATAGGCTCATTATGGGCTGTTTTAAACAGAGATATTATTTTAAGTAAAACGAACGTTCTTTATCGTACCACTTCTTATGATTTAAAAAAACAAAAAATATTACACTATGAAGGTCAAGAAGTTTATCAGATAAATTTTACAAATAATTCTCCTGGCTCCTATTCTACAGGGTTTGGATACCCAGCACCAACAGCTTCATCTGGTAGTATTTACATTGACACTGAAAACTATGCTGTACTGAAGTATGAACATAAAATTGAGCGTGCAGAATATAAAACTAAAAAATCTAAGAATTTAGTAAAACAAAACCACAAAATTGTTGAGACCTATAAAAACGTAAATGGAAGATACTTTTTCAATGTGTTAGAATTCTCTACAGATTCAGTGGTATCATCACTTGAACATGAATATTTATATAGTTCTTTTAACGAAAGTAAACTAATCTCGAACAACATTGAAACGTCATCTATACATATTCTAAACAGACCGCTTGTAGAATTAAAAAAAGGATATCAAAAAAAATCAAACGATGGATTTTGGAAAGAAAAACCAATAGACTTTACATTTGAAATAAAAGGTTAAGACCCCAAATGCAACAAAGCCAATGCATCTTCAGTTTTACCATCTGCCAACCATTGTTGTGCTAGTTTGTGCAATGCAGTGATACTTTCATCTCCATTAAGAATAGATTTCACCTCAGCGTGTTCTGTGATTTTCGCGATAGCTTCTTTAGTTGGCAACTGTTCTAAATTCCCTAACCTTCCTAAATTATTACCTGTTAATACAGTACTGTTCTGTACAGCTTCCGGTAGCATATCTACCCCTATTCCTTTGGTACGTATTGGTTTAGGTATTTCAAATAAAGCATCGCCATTGGCTCTACAATACCAATTACCACCCATACGAGCCACTAAATCTAATTTGGGAGTATCTAATTTCCCCTCTGCATCTAAAAACGCTTTCTTTACGTGAATCTGAACAACTTTGGCGAGTACTAAATTACCTGCCCCTGGTCCGTCACCCAAGGCTATTACTTGATCTACTACACATTCAAATGCCACCGGTGCCTCACCTACTCTTGGTGGTTTCACTTTATCGCTAGGTACTTGTGTGAATCCTGCTTTTACAAATTCATTTACGCCGTCGCCATACTCCGTGCTTGACAATGACATTTGCTCTACCATATCATAATTCACGATATTGATTACCGTTTCTTTTACTTCCAAAACATTTTCTAACGTATGCTTGGTCGTATTATCTCTACCACGTCTAGAAGGTGAGAAAATCATGATTGGCGGATTTACACTGAATAGATTAAAGTAGCTGAACGGACTCAAATTAACATTACCATCTTTATCAATAGTGCTGGCAAAACATATTGGTCTTGGTGCTACGGCCGACAATAAATACCCATGTAATTCTTGCTGAGAAATACTGTTTGGATCTATAGAATTGATTTCTTCGTTCTTTGACATTGTGCTACTATTAAGCTATTTAAAAATTTATTTTATTTACTTGGTAAAATGGTTCCGATTACTTCACCGAATCCTACTCTCTTACCTTCTTTTTCTGCGAAACCTCGCATAGTAACCGTATCATTATCTTCTATAAAAGTACGTTTACTACCATCATGTAATTCAAACGGTTTTTTACCGCCCCAAGAGATTTCTAACAATGAGCCATATGAACTTTCATCTTTACCTGATATCGTTCCAGACGCCATTACATCACCTACATTCAAATTACAGCCGTTTACGGTATGATGTGCTAATTGTTGCATCATATTCCAATACATGTATTTGAAATTAGACTTACTAATAGATGTTTCACCTGATGTTTTTGATGACATGCCGACCTCTAATTGAATATCATAATTCTTTTCTCCTTCATACTGTAAATACGATAATACAGCCGGTTCTTGCACAGGACCTTGAATCTTAAATGGCTCTAAGGCTTCTAACGTAACAATCCATGGTGACATAGAAGATGCAAAACTTTTTCCTAAAAACGGACCTAAAGGCACATATTCCCACTTTTGAATATCTCTGGCAGACCAGTCATTGAACAACACTAATCCGAAAATATGCTCAGCAGCTTGTTTTGTAGAAACGCGTTCTCCTAGTTCGGTACTTTTACCAACTATAAAGCCCATTTCCAATTCGAAATCTAGATTGCCTGAAGCTTTAAAAACGGGCACTTCCATATCATTGGTTTTCACTTGACCCATGGGTCTGTGAATATTTGTACCGCTCACCACAATTGATGAAGCACGACCATGATACCCTACCGGAATATGTCTCCAATTTGGTAATAAGGCATTCTCTGGATCACGGAACATTTTACCCACATTGGTAGCATGTTCTATACTTGAATAGAAATCTGTATAATCGCCTACATGAACCGGTAAATGCATTTTCGCTTCTTTCTGCAATACAAAAACTTCTTGATGATTTTTCAGCGGAGAATTCTCAGATATCAATAAATTTTGAATATCTAAACGGACCTTATTCGTTATTTTCTTACCTAATGCGATAAACTCATTTAAGGTTTTCTGCCGAAAATAAGAAGCACTGACTTCTAATAAACCTAATTCTGAAACAGCTGCCAAATCAACTATCTTCTCACCAATTGCAATACCTGCTTTTGGAGCTTCACCGTTTACAGAGAAGATTCCGAAAGGGAGATTATAGATAGAAAAATCTGAATTTGCGGGTACTGACACCCATGTATTTAGTGTTGTCAAGTGCTTGTTTTTTTATTTATTCAACCACGATTTGTAGTAATCTCCGTCGTCTAATTTTAAGGCATTTTCGGTAACCATCAATGGCTTGAACGTATCAATCATAACCGCTAGTTCTTCTGAACCTTTTTGACCTATGCTGCGTTCTGCTGCTCCTGGGTGCGGACCATGTGGTATGCCTGCGGGATGGAGAGATATGTTACCTGGCTGCACTCCGTTTCTGCTCATAAAATCTCCGTCAACATAATATAGCATTTCATCAGAATCTATATTCGAATGATTATATGGTGCAGGTATCGACAGTGGATGATAATCGTACAACCTTGGCACAAAAGAGCAAATTACAAAAGCATTCGTCTCAAATGTTTGGTGTACTGGTGGCGGTTGATGAACTCTACCTGTAATGGGTTCAAAATTGTGAATTGAGAATCCGTACGGGAAATTATATCCATCCCAACCTACAACATCAAAAGGATGCCCTATGTAGACCATTTCATGAATGACCCCTTGCTTCTTCACTTTAATCAAGTGCTCATCGGTATCGGTAAACGTTTCTAAATTTTGTGGCAATTTATAATCGCGCTCACAAAACGGAGAATGCTCCAATAATTGCCCGAACCAATTACGGTATCTCTTTGGCGTATAAATGGGTGAGTACGATTCCGCAAACAAAATACGATTGTCTTCGCTATCAAAATCTATCTGATAAATCGTTCCTCTCGGAATTATTAAATAATCTCCATACTCAAACGGAATTTGCCCGAAAATGGTTCTTAATACCCCTGTGCCTTTATGTATAAAGAGCATTTCATCGGCATCGGTATTCTTATAAAAATATTCTCGTAACGATTTTCTTGGTGCCGCTACCCCGATAATAATATCGCTATTCACCAAAAGCGGCTCTCTAGCTTCTAAAAAATCATCTTTTGCGGGAGCATTAAAACTCACTAATTTCAACGAACGTATATTCTTCTCCAAAGCAATTTTCGGAGAAACATCTGTACTCTTTAATATCTCCTTGACCATTGTTGGTCTATTGTGGTGATATAATAAAGAGGACATACCGTCAAAACCTATAGTACCGAACAATTGTTCTGAATACAACTCTCCATCTGGTTTTCTAAACTGCGTATGTCGCTTAGGCGGCAACGCTCCTTGCTTATGATATATAGGCATATACGTTGATTTTACTCGAAAGTCGAGATTAAAAACTACGAGGATTACCCCGAACTTTTGAATTTATGTTTTAAGAATACCTCGCGAAAATTCCACGAGGTATGTAACTAATTCTTCTCTTAAAAATACGCTATTCTTGGTCGCTCAAGAAATCTGTTGAACTTATAATGTTCCTCTTAATTCTTGCTCACGCTCAATAGCTTCAAATAATGCCTTGAAATTTCCTTTTCCAAAAGAAGTAGCTCCTTTTCTCTGAATAATTTCAAAAAACATTGTTGGTCTTGCTTGTACTGTTTTCGTGAAAATTTGCAATAAATATCCTTCATCATCACGATCAACCAAAATACCTAGCTTTCTTAATGATTCAATATCCTCATCAATTTCACCTACCCTTTCGGTCAATACATCATAATACGTAGTTGGTATGTTTAGGAACTCTACTCCTCTACTTTTAAGATCTGAAACCGTCTTTACAATATCGTCTGTTGCAACGGCAATATGCTGAACACCTTCACCTTCGTAAAATTCTAAATACTCATCTACTTGAGATTTTTTCATACCTGGTGCCGGCTCGTTAATTGGGAACTTAATACGACCGTTACCATTGCTCATTACCTTACTCATTAATGCCGTAAAATCCGTAGAGATATCCTTATCGTCAAAAGACATAATTTGCTTGAAGCCCATAACATTTGCGTAGAAATCTACCCAATAGTTCATTCTTCCTTCTTCAACATTACCGACCATATGATCCACAAATTTTAACCCTGTAGAAGTTGGTTGGTAATCGCATTCCCATTTTTGATATCCTGGTAAAAATGTTCCGTTGTAATCTTTACGCTCTACAAAAATGTGTACAACCTCACCATAAGAATAGATACCAGAGGTAACTACTTTACCGTCTTCATCTTTGTCTGTCCTAGGTTCCATATAACTTTTGGCACCTCTTTTCATCGCCTCTTCATACGCGTACGTAGCATCATCAACCCATAGCGCAGTAACTTTTACACCATCACCATGCTTGTCAATATGTCTACCTACATCAGTACCACTTCTTAGTGGAGAAGTCAATACTAACCTTATTTTGTCTTGTTCTAATACGTAAGACTCATATTCTCTACTACCAGTCTCTAAACCTTTATACGCTAAAGATTTAAAGCCGAATGCAGTTTTGTAATAATGTGCCGCTTGCTTAGAATTACTTACATATAACTCTAAATAATCGGTACCATTAATTGGCATAAAATCTTGTGCCTCTTTGTGATCGTTCTTTGCTACTGTTGCTGTTGACATACTGTTGGGTTTTATATTTTTATTTCGTTTATTGTTGCATATACAACATGTATATTAAAAAAATTATGCTGTTGTTGTTTGCGACTTCATCAATACTTCAAGTGCTGCTAAAAGTGCTTTGTTAGCCTCTCTTACCCCGAATGAAATTCTCACTTTACCAGGGGCTCCAAAATTACCTACCGGGCGTACCATAATACCACGTTGTTCTAAAAACGAAGTAAATTCCATATCATTGATTGGCGGGTCTATTAACACAAAATTACCTTGTGCAGGCCAGTATTTTATCTGCAAAGCATCAAGTCCGTTCAAAACAAACCTTCTTTCCTCTTTCACCAATGCCACCGTTTTATTTACAAAATCTACATCTTCTAATGCTGCAATAGCACCTTCTAAAGCTAAAGAAGACAGTAAAAATGGCTTACAAATTCTACGCATGTAATTACTGATTTCTAACGGAGCATAGCAATACCCTACACGTAAACCTGCTAAACCATACGTTTTTGAAAAACTATTTATGGCAATTACATTTTTACCTTCTACCACAAACGGTAAACCTGATGTGTAATCTTCTGCTTCTGCAAAATGCCTGTATACCTCATCTAATACCAAAACAACATGCTCAGGTAATTTCTCAATAAAGCTTCGTAACTCTGTCATAGGAATGTAATTTCCTGACGGATTATTAGGCGATGCTAGAAATACCAACTTCGTTTTCTCTGTAATTGCGGCTATAATACCATCTAGATTATAGTCATAATTCTCGGTCATTGGAACATTAATTGCCTTTGCTCCCATCCAACGAGTAAATGCTGTATATGGAAGAAAACATGGCTGACTCACAATTACCTCATCGTCTTCATTCAAAAATGCCTTCGAAATCATATCAATAATTTCAGAACCACTATTTGCAGTAATGAAATTGTCGGCAACTAAAGCACCATCAAAATCCTTTACCAATGCTTCACGTAATTTGATATCAGTATTATCTGGATAGAAACTTAAATCGTCTAATGTTTTTGCTAATGCTTCTTTTACTTTTGGGGAATACCCTAGCGGATTCTCATTAGATGAAAGCTTGTGTACCGTAACACCATCGGGCATAACAATTTTCTTTCCACCACCTTTATAGGTACTGTCTTCTAATATATATTTCTTGAAACCTAGTTGCATATTTCTTCTTCTTTAGACCAATTTATCCGAAGTAAATATACACTTTTTTTTAATTATTGTTGCACTAACAACAATATTAACAATAAACTCTGTTACTTTTGGAGGAATAACATTTGGATTATGGACAGGACGGAAGGCTTCGGCGTATATATTGATCGTACATTAAAAAAAGTACAGAGTACCTTTCTACAGGTTTTTGCAGAGAATAATATTGATTTGACCATTGAGCAATGGGTGATTTTACAACGTGTACAATTAGAAGGTAAAGATGCTTCTCAAGCAGATATTGCCAAATCTAACTTTAGAAATAGAGCTACAACATCTCGAGTTATTAGCGGATTATGTAAAAAAGGCTTCTTACGAAAGTCTAGATTTAGAGATGACCAAAAAAGATACAAGCTTGTAATAACAGACGAAGGTTCTGCACTCATAAAACAAGTAATGCCCTTTATTACCGATTTAAGAAAAGTTAGTACACTGGGTATCACCGAAGAAGAGTTTGAAATATTCTATAAAGTTCTTGATCAACTTTGGGAAAATTTTGATCAATATGAAGGTCGTTCATAGCCGTAAATTGACAGATAAAAGAAATAATTAAATTTTTATTGATTTTGGTTTTACCAGTCTATAAAAATCACTAAGTTTGCACCCACATTTGAAAAAATGGTGTCGGTCGCATAGCTCAGCTGGATAGAGCATCTGCCTTCTAAGCAGACGGTCGGAGGTTCGAATCCTCCTGCGATCACTCAAAAGCCCCTTTTAGGGGCTTTTTTGTTTTATAGTACTTTCTACTGCCTCAATTTATTCACTTATTTACGAAGTCTTTTTCTTTTTTGTCATTTTTATTATTTTTGCCCATTAAGACCAATTTCATTTTAGATGTATACATTGACTTATGAATCTGTTGCCACGAATAAAATTAAGGGCTCAGAAATGGAAGAATTATTGGAAAAAGCACGTGAAAACAATCAACGTGAAGATATCACAGGTTGCCTTATCTATTATCAAGGTCGTTTTGTTCAACTGCTAGAAGGTAACAAAACGAGAATAGAGACACTTTATAGCAAGATTAAAAAAGATCCTCGCCATAAAAATGTCACTCTTTTTTCTGATGACGAAACAAGTAAAAGAACGTTCCCAAATTGGGGTATGGCCTACTACCCCATCGACGAGGACAATACAAACAAATACGAGTACGAGCAATTTAAAAGAAATCTAATTTTGATGGCCGATCTCATAGAGCCTACCAATGTTACCTCAAAACACTTTTGGAAAAAGATTAAAACCATGATTTCTGAACCGCCAATGTAACCGGTGAAACTTCTTGTACATTTTGACTCAAAATAGTAATATGTGCTCATATGCCAGCGTTATATTTTAGGTATTGAGCTATTTTTTAAATGAATCGAACTAGAGAATAAACTTCTTAAGTTTTACCTTGCTCTTGGATTTTGATCAATTTTTTTAATTGAAGTCTTTGTAACAAACATTTTTTAGCGTTTTAAATTATTAATTGCCATGAGCAAAAATTTACTAAATGTCTTCCTAGCTGATGATGATAGTGATGACAGAACATTCTTTTCTGATGCATTAAGAGAGATCCCGATACAGACTAAAATTTCTGAATTTAATAATGGCGTAGACCTAATGGCAAGTTTACTATCTAACGACATCGAAAAACCAGATGTCATATTTTTAGATTTAAAAATGCCAATGATGGACGGATTTGAGTGTCTTGCAGATATTCGTGACCTTGAGAAATATGCAGGTACTCCGGTAATTATTTATTCTACATCTTATCATCCTAAAGAAATTACCCGTTTAAATGTTATGGGCGCTTCTTTGTATTTACAAAAACCTTCTTCTTACAACCAGCTCAAAACACTTTTACACAAATGTTTACGCTATGTAAATGATTCTGAAAAAAACGAGAAGGAGTTCGTTATTTCCATTTAAATAACTTTTTAGATATATTGAATATTACAATTTTAAATCTTCTAAGCTACCTAGCTTTTAGCTAGTAGTATTATCTTGTTTACCTTCTTTTCAATCTTTAAAATAGTTCTACCTTAAAAATATAAAACAAAAAAAGCCAGCTCAATTGAGCCGGCCTTATCTTTTTCATATATGTCTTTCTATGCTGAAATTGACACGTTTCTAATATTCATTAAGTATGCTTTTGGTGTACACTTAAATTTGTTTCTAAAGATTTTAGAGAAGTAACTTCTACTTGTAAACCCAATAGAATATACAATCTCTGAAATGTTCATATCAGATGTCTGAATTAATTCTTCAGCTAATATCAATCGCTCATTTCTAATGAAATTCGTTACTGTAGTACCTTCCGTTACCTTAAAGCCTTCTTGCAATTTTGTTGGTGAAAGACCGTATTCCTTACTTAAATCGGTTACTGTATAAGGAAATTCTGGTATTCTCTTTATAGCATTTACTGCTTCTTCAATTCTTAAAAGCTCTTTCTTTGTTAGCATGGTCGAAACCTGACCGCTATTCTCAATATCTTGCTTACAATGTAAAATCTCTAATGCCAACGTAAAGTTTACAATACCTTCTATAAGTAGTTTTCTTACTAAACCAACTTGAGTAATTGATCTTATCTGTAATAATTGTTCTTTTATTTTAAGGTTGAAAGTACCAACATGAGCGCTCCCATCTTCATTTAAAAATGAAGCAAACAATTGCTCATATAATTCATTATTGTTAACATTCTTACTTAATGACTCTCCATCTTGCGTTACCTTAATAATAGACAAGTTAGACTTTGTCGCCTCTCTAAGTTTAATATTAATAGTCTCGATAGAACCGCCAATTACTACTGTTTGTAAAGCTTCAACTTTACTTGTTTCTTTTCCTTTAGAAAATCTAAAACTACCTTCTAAACAATAAATGAAGTATAAACTACGATTCTCATCTAACTTTAAATCGAAATTAAAGTCATCGTTCAAATCCAAATCATATTCGGTATAAGAAATTCCTGATCCTAATGAAACGGTCTGTATTCTACCGCTACCTTTATCGTTATCATATTGAAGAATACGATCCCCTTGAAAACTAGAGATACTTCCTCCTAAAACATTATTGAAATGACTTAACTGATTATGAACTATTTGCATGAATTATTATTTAGATGGTTATTATTTAATGAAGCCTCTTGTGCTTGAAAGTTTTCGGTAAAAACAGGAGTACTACTCTGTACATTTAAAGTCTGGTCATAAGAATCTTTTCGTCTTACATTACCTACTCTAGCATATTGAAGATTATTCATAAAGGCTTACATTTCTTGTTGATACAAAGATGCGGCCCATGCAATGTAAATCTGTTACAACATTTTTAGAAGCTGTTACACAATTTTAAGAAGGGTATATTTTACAGTGGTAAAACCTATAATAAGGTTGGAAGATAAACGGTGAACTCAGCACCTTTGTTCAACTCGCCTTTTGCCGTAATGGTACCGTTATGCGATTGAACAATTTTTTTACAGATAGATAAGCCCAAACCCGTACCTGAAAATTCTGTCTTACCATGAAGTCTTTGAAATATTTCAAAAATTTTCTCTTGATACTTTTTTTCGAATCCTATACCCGTTGTCAATGAATTGTAGCTTTACGTAATTTATGTTTGGCAATAAACTTTCTACCAAACTTTTATCGCCACTAACGATACTACCTATAATTTTAATATTGGGCCGTACTCCTTCATTTACATATTTGAGTGAATTACCAATGAGATTGGCAAATAACTGTTCTAACAGAAACTGAATACCATTTACTACCGGTAAACTCACAGAATCTACTTTAGCATCTAAATCCTTTATACGTTCCCCTAAATCTTCAAGAACATTATATAAAACATCATTAAGGTCTACGCGCCTTGGTTGTTCGCCAACCTCGTCTATTTTAGAATAAGACAGTAGATTATTAATAAGGTTACGCATTCTATCTGAAGAGTACTTTATTTTAGATAAGTAGTCTTGTGATCGATTACTTAACCGACCCTCTTCTTCATCATCTAATCGACTAACAAACATTTGAACTTTACGAAGTGGTTCTTGCAGATCATGACTGGCTACACGGTTAAAAGCTTCTAAGTCGGCGTTCGTTCTTTTTAATTCTGTATTCTTAATCTGCAGCACCGACTCTGCTTCTATTTGCTTTGTAACGTCTCTAATAACACCTACCATATACCAATTACCTTCTTTTTGGTAGCACTCTGCAATGGTGTTCATATACCTTAACTCCTTAGACTTTGTGTATACACGAAAAACCAAGTCAGATTTAGATTTATTTATTCTAGCCGCTTTAAAACTAGATTTCACTTTTTCAAAATCATTAGGATGTAAAAATGTAAGTAAGCGATCGTACTTATCATCGAACTCATTAGGGTCGTAGCCAAACAACCTGTAAACATTGTCTGAGTATTTTATTTGCTCCTTAGCTAAATTCCAACGAAAACTACCAATATTCGCTACATGCTCAGCCTCTGAAAGTAACCTGTTTTGTATAAACAATTGTGCTTCGTACGTCTTCTCTTGCGTTACGTCTTTCGAAAACAATATTAGACCATCGTTCATTTTTACAGCTCTTGTGGTCAACCAAACTGATTTTTCGTTAAATATAAATTCTTTAGTATATTCTTTATTTTCCCCAGTTGTATAACCATCTGCTAGAATCTCTAAAACTCCGTTCTCTGCGTTCTTCGGATAATACTCGAGTATTGTCTGCCCCTCTATAAATGCCGAATCGTCATTAGCAATCTCACCCATTCGATTATTTATATAATCGATGCGAAAATCTTCAACATCACCTTTCTTGTTGAAGATGGGTTTTAAGTAACAAATAATACTGTCGTTACTGTCTAAAACACGTATTCCAAAAAGATTAGAAATTTCAAGTTCTCTCTTTCTCGACTCAAGACTACCTAAAGGATGCTTAGATTCTTTATCTGTGATATACTTGGGCTTAATTAATGATAAGGCAAACAAAAGACCTTTGTTAAACGATCTAATTCTAACATGATAATTAAGTATGTTATCTGATTCTTTGACTATGATATTAAAATTCTCATCTTCATTGGTTTCCAGAACTTTATTAGCCAGAATAAGCAGTTCATCATATTTTACTATCTCTTCTAAAGATTGATTTTCATTACTATCAGACGGAATAAAAAAGAAATTTTGAGCTTTTTTATTGGCATACTTAACATGATACTCTTTTGCATTCAAAGAATTAGGTACAGAAGGCTCAGTGTATAATACAGCAGTGTCGGCATTATCGACCATTGTTCTAAAAATATCATCTGCTAAATTATTCTTCATACTTTATCAACTTTCAAACCTTAGTTAAGGTACTGCGAATTAACCGATAATTATGCGACTTGCTTGGTGCTAAAACAAAAAAAGTTGTTCCGAATGAAACAACTTTTTTTACTATAGCTTTATTTGAGGCCTTATATTTTCAATAAAAAATTCTCTTTCTTAAAATCATTTAAATGATATGCCCAGTTCATTTTAACAACTTGTTTTAGTGATTTTTTAAGTTCATTGAAACTAGAAGGCTTTTTAATATAGATGTTCGCTCCTTTTTCGAAAGTTTCTTCTATATCTCTTTCTGCAGAAGATGTAGAATAAATAGCCACCAATAAATCTTTTAAATGTGGTGTACGTCTAATTGCTTCTAAACATTCGAACCCATTCATTATTGGCATATTTAAATCTAAAAACACCAAATCGGGAGTATTATCTGTATCGGTCAATAAATATTCCATACAGCTTTTTCCATTCTCTAATTGATGTAAATCGGTGTTCAATTCGATTCCCTCCAATGCATCGGCAAAAAATTGTCTGTCGTCTTCGTCATCGTCAACGAGTAGTATTCTTAATTTATCCATTTTCACTTTTCATGTATTGAAAGAAGAACCGTTCTTCTCACTTTTTTCTAAACTTAATATACTGGGTGATGGTTAACCCAGTTACCTTTTTAAACTGATTTGATAAATGTGGCACACTGCTAAAATTTAAATCATGAGCTATCTCGCCTAAACTCGTGTTCTCTAACAGCACCAAATCCTTTACCTTTTCAATGCGCACTAAAATATAAAAATTCTCTATCGAGGTAAACGTTTTACTAGAAAATAGATTTGAAAGATATGGATAACTAAAACCCAATTGTTTAGAAAGTAATTCCGAAATTTTTACATTTCTAATATCTCCCTCATAAACCATTTTCTTTATATAAATCTTGATCTCTTCAACGATATCTCTATTCTCTTTTGTCTGAATCTTTATACCAAAACCCTCAAGTTCTCTTGATATAGATGTAAGCTTTTCATCACTTAAATCTTTAGGCAACTTAATAGTACCGTCTTGCAACATTTCAAAATCAACCCCTGCAGCGATCATTGTTTTTCGAAATACTTCATTAACCATTTTTTCAGGGCTATATATGAAACTATATTCCATTCAATAAACACAATTAATTCTCTGCATAAAAGTTTGTAAACTTATTATTTTAGAAAAACATTCTATAACAAAATACAATAAAATATTAGCACTTTTAATCCTAATCTTAAAAATCGACTAAATTGTAAGTTTTAAACTACGTAAATTATACATGTAGTAATGAATAGCAGTAATACGATTAAGATTTCGTAAAAATCAACCCGCCATAAGCTGGAATATTTATTTTCCCCGTCCAGTTTTTAGCGTCGGTACTTTCTTTTACTACTTCAACACTATCTACAGGCAATTCTGAGAAATCTTTATCGTAAATTTTACTACTAGCATTAACCCTTAGCTCACATGGCTCATTTTCATTTAAACCTATACCGTAATCTTTATTACTAAAATTTAAAACGACAAGAACTGGTTCTGTGAGATCATTGCCATCAAACCTGGTATATGCCAATATTTTTGTTTCGTGGTTATTATGTGAAATTTCTATATGCTGACTTCTTAACCCTTTACTACCTTCAGTTTCTCCTGTTCTTAACTTAATAATATCTCTAATCAAGTTTTCTATACCCTTGTGCTTTTCTTCTTTTTCCCAATCTAAGCCTTCGGTGTCTTGAAAATATTCGTCTTCAATAAACTCTTGACCTTGAAATAGCATTGGTATACCTGGTGCTGTCAGTGTTAATACCATACCTAATATGGCTCTTTTCTTAGCAAAATCACTTTCTCCATCACCTGGTTAAATTTCCTCTGGAACCCTCGCTTTACCATTGGCAACCTCATCATGAGATTCGGTATATACAATACGGCAAAAGGCATCATTACTATACTTAAATTCTAAGGCATCGACTATTTTCTGTAGGTCTCTACTGTCTTCATGGGTATCTTCTATGACTTCTCTTACCGGATGAACAAAATTCATATCCCATTGTGAACCATATGCCAACCCATTATGCTCTATAGCATCGGTAACCCTACAATCGCCTTTTAAATCTTCTGCAAAGGTTAATACATGAGGATATTTCTCTCTGATTTCTGAATTTATATCCCTCATTAAAATATTACCTTCTTCAATCTCGGTATCGTAGCCTAGCCCTCCGCCCTCATAACGTATGTACGAAGTGGCATCCATTCGTAAACCATCACAATGGTATTTTTCTATCCACATTAAGGCATTATCACGTAAATATTGACGTACTTCTTCTCTACCATAATCTGGTCTAGTGTCGCCCCAAGGGGTATCGCTTCTATGATCATTGTAGAAATAAATTCCGCCTTTATCATTTTCACTCCATCCATCAAACTGCCATAAATCTACATCTGACGGACCGAAATGACCATAAACAACATCCATTATTACAGCAATTCCTCTTTTATGCGCTTCATTGACCAATTTTGCAAATGCATCAGCCCCTCCATAATCTTGCTCTATTGCAAATGGATGTGCTGGATTATATCCCCATGAAATACCACCTGAAAACTCTGCAACTGGCAATAACTCAATACAATTAATGCCTAAACTTTTTAAATAGTACAATTTGGCGATTACATCTTCAAATGTACCTACGGCATCTGGTGAAGAACGATTAAAAGTACCTACATGAAGTTCATAAATTACAAGCTCGTTCCAGCTTGGCATTTTAAAGAAGGTTACAGCACCATCATTTATGACAGCACCCATACCTGCCGATTTTGTTATTGTAGTATTCATGAGTCAAAAATAGAATCGAATTCACCCATATAATATCCTTAAAAGAATATGCTTTAACTCAATAAAGTTTTCTTTTAAATAATATCAATAAAATCGATTTAAATCATCTATTTATATGAATTGCAATGACATAACAACTTAACCTAATCATTATAGTTGAATAGATTTCTAGAACTTCGGATAAAAAAATGGGATATTTATTGCTTTTTAGGAAGTACAATTGTAAAAACAGACCCCTTATATAGTTCACCAGTTGCACTAATAATCCCAGCGTGATTTTGTACAATTTTCTTTACAATAGCCAAACCTATACCTGTACCCACGTATTCTTGCTTAGAATGTAATCGCTGAAAAACCTCGAATATTTTCTCAGAAAATTGGTCTTCGAACCCAATACCATTATCGGTAATGGTTATTTGAACGTATTCTTTAGTATTCGACAGAATTGGATCAATAGATTTCGCTTTTTTAATTACCTCGGTTTTTATAGTAATTACAGGTGGTACATCTGCTCTCGAATATTTTATAGAATTCGATAACAGATTATAAATTAACTGTCTAAACTGAAAAGGCACCACCTCTAATTCACATGATTTCAGTAAAGTAATTTTACCATGTTTCTTTTTAAGCTCTTCCCCTAAATCATTCTTGATATCTGCTACTAGTTCTTTCAAATCAATAACCTCGAACACCCTTTTTTCAGTATCTGTTCGTGAATAAGAAAGTAAATCATTAATAAGCGATTGCATTCTATTGGCTGCAGATTGTATTTTCACAAATTTTTCTTTGCCAGATGTAGATAGTTTATCATACTCCTTGTCCATCAAAACTTCTGCGAACATTTGAATTTTACGCAACGGCTCTTGTAAATCGTGACTAGAAATATATGCGAAAGACTGAAGCTCTTTATTCATAGCCTCAAGCTTAAGGTTGCTATTTGCCAGTTCTTTAGTTCTATGATTGACTTCGTTCTTTAATGTTTCTTCAAATGACTTCTGTTGTTCAATATTCATACCCGTACCCAAGAACCCCTTTAAATCACCATTTTCAAATTTGGGTACCGCCACAATCTTATACCACTCATACTCATTGGTTGTTGCATTTTTTACACGGTATTCTAAAGACATTCTTTCTTGCTTTTCTATAGCCTTACCAAATCCTTCAAAAACCAATTCTATATCATCTGGGTGCACTATACTTTTCCAAACCTGACCTTCAAATTCAGAATAATGAGATAAGCCTATGAAATTTAAGAGTTCATTGTTTGCATACTCAACATTTATATCTGCATCTGTAATCCAAATCCACATAGGTGATAGATTGGCAATATCACGAAAACGACGTTCACTTTCACGTAAGCGCCTTTCAGCCAATACAGCTTCTGTAGTATCGGTAACTATAACCAAAACTCCAGATACATTACCGTCATCATCTTTAACGGGACTATAACTAAATGTCCAGTAGACATCTTCCATTCTACCGTTCCTATAAATAGGAATCATTAAATTTTCTCTCCAAATAGACTCTCCCTTTTTGGTAACTACGCTAAGCATAGGGTAAATATCTTTCCATATTTCTGCCCAAGCCTCAGCTCCGTTTAAACCTAAAATTTTAGGATGTTTGCCATCTACACCTAAAATTGGTCTATAGGCATCATTATAAAATCCTTTTAGGGTGTCGCCCCAAAATAAGAACATTGGAAAAGGAGAATTCAGAATAATATTAACAGTAGTACGTAAACTCTGTGGCCACCCTTCTGGCGCACCAAGCGGAGTCAACGACCAATCTTTTTCGCGCATTAACTTACCCATCTCGCCACCATCATCAAGAAAATGAAATTCTTTATTCATACGATTAAAATTGAACTATATACCAAAGTTTAGGCTTACACTATTGCGTGTATGGATATCTAAAAATACATATTTAAGACAATACAATTAAGTAAAATACTTTCAGATTTGATGTACAAATAACGCTATTCGCAACTTAAATTGTGGTGAATTGAGCATTTGAGATACTTTTTTTCGCATTAGAGCAACTTTGCGCTATTTCATAAGTAACTACACCTCTCACAGCCGTCAACATTTTTAATTTAAATATGGCGCATTGCTCCACTATTGTTAATTTGCATACACATACCAATCACCAACACAAAATGACTATAACTGCAAATTCGAAATTATTAATATACTTCTTTCTTCTACTTTTTGTCAGCACGCCTTTAATAGCATTAGCTCAAGACACAAGTTCCAATCAAAATTTAGTTGAGCTTTTTAGAAAGTGGCGTTCTTTTGAAAATCCGCCATTGCTAGACGGTGCTCCTGATTACACTGCTAATGCTTTCGAGAAAAGATCTCCTGCATTCAAAGCATTACAGCAACAACTACACGCTACAGATACTACTGGGTGGTCAATACCAGATAAAGTTGATTGGCATATTGTAAATGCCGAGATGAACGGCTACGATTTTAACCAACGGATTTTAAAACCATGGGTTAGAGACCCTGCATTCTACAAGACAATTTGGACAGACCGTAGCGATGTGCCTGCCCATGAAGGTCCGGCGCACCATGCTATAATTGATATATGGAAGTATAATTTTCCGTTAGATAAAACCGAGCAAACCAAATTACTGGCCGCATTAAAAGTGATACCTGTACTTAACAATCAAGCAAAAAAGAATTTAACGGGTAATGCTAAAGATTTATGGATAGCAGGTATTCGCGATATCGAAACTCAAAGCCAAGACTTAGCTCAACTAAAAAATCGTGAAGGAGTTCAAAAAAATAAAAAAATAATTACGGCTATTGATGCCGCAATAACCTCAACAAATAGTTTGGCTGATTGGTTAAAAACCGAAGCAAACACTAAAACGGGACCTTCAGGTATTGGCAAAGAAAATTATACATGGTATTTACAAAATGTCCATTTGGTGCCTTTAACTTGGGAAGATGAAGTAATGCTACTAAAACGCGAGCTTACGAGAGCTTGGTCGGCACTTAAACTTGAAGAGCATAGAAATCGAAATTTACCCGAATTAAATGATGCCAGTAGTGTTGAAGAATATGATACCATGGCAAAAACTTCTGCCAAAAGTCTTCTAGAATTTTTAGATAAGAATGAAATTGTTACTGTAAAAGATTATTTCGAAACTGCGCTTAATGATCATTTAGGTTCATATGTACCAAAAGAGAAAAGAAACTTTTTTTGGATTACGGCACATTTAGACCAACGTCCGCTATACTCTCATTTTTACCATTGGTTCGAATTGGCTAGAATGGATAATGAACCAAATCTACGTGAAATCAGAAAAGAGGCTTTACTTTACAATATATTCGATTCAAGAAACGAAGGTACGGCCACTGCCGTTGAAGAAATGTTTATGGATGCCGGACTGTACGATGATCAGACCCGCTCTAGAGAAATCGTTTATATTATGATTGCTCAACGCGCCGCTAGAGGCTTAGGCTCATTATACGCACATGCAAACCTTATGACTTCTGAAGAAGCCGGTAGTATTCACTCTAACTACACCCCTAGAAGATGGATGAAAACAGAAAAAGATCTATTGCTTTTTGAACAACACCTTTACCTTAGACAACCAGGTTACGGCACCAGCTATATAACAGGAAAATATCTTTTAGAAAATACCATGGCCGAATATGCCAGAATGAACGAGTCTAAAAACGAACCTTTTGAAATGAAAGCCTTTTTCGACGAATTAAATGTAATTGGTAACATTCCGATTACTTTGGGAAGATGGCAAATGACAGGTGTACAATCTTTTCTAGGTCAAGAATAGCCTAAGCAGCTGCAACTCATTTTAAATGTCAAAAACTAACTCAAAAAAACTAACTCGGCAGATGGGGCTTTTAGCCCTTACCGCTACAGGTGTGTGCTCTATGTTAGGGGCTTCTATAAATGTTGTTCCTTTCATGATACAACGCAATGTACCCGGTATAGGTCCGTACGTATTACCCGCGTTTGCTTTTGCCGCTATACCTGCATTATTTGCCGCTTTGGCATATGGTATTTTGGCATCGGCTATGCCACGTGCAGGTGGTAGTTATATTTATGCTAGTAGAGGATTAAATCCGTATTTGGGGTTTGTCGCGAGCTTCTCCCAATGGTTCGGACTCTCCATTGTTATCGGAGTTATTGCTTACGTAACCGTACCATTTATTCGTGACGTAACCTTGAGTTTAGGGTGGAAAAATATCTCGAACGGCTTAGAAATAGGATGGATACGCGTAACCATAGCCCTGGCCTTAATTTGGTCTTTTATAGTTATTAATATTCGTGGGATAAAAAGTTATGAGCGCATCTTATTACCGATGATGTTTTTAATGTTTGCCCTCGGCGGAATTGTAATCGTATCGGCGCTTATTTACGACTCAACAGATTTCTTGACAAGGTTACAAGAAAAAACCGGACGCACTTTTGACCCCATTAAAAATATAGATTTCGACTGGCGCATATTTTTATCGGCCGCCGCACTTTTATTTTCAAGTTTTATCGGTTTTGACTCCATAGCACAGGCAGGTGGAGAGGCTAAAAATCCGACTAAATCGTTACCACGAGCGATTCTACTGGCAATATTCGGAGTAGGCTTATTCTACTTTCTTTTTGCTTCGGCAGTATATCATATTGTTCCTTGGAGTTTTGTTGCAGAAGAAGCAATGACTAAAGATATTTCTGCCCCAGGATTATTAAGCTACGTGCTACCCTCTGGTTTAGGCATCGCAATATTGGCAGGTGCTGCAATTGCCCTGATCAATGACCTGCCAGCCATGCTATTATCGGTTTCACGGTTAATGTTCGCATGGGCTAAAGATGGTATTTTCCCTAAGTCTATCTCTAAAATCCATCCAAAAAATCATACACCGCATATAGCATTAGTAGTAGCTGGTGTAATGGCAAGTATTGGTGTTTTAGGTTCTCATTTTGCGGGCGACTTCTTTTTAGGTATCGATATTATGGTTACTTCTATGATGGTCAATTTTCTGTTAATGTGTATTACGCTAGTTACCATTAATAAAGTAAATCCGACATTGACGAAACAAATTTCAGTACTTAAGAATAGAACATTGCAATTATGGATTGCTTGGTCAGGTATAATCACCCTTTCCGCCTTTTTAGGTATTCACACCTATAAAGATTTTACCTCAGACACTGCTGCGTGGTATTTTCACTCCACACCTATATGGCTAATTGTTATGGGTTTGGCAAGTTTGTTATTTGCCTACTATTGGAAAAAATTAAAAAAACAGCACAACAACATAAACGAACTATTTTTAGAACTCCCTGAAGAATAAAAGATGCAGACAACAATTAAATTAGCAAAAGATTTAGAGATTTCTAGAGTGGTTACCGGCTTATGGCAAATAGCCGATATGGAACGTAACGGCAACACACTAGACCCAGTAGAAACCGCCAAGTTTATGAAACCATATCTTGATGCAGGACTCACATCTTTTGACATGGCCGATCACTATGGATCTAGTGAAATCATAACCGGTACTTTTAAGAATAGTCTTACTGATAAAGATAGCGTGCAACTATTTACAAAATGGGTTCCAAAACCAGGTAAAATTACTCGCGAGGATGTTAGAATTGCCATACAAACAGCTTTAGACAGAATGCAACAATCTAGCATTGACCTCTTACAGTTTCATGCGTGGTACTACCCCGATGCTAGCTGGCTAGACGGACTTTTCTATTTAAAAAAATTACAAGAAGAAGGATTAATAAAACATATTGGGGTAACTAATTTTGACGCCGCACATTTACGAATTGCTTTGGCAAGTGGTATACCTATTGTCAGTAATCAAATTTGCCATTCGTTAATTGACCAGCGTGCGAATGGAAACATGGCTGTCATATGTCGAGAATACAACGTAAAAATACTAGCCTTCGGAACATTGGCAGGCGGATTCTTAACCGATAAATGGTTAAATAAAACCGAACCTACATATGAAGAATTGACCACATGGTCACAAATGAAATACAAACGTTTTATTGACGCCGCTGGCGGATGGGAACCATACCAGAACCTATTACAAACAGTAAAAAAAATTGCAGATAAACATAATGCTTCGATTGCAAATATTGCAAGTAGATTTATTCTAGAGGGTGATGCGGTTGCTTCTGTCATCGTTGGCGCTAGATTAGGCGAAAGCGAACATATCAAAGACAATAGAAAAATGCTGGATATTACGCTAGATGCTGATGATATCAACGCCATTAAAAAAGCACAACACCAACTGACATTAATACCTGGCGATTGCGGTGATGAATATAGAAAACCTCCATTTTTAACTGCATCGGGTGATCTTAGCGATCATTTAGAAACAATACCAAAAGCATTTACCCCAATAAAAACTGGAGAAAACAGAGAACAAATTTTTAGCGGTACTGAATGGGAAGAATATGCGGGGTACTGTAGAGCGGTAAAAATTGGTAATACTATTCATGTTTCAGGCACCACAGCAACTCATGGAAGTGACATGATCGGTGGCAACGACCCAGCTGCTCAAGCACATTTTATTATTGATAAAATTGAGGGCGTCATCACTTCATTTGGCGGCACTTTAGCCGATGTGGTGAGAACACGAATTTTCGTCAATGAATTAAAAGATTGGGAACCTGTAGCAAGAGCTCATGGTGAACGTTTTAAAGGTATCAACCCAGCAAATACATTAGTTGAAGCTAAATTGGTAGGCGATGGTTACATGGTAGAAATTGAAGCAGAGGCTATTTTATCTAAATAAACTCAACTTCATTTGACTATTCATCTCCTTTAATATTGCTGTTTTCAACCATAGTTTCAAAAGGCGCCCAATCATTTTTTATAAAATTAGTCACCGCTTTTGAAAATTCGGTTACTAATGATTCTCCTTGTTCAAGAATTTCTTGATGCTGGGCAGAAGGCTCATTTGTTTGTGCTGCAGCTATACTTAAAGCTTCTCGTATTTTTGAATAAGGCGATGTCTCAAAAGACTGCCATGCGCCTACTTGTCTTTCTGGCTTAGGGGTTTTACCTTTTGCCTTTAAATCCTTTAAAGACTGCTTCATATTTTCGAGCTTGGTTACTAGTATTTGATCAGCTTTACTCTCAGATTTGCTGATTTTACTTAACAAATCATCTATTTTTTTGGTTTTAGCATCAATGTCTTTTAAGCCTTTTGACAAGATTTCAACTTGACTATCTACTGCTTTTTTATAATCATATAGTGCTTTATCCACATTTGATTTCAAATCAAATCTAGGATCTGCAATTACAGTAACTCTAGTAGAATCTGAATAAACACCTTGTTTTAAAACAATTTTATACTCCCCTGGCAATACAGGTATATCTCTAGAAAAATCATCGGACCATGAACCTGGTAACGAAGAAGCAGATTCATCTAGTTTCCAAATCATATAATTTAAACCCTTAGTCAGTTCTTTAGCTTCAACAGTATTTACTAATCTATTCTCTTGGTCATAAATCATTGCAGTTACACTGGATTCTGTTGTAGGTTCATCAGATAAATAAAAAGGAATTTGAGTTTTCTGAAACACCTTATTTTCTCCTTCGAAAGTGGTATGAAAACCTGTCCAGATATTACCTGGCGGATTTATAAATAAGCCTTTCACCTGTACAGCATCGTTCAATGGTAATGCAGTTATGCCCCGCTTTAATCTGTTTGTCGCAATTTCTCTTAGTGTCAACAAATCATCTAATACCCAAATTGCTCTACCAAAAGTACCGACAACCAATGCCGATTCTTTTTCTTGAATTTTCAAATCCATCGTTGATACCGATGGGAATCCGTTTTTAAATTGAGACCATGTTTCACCTTCATCAATACTTAACCATAGACCATTCTCTGTTCCTAAAAACACTAAATTGGGTTCTACAGGGTCTTGAATTATACTTAAAGCATATCCGTTTACTATATTTTTATCCGCAACTTGCTTCCAAGTTTTTCCTAAATCGTCAGTTTTAAAAACATATGGCTCATAATCTCCTTTTCTATAATTATTTACCACCATCCATGCCGAATTAGCATCGTAGCGAGAAGCTTCTATTTGTGCTACCCAACTTTCGTTAGGCATCCCTTTTACTTTAGCCGTAAGATTTTTCCATGTTGCTCCGCCGTCTTTTGTTAATTGCACTTGACCATCATCGGTGCCTACCCATATAATATCTTTATTCAATGCACTTGGAGCAATAGTCAAAATAGCATTGTAGCGCTCTGCACCCGAAACATCTAACGTTAATCCGCCATAATCAGGTTTTTGATGCTCAGGATTGTTAGTGGTTAAATCAGGAGAAATTATTTCCCATGTTGCTCCCTTATCCTTGGTAACATGTACAAATTGCGATCCATAATAAGCTGCATGATCATCCGTAGGATTTCTAGCAAAAGCAGCATTCCAGTTAAAACGCAAAGAAGTTTTCAAATCTGGTGCATGTGGTTTTATACTTATATAATACCCTGTCAATTTATCATACCTATATAAATCACCATTTTGAGATGATCCATATCCAAATCTAGAATTATCTAAATCTGGAGAAATATCAAAGCCATCGCCACCAACTAAATACTGCCAATACAACGTTCGGATTCCGCCTCTTTTCCAAGTATATGCAGGTCCAGACCAATTGCCATTATCTTGCATACCGCCATATACATTATACGGAGTTTCATTATCTATACCCACATGGTAAAACTGTGCCACAGGTATGGTTTCAGGAAAATACCAACTTTTACCGTGATCCTGAGTAATTCCCAATCCGCCATCCCCACCAATGATAAAGTGTTTTGCATCTTTCGGATTTACCCAAAAGGCATGAAAATCTGCATGAATACCTTTTGTCTCATCGGCAGGTATCATAGGTATGGTATCAAAAGTGCTACCACCATCATAACTTACAGACAAAGGCTGATAAATATTATACACTCTATCTGGATCTTCTGAATCTACAGCAAGGTCTTGAAAATAAAAGGGTCTATTATTCGCAAATTTGGGATTATTATTGATCATTTTCCAATTTTCACCTCCATCATCGCTTCGATAAATTGCATTCTTCTTCGCTTCTATTTTTGCATAGATTCTGTTTGGTTCAGACGGTGCAATAGCAAAACCTATTCTACCTAAATCTCCAGCAGGCAGTCCGTTTTTCTCTCCTAATTGCTTCCAATTTTTACCTGCATCGTTAGAAACATAAAATCCTGACCCTTCTCCGCCTGAGGTAAAGTAATATGGAGTACGTTTATGTTCGTATAGCGCTGCATATAATTTTTTAGGGTTAGTTGGATGCATTACCAAATCTGCAATTCCAGATGCAGTATTAGCGTATAAAATCTTTGTCCAATGTATACCACCATCAATCGTTTTATATAAACCTCTATGCTCATTTTCGGTAAACGGATCTCCCATTGCACCTACATAAACAACATTTGGATCGTTTGGGTCAATACTGATTCTATGTATGGTCTTGGTGGGCTCTAACCCCATGTGCGTCCATGTTTCTCCGCCATCGATACTTTTAAAAATACCCATGCCCAAGTTCATTGAGTTACGAGGATTGCCTTCGCCTGTACCCACCCAAATAACATCAGGATTACTTTGCTGTATGGCAAGTGCTCCTATATTCTGTGTGGGTTGATCATCAAAAACGGGCGTCCATGCAGAACCTCCATTATCTGATCTCCACACACCACCTGAGGCAGCACCAACGAACATTATTTTCGGATTCTCGGTAACCACATCTATTGCCGTAATACGCCCACTCATATTTGCAGGACCCACGTTACGGATGTTAAGATTTCTTAAATTAGAGAAGTCGATTTTTTGTCCGATTGCAAACTGAGTAATAATTGCAAAGACGAAGAAGATACTAAAGCGAATTTTCATGGTTTGAGTGGTAGTTTCCCCAAAAATAAAAATCGACGCGTAAACAATAGTGTTTTTGGCTGGTAATTTTTCTGGAATGGTTCTATTATAAAATTTTTAAAAATATCATATAAACAACCTCATCAATATTGAAGGTTTACTATAATTGAATTTTTATAATTAACCTATTGTCTCATTTTACAACAATAATTCTTTGATGTCATTTATTTTTGTGCTTTATTTGATAAATACTACCAAATTTTATCAAATTCACTAATGAAGGGCAGCAAAAATAAGAAATTCATTTCCAACCTTTCATATGATTGTGTAATTTTTGGGTTTAATGGAATAAATCTTAAAATTCTTATTTTAGAATATCACAACACTGGTTTATTTGCACTTCCGGGGGGGTATATCAAAAAAAACGAAAGTTTACAAGATGCAGTAAATAAAGGAGTAGAAGAACGTACAGGATTAAAAAATGTATTCTTAGACCAATTTCAAATTTTTGGAAAATTAAATAGAACTGATCCCGCAGCCACACGCCGTATTTTAGAAGCAAACAATAAAAATTTAGAGAAGAAAGAATGGATGATGGACCGCTTTATTACAGTAGGTCATTATGCGCTTATTAACTACGAAGATGTGAATCCGAAACCCGATCATCTATCAGATAGTATTGATTGGTACGATATCAATAACGTACCAAAACTAATGATGGATCATAACGAGATTGTAGATGCGGCTCTTGAAGTTCTTCGTAATAATATAAGTGAGAAGATTATAGGAATGAATCTACTACCTTCGAAATTTACTATGAAGCAGTTACAACAAGTCTTCGAAGCTATTTTAGATCAAACATTACGACGTACCAGTTTTCAACGTAAAATGTTGTCTCTAGATATATTACAAAGACACGAAAAGCTTTTTGAAGGCAAAGCTCACAAAGCTCCATACCTATACAGTTTTAAATAAAATTACATACTTAAACTAACAACAACAATGAACAAACTAACACTTAACAACTTTTTAAAATGTACCGTTCTCACAGCTTTTATGTTCGGCACATTAACAACCTACGCTCAAAAGAAATTTGGAGGTCTTGCACTTTATACTGTTAGAGATGATATGGGTACCGATGCGAAGGCAACATTACAAGCTGTATCTGATGCAGGTTATAAAAATATCGAAGCTGCCGGTTATGAAGACGGCAAATATTATGGTATGACTCCGGCAGATTTTAAAGACTTATTAAAATCTCTGAAATTAAAGCCGATTAGCACACACCAAAGCGCAGTAACTCTTGAAAATGCCGATAAGATGATGGCTGATGCCAAGTCTGCAGGCTTCAAGTATTTTGTTGTTCCTATTCCACCAATGGGTATGTTCACTTTTAACGAAGAAGATAGAACAATGGGCATGACAGGTACTGTAGAAGAATTAGCTAAAATTTTAACCACTTTAGGTGAGAAAGCTAATAAAGCAGGATTAAAATTATTGTACCATAATCACGATTTCGAATTCAAAAAGAATGCTGACGGTATTGTACCGATAGACTACTTGTTAGAAAATATTGACCCTAAATTATTGAACTTTCAGATGGATTTATATTGGGTAACCAAAGCAGGTGCCAACCCTATTGCCTACTTCAACAAATATCCAGGTCGTTTTAAAATATGGCACGTTAAAGACATGGATGAGCAAGGTAGATTCGCACCAGTGGGTACAGGCTCTATTGGCTTTCAAAATATTTTGGACAACAAAGAACTTTCTGGAATGAAATATTACATGGTTGAACAGGATATGACTTTCGACGGATTAAAACCGCTAGAGGCTATTAAAATTAGTCATGATGCCCTTAAAAAAATAGGATTTAAATAATAACAACTATCAAACAACGGAGATTGCCCCGAAGAGATTTTTCTCTTTGGGGTTTTCTTTTTTACGCACTTTTGTAATAAACCTTTTATCATAAACATTGTCTTAATCACTTATAAAATTATGTGCTTATTTTTGCACATTTAACACCAACTTTTAAAAAGTATAGAATGAAAATGACCACAAGTTTACGCATGAGAATTATTCACAGATATTTAGGCTTCTTTTTAGCCGGTATCATGGCGATGTACTCCATTAGCGGTATCATAATGATCTATAGAAATACAGACTTTCTAAAAAGTGAGAAGATCATAGAGCAACAACTGAAGCCAAATTTAAAAACTGCTGAACTTAGTGGTGCCTTGCGCATTAAAGGCGGAATAAAACCCGAAAAGACCGAAGGTGATGTTGTTTACTTTAAGCAAGGTGAGTACAATACGGCGACAGGCATAGCAACTATAAAAAAGATGGAGCTTCCTTTTATCTTAGATAAGATGGAACACCTGCATAAAGCAACCACAAATAGCCCCGTATATTTTTTGAACATATTTTTCGGACTTTCACTATTATTCTTCGTAGTCTCCTCTTTTTGGATGTTCATGCCGAAAACTACTGTATTTAAAAAAGGACTGTACTTTTCACTTGGCGGTATCGTTCTGACCATTATTTTGCTGTTTGTGTAATCAAAGAACTAACTTATATCCTAACCGCCATTTGGAAAAATTCTGAATGGCGGTTTTCTTTTTTAAAAAGTAGGTCAATGATACTTTTAATTATCGACCTTAGTAATAGAATAAAATTGAACATGACTTTAGAATCCAAACAAGTATCAGTTGTTATGTTAGGTGCAAGTGGCGCGGTAGGTACAGAAGCCCTAAATGCACTTCTTCAGCTAAAGAATATTAAACAAATTACCTTGTTGGGCAGAAGTCCTATTTCGAACATTACTGCCAGTAACGTGCAACAGCATAAAATAGATATTGGTGATGCTAGTTCATACCAGAACTTTGTACAAAATAATACCACTGCAATTTGTACTCTTGGGGTAGGTCAGCCTTCAAAAATCAGTAAAGAAGATTTTATAAAAATCGACAAAACCGCGGTATTGGATTTTGCAAAGGAATGTAAAAAAGCCGGAGTGAAACATTTTGAATTATTGGCATCGGTAGGCATCAGTTCAACCTCATCATCTTTTTACCTCCGCACAAAAGGCGAGTTGGCAGAAGAGCTAAAAGCTTTGAATTTTGACCGACTAAGTATTTTTCAACCTTCTATGATTTTAACACCCAACAATCGCTACGGTATTGGGCAAGCAATTACCTTGAAAGTATGGCCATTGTTAAAACCGGTATTACTAGGAGGTTTACGAAAATACAGAGGTGTTCCCGTGAACATTTTAGGCCAAGCCATGGCAAAGAATATTCTGAAGGAAGGTGAAGGGTACGAAACCCTTCAATGGGACGATTTTTATGCTATCAGCAAAAATCATATCTAAAACCTAAACACCATTTAGAGCATAATTATCGCACTAAATTTATCAACCTAACATAAAATCAAAACGCCCTTCTTTGAATTTCAATATCATAAGAAAAATACCATCAAACTTCTGTTTCTTGCAGTAAACCAAGCTAAGTACACTCACCTACCACTTAAGCCAACCAATAACGTATTCTTCCCCTCTTGGGAGGGGACTAAAGGGGTGGGTAATCGGATGACGAAGATTTCATTAAACATACTAACTCAAAAGGACCCACCCCTAGCCCCTCCGAGGAGGGGAACAGTTTCTGACTTATTATTCATCTTTTTAGATTAATACCATATTTCATCACCAAACCACGCGTGGGTGCCCTTTAGGGACGGGGCGAGCGCTGGCATTATAAAACGAAACTCACCAACAACCAAAAAAACCGCAACCAAAAACGTAATTCTCCCCTCTTGGGAGGGGATTAAGGGGTGGGTAATCGGATGACGAAGATTTCATTAAACATACTAACTCAAAAGGACCCACCCCTAGCCCCTCCAAGGAGGGGAACAATCAGTGACTTTTGTTAAACTTTTTAAGTCAAACTTCTGTATCTTGCTGTAACCAATAAAGTCCACTCCCCTAACACTTTATAATGCTATTTTCATCAAAGAACTATTGCTATTGTATTCTTTGAAAAGACTATATAAATCCAAACATTATTATATGAAACAATTTTTATCTCTCCTTCTCCTTTTAACAGCGACATTATCAGCTATTGCACAATCAAAACTGATTAAAGCAGATTCGTATTTAGATGTCAGAACCGGAAAATTAATTTCTCCGGCTAATCTGCTTATCGAAAACGGAACCATTAAATCTATTAATCCAAAGGTATTGCCGGAAGGTTTAGAAACCATAGACCTATCGGGTAAAATACTATTACCGGGTCTTATGGATATGCACGTGCATTTAGATGGCGATTTTAGAGGCAGCTGGGACTATATCTATAAAGAAAGTGCTAGTCAAGGTACTGTAAGGGCTGTGGTCAATGCCGAAAAAACATTAATGGCCGGTTTCACTACCATAAGAAGCATAGGGCAATTACATATTACACCTGAGCTTATTGATGTTGCCGTTTCTGAAGCTTCTGATAAAGGGATGATAGCCGCACCTAGAATTATCCCATCGGGACATATGATTTCTATAAGTGGCGGACACGGAGATATTTCTTTGGGGCTGGCTGAAGGATTAGTAACCGTAGGTCCAAATGACGGAATCATCAACGGAAAATATGATGCCATCGAAGCGGTACGCTATCAAATTAAGCACGGGGCGAAATTCATTAAAATGCATGCTACAGCAGGCGTACTTTCTATGGAAGATGCCATTGGCGCACAACAGCTAAGTAATGAAGAAATGAAGACCATTGTAGATGAAGCTGCCAGACACCATATTAAAGTTGCTGCCCACGCACATGGTACCGAAGGTATCAAAGAAGCTATAAAAGCTGGTGTGTATTCTATTGAGCACGGATCTATTATTGATGATGAAGGTATTCAGTTAATGAAAGAAAATGGTGTTTACCTAGTACCAACGAGAGGGCTCGCTACCATTATCGAGCCTATGATAGACAAAATGGATCCCGTAATGGCCGGCAAAGCAAACTATGTAATGCCTATAGCTAAACAAAATCTTACAAAAGCTATTAAAGCAGATGTAAAAATTGCCTTTGGTACAGATACCCCGATCATACCTCATGGAAAAAATGCCATTGAATTCGCAGCATTGATTGACTGTGGCATGAGTACTAAAGAAGCAATTAAAACCGCTACTACCAATAGCGCAGAAATGCTAGGTCTTACTGATCGTGGTGAAGTAAAAGAAGGTTTACTGGCAGATATTATTGCCGTAGATGCCAACCCCATAAATGATATCTCCACTTTAGAGAATGTAAAATTTGTTATGAAAGACGGAGTCATTTATAAGAATGAAAAGTAAATAACCTCGGGGCAAGCCCGCGATATATTGAATTGAAAAAATAATTAATATTTCGACCCAATCGTCGTGGTATTTGAATCTCGATTATCGAGTAGAAGATACTTGTTGGTACTATAGTCAATCAATTAAAAAACGAACATCATGAAATCATCGCATCAAAAATCAATCAAAACACTTCTTTTAGGCTTTTTAGCATTATTATTTACGGGCACCATGGCATTTGGCCAAACGAAATCCGAACAGATAGATGAGCTTTTAAAGGAATACCTAGCCTATTCTAAATTCAATGGTTCTGCTCTTGTTGCCAAAGATGGAAAGGTCATTTTTAAAAAGGGATATGGAATGGCGAATATGGAATGGGATATTCCAAACAATCCCAACACCAAACATCGCCTAGGTTCTGTGACCAAGCAATTTACCGCCATGCTTATTCTACAATTGGCAGCCGAAGGTAAACTAGATCTGCAGGCACCTATTACTACCTACTTGCCAGAGTATCCAAAAGAAAACGGAGACAAAATTACCACCCATCATTTATTAACCCATACTTCTGGTATACCGAACTACACGTCATTTCCCGATTTTTTCAAAGACGTAAGTAGAGACCCGTACACTCTAGAAGAGTTTACTACAAAGTTTCAAGATATGGATCTAGAGTTTACTCCCGGCGAAAAATTCAATTACAGTAATTCCGGTTATTTTTTATTGGGAGTGCTTATTGAAAAACTATCCGGTAAAACTTATGAAGAAATGCTAGACGAGAAGATATTTTTTCCATTAGGTATGAAGGAATCCGGATTCGATCATCATTCTACTATCCTAAAAAATAGAGCAACAGGTTATGAGAAAAATGGTAATGGATTTATCAATTCCCCTTTCCTAGATATGTCTATTCCGTATGCTGCAGGCTCGCTATACGCTACCGTAGAAGATTTATACCTGTGGGACCAAGCATTGTATACCAATAAATTATTATCCCAAGAATTTATGGATATGTATTTTAAACCACACATACCCGCTTTCGGCAGTTTTCATTATGCCTACGGATGGATGGTAGGTAATGAAGCCCTAGGCAACACAACCGATAGTATCGCAGTAATTACCCATGGTGGCGGTATTAACGGATTCAATACACAAATTTCAAGACAGCTTTCAGACAAGTCATTAATTGTGCTTTTAAATAATACAGGTGGTGCCCCATTAGGTAAAATCACACAATCGATTCTTGGTATTATAAACGATAAAACTTACGACCTCCCTAAAACTCCTTTAGCATCTAAACTTTTAGAGGTCATAGAAACTAAAGGTATAGATGCAGGGGTTACATATTTTGAAAAGAATAATGACAACAAAGATTTCGATGTCAATGAAAATGAGATGAACCAAACGGGATATCAACTATTAGGGTCTGACAAAACAAAAGAAGCTATTCAAGTTTTTAAACTGAACGTAGACGCGTATCCAAAATCTGCCAATGTATATGATAGTTATGCCGAAGCATTAATGAAATCTGGCGATAATAAAGGTGCAATAGAGAACTATGCAAAAGCGGTAGAAATGAATCCTGGTAATGAAAATGCCATAGATATGCTTACAAAATTAGGTGTCGATACCAGTAACTTAACAAAAGAGTTCGAAGTACCAGAGGCACTATTAGAAAGCTACATAGGTGTCTATGAATTAATGCCCACTTTTAAAATTACCATAACCAAAGAAGGCAAGCAATTAAAAGCACAGGCAACAGGGCAGCCGATGTTGGATATTCTCGCCAAATCAAACGATACTTTTTACTTAAAAGAAGTTGCTGCTCAAATTCAGTTTTTTAAAGATGAAAACGGAGAAATTGAAAGTTTAACTCTATTTCAAAACGGGCAAGAAATGAATGGTAAGAAGGTGGAGTAGTGTGAGTTTATTTAGTTTTATCACCCACCCCTAGCCCCTCCCAAGAGGGGAACAGCTAGCGTCTTTAATTAAAATATATTCTAAGATTAATTTTATGAAAACAGAAGTTTCAACTAACTTTAATTTCGCAATCAATAACGTACTTCTCCCCTCTTGGGAGGGGATTAAGGGGTGGGTCTTACGATGAGAAAGATAATTCCATATAACCCAAATTTAGTTGAACTCGCTAAAACATTAAGAAACAACATGACCCTAGGTGAAATTGCGCTATGGAGAGAGATAAAAGGTAAAAAGCTAGGTCAAAAATTTAGTAGACAGATTCCTATCGATCAATATATAGTTGATTTTTATTGCAAAGATCTTCAGTTCGCCATAGAAGTAGATGGCAGTATTCATTTTGAAGAAGGACATGAAGAAAAAGATAAGAAACGGCAAGCACGCTTAGAATCTTTAGGTGTACATATGCTCAGGTTTTCAGATACTGATGTGAAGAATAATTTGGGTTTTGTTTTAGAAGAGATTAAAGTAATAATTGAGAAATTAGAACAAATAAGAACCCACCCCTAGCCCCTCCAAGGAGGGGAACAGTTTCTAACTTGAAACATACTTTGAAGATAAAACAGACCAAGTAACTCTCATAAAAATTCAATTCCCCAACAACCAACAAACTCACAACCAAAATCGAAAACCTCCCATCCCAAGAGGGGAACAGATAGTGACTGTGACTAAGCTTCTTAGATTAAGACCATATATCAATACCAAACTGCGCACGGGCACCCTTTAGGGTTGGGGCGAGCGCTGGAATTATAAAAACGTAATTCCCCAACCAAAATCGAAAACCTCCCCTCTCGGGAGGGGACTGAGGGGTGGGTGCTACGATCCCGAAGATTTCATTAAACCCACTAACATAAAATACCCACCCCTAGCCCCTCCAAGGAGGGGAACAGCTAGTGATTAAAATTGAATAATTGCATACCAATACCCATTACCTCACCCAACACTGGTATCTTGCATGTATAAATTACAATTATGAAAATCAATTTATTGTCTTGTGATGCCCCAAGACCAGACAGAAGGGCTATTGCCAATTGTATTGTAGAGATATCAACTAGCTGTAGTGCATCGCTAGCAAATGAACTTACCGATATACTTTTAGAAGGTGATGCCGTTGATATAGAAATGGATGATAAAAATACCGGTTCTGCATTACGTGCTTTGCGAAAGCTTAGTATTGACTATGAAATTATAGAATAAAACACCTACCCCTAGCCCCTCCCAAGAGGGGAACAGCTTATAATTATTATTCATCTTTTTAGATAAAGACTATTTATCAACACCAAACTGCGCAATGGCACCCTTTAGGGTCGAGGCGAGCGCTGGCATTATAAAAACGCAACTCCCCAACAACCAACAAACCCACAACCAAAAACGAAAACCTCCCCTCTTGGGAGGGGATTAAGGGGTGGGTGCTACGGTGCACTAACTTCAACTACAAACGCAGCTCATTATATTCTCTTTACACCCATTATATTTTTCTGACAGTTTTACGGAAACCCGTAAGAAAATGTACCGTAATCTTCTTTATATTGCAGTACCAAGCAAAGTAAACTCCCCCTACCACTTTCGCAGAAAAATTTTATAAAATAGCTTAAATCATTAGTGTCTATATTAATTAATATAAACACTAGTTTCTTTATACAATTGTTAGGCAAAATTAAAAACCATCATAACTAAATGAACATTCTTGAATTTATTAATAAACTTTTTGGAATCGAGAATGAAACTTCTGCGCCGATTTTAATAACACTATTGGTCTTCTTGACTGGAGGAATAATTAGCTTCATTTATAACCGAATAAAATCATATCGACAAAGAAAAGACTTGAGAGAAATCTTTAGAGTAATGATAAATGAAATTATTCGAGTTTGTAAAGTAAAAGAGAAACAAACGAAAAGATTTTATCCAACTTTTACAACTGAACATAGAGGACATTGGACTTTGAGTTTTACCAGAATAAACTATCTGAATACAGTATTTGAATTGGAATTTCATCAAGTATTTCAAGCTTTTGAGAGTTATATAAATTGGAATTGTTGCGACCAATCCGTAAAAAAAAGAGCTTTCCATAAAATATATTCTAACTTAGATAATATCAGATATTTCGAAGGTTTTATTAGACCTGACATAGAAAGCTTTATAACTGATTTCAATCACCATCACGTTAAATACAAAGAGTCGATTTCTAGCTTTAACGAAATGATTGACGCATTAAAATTCGATTTACAACATAATCTTCCTTTAATTGCTGGCAGAAGTCCAATAGATGATTATATGATAGAAACTGAAACCATTTGGAGAGCTTGGTTAGCAATAGATGAAACGGAGAGAGTTCACTACAAGACAACTTTTGATATGCTAATTGAACCAACTCTTGCTTTGAACAGGAGACCTTATAATTTGCAATTTACCTTGGAAATGAATAAATATTTGATGGATTGCAAAACACAAATAATAGAAATGGAAAATATACTCAAAAGAGGATATTTGACTTTCAAAAATCATAGTTTCAATTATAGAAGTACAAGAAAAATTCTTGAAAAATGTATTGAAATATTAAAATAACTTTACCTAACACCGTATAAAAATAATTGCGGTTTAGTGCTTAATCAAAGGTCGTTGTGTGTAATGCAAAAAAACATCGAGAATTAAATGACAGATAGAACTGCAACAGATACAATAAAAGGATATTTTTATCAATTTGATTTATCGATTCTGAAAATATTAGAATTAAAAGATGAAAATCATAAAATTACTGTCGAAGGAATTGAAGATATTGATATCGACAATGCTACAATTGAAACAGCTGTACAATGTAAATATCATTCTAAAACGGAATACAATCATTCTGTGGTTGCGAAGCCAATAAGACTTATGCTGAATCATTTCAGAGAAGTATTAAATGGCACAGAAAAGAAGGTTAAGTATAATTATTATGGTCATTTTAAATCTGGACAATCAAAGTTAACATTACCAATAACATTAGATTTTTTGAAAAAAAATCTATTAACTTATACTAAAGCCAAAATACAATACAAGCATTATGATGATTTAAAATTAACTGACAAAGACTTGTTAAGCTTCTTAAACCAACTGGAAATAAATATAAATGCAAAATCTTACGAAGACCAACTTGTACAAATTCGCAAACTTTTAAAAAACCAAAAAGAATTTAACGCTGACGACTTTGAAGCTGAAAATTACTTTTACAATAACGCATTAAAAATAATAAGTTTTTTAGCAATAAAGGAGGAAATAAGTGAAAGGACAATAAGTAAAAAGAAATTTTTACAAGAAATTAATTCAAAAAAGATTCTATTTCATAAATGGTTTCTTGAATATAAAGGAAAGAAAAAGCTTTTAGCAGACTTGAGAAAAGAATACTTCACGTCTTATAACATATCACCATTTGAAAGATTTTTCCTAATAGAAGTTAATCCGAATTATACAACAACTGATTTGAAAAGCGTAATACAATTAATTTCAAAAAAATGGTCAGATATTAAATCAGTAAGAAATCCAGATACATTTTGTCCCTATGTTTATATTAATGGCTTAAAAAAATCTGATTTAGTTACTTTGAAAACTGAACTATACAGTGAAGGTTTGATATTTAAAGATGGGTTTGATTTTAATGGTTCACCTTTTAATATAAATTCAATTAAAGAGAAAGCTACTTTTCATAATAAAATAACGTTCAAAATAATAAACGAATTAAGTTTTATAGAATTATTATTAGACGATATTTCAAAAACAAAAGAAATTTATCAATTTTTCTATAATAAACCATTTTTCAAAACAGCAAAAACAAATCTGAATATTGTAAATATTCAGATTGAAGAGCTTAACGATATTAAAAATATAATCTAATGGAAGCCGAAAAAATAAATGCAGAAGTAATTGCTGTTTTTCCTAATAAAGTAAAGATAAAAGTTGACAAGCTTGAAGACTTTAGAATAGCTGATGAATCATTACGAGTTGGTTCTTATCTAAAAATATATGGTAATGACAATGCTATTTTAATGGCTATTATAGAAAATTTCTCAATTGATGTAACAGAAAAAGATGGAGAGGCAACTCGAACGCATTTGATTGAAGCTAGTCCGTTAGGAATTATAAAAAATGGTGTTTTTACTCGTGGTGGGGACGACTTAACTATTCCGCCTAAAAAAGTTGAACCAGCAACAGAGGAAGAAATAAAAAAAATCTATACAGAATCAGTTAAGGAGAATGAACAATTTACATTTGCTTCACTTTCTTCAAACCATAATGTTAGAATACCTGTTAATGGAAACAAGTTTTTCAATAAACATATTGCTGTGGTAGGTTCTACAGGTTCAGGAAAATCACACACTCTTTCCACAATAATACAAACTGCCGTAAATTCAAAAAATGGAGATTTTGCTTTAAACAATTCTCACGTTGTTATTTTTGATATACATTCAGAATATAAATCTGCTTTCCCTAATGCCAATTTTATTGACATAAAGAATTTAGTGTTGCCATATTGGATGTTGAATAGCGATGAACTTGAAGAACTATTTTTAGATACAGAAGCAAATGACCATAATCAGAGAAATGTCTTCAAAGAGGCTATTGTAAATAACCGTAGATTAAAATTTACTGGTAGTGCTAAAGAAAAAGAAAAGTTGCATTATGATTCACCATTATATTTTGATTTAAAAGAGGTAACTCAATATGTCGAAAATCGAAATAATGAAAAGAAAGATAAAACTAATAATATACCTTGGGTAGATAGCAAAGGAGATGAATTTAATTTTTCGGAAGACACAATACCAAGACTTTTTACTGAAAAATTAACATCAAAAGGTACTTCTGCTTCAGGAAGTCTAAATGGTAAGTTAATAAACTTTTTAAATCGTTTAGAAAATAAAATAAATGATAATCGTTATGATTTCTTACTTGGAGATAAATCCGCTAAAATAACATTTGAAGAAACTCTTCAACAGTTATTAGGTTATCAGTCTAATAAAGAATCAAATGTAACTGTAATTGATTTAAGTGGAGTTCCTTTTGAGGTTTTAAGTATTACCGTTTCCTTGATTTCACGTATTCTATTTGAATATGGATATTTCTATAAAAGATTAAGAAGTGAAAATAATCCCAATGAAAAAATTAATAATGACATTCCTTTATTATTAGTTTATGAAGAAGCACATAAATACGTTCCTACGAGTAATTTAGTTAAATATAGAGCTTCAAAAAACTCAATTGAACGAATTGCAAAAGAAGGACGTAAATACGGAGTTACTTTACTTTTAGCAAGTCAAAGACCATCTGAAATTTCTGAAACTATTTTTTCTCAATGCAATAATTTTATAGCAATGAGACTTACAAACCCAATTGACCAAGGTTATGTAAAGAAACTGCTTCCAGACTCATTAGGTTCTTTAATAGAAAAAATGCCTTCTCTGAAACAAGGAGAAGCTTTATTAATTGGAGAAGCTGTGATTCTTCCATCGATTATTCAAATGGATAGATGTAAAAAAGAACCGTCTTCAAATGATATTCCATATTTTGAACTTTGGAAAGACGAATGGAAAAAAATGGATATAGATAAAATTAAAAAAGAGTGGTACAAATAAGCACTACACACAACAACGTTAGGGAAATTCAATTAAGAGCATAACAACAAATTTCAAACCTATCACCTAAAACCTGTTCACCGCAACATACACAACCAACAATTTCACCCCATTTTATAGCAATATGATAGCAATTATGACTATTTTCAATAGCATCATATTGAAAATAGCTATTTCTATGCATTAACTGTATTTTTAGTATATCCAATAAACATCAAGATTAAATGAAAATCTAATGAAAATTGTAGATTAAAATTTTCATTAGAAACTTGCCATAAAAAATTTACATCATGAATACTCTGTTAAAGCAAAGATTGTATTACCTATTTCTTTCATTGGTATGCATTCTATGTACAACATTCAGTTTCGCCCAAGACATTGAAACCAATACCACGCCATCTTTATTACTTGGTCAAGGCGATCAACTCCCTCGAATAAAAAAAGAACTTGCAGCAGGTAATACTGCTTTGGTGGCTGCTTTGAAAAAAATCATTGAAGAGGCAGATGCTGCACTTGGGCAACCGATTGTAAATGTAGTTGCAGAAGGTGCTTTGCCACCAAGTGGTGATGCTCATGATTACTTCAGCTATAGCCCATATTGGTGGCCAGATGCTGAAAATCCTGATGGACCTTACATTTGGCGAGATGGGGTTACTAACCCAGATCGCCGCACCTCTGATGTCTCCAGGCTTGAGGCAATGAACAAGGCGGTAAAATCTCTTGTTCCTGCTTGGTATTTCACGGGCGAAGAAAAATATGCGAAACGTGCCGTGCAGCAAATTCATGCTTGGTATTTGGATCCTGAAACTAGAATGAACCCTAATTTCCGCTATGGTCAAAAACGCCGTGGTCACGACTACAATAGTAGTGGTGGTATACTAGAATCTAACCGAATGGATTGGGTGGTTGATTGCGCCATTCTACTAGAGGACTTTTCTGGTTGGACAGCTAAAGACAAAACCGACCTGCGTAATTGGTTTGGTGAATTATCTACCTGGATGGTGGAAAGTCCGGAAGGTATTGAAGAAGCTATGCAACCTAATAACCATGGAGCGTGGTATAATCAACATCTTATTCTCTTTTCGCTCTACGGTGAAAAACCTGAGATTGCACGTGCTTTTCTTGAACGCATGCCCGCACGTATTTTTGGACAGGTTTTTATAGATGGCCGCCAACCGCAAGAACTTATTCGTACAAATGCATTAAGCTATAGTATTTACGGTGCACGTGCACTAGTAGGTGTTGCCCGCCTTGGTCGCCATCTTGATTTTGACCTTTTTGCCTATCGCAGTACCGAAGGCAGAAGTATACGACTTGCCATAGATTACATAACACCCTTTATTCTGGGTGAAGAAGAATGGCCTGGTAGTCAAATTAGACCGCTGCGTAACGGAAGAGCCAACGAGTTATATTGGAATGCAGCCCTTGGATTTCAGGAGCGTGAATTTGCTAATATTCTGCATAAGTTACCGGGAGACAAATTACCATCACCCATAGTGCAGTTATTAGACCCATTGCCTGAAGGCTGGTGAGTCAAGTAGAAGAAATGGATTTCGTATTTTTAATTGGAGTAACTTAGATATTCATCAATCAAAATAAATCAATATGAAAAATCTCATTATCATCACATTACTTCTATTAACTTCCTCTCCGCTTCTAGCCCAACAAGACAAATTCATTGAAGACTCCATTGAGCGATTAGAGAACTCACGTAAGTACTTGTTACTGGTTGCCGATATGATGCCCGAAGAGAAGTATGGGTTTAAAGCAACAGATGAGTCCTTAAGTTTTTCTGAGAATTTAATGCATATTGGTTATGCCTTAGATTGGCACAGTCAGTCACTTATTGGCGACCTAGAAGCACGGGTGTACCAAACGGACACCATTTTTAAACCTGCCAACAAAACAAAGGCAGAAATGATGGCTCGTATAGATCAGACCTTTACCGAAGCCATTGTCCTTTTACAAGATGTTGCACCTGCACAATTAGATATAGAGCTTGACTATTTTGGGTCTACCAGAAGTAAACGCCAAATTTATATGCTATTGGCAGACCATATTACGCACCACAGGGCACAAATGCTGGTATCTATGCGATTAAATGGGCTGGTGCCGCCTAGGTATGTGTTGTATCAATAAGAAATTTACTCTTGCTTTTTCTTATCGTTCTTCATTAAATTTAGCACTATAAGTACAAGCCCTAAACATACGGCTGCGAAAATGGCAATAAGAATAACGCCATAGCTCCAATTAACAAGGGGTATCATCTGTGATATCATAGGTCGGTAATTTTAGAGTAACAAAAATAGATTGAAGTTATAAGGCATCATATGACAATTGTCAGTAAATCAAAATACTACACAACTATTCAATTTTCATTTCATAAGAGTGCCGCCAAATATTGTAAGCTTGGTACGGGTTCTGTATTTTTATAGTTGAATTTGGTATGTTATAAATAATGGTAGATAAAATTAAGTGTCCTAATTGTGCGCATGAGTTTGATGTTGAAGAGGCGTTATCTGGTAAAATGCAGGCGCATTTTAAGGCAGAGTACGAGCGTAAGGTAGCGGAACAGGCAGAGATCTTTAATAAAGAGCGTAATAAACTGGCTTTAGAAGTAGAAGAGTTTGAGAAGAAAAAGGAGAAGGAAAACGAGCTTTTTAAGGAAAAGCTAGCACAACGCCTTGCCAAAGAATCTGAAAAAATACAACTGCAGACCAACGAATCTTTTGAGCAAAAGTTAAAAGCGCTACAAGAAGAGAACGAGAAAAAGAAAGAGGAAAACAGGGCATTACGTTCACAAGAAATAGATTTGCTTAAACGTGAGAACGAGCTTAAAGAAAAAGCAGAGGATCTAAAGCTGAACGTACAAAAAGAATTGCTGGAGAAGCAGACAGAAATTGAAGAAAAAGCCAAAGCCAAAGAACGCGAATCTATGGCGATGAA
The DNA here is from genome assembly GCF_030547005.1 of Maribacter sp. 1_MG-2023. Classification (GTDB taxonomy): domain Bacteria; phylum Bacteroidota; class Bacteroidia; order Flavobacteriales; family Flavobacteriaceae; genus Maribacter. The sequence continues at coordinate 10,980 of NZ_JAUOPN010000020.1, read as the reverse complement.
AGAGAAAGAATATCAAAAGCAGCTAGAAGATCAAAAGAAGCTTATTGATGAAATGAAGCGCAAAGCCGAGCAAGGTTCTATGCAAATGCAGGGCGAGGTGCAAGAATTAGCTTTAGAAGAGCTGTTACGTGCTACCTACCCTTTTGATGATATAGATGAAGTAGGCAAAGGCGTACGTGGTGCAGATTGCGTGCAAACGGTTATTAACTCACTACAGCAAACCTGTGGCTCTATTGTATACGAGAGCAAGCGTACCAAGAATTTTAGTAACGACTGGATCAATAAATTAAAGCAAGATCAGATAAACTGCAAGGCAGATATTGCTGTGATCGTAACAGAAACTTTTCCGCCAGATATGGAACGGTTTGGAGAGAAAAACGGCGTGTGGATCTGCGGATTCAACGAGGTAAAAAGTGTATCCCTTGTATTACGTGAACTACTGTTAAAAACTCAATCTATTAAATCTTCGGACGAGAATAAAGGTGATAAGATGGAGTTGCTATATTCTTATCTTACCAGTAACGAGTTTGTACAGAACATAAATAGAATTATAGAGAACTACGATTCTATGATCAAGCAACTGAACTACGAAAAGAAAGCGGCGTTCAAGAATTTTGCTGTTCGTGAGAAGCAAATTTGGGGTGTTCAAGAAAACATCAACGTACTCTTCGGTTCTATAAAAGGTATTGCGGGTAATGCGTTATCTACTTCAACCATTCTGGAATTACCGGATGCAGAGATAGATGATTAATTTTAGTTGTTGGTTGTTGGTTTGATAGTGAGTTAGTTTGTTTGCGAAAATCATTATTAACACTATCCAAGCCTTATATTAGTACATTACACAAACAAGACTTAGGTTCACTTACGCATACAATATGGATATTTTAGATTGGATACAAGATTGGTTTAAAGACAATTGTGATGGTGATTGGGAAAGTAGTGATGCTATTCAAATAAACACATTAGATAGACCGGGGTGGGAAGTGGAAATTGATATTTCGAACACTTCTATAGCTAGTATGGAGTTAGATTGGATCCTTAATGAAACCAGTAAACAAGATTGGTACGGGGTTAAAATTGAGGACCAAAAATTCACCGCCGCAGGTGACCCAGATAAACTGAAATTTTTATTGAACCTTTTTAAAGAAATGATCGATAAAATTGAAAATCAGTAGTGTAGTTATGATTTTTGAATAAAATGTAAAAAAATCGGAGCGATTTTTGATGTCACTAAACGTATGAGGAAATCCATTTTATTATTCGTCACATTTGTCTTTTTCGGTTTATTGAGTAGTGCGCAACAAACTAAAATCAGTGAATTTGATTTGTATGGATGTTGGGTGCTAGAAAATAAAAAAAGACCTACAACTAACATAGTTACTTATAAGCTTTGTGAAGATGTAGCCCATGAAGATGTAAAATTTGGGTCTAAAATTTCTCTTCTCGCATTTAATGAGAGTGAACATGAAAGTACTGGTCATCAAGCATGCTTTACTACATTTACAGAAAAAGGTACTTGGGAATTTGATGAAAACTCAAGAATAGCAAGTTTGTATTCTGGTCATGAATGGCTGAAAGAGTTTAAACAACTTGACCCTGATGAATATACCAGCTGGGGATCACCAGAAAAGTTTGATAAGCTCAAATTCAGAGTAATCTCTATTGAAAACAATCAACTTACAGTAGAAATTATTCCAAAACAATACGGTAAAAAACAAACCGAAGATTCTTTAGAATAACACCATGAAACTACGCCTGTTGTTATATACTTTACTAATCGTGTTGTCCCTCTCGTGCAAGAAAGAAAAAAAGCAAGTTGCCGAAGAACTCCCCAGCCAATGGATAACGTTTTTAAATCATTTAGAAACGAATAACAAAGTTGCTTTTAAAAAGGCATCTGGCGAAGCTATTTATTGCTATGACTGTTTAGAGAATACACCAGCCGAAATGGAGAAAATGAATCTGATGCGAGACACAGATTCCCTCTGGTACGATAAAATTTATGAAAATCTAGTATACATCCCCATAGACAGTTTTATACAAAACGACTATGATGTTTTTTTTAATCCGAAGTTTGTTCAACTATTAAAAGAGAATGAAACCCTTTTTAGATATAATGAGGAATCAGGTATTGAAAGATTACACATTTATGTAACCACTACTCCGCCCACAGCATTTTTTGAAGGCGGACAGCATAGTTTTTCATTCACTAAAATCAATGACGAATGGAAATTTACAGAGACAAGTACCATACCGTAACTACTGAAAAAGTTAGGTCCCAACCCAATTTTTAAATTCCGATGCTTTTGCCTTGCTCACTACTATACGCTCGCTACACACAGGGTGAACATCTACCAATAACTTACTATTAAAATGAAACTTAATAGCGGTTATAGCCTCTCTACGCACTATAAATTGTCTGTTTGCCCTATAGAATACTTCCGGGTCTAAAGATTCTTCTATGTCTTCTAATTTAATGTCGAGTACATACGAACGTTCTTGTACCGTTACAGCTTTTACAAGACCTGTATCAATAAAGAAATAGGCAATATCGGCTGTTTTTACCGGTAACAATTGATCGCCCACACTTACTAAGAAAGTTTTTTTAAAATTCTCTGCCTTGTTCTGTATAAGTTGTAAAAGGCTGTTCATTTGCTCCTCATCGATACCCTTTTTAAGGTTTAGTGCATCAAAACGATCTAAAGCATCTGATAATTCTTCTTTATCGATTGGTTTTAATAAATAGTCAATGCTATTCACCTTAAATGCTTTTAAGGCGTATTGGTCATAAGCGGTAGTGAATATAATAGGAATGTCGATTTCGACTTGGTCAAAAATTTCAAATGAGATGCCATCTGCCAAATGAATATCCATAAACACCAAAACACCCTCATGCGGATTAGCGAAATAAGCTACTGTAGCTTTTACGGTATCTAAAACCTGAATAACCTCAATATCTGCATTGATTCTCTTTAGTAAATAAGAAAGGTTATCGCTTGCAGCAAGCTCGTCTTCAACAATAATTACTTTCATACCAAGGGTTTTACAGGTAATTCTACTTTAAAAATATCATTATCGGTACTGACCAACACTTCTTTTTTCAATAAAAGTAAATACCGCTTTTTAAGATTATAGAGTCCCGTGCCCATACCTTCTGCCATTGCACTTCGCGTACGAATAGGGTTTTCTACGAACAACGAACCTCCGCTAGAATAAACCTTGACCGTTAATGGGTTGGTCGATGATATTTCGTTATGCTTTACCGAATTTTCTACTAATGATTGCAATGCCAATGGCGGTACTTCACAATCCATTAAATTGGCATCGATATTCACCTCTATTTGTATACGATCACGATATCGGGTCTGCATTAAAAAAGAATAGCTATCTAAAAATTTCAATTCATCTTTTATCGGTACCAAATTAGTCTCGCTACTCTGTAAAATATAACGATACATATACGACAGCTTGTTTACAAACTGGGTAGCCTGGTCATTTTCACGTACTAGCGACGATAACGAATTTAGCGAATTGAACAAAAAGTGCGGATCGATCTGGTTTTTTAAAGCCGATAGTTCGTTCTCTAAATTTTGCTGCTTTAATTGCTCGTTCTCTATTCTACTTTCTTGCTTATCGGTACTTACACGAAGTAACCTGGCAATAAAATAAAGAACGATAGAAAGATTAATAATCGTAAATCTAACAAAACCAGTCTCTCGGGGATCTAATGGCCTCCCGTTAAAAATAGGATATAGGGCATGTATTAAGTAGATCCCTATTAAAAGTACCACAACATTCATTATAAAAATAACACCCAACTTTAGAAAAGTGGGCCATTTGTACGCATCAAAATCTATATTGGCATTTAATTGTAAAACTGAATAAGAGAAACAAATGAAGAAGATATAACGATATAGAAAATCTGTAACCCAAGTAAAGGAAAAATCTAAATTCCCCTCCATAATACCATTATACAAATAAATGGTTTTTGGCAATGATACCAGTATACCTAATAATAGGGCTGTTTTTATTACCTCGCCCTGTTTTACTTTTGTTAATGCCATGTAACTTCTTTTCTAATGGTATTTCTCAAATATACCGTAATATACGTTTGTAACCCTAGTACACGAAAAGTTGGTCTTTACCTAAGTAAAGACCAACTTAATTTAAACTATACTAACTTTTTAAAGTGCATAGGCATTGAACTCATTTGGCAAATATGCCGCCGTATCAAAACCTAGTTCTACTATTTCTTCATTTTCAAAAATCTCAAAATCTTGCTCCGTTAAATTGTTACCGGCATATGCATTAAAATCTACTGGTAAATATTCAAAGGCATCAAAACCTAAGTTTACTTCTTCATTGATTTCCACCAACTGAATATCGTTTGGATTTAAGTTATCGTTCTCTAAAGACGTTTGTAATTGCGCTTCTAAATCGATAACACAATCATCAAAAATAGCGGTGATTTTTGCATTCTCAGCTTCTTTATGATTGTGAATTCCTTTAAATGATATAAAGGTGACAGCTAAAATTGCTACTACAGCTACTACTCTAATATTCTTCATTATATATGTTTTTAAGTTTCTAGAATTGTTTTCTATTCCCCAAAGATATTGCGGAATACCAGCGGCAGATAATATTACTAACCCAACTGTCGAATTTGCCATCTAAAACGTCTTTAGATAGTTATGAAGTTTTTCTGTTGGATTACAATAGGATAAAAAGCGGAAATATTTTAGGATAAATAGAAAACCACACACGGCAAATCAGACACATACAAACTGATTCTTACCTTATCAAAACCCGGATACATTTTACTTTGTAAACCAATCGCGCACCGATTCTTCTGCCAATTTATTGTTGGGTGTAAAAGCACTGTTATGCTCGCCACGGTATTCGATGTAGCTTGGGAATTTCCACCACAATATACCTTGGCACCAAGGTTCGTCTTGTATGCCTTCAAAGATGATTTCGTAAGATCTGCGCTGTGCTTCTTCGTTAATGGTATCGTCTGCCTCTGCATGCGGATTCTTCCATGGGGCGTCAACACTTCTAAAGCCTATTTCTGTAAAAACGATGGGTTTTTTAAAGCGATTATAGACCTTTTTAATCTTTGTTTTTACCGTATCGAACTGCAGACTTAATTCTTCATTAGTAGGATTGTCTTTTTTACTCAATGGGTAATAAGAGTTTAAACCTATGAAGTCTAAATCGTCCCAAAACTCAATTTTTTCAAATTCAGCTCCCCAATTCGCAGCATAGGTCAGTTGCCCAGAATATAATGCCCGTGTTTTCTTGATCATCTCACGCCATGCATCGGGCTGCGATAAAGTTGCTTTGGTGAACTCTACGCCAATACACAAGGCATCCATCTCATGAATTTCTGCTAAGAAGGCATAGTGGCGAATCCACCGGTAATAGTAATCATGAAACTTGTCCCATTGGGCATCTGTAGGCATATCTATTCCGCCCGGCCAGCTACCGCCTACATATATTTGAGGTTTCAACAAGGTATACATGCCCATATTGCTCGCCATCGCTACGGCATGAACTACGGCATCATCATTTTCACTACCAGCATTATTACTAAAATGAAGTGGCGTTGGTGTATTTATATCATTGATTCCCGTATACGGCACAATTGCCATGGCATTACTACCCATGTTCTTTTGCTTCAATAAAGATTCCGTTGCTTTTTGAGAACCATAGCCATTGTAAATACTATAGCCTTCATGTGCAAAATTGAAACCTTTTAAGTAAGGTAATTTTTTCTTTTCCGTTTTTTTCTTCGGATGTGCTTTTGGTAATCCCCTTAAATAATTCTGCCACTTTACTTCTAGGGCTTTTATTTCCCCTTCATAGATTGATGCATTTTTGTAACGTTTTAGGTACGTATCTTTTCCCCAGGTTGTAATTAGAAAATCGGTAAATGCTCCTGCCATACAATCTCTAATAAGTGATGATTCCATCTCCATAAAAGAATTGTTTAACAGTTCTGCTATTGTAAACGTATTCTCAGATTCTACCAATCGTGCCGCCCAATATTGGTAGCCTTTCATTTGCCAGGTTTCTGTAAAATAAATTGGCAGACCTAATGTAATTATATTCTTATCACTCTTACCAATGAGGTTGTGCAGTACCAAGGCATTATCTCTACCGATGTTATTATTGGTATATATTTTATTGACAATTGTATGTACCGAATTTGTAACTGTATCAAAAGTAGAGTGATCGGTATTCCCCGTCATCAAACCTTTTTCTTCTGTACAGGTATAAAAATTATAAGTAATTTTTGGTACACTATTACCATGTACAAAATCGACAATGGTTGCTTTTGATGCCATAACCTTGGCTTGCCAAGTAGCAACATCTGCTGGTTCAATAGCTTTTTGGTGGTTTATAAATTTAAAATCATCGGTATCTAACAAAACTCTGGTACCCGTGGCAAAATTGAAAAATGTAGATCCTTCAATTCCCCAATTGGTATTGAAATCGCCCATGACCAATCGCTCTTTATTCACATACACCTCATATTCTAAATTCTGGCGGTAGAACGACTGACCTCGTTCAGCTACTTTTTCTGCAAATAATGAAAATACTTCTTGTGCATCTGTACCAGTTAAAAAACTAAAAGGTATTTTAGGATCTGTAGGACTCGGATAAAAACAAACCCCCAATATTGAATTATTATTGGGAACTTGTTTTGTACCTATTTTTATTTCTGAGTGTGAAACCTGAAAAGGGGTATCACCCATGTATTTTTTTATCAGCGGATTCTCATCTACGGCACCTACCAAAAAAACAATATTATTGCTCAATGATTCTTTGCTTACCTCTGCAACATTTTGGTAACTGACCTTTACACTGCGCCAAGATTTGGAAACCTCCTTTAAAGAAAGCTCATGAAGAATATTTTTATACTGCTGTTGCAATGCTAAATCTTTTGCACCATATACCACTAAAATCTCTCGTTTATCAAAGAAGCTTCTACGAAGATCTCTACGTGTAGCCACAGAATCTATTGCCTCGGGTATTCTCTCATTTTCAGCTACCGGGAAGTATTCTGTACCGGCAAAACCAACAATACCGACAACAACAAATAACACAACAAAGAGATATTTCTTTTTCATATATGCAACAATGGACTAACTATCGTTTAAGATAACAAAACTGCAAAACCTACATCTGTTTAAAGTGCTATTTAACTTTTAAAAAGGAGTTTATGTGGTAGCGTGCTCCAGACCTGTTCTCGATACATTTTTAAAATACGCTACGCTTCTTTCAAAAACACTCGAACTGACAATGCGTTTTGCTTGAACCTATCATTTTTCAAAATTGAATAAAATATAACAAGTAAAATCCCCTTCTGCCCTTTTGTGATACAAACCCATTTGTACCTTAACTTTGTACTATTAAATAGTCAACGCTACATGAGATCAATTCTACTTTTTGCTTGTATTTGCTTTTATACCTTGACTACTTTCGGGCAAGGCGTCGCAACTATTTCTCTAGAGAAATATACAGAGCTTCGAGTATATGATAGAATTAGTGTTACCCTAGTGAAAGGCGAAGAGAATAAAATTGAAATATCTACCGAGAATAAAAAAGATTTGAGCATTACCGAAAACGACGGTCGTTTACGACTAAAAATGTGCTCTGGGGAATCTGTACTGAACTCCATCTTAAACATTAAACTTTTCTATACCGAAGCACTTTCAGTTATTGATGCAAATAAGAACTCTCGTATTGTTTCTACCGGATTAGTCATTGGTACCGATTTAGCTATTGAAGCCCAAGATGCCAGTACCATTACTTTAAATATTGCCTATAATAATGTATCGGCAAAAAGCACAAGCGGTAGTGAAATAAAACTATCTGGTACTAGTGTTAATCAAGAAGTGATGATTAACACAGGAGGTAGACTTTTAAATAAAGGTCTAAAGACCAAAAGTAGTACTGTAATTGTACTATCTGGTGGTAGTGCTGAAGTTTATGCTAGTGAAGCTGTCATTGCTAAAGTAAAAGCGGGTGGTTCGATTACCGTGTACGGCAAACCAAAATCTGTAGACAAAGATGATACGTTTGGTGGTAAAATTGCAATACCAGAATAATTACTGTTCTATACTCTGAACATCGAAACCAATTAGTTCATTTTCTTGAAACTGTGGCGTAACTTCAATAGGATTACAGCATACTTCACAATCTTCAACATAGGTCTGTTGTAAGATTGATGGATCTAACAGCATAGACACTTCTTCCCAGCAATACGGACATTGAAAATAATGCTCGAACATAACAGTAATTTATGCTTTTAATTCTCTTGCAAGCTCTTTTAAGGTAAGGCTCTGTACTAAATTACCGCCATTAGAAGTAAAAATAGTATCGTGACCCAATTTTAAAGAAAGTATATCTTCATTAGTATCTAAATGAATATCAGAAGGGTTCACTTTGATTTCTTCTAACTTTACGTCAAAACGCTTTTTTAAGGTTACCAACCCGTTGAGCTTACTTAATTCGAATCCGTAGAAATCAAACAAACGTTGTAATCCGCTGAAAAAACTTATCCCTATAAAAACTAAACTTGCCATTGCAAATTTATATGCTAAAGTAAATACATCTAGCTCATCACCATTTATAAAGGTATATACCAAGTTTATACAACCGTAAATACCCAAAAAGAACACTAATAAACCAACAATAATAGCAAGCACATCGGTAAGCAAGGCTTTGGTAGTTCTGGTGACCGTTAAGCCATCTGTGGTTTTATTTGCCTGAAATCCGAAGTCCTTTAAATACTCTAGATTATTTATTTGAGCTAATTTATTGGCAATAGTCGCTTCTAAACCACTTAAATCTACAACAACAGCACGTTTCTCAAGCTCGTCTTGTAAACTTAACTGCGCCTCAAAAGTGAGTAATGAATGTTGATCCAGAATCTCTATAAGCTCGCCATTTGTTCTATCGCTATACATGTTATTCCCTAATTAATTTTCTCGGTAACCGAGATTAAAAACTTTTAGCCGTACCTATTACAGTTCTATATTCAATAGTTGTCCTGTAAGCTGTAACAATTGAAGCTCAGCCAATTTCGCATCGTATTTCGCTAAATTCTTATTGGTCTGTGCATTCAACAGATTTATTTGTGCCTGTCTAAACTCTATAGATGTAATACTCCCCAATTGAAATTGCTCTTTTGAACGTTCAAAATTATTTTGGTTTGTAAATACATTCTGCTCTTGAATTTGATATATTTTTAAGAGATTCTCATACAATGCCATGGCATTCTGCATATCTCTATTTACTTCTAACTCTACTTGCTTGCGTAATAGGTCTTGATTACTATAAGTAATCTTCGCATTCTTGACACTAACCGTGGTGCTACCTCCATCAAAAAGATTCCAGGTTAGACTTGCACCTAATGAAATACTATTGGCAATAGAGTTCGTACCAGGAAAAACTGTACCTGTTAAGAAAGCCGATGGTGGATTCTGGTTTCTGTTCCAACCATAAGAACCTGTTAAATCCAAAGTTGGTAAATACCCAGATTTGCTCACTTTAATATCATAATCGTTAATAGTCAAGTTAGATTCAGTCTGGAGCATAGCAACGTTATTTGTCACCGCCTTATCCATAAACTCTACAATCTGAAACTTAGGTAAAAACACTATCGTAGTATCTACTGCATATTGCGAATTTAAATCTTGGTTTAACACGACATTTAAATCGCGCTTTGCATTCGCCAATTGTTGTTCGGTATTCAATAAATTAATACTATCATTGGTCATATCTACCTGAGCATTCAAAATATCTAATTTGGTATTTTGACCGTACTCAAAAGAATATTCTGAACGCTGAATTCTATCTGTTGAAATTTCTAATGCTTGTTTCTGCACATTTTTATTTTCTGTCAATCGAGCGATTTCAAAATATACCGTAAACATTTGAATCATGGTATTCTCTATAGTCTCACGTGCTTGCAACGTACTTAAATTGTACTGCTCTTTTAACCTTTTGTAATTATAGAACCTCCCCATACCATCGAACAAGGTATAGTTAAGATTCAATGCCGCGCTATAACGTTGGCTTTCTGCATCGTTTACGTTTATATTCTCCCTAGGATTACCATCTTCGTCAACTTGCCCTGGAAGTTCAGTAGTGGTGTCGCTTGAATTATAAGTAGCCCCAGCGGTACCAGTCAATGTCGGTAAATAACCAGAATTAAGCAGACTTGCATTATTTTCAGCGATATCGACTTGCCGTTCGGCTATTTCGATTCCGAAATTGCTCTCTAAAACTTTAACAACGGCCTCTTCTTTCGAAAGTGTTTTCTCTTGCGCAAACATTACACAAACTGGTAGAAATACTAATAATATGATGAATTTTAATCTCATTATAACTTATCTATATTCTTAAATGGGTGTGAACCACCTTCTATTTGCTCTTGATGTTCATCACCCTCAATTGCTTCTTGCGAATGACCTTCTAGATGGGCAGCTTCTTTTCGTTCTTTAATCGCTCTTTCTACTTCTTCTTTCGTAATCTTATGACCTGAAGCGAAAGATAAATTCTGAGCTTTTAAGTTATTACTGAACGATAAGAACAATGGTAACATTAATAAGGTAAGTACCGTAGCAATACCTATACCATAAGCAATAGAGATTGCCATTGGTTTTAAGAATTGTGCTTGTCTACTTGTCTCTAACATTAATGGTGCTAAACCTGCGATAGTCGTTATCGATGTTAAGAAAATTGCTCTAAATCTCGATTTACCTGCTTCGAAAATGGCATTATCAAAAGTCATACCTTCTCGTAAATTCGAATTGAACTTACCGATAAGCACCAGACCATCGTTCACCATAATACCAATCAATGCAATGATTCCTAATATAGAAAGTACGTTTATTGGAAAATCGTGGATCCAGTGTCCCCATGCAACTGCCGTAAAACTAAATGGCACTAACAATAGTAGCATTAATG